>JAZRMX010000017.1:0-22987 GCA_045647885.1 Bacteroidaceae bacterium
CTGCATCAGAATCATTCAATGCAAAAATCAAGGCTTTCAGGGCGCAGTTCAGAGGTGTAAAAGATAAAGATTTTTTCCTTTTCAGGTTGACAAAATTGTATGCTTGATTTGTAAATCCCTCAGAATTTTGCGTTGATCCAGAATAACCGACAAATAACACCGAGATGTCAAAAGCAAGATTGTTTGGTATCGTATATGGTGAGTGCCCACACCTTTTTGCTACTGAGCCTTAAAATAGTTCAATAAATTGCCATACAGCAAAAATATGCAACAAAAAAAGGCCTTGCTATTGCAAGACCTCTTTTGTTGGGCTACCCGGACTCGAACCAGGAAAGGCAGGACCAGAATCTGCAGTGTTACCATTACACCATAGCCCAGCGCTCAAATGCGATGCAAAGATACAAAAAAAAACAATAAAAAAAATGTTTTACCCATTTTTTTATTCAAATACCCCAAATTTTTATCGATTATTATATGTTTTAGGGTAAAAACAACCTATCTTTGTGGTAATATAAAGACAAAATGGGCAAAACAGCGAAAGTTTCGCAGAGATTATATCTCTTTCACAAATATGCCATTTTGACACATAACAGAAAAAAAAGAGTGTGGCACGCCATTTGCATACACCTTTTTGCAAAAACATATAAATAATATGCAAGAGAAAAACATTACAAGCAAAGAACTGATAGAACAGATAACAGAAGCTATACAGGAGAAAAAAGGTAAGGGTATAACAATTGTGGATATGGAGAAACTCGGGAACAGTATCTGCGACTATTTTGTTATATGCCAAGGAAACTCACCGGCACAGGTGGGAGCCATTACAAACTCCGTTGAAGATATGGTGCGCATTGGCTGCCACCGCAAGCCCTACGCTATAGACGGTTTGAGAAACGCTCAATGGGTGGCGATGGACTACGGTGATGTACTTGTACACATATTCCTGCCCGATGTACGCGCGTTCTACGACATTGAGCACCTGTGGGCCGACGCTAAAGTAACTAATATCCCCGATCTTGACTAATTATGACAACAAAAAACAATAGCAAAAAACCTCAATTCAACTTCACGTGGCTCTACCTCGGTGCAGCCGCTGTGCTCTTATACTTCCTTTTCTTTGGTGAGGGGAGCGAGTCACTTGTAAAAAATGTCAATTACTCCGAACTTACTTCATACATAGAGAAAGGATATGTAAAGAGCATCACCGTTTACGACAATAACGACATTGAAGCAAAAATAATACCCGACTCGGCAAAATACATCTTCAAAGGCAAGGTGGACAAAATAGGCGAAGAGCCTATGGTAACATCGCTCATCGGTTCCAAGGATAAGTTCGAGAGCTTTATCGAAGAACAGGAGAACGAGGGAAAATTCACCGGCAGTCTGCAGTATGAAAAGAAAACCGACTATTTGGGAGGGCTCCTGTGGAACGTTCTTCCCATAATTGTATTCATAGCAATATGGATGTTCATTATGCGCCGTATGAGCGGTGGCGGCAGTGGACAGGGAAATGTATTCAACGTGGGAAAATCGCAAGCCAAGCTATTCGAGAAGGAGAAACACGACAGAATAACATTCAAGGATGTTGCCGGACAGGAGGGTGCAAAACAGGAGGTTCAGGAGATTGTGGATTTCCTTAAGAACCCCGGCCGATACACCGACCTCGGTGGTAAAATTCCCAAGGGCGCATTGCTTGTAGGCCCTCCGGGAACAGGAAAGACCCTGTTGGCAAAAGCGGTTGCCGGCGAGGCCGACGTGCCTTTCTTCTCACTTTCGGGCTCCGACTTTGTGGAGATGTTCGTGGGCGTGGGAGCATCGCGTGTGCGCGACCTTTTCCGCCAGGCAAAGGAGAAAGCACCCTGCATTATCTTCATTGACGAGATTGACGCCGTAGGGCGCGCGCGTGGCAAGAACCCCTCAATGGGTGGCAACGACGAGCGCGAGAACACCCTAAACCAGCTGCTCACAGAGATGGACGGCTTCGGCACAAACAGTGGTATTATAGTTATGGCAGCAACAAATCGCGCCGACATTCTTGACAAAGCTCTGTTGCGCGCCGGACGTTTTGACCGCCAGATACACGTAGACCTCCCCGACCTAAACGAGCGCAAGGCAATCTTTGGCGTACACCTGCGCCACATAAAACTGGACCCCTCGGTCGATGTAGACCTACTTGCACGCCAGACACCCGGTTTCTCGGGTGCCGACATCGCAAATGTCTGCAACGAGGCAGCCCTCATTGCCGCACGCAACAACAAGCGTTCTGTGGAGAAACAGGATTTCCTCGACGCCGTAGACCGCATTATCGGTGGCCTTGAGAAAAAGACCAAGGTTATGACCGAAAAAGAGAAAACCACCATAGCCATTCACGAGGCCGGCCACGCCACCCTATCGTGGTTCCTCGAGCACGCCAACCCCTTGATAAAGGTAACCATAGTGCCTCGCGGGCGCGCTCTCGGTGCAGCATGGTATATGCCAGAAGAGCGACAGATTACCACAAAAGAGCAGATGCTCGACGAAATGTGTGCCATTCTCGGTGGCCGTGCTGCCGAAGATATCTTCATAGGGCACATATCAACCGGCGCAATGAACGATCTGGAGCGCGTGACAAAACAGGCATACGGAATGATAGCATACGCCGGAATGAGCGACAAGTTGTCGAACCTCTGCTACTACAACAACAGCGAATACTCGTTCAACCGCCCCTACAGCGAAAGAACCGCCGAGCTCATTGACAGCGAGGTGCATAAAATGATAAACGAGCAGTACGAGCGTGCCAAAGCCCTGCTCACCGAGCACAAAGAGGGACACGCCGAGCTTGCCCGCATACTTATGGAACGCGAGGTAATCTTTGCCGAAGATGTTGAAAAGATTTTTGGCAAACGCCCCTGGACATCGCGCAGCGAAGAGATATTCGAGAGCGAGAACAAACCCGCTACCGAAAATGAAGAACCCACTGCACCTGCTGACGACAATACAGCGGCAACCCCCGACCAAACCGAAGAAGAAACAATAACTAACACAAATAACAATGAATAAACTACTTGTACGCATACTGACAGGAGCCGTGTTCGGCATCACACTGTTAGGTGCTATCCTTTACAGACACACATCATTCGCAGCCTTGTTCACACTTGTAACAATGCTCTCGGTAAACGAGTTCTGCAACCTTATCCACGGGTATAAGAATACCTCGTTCAGCACCTTGCTTGCTGTAATCGGCGGAGGTTACCTCTTCTTCATCCTATATGCGATAACACATATGGGAGCAACCGATTACGCTATGCTTTTTGCCCCTTACACCCTGCTGGTTGCATACACATTTGTGCGCCAGCTATACAGAACCGAGGGTAGCTCACTCGACAATTATGCCTACTTTGTGATGTCGCAGGTTTACGCAGCACTGCCCTTTGCCCTGCTTAACATTCTATCAACCGTGGGAGCAACAGGAGGCACATACAACTATGCTCTGCCACTTGCAATCTTCGTATTCATCTGGTGCAACGACACCGGCGCATTTTTTGTAGGTTGCAGCATAGGCCGCCACAAGATGTGGGAGCGCGTTTCGCCCAAAAAGACCTGGGAAGGCACCATCGGCGGTGTGGTTGTTGCTATGATTGCCGGCTACGTTATGTCAATTTTCTTTACACAGATGAATGTATGGCAGTGGATGGGAATGGCGGTTGTAGTAGCCATTGCCGGAACATACGGCGACCTCATTGAATCCTGTATGAAACGCGAGATGGGTATAAAGGATTCGGGTAATCTTCTCCCCGGCCACGGCGGTATGCTCGACCGTTTCGACAGTACACTGCTCGCTGCACCCTGCGCGCTCATCTACTTGAGCATCATAGGGATGTTTTAAAGCACTTCAAGTTTTTTAAAACCAAAGAGATATTTACTTTCTTTTTTTGACATATATTCACGACAGCAAAAAAACACAAAATATGAAAAAAACAATTATTATCAGTCTTGTAGCATTTTTGTGCTTTGCAAGCAACGTGAAAGCGCAATGGGAAGGCGGTTTTCTAATAGACCAAACATATATGACGCCGTATCAACCTTCAGTAACATCGCCTTACAACACAACATTTAACAATGGTTGCAAATTCAATGGAACACGCACCACAACCGGCAGCAGAGTAGATGGATATAGTGGAACCTTCACCCTAAAAGACGGCAGTTACTATTATGGTAATTTCGACGGCAATCTAAACCCCAGAGGAAGCGGTTGGTTCATTAAAGATAACACCCCGTATTACAATACATACGGAAACAATGGAAAATGGATCAGTTCCACCCGTGTAGAAACTAATGGTCAAACTTGGATGATTACCGGCTTCAGGCGCGACCAAATAACTTTCGATATAAACAATTATAGTTCAGGAAACAATTATAATAACAGCAATAGAAGTTCTAGCAATAATTCATACAATAGAAGCAACAATCATAGCCGTCAATGCCACGCGTGTCACGGAAGCGGAAGGCTGAAAAAAAGCGTTCCCGATGTTAGCGGTTACGGAATAAGCACTAAAAAATATTATTGCAACGAATGTGGAGAAACCTCAATGAGCAGGCACATACACATAAATTGCACATATTGTCGCTAAAAAACAGCAAACGTCCAAATATCAAACGGCAGCTCTCATAGAAAGCTGCCGTTTGATATTTTATATAGGGGCATCACTTTTTCTTGAGTAACTGCACCATCTTATCGGCAGCGTGGCGCGAAGCTCCCGGCTCGCCAAGAATCTCTATCATACAGTCGTAACCGGCAAGCATTGCCGCGCGGTCGGGCGAAGACGATGGAAGAATTTTGCCAAGTTCGGCTGTAATATTTTCAACCTTCATATCAGAGGCCACAAGCTCGCGCACCACCTCGCTGTCAGCAACAAGGTTTACAAGAGATATATACTTAACCTTCAAGAAAATAGGCTTTAGTTTTGAAATAAGCCAAGGCACGGGAGTGCTGTAACAAACAACCTGCGGCACACGGAAAAGAGCTGTCTCCAGAGTTGCCGTACCCGAGGTTACAAGCGCAGCGTGGGAGTGGGCAAGCAAGCGGTAAGTTTCGCCAAAGATTATCTTTGCACCGGCAGCAAGATAAGGAGCATAAAACTCCTTGTCTATACCCGGAGCACCGGCTATCACAGGCTGATAATCGGGGTACTGTTTAATTGCCTCGAGCATCATCGGCAGATTGCCGGTAATCTCGTGTTTACGGCTACCGGCAAGCAGAGCAACCACAGGCTTCTCACCAAGGTCATATTCTGCGCGTAAAGCCGCCTCATCACAGGGTGTAGCACGCTTATAGGCATCAACGGCATCAACACAAGGATTACCAATGTAGTTTATGTCGTAATTATGCTTTTTAAAATATTCGACCTCGAAGGGAAGAATTGAAAAAAGCTCATCGATATCGCGTTTGATATTCTTTATACGCCCCTCGCGCGACGCCCATATTTTGGGCGCAATGTAATAATAGACAGGAATATCGGTGGTAGCGTGTATATCACGGGCTATGGAGAGGTTAAAACCCGGATAATCAACAAGAATAAGCACATCGGGAGCCCACGCTTTAATATCGGCCTTGCACATAGCCATATTGGCAAATATGGTGCGCAGGTTCAGCAGCACGGGCAAAAAACCCATAAAAGCGTGGTCGCGGTAATGCTTTACACACGTTCCGCCCACCTGCGACATAAGGTCACCACCAAAAAAGCGGAATTCAGCATCCTTGTCGGCATCCTTCAAGGCTTTCATAAGATTAGATGCGTGCAAGTCGCCCGAAGCCTCACCGACTATGAGATAATATTTCATTGAAACAAAAGTTTTTACATAACATTTTTACAACCCCCACTCCTGCATTTCGGCAAGCAGAGAATAATCGGTAAAATCAATTTTTGTAGGGGTTATTGCAACAAAATTATTGTTAAGAGCAACACGGTCGGAATTCTCGTCGCTGTCAGCAAGCGCAAATTCACCGGTGAGCCACCACCACTCTCCTCCGCGAGGATGTGTATGCGCCTCCCACTCGTTCACCCACTCGCCGAAAGCCTGACGACACACCTTAACACCGGCATAGGATGATGAGTCGGGGAAGTTCACGTTCAGACAACTGCCTGCAGGAAGGCCGCGGCGCAACACCTCGGACACAATCTTACGGATATAGGGATATGTAGGAGAAAAGTCGGCATCATCGTCGTGCGAGCATAGTGAAAATGCAATAGAAGGAACACCCTTCATACAACCCTCGATAACCACGCCCATCGTACCCGAATAGTGCGCGTTTACCGCAGAGTTATCGCCGTGGTTTATACCGCCGATGATTAGGTCGGGCTTACGTGGAACAATGCTGTGGCAGGCAAGTTTCACACAGTCACAGGGCGTACCGGTACAGGCAAAGACCTGCAACCCGGGCTCCGACGCCACCTCCCACACCTTTATGGGAACTTCACTGGTTATGGCACATCCTTTGCCCGAGCGCCCTGTATGCGGCGCAACTACCACAACATCTCCAAATACCATCAACACCCTCACGAGGCAATTTATACCCTTGGCCTTGTAGCCATCATCGTTAGAAACAAGTATAAGCGGTCTGTTTTCCATATAATATTTTTTGGTTTCCACCGCGAAGATAATAAAAAGCAACAATAACCGAAAGCTACGCACAAATATTATAAACATATAGTACAAAGGTAGGTGGCAACAGAAGCCGCGCCCCTATAACATTTTTTAATAAAAAATGCGCCACCTGTTCATAACTAAATGAGAAATACTGAAAAGCAAACTTTTTTTTTCGTATCTTCGCAAAATAAATGCAATTGTGGAGCAAACCACGCAAATTGCAGGCGTAAAACATTTATAAACCGCAAAATAGGAAAAAATAATATATGGGAAAAATTATTGCACTTGCCAACCAGAAAGGTGGCGTGGGAAAAACAACCACCGCCATTAACCTTGCAGCCTCGTTGGCTACATACGAGAAGAAGGTACTCGTCATAGATGCCGACCCACAGGCAAACGCCTCGTCGGGCCTCGGTATAGACATTCGCGAAATTGAATGCTCCATCTATGAGTGCCTCATTAACAAATCGGCAATAACAGAGGGCATACAGAAGACCTGCATTGAAGGACTCGACATAATCCCCTCACACATAGACCTTGTGGGAGCCGAGATTGAGATGCTCGACCTGCCCAACCGCGAAAAGATAATGCGCGAGGCGCTTGCACCCATCAAAGACAAATACGACTATATACTTATAGACTGCTCGCCCTCACTCGGCCTCATCACAGTGAACTCACTTACAGCAGCCGACTCGGTGATAATACCCGTGCAGTGCGAATATTTCGCTCTCGAAGGTATCAGCAAACTGTTGAACACCATAAAAATCATAAAATCGAACCTCAACCCACCGCTCGACATTGAAGGCTTCCTGCTCACAATGTTCAACTCGCGCCTGCGCTTGAGCAACCAGGTGTACAACGAGGTGAAGAAACACTTCCGCGAACTTGTGTTCGAGACCGTAATACAGCGCAACATACGCCTGGGCGAAGCACCCAGTATGGGTATACCCGTAATTTTGTACGACGCCGACTCTACCGGCGCAAAGAACTACCTTGCACTTGCACAAGAAATAATTGAGAGAAACAAATAAAGATGGCACCAAATAAAAAATTCACATTAGGCCAAGGACTCGGCCGAGGACTCGACGCACTAATCTCCACCGAAACCATACAGACATCGGGCTCGCAATCAATAGGCGAGATAAAGATAAGCCTCATTGAGGCCAACCCCAACCAGCCCCGTCGCGAATTCAGCGAAGAGGCTTTGCGCGAGCTTGCCGACTCAATAAAAGAGCTTGGCGTTATACAGCCCATCACCCTGCGCAAAACAAATGGCGATAAATACCAGATTATTGCCGGAGAGCGCCGTTACCGCGCATCGCAGCTTGCAGGCAAGACAACCATACCTGCCTACATACTCAAAGCCGATGACGAGGACACAATGGAGATGGCCCTCATTGAGAATATTCAGCGCGAGGACCTCAACGCCCTTGAAATTGCACTCGCTTACCAGCAGCTGATTGAACAGCATAACCTCTCACAGGAGCAACTGAGCAAACGCATTGGCAAAGGCCGCGCCACCATCGCAAATTTCCTGCGCCTGTTGCGCCTCCCAGCCACAATACAGATGGCACTTAAGGAGAAAAAGATTGATATGGGCCACGCACGCGCCCTGCTCTCGCTCGACAGCCCCGCCGAGCAGATAAGACTCTTCCACGAGATTGAGGCAAACGGTTGCTCGGTTCGCGAGGTGGAAGAGATGGTGCGCCGCATAAAGGAGGGCGATGCACAACCCGCCGAAGCAAGCAAAAAGAGCGCGGCAAAACAGCAGAGCCCCGAATTCCACCAACTGAAAAAACAACTGACACACTTCTTCCAGACACCGGTACAGCTCACCTGTTCGGCAAAGGGAAGCGGCAAAATCAGTATAAAATTCAAGAACGAGCAGGAGCTCGAGCGAATTATTACTATATTTGACAAATTAAACAACTGAAAACCGTGACAAAAATGCGTTTCACATACAGGAAAGCAACAGTTCTTCTGATGTTCCTACTGACAGCGGCACTCGGCGATGTTGCCGCACAGGACAGCCTTGTATTGCCCGGAGATTCCATAGTGGAAACCACGCTGAAAACAGACTCGGCCACCATAGAAAACGTGTACAGAAACAGCATTGCCCTCTCGCCCGACAGCAGCCGCGCCGCACTCAAGAGACAGAGCCTCAACAACGGTATGCGCACCGAGATAAAACCCTTCCTGCCCGACCCCACAAAAGCCACCTGGCTCGCCGTGGTGTTCCCCGGTGGCGGACAGATATACAACCGCAAGTATTGGAAACTGCCCATTGTGTACGGCGGATTCATAGGTTGCCTTTATGCCTACAACTGGAACAGCCAGATGTACAGGGACTATCGCCAGGCCTACCTCGACATAATGGACAACAACCCTAACAGCAACTCGTATGTCGACTTTTTCCGCCCAGGCTACGACTTTGATGCAAACAAAGACTATGTAACCGAGGTTTTCAAGAAGAGAAAAGACCGCTACCGCCGCTGGCGCGACCTGAGTGTATTCGCCTTCATTGGCGTCTATGTATTATCGGTCATCGATGCCTATGTGGATGCACAGCTGGCAAGTTTCGACATTAGCGAGGATATTAATCTCACCATACAACCCGAAATGTTCGGCGGCTACGAGAGCCTTGGAAAAACAAACATCGGCTCTTACGGACTCAACTGCAACATAACATTCTGAACAACCCGAAATGCAAAAATACATAACACTGCTATCATCAATACTACTCATAACTGTCGGTGCGCACACAGCGACGGCACAAAACACATTCACTGCCGACACGCTTGAGAACGATGCCCTCTTCGACGAGAGCATTATAACCGACAACGACATTGCACAACCCGACACGCTGATATTCAACATACCCACAGACAGCACAGCCAACGACAGCCTGCAGTTTGAGCTCCCCGAAGGTATGACAGCCGACATTGACAGCCTGCTCAACGGCTGGCAAGCGCGTAACCTGCTTAAATCGTTCGACTGCGAAACCGAAGGATGGGAGAATATAAAAGTGAGCGACACACTCTACGCCGAGCGTCTGCGCAACATGCCCTGCATCATAGATATGCCATACAACAGTATGGTGCGCCAGTGCATAGACCGCTACGCCACACGCAACCGCACCCTTGTGTCCTATATGCTTGGAATCTCGGAATTCTATATGCCGATGATTGAGGCGGAAATAGACAAATACAATATGCCACACGAGCTTAAATACCTGCCCGTGATTGAGTCGGCACTAAACCCAAAGGCAGTTTCCCGTGTAGGCGCAAAAGGTTTGTGGCAATTTATGTTTGCCACCGGCAAGCTCTACGGGCTTAAATCAAACAACTACATCGACGACCGTTTCGACCCCCTCAAAGCAACACACGCCGGCCTCAACTACCTACGCGACCTATACAAGTTCTTCAACCGTTGGGACCTCGCCGTCGCAGCCTATAACTGCGGACCCGGCAACGTGAAGAAGGCTATTCTGCGCTCTGGCGGCAAGACCGATTTCTGGGAGATATATCGTTACCTGCCACGCGAGACACGCGGTTACCTGCCCGCGCTCGTCGCAGCAAACTACATAATGACCTACCACGAAGAGCACGGCATCTGCCCCATGGAGCCCAACATACCAATAGGCACGGACACACTGCACATAAACAAGAACCTGCACTTCAAGCAAGTGGCACAATACTGCGACATAAGCATAGAGGACATACGCGCCATAAACCCGCAGTACATAAAGGACATCATCCCCGGAGAGGCGGAAAAATATGTATTGCGCCTGCCAAACAGTGCGATAACACAATTCATCGCCAACGAGGACAGCATCTACAACTATGAGAAGGAGACCTTCTTCCCCAAAAGCGACATTGCCAAGATGCTTAAAGAGGCCAAAGCCAATGACGATGGCCGCGGCACGCTCAAATACCACAAGATACGCAGTGGCGAAACACTCGGCAGCATAGCCCGCAAGTACCGCGTATCGGTTAAGCAGATAATGAAATGGAACAACCTGCGCAGTACCAATATACGCGCCGGACGTAGCCTTAAAATATACTGATAGAGTATGAACAGCGAGGAAATAAACATAATTGACGAAGAGAAAGCCATAAACAAAGCCTTTGCAGAGTTGCTCGACATATACCTTGCGTCGCAGCACCGCAAAAAAGTGGAACTCATAACAAAGGCCTTCAACTTTGCCCGACAAGCCCATAAAGGCGTGCGCCGTCACAGCGGCGAGCCCTACATTATGCACCCTCTGGAGGTTGCGACAATCGTGTGCAAGGAGATTGGGTTGGGCTCAACATCGATATGCGCCGCGCTGTTGCACGACGTGGTCGAGGACACCGACTACACCGTGGAAGACATAAGAAACCTCTTTGGCGACCGCATTGCCGAGATTGTAAGCGGTCTCACAAAAATATCGGGAGGAGTATTCGGCGCACACGCCTCGGAACAGGCCGAGAACTTCAAGAAACTGCTGCTCACTATGAGCGAGGACATACGCGTGATACTCATAAAAATCGCCGACCGTCTGCACAATATGCGCACGCTGGAGTTTATGCCCGTAAACAAGCAGTACAAGATTGCCGGCGAAACACTTTACATATATGCCCCCATCGCCTACCGCCTTGGATTGAGCAAAATAAAAACAGAGCTAGAGAACCTCTCATTCCGTTACGAACACCCCGAAGAGTACGCGAAAATAGAAAAGCTCATAGAGAACACACAGCGCAACCGCGACATTCTCTACAAGGAATTCACCTCGCCCATCTGCAGCGAGCTCGACGCAATGGGGCTAAACTACCGCATAATAGGCCGAGTTAAATCGCCCTACTCCATCTGGAACAAGATGCAGAAGAAGCACGTAGCCTTCGAGGATATCTTCGACATTCTCGCCGTACGCATCATCTTCACCCCCCGCGAAGGAAAAGACGAGAACAACGAGTGCTTCAACATATACATAGCTCTCACCAAACTCTACAACGCCCACCCCGACCGCCTGCGCGACTGGGTTAACAAACCGCGTACAAACGGTTACAAAGCCCTGCACGCAACCTTTATGAGCAAACGCGGCGAATGGATAGAGGTGCAGATACGTAGCGAGAAGATGAACGAGATGGCCGAGAAAGGCATTGCCGCGCACTGGAAATACAAGAGCGCCGGCGAAAGTACTGGCGACGAACAGCTCGAGAACTGGCTACACACTATAAAGGAGATACTCGACGACCCGCAGCCCAATGCCCTCGACTTCCTCAACACCATAAAACTGAACCTTTATGCCACCGAAATATTTGTCTTCACCCCAAAAGGCGATATAAAGACAATGCCGCAGAACTGTACCGCTCTAGACCTTGCATACAGCATACACACCTTCCTGGGCAACCACTGCATAGGCGCAAAGGTTAACCACAAACTTGTACCCCTGAACCACCAGTTGCAGAGCGGCGACCAGGTGGAGATAATAACATCAAACGCCCCCCGTGTTGAAGAGGGATGGCTATCTTTTGTTACCACAGCCAAAGCCCGTGCCAAGATTCTCGCAGCCCTGCGTCGCAAACAACGTCTCTTTATGCGCGACGGCGAGGAACTGCTAAACAAATTCCTTGAACAAGAGGGTTTGAGCAACTACACAGGCAATATAGAAAAACTGTGGAAACTGCATAACCTAAAAGACAAGGATGCCCTGCTTGTCGCCATAGGCGATGGTAGCATCACACTCGGAAGCGACGACAAAGACGCGCTCCTGGGCAACAAGAAATTCAGTTTCCAGTCGCTTTTCTCTTTTGGCAAAGACAAGAAGAAAGAAGAGGCAAAGAAAGGAGAAGTGTTCGATGCTATAGACCGCAAGACCCCCATAAGCCTCACCGACGAGAATATAAAGCACAGCTATATAATAGCCGACTGTTGCCACCCCATACCAGGCGACGATGTTCTTGGATATTACGACGACAACAAACACATAACCATACACAAACGCAACTGCCCCGTAGCCAACACATTGAAAAGCAGCCACGGCGACAGAATTCTTGTGGCAAAGTGGGACACTCACAAGAAGTTGAATTTCATAGTACCTATACAGATAACGGGTATTGACAACCTTGGTGTACTCAACGAGATTACAGCCATAATTGCGCAGAAATTCAATGCCAGTATACAGAAACTGCATCTCGAGAGCAGCGATGGCATTTTTGAAGGTACATTTTGGGTGAATGTTCACGATGTGGATGATGTGAAGAACCTTTGCGCAAGCCTCAAGAAGATTGAGAGTATCAAGACTATTGCGCGAATAGGGTAATTTGTAATTAAAAGCGTATAATCAAGGGCGCACACGCCAATATAAAAAAGCACACGACGCCCCAACGAACAACGGCACACAGAGTGGTCGTTCGGCTTTATACGCAAAATAAGAGAGATTGGTTAGTTTAAATGCGTGTGTTTATACAAAACTTGCAAATGCCCAAATTTTCGCAGGCATCTTTACGCAAATTCCAAATATGTAATTCTTTAACACACGCAAAGTTACAAGCATTGCAATTTGAATCATTTACAAGAAATCAAGTTGCGCCTTAATACCAAGAAGCTCTTCTTTCACAGCCTTCAAACGGTCAATAACCTCGGCCGAGCGGTCGGCATTTTCCTGGTTGCCGGAACCTTTCAAGTGTTGCTTTGCACCGGCAAGAGTAAGCCCACGCTCCTTTACAAGATGATAGATGAGACGGGCAGTCTTGAAATCATCCTTTGTGTAACGACGCACCCCATTGGCACCCTTGTAAGGCGAGAGTTGTGGAAACATCGTCTCCCAATAACGCAAAGTAGTTTCACTAACGTTAAGTTCCTTTGCCACCTCCTTAATGGAGTAATACATCTTAAGGTCTTTATCTTTAGAGAGTGCCATATTGTCAGTCGAATATTTTTCCGTGGTTCTCAGCCATCTGCAACATCTGGTCGTAGCCCTCGGCATCGAGGTCCATAAAATAGTAGTTGATGGGGTTCTGGTGCACACCCTTGACAATAACTTCGTAGTGCAAATGCGGGCCGGTACTCTTTCCCGAGTTGCCGCTCAAGGCTATCTGCTCGCCACGTACAACCTTCTGCCCCGGCTTTACCATAAATTTATTATTATAGAGGTGGGCATAAAGAGTTTCTATACCATAACCGTGATCAATTCTCACTGTGTAACCATAGCCCGATTGCCATTTAGCCGAGATAACTGTACCGTCGGCGGTAGCATAGACAGGCGTGCGGTTATCGCACGAGAAGTCCATTCCATTATGTTTCTTGCGCACTTTGTACACAGGGTCTATGCGCCAACCATAACCCGAAGCTGTGCGTTTAAGGTCGCGGTTGGCAATGGGCTGTATCGCAGGCAGGTGACGCAGGTAATCCTCTTTTTCGGCATCGAGCTGCACAAGCTGGTCGAAGGATTTTATCTGAAGATAAAGCTGCTTGTCGAGCATATCCATCTTCTGCGCAGTCTCCACTACAAGAGCCGAATTATCCATATCCATAAGTTCGTCGTAACGGTTTGTACCGCCATAGCCCGACTGGCGTGCGAAGGTGGGAACCGGCTCCGAATTCAACAGTACTCGGTAGAGGTTGTCGTCGCGCTGCTGTATATCCTCGAGCACCTCCATAGCATTGTCGAGGCGTTGCGACATAATGCGGTACTGGGCAAGAAGTTTGGAATTTTCCTGCTGCAGCTCTGTCATCGAAGGAGTCTCTATAAGAAGATAAAATATGAGGAACGACAAACCACCGAATATCACATACAACAGCACACGACGCAATATAGTGAGAAAACGCTGTGCCAGGTTTGGATATACACGGTCGTAGGTTCGAGTTGCCGGGTTGAATATGTAATAGACTTTTCGCATCGCAGTTTCGCTTACAAGGAACAAAAGTAGTAAAAGCTATCTTTTTTTGCAACTATTTACACATTTATCGGCACACCCTTTAACAGAGTATAACAAACATACACGCGCTGAAGCATTATTACGGACAATTATTCGTTTTTTACACACTTTTATTGTACCTTCGCGTCCGCGAAGAGCGCCACACATAAAACTATGTTTTATTTTGTGGCGTTTCGCACCGGAATCAAAAGATAAATAACTAAAATTAAACAGAATATGCTCACATCAAAAGAGATTAGAGAATCTTTCAAACAATTCTTTCAAGGGAAAGGGCACCTTATAGTACCCTCGGCACCCATGGTTGTCAAAGACGACCCCACACTTATGTTTACCAACGCTGGTATGCACCACTTCAAGGATATTATCCTTGGCAACACCCCTGCAAAGAGCAAGCGTGTTGCCGACTCGCAGAAATGTCTGCGCGTTAGCGGTAAGCACAACGACCTGGAGGAGGTTGGTCACGACACCTACCACCACACAATGTTCGAGATGCTCGGTAACTGGTCATTCGGCGACTATTTCAAAGAAGACGCCATCAACTGGGCGTGGGAGTTCCTTACAAAGGTTGCAAAGCTCGACCCCGAGCGTATGTACGCAACTGTATTCGAGGGTAGCGAGGCTGAAGGTCTTGAGCGCGACAACGAGGCTGCTGCCATCTGGAGCAAGCACCTCCCCGCCGACAGAATCATAAACGGTAACCACAAAGACAACTTCTGGGAGATGGGCGACACAGGCCCCTGCGGTCCCTGCTCCGAGATTCACATCGACCTTCGTAGCGAAGAGGAGCGCAAAGCAATCCCCGGCCGCGAGCTCGTAAACGGTTCACACCCCCAGGTAATTGAGATATGGAACCTCGTGTTTATGCAGTTCAACCGTATGGCCGACGGCCACCTCGAAGAGCTCCCCGCAAAGGTTATCGATACCGGTATGGGATTCGAGCGCCTCTGTATGGCTTTGCAGGGCAAGCAGTCGAACTACGACACCGACGTATTCCAGCCCATCATCAAAGCCATTGGTGAGATTAGCGGCAAGAGCTATGGAAAAGAGGAAATGGTGGATGTTGCAATGCGCGTAATTGCCGACCACATACGTACAATCTCATTCTCAATAACCGACGGACAGCTCCCCTCTAATGCAAAAGCCGGTTACGTTATACGCCGCATCCTGCGTCGTGCCGTACGTTACGGTTACACCTTCCTTGAGCAGAAACAGGCATTTATGTACAAACTCGTGCCCACACTCATCGAGAATATGGGCGACGCTTACCCCGAGCTCAAACAGCAGCAGGAGCTTATCACAAAGGTAATAAAAGAGGAGGAGGATTCATTCCTTCGCACCCTCGACACAGGTATGCACCTGCTCGACAAGGTAATCTCTGCTACAAAAGCCGAGGGCAAGAGCGAGATCAGTGGTGTTGAAGCATTCACCCTCTACGACACATTCGGCTTCCCCATCGACCTCACACAGCTCATTCTTCGTGAGAACGGCCTCACTGTAAATATGCAGCAGTTCGACGAGGAGATGCTCAAGCAGAAGACACGCGCACGCAACGCAGCAGCCGTAGAGAACGGCGACTGGGTAACCGTGAGCGAGGGCGACTGCACCTTCGTGGGCTACGACAACACACAGTACGAAACAACAATCTTGCGTTACCGCCAGACAAAGCAGAAGAACCAGACTCTCTACCAGATTGTACTGAAAGAGACTCCCTTCTATGCTGAAAGCGGAGGTCAGGTGGGCGACACCGGTTACCTCATCTGTGGCGACGAGCGCATTGAGGTTATCGACACCAAAAAGGAGAACAACCTCCCCATACACATCACCAAACAGCTACCCGCAGACGCCGGAGCAACCTTCCGCGCCGAGGTAAACGAGAAGAAACGCAACGCCTGCGCAGCCAACCACTCATGCACACACTTGCTCGACCAAGCTTTGCGCCAGGTGCTCGGCACACACGTAGAGCAAAAAGGTTCACTCGTGACACCCGATTCAATACGTTTCGACTTCTCACACTTCCAGAAGGTAACCGACGAGGAGATTGAACAGGTAGAGCGCATAGTAAACGCACGCATACGCGAGAACATTCCCCTCACCGACTACCGCAACATACCCATCGAGGAGGCTAAACAGCTTGGCGCCATCGCCCTCTTCGGCGAGAAATACGGCGACCACGTACGCGTAGTAAAATTCGGTAGCTCAATTGAGTTCTGCGGTGGAACACACGTTGATGCAACTGGCCGCATCGGTATGGTAAAAATAATCTCTGAAAGCTCTGTTGCAGCCGGTGTACGCCGTATCGAGGCAATCACAGGCGAAGCACTCGAGGCACACCTCTACAAGATACAGAACCTTATGAAAGAGATACACACCCTCTTCAACAACGTACCTAACCTCAAGGCAACAATCGTGAAGTCAATTGCCGAGAATGCCGAACTCAAGAAAGAGATTGAGGAGTACGCAAAAGAGAAAGCGCTCGCAATGAAGAACGAACTTTTGAAAGATATTAAAGAGCGTGCAGGCGTGCGTTACATAAGCGCAATGCTCCCCGCAGCACCTGCAACCGTAAAAGACATCGTCTTTGCACTGCGCCAGGAACAGCCCGAAAACCTCTTCGTGGTAATCGGTAGCGTATACAACGACAAACCCCAGCTCACAATCTCGGCAAGTTCCGACCTTGTGGAGCGTGGTATCAACGCCGGTAAAATTGTCGGCCAGGCAGCAAAAGAGATGCAAGGCGGTGGCGGTGGCCAGGCACACTTTGCACAAGCAGGCGGTAAGAACCCTGCAGGCGTAAAGGCAGCCATAGACAAGGTATTCGAGATTGCCGAAATCTAATAAAAGGCTATACCATAAAAAGAGAAGTTCCCGCCATAAGTGCAGGAACTTCTCTTTTTATATACCCTTACCCGAACCACTCCTTACTATCGTTGTTCTTATATGTAATTGAGTTCATTAACCGTTAAAAACAATTACAACAATGAAAAAGGAGTATCAACAACCCAAAGCAACAATTATTGGAATGGAAACGTGTAACATAATAGCAGCATCCGACACTAAACAGGCAAGCCGGGAACAAATTAATTATGAGAACAAAGGGTGGGACAATCTGTGGGAGGAGTAAGGTTCACTACTCCACCTGCTTATCACTCCAATTAACAAGATACAGGCGTTCCGTTGCACGAGTAAAAGCCGTGTAAAGCCAACGATAATAGTCGGACGTTGCCATATCGGGAGTTACATACCCCTGGTCGAGGAAGACCCGCTTCCACTGGCCACCCTGCGCCTTGTGACAGGTTACTGCATAGCCATATTTCACCTGGAGAGCATTGTAATAAGGATTCTTACGTACCTCCTCCATTCTTTTACGTTTCGATTTTATTTCGGGATAATCCTCCCACACAGCAGCAAGTAACGCTTCACTCTCGCCTCGTGTGAGAGAAGGCGATTCGCTTGTAAGCGTGCCAAGCATAATCTTTACATCAAGCTCACAATCCTCGTAGTCGTTGAATGCAAGAGTAACATCGGCAAAACGAAAACCATACATCTCCTCCGTGCCTCCAACATAAACAATCTCCGCCATATCGCCATTGGCTATAAAATCTATTTTTTCAAGAATACTCTTGTCCACCTTGCCCAATTCTTCGCGCCAATAATAATTGTTCTTTACAACCATAAGCATATCACCACGGCTCAGTTCATCCTCGCGATAAAGGATGCGGCGGCGCACCCCCTCGTTGTAAACATTGGCGCGTTTGTTTGAACGGCACAATATAATAGTTTCCTCTAACCCCACATCGCCGTAACAACTGTCGATAGCCTCAATAAGTTCCTCGCCCTGCACACGGCAAACATCGGCAAAGCCTTTGAGCCTTATTTGCGGCAGATAACCGGCATCGCCCGTGGCTATTACACGACGCAGCATTGTGGCATTCTGCAAAATACCCGACCCGTCGAGCTGACGCATAACCTGTGTGAGCTCCATACCCTGCACAGAGAGAAACATTGAGCGCAGATAGTCGGGAGAAAGAGCCGGTGAGAGCAACTCTCCAACCGGTGGCAGCTGCGCTGTATCGCCAAGCAGCAGCAATGAACACCCCCTGCCCGAATAGACAAATTCCACAAGGTCGTCGAGAAGAGCGCCGGAGCCGAAGCCCGACACCCCCTCATTGGCTATCATAGAGGCCTCGTCTACTATGAACAGCGTGTTCACAGCCCTGTTCTCCATAAGCGAAAATGCCGAACTGTCCATAATGCTCTTTTGCCTGTATATCCACTTGTGAATAGTATAGGCAGGCAACCCCGAATATGAAGAGAAGACCTTTGCTGCACGCCCGGTGGGAGCCAGAAGAACAACACGCCTCTCGAGCTGCGACATTGTTCTCACAAGAGCAGACACAAGCGTGGTTTTACCCGTACCGGCATAACCGCACAGCAGGAAAACCTTCCTATCGTCTCCCGACAGGATAAATTCCGATATTTTTTCGAGCGAATTTTCCTGCTCATCTGTTGGAACGAAAGGAAAATTTGATTTAATTTGCGAGGTTAAATATTTATTTATCACAATTTACCAATAAATAATATATACTATAAAAACGATAATTCGTTTTTTTATCTTATTTTTGCAACACGAAAGTACATAAATTAAATATAGTAACAATGAAAAACGTCTTAAAAGTATTACTCTTTGCAGCAGTTGCAGGTTTGGCATACATCAGCTACCGCAGCATTATGGACCCCATTGAGTTCTCTGAAGTACGCGCAGCGCGTGAAAAGCAGATTATTGCACGCCTCATCGACATCCGTACAGCACAGATTGAGTACCGTAACAACCACGAAGGAGCATATGCCGACAACTTCGATTCACTCATCGACTTCCTTAAAACAGCTCAAATGCCCATCATTCTTAAAGTGGGAGAGCTCGACGATGCACAGCTTGAGCGCGGTCTTACCGAGGATAAAGCTCTCGAAATGATAAAGAAAGCTGAAAAAACCGGTAAATGGGGCGAGGTTGATAAAGAAGGATTGCGCGATTTCCGCCGTGACACATCTTGGATTGCTCTCCTCGATACAATCTATCCCAAAACTTTCGTTGCCGATTCACTTGCTTTCGTTCCCTTCGGCAATGGCGCAAAATTTGAGATTCTCACAAGCTGCGACACCACAAAATCGGGTAGCGCACAGTACCTCTTCGAGGCACGCACTCCCTATGAGACTTACCTCGAGGATGTGAACAAGCAGGAACTTGCCAACCTTAAATACCAGATGAAGAAAATGGGCCGTTACTGCGGTTTGAAAGTTGGTGACGTTGAGAACCCCAACAACAACGCTGGTAACTGGGAATAATCTCTCTTTGATGAAAGGAGAAAACAGACCATACAAAACATTATCCATTCGTATAAGTACGGATGGATTTTGTTTTTGCACCTATACGGGTGGTAACCCCGACAGTGTGCAATACCATTTTCACAAAGCCGACAACGACAGCACCCTCTATGCCAACCTGTGCAAGGCAATAGACAAATGCCCACTTGACCTCGACGGGGTTACTGATATAAAAGCCATTATAGTAAGCGGCGACTTCACCACCATTCCTGCAGAATATGATAACAAGAACAACCACAAGATTTTCTACAGGAGCTGCTTCCCAAAAGCCGACACCAACGTGGAGATTGTAGCCAACAGGCTCACCGCACAGAACATCACAGTACTCTTCCCCGTTGAGAAGAACATTTATAACCACCTTGCATCAATGGGCAACGTAAGTTATTACACACCTGCCAGTATTCTGCTTGGCTACATTGCGCGCCAACAATTCGACAGCGAAAAGTTTATGCTAGCCTACTATATGAACGAGGGCGCGTTGCTCATCTCCATTAACAGCGGAAAGGTGGAGCTTATGAACTTCTTCACTACCGACAACAACCACAACCAGCTATACTACCTGCTGGCAATATGGAAAGCCCAAGGCCTCTCACAAAGCGACGACAAGCTCATACTTTGTGGCAACAAACGTGTGGAGGAGCTGTCGGTAATAATTTCACAATTCATACGCAACCGTGTACGCATAAACCCAAGCGAGCTTTTCGCCCCGAACCTGCTCAACAGAATAGGCGACACACCCTTTGACATTCAAGCACTACTACTATGCGAATAATAAGCGGAAAATACAAAGGAAGACATTTCGACATTCCACGCAACTTCAAGGCACGCCCTACTACCGATTTTGCAAAAGAAAACCTCTTCAATATTCTGTGTAACATTATAGATTTTGAGGAGACACACGCACTCGACCTCTTTTCGGGCACGGGTAGCATAAGTCTCGAACTGCTCTCCCGCGGTTGCCTGTCGGTAACATCGGTGGAAATGGATTCGCTGCACTTCTCTCACTTGAGAAAAAGCGCCACCACGCTTAACGACAGTAGCTGGCAGCTTGTACGCGACGATGTTTTCCGCTATATTCGCCGTTGCAACAGCAGCTACGACCTTATTTTTGCCGACCCACCTTATGCTCTGAAAGACCTCGCAAGCATACCCGACCTCATTCTGCAAAGCAATATGTTAAAGAAAGACGGCATTCTTGTTTTTGAGCACGGCAAGGACAATGACTTCAGCGAGAACCCACATTTCTTCCGCCACATTGCATACGGCAGTGTGAATTTCAGTTTCTTCAAGAAAGAGGAATAATTCTCAAAGCAAGGGCGAGAAGAGCCTCGCTGCCGACTCGGCACAGCGACGCATAAACGAGCGTGAGGAGTATTCGCGCACAGAGAGCTGGTGACAACCCTTCTCGTCGTTCAGGAACACGCTTTTCAGCTTGCGTGCCACAGAGGAGGAATAGACAAAGCTGCTCATCTCGAAATTATAGTAAAAACTGCGGAAATCAAGGTTAGCCGAGCCTACAGAGGAGACAGCATCGTCGCTCACCATAGTTTTGCCGTGCATCATACCCTCCTTATATAAAAGTACCCTCACCCCCGCCTCAAGCAGATCACCCAAATAAGAGTAAGAGGCGTAAGTCAATATAGGACTATCGGACCGCAGGGGTATCATCAGCCTCACATCAACGCCTGAAAGGGCTGCATTTATTATGGCAAGCTTCACTGCATCGTTAAGCATAAGATAAGGAGTCTGCATATAAACATACTCCCTTGCCGAAGTTATGATCATAATCAATGCCGACATTATCACGCGGTGAACACCCACCGGATTGGATTGCGCAACCTGCATCAAAGCATCGCCCATCACAGGCATAGAGGGGAAATAACGCCCACCACTCACCAGTGAACCATTGGCAAAGTACCAATCTATAAGAAACGAAGTCTGCAAGCCGTGAACGCCGTTGCCACACACCTTGAGCATAACATCGCGCCACGCACCCCACTCCACTCCTTGAACATAACGATCGGCAATATTACAGCCGCCAACAAAACCCACACAGCCATCAACAACAACCACCTTGCGATGGTTACGATAGTTGACTCTGTTGCCGAGAATGGGGAAATATACCTTCAAAAAAGCCTCAACCTGGCCACCCGCAAAACGTATATCCTCGAAAAAATCCTTCGCCACACGCCAACAGCCCACACTGTCGTATATCACACGCACCTCAACCCCCTCACGCGCTTTTTCAATTAGAGCATCGCGCACACGAGTGCCGAACCCATCGTCCTCAAAGATATAGAACTGCAGATGTACGTGTTCCCTTGCCGAGCGAATTGCAGCAAGCAGTTCCTCGGCAAACAGTTGCACGTCATCAATCACCTGCACTTTGTTGCCCTGAACAGGATAGGCCGATGCTGTGTTTTCAAGATAATTTACAAGGGAAGAGTAAGCCGGAGGAAACTCCACAGGCTTTTGCGCACGATAATAAAGGTGGCTACGTTGCTGTATCTGCGAAAGCGAACGGCGACCAATGTATTTTAATCTTTTTGTATCGCGCCCGAAAAAGAAATAGAGAAGCAAACCAAGAAGAGGAAGAAACAAGAGCACCATCATCCACGCAAGAGTTTTTATGGGATTGCGGTTATTCAAAACCACCCTCACCACAATAAATGCCGCCACAATTATGTTGCACCAATAAATGTAGCTCCACAAGCCATCTATCTGCAGAAATTCGCTCATATTCAACGTGCCTTTCGCGAATATAGGCATAAAAGAGAAAAAAGCTATAAAAACCACAGTTTTTTATAGCTTTTTAAGGTTTAGTAGAAATTTAGTGTGGACAAATTTATTCTTTAATAAGTTATGCTCCCTCACGCCATCCTATGTGTAACAAATTATCTCTTGCAATGGTAATTCTCAAAAAGAAACCGGCACCGTTAAAATCACAGTGTTTATCCGAGCATTTGCAGGAGAGAGTGCGAGGAATGTTTGCCCGCGAGTTAGGTGCCGCAAGGCAACTAACTGAGGAAGTCCCACAGCACCCTGCAAATGCGAGA
>JAZRMX010000018.1:0-75765 GCA_045647885.1 Bacteroidaceae bacterium
AACAACGTTTACAACATCAAAATAATCAAGTGTGCCTGTGGGGAGCAGAAGGGAGTAACCATCTTTTTGCATAGTCTTTGAAATTTATTGACAGCAAAAATAAGAATTTATTTTTTACCCCTCAACTTTTTACGTTGAGCCCAGATTTCACTTCGAAGTCTGCTTTTTTTTGTATACAAAATTCAAAAGTGTAAGTCTTTGTAAATCAATTATAAAGCGGTTAAAAACTCGCCAGTAAAAGTTGGGGGATGAATTAAAAATATTATCTTTGTGTTATTAAAGTAATAACAATATATAAAGATTGATGGAAACTGGTGCTAAACGGGAAAAGGAGATTTACCGCGTTACCTGGATAGGCAGCGTTGTGAATTTTATGCTGCTCCTCTTTAAGTTTGTGGCGGGATTTGTGGGGCATAGCTCTGCAATGATTGCCGACGCAGTGCATTCTCTGTCCGATTTCATTACAGATATTATTGTTATTGTCTTTGTGCGTATTGCCGGAAAGCCGCAGGATGAGACTCACGATTACGGTCACGGAAAGTATGAAACGCTTGCTACGGCTGTTATAGGAGTGGTTCTGCTGTTTGTAGGTGCGGGAATATTCTTGAATTCGGTAAAGGAGGTTGTTGATGTCTGTCGCGGCAAGGTGCTTGAGGCACCGAGTTGGCTGGCGTTGGTGGCTGCTGTGGTTTCTATCGTATCGAAAGAGGTGCTCTACCAATACACAGTGATTAAAGGCACTAAATTGAATTCAAAAGCTGTGATAGCTAATGCTTGGCACCACAGGAGCGATGCTTTTTCTTCTATTGGCACGCTTATAGGCATTGGCGGTGCTATGTTCTTGGGAATAAAATGGAGGGTGCTCGACCCTATAGCTGCCTTTGTTGTGAGTCTTTTCATTGTTAAGGTGTCGGTTGAGCTGATAAGGCCCTGTATCGATGAATTGCTTGAGAAATCTCTCCCTAAAGAGGTTGAGGATAGGATTCTGGCTATTATTGTGTCGCATCAGGGGGTGAGCTCGCCTCATCATCTCCGCACCCGTAGAATTGGTAATAATATTGCTATTGAGGTTCATATAAGAATGGATGGTGCAATGTCTATAAAGGATGCTCACGATATTACAAAAATTATAGAAAAGGCTTTAAAAGAGGAATTTGGGCAGAATACTCATATTGGTATACACGTGGAGCCGTGGAAATAATTTGTTGGCGGTGGAAAAAATCTGCTCGTTTCTTGAACAATTTACCCGTTCTTTTTGTTTATAACATATTGTAGAAAGGTGTGTTGCTATGCGTGTTTTTCTCATTTTTACAATATTGCTTTCTGTTCCTTGTGTGGCTGTCGGTGACGATGCGGTTGCTGTAATTGCGCACAGGGGCGGCGCGGCGTTGGGGGTTGAAAATACCCTTTCGTGCATAGAGGCGGGAATTGCTGCCGGTGCCGATGCTGTGGAGGTTGACGTGCGCCTCACGAAAGATGGGCATTTTGTTGTTTTCCACAATGCAAGGGTTGATGACCTCACCGGTGGCAAGGGTAAGATATCGGAGATGACGCTGGGCGAGGTTCAAGCGTTGAGGCTTGTGGGTGGCGAGGGGTGTTTTATTCCCACGCTTGAGCAGGTGCTTGCGCTTGTTGCCGGGCGTTGCGGGGTGCTTATAGATATAAAGGATGCCGGTGCCTCTTTTTGTGGCGGTGAGCAGGCGTTGATAGATGTTATTGAGGCTGGTGGTGCTGGGGAGTGGGTTGCTGTGCAGTCGTTCAATGATGGAGTGCTTGAGCGTTTGCACGAGCTTGGAGCGCCTTTCCCTCTTGAAAAGCTTATTGCGTTCAAAGTTCCTTTTTTACCTTTGGTGGTTGATGACGGGCTACGCTTTTTCTCGCTGAAAAGGTATGCTCATATCTCTTCGTTCAATTTTGGTAAGCGACTATTTCCGGCAGCACTTGCGCGCAAAATACGTAAGGCGGGCAAGGAGGTTAAAGTGTGGACTGTTTCTTCTTCTGTGGAACTTTATACTGGCGAAGTTGATGGAGTGATTACTGATAATCCGCATCTGTGGAAGAGGTAAACTTGGCTGCTTGAAAATGTCTTTTTGTCAGCCGGGCTTTATGCAAGATGTTATTTTTCTACAATACTCTCTTTTTGCGTTTCTCTTTGTGGCATTCCTCTCTGTTTTATAGTCAAAAATGTATGATTTTAACTTTTTTACAAAGTTGTAATAATGGCAAATAAAGGCTTATTATTAACATAAAAAGTGGCTGCGGAACGAGAAATTTTTCCTATATTTGCAGAGTGCTACGCTACGCGTAGTTCTCAAATATGTAGGTTTAATCTTAAAAAACAGCTATATGGAATTGAATCAAATGTTTAAAGATGGTCTATGGAGTAAGAATATTGATGTGGCAAATTTTGTTCACGAAAATATTACTCCTTATGAGGGTGATGCTTCGTTCCTTGTGGGTCCCACAGAGAGAACAAAGAAAATTTGGGAAAAGTGTCTTGAGGCTCTTGCCGAGGAGCGCGCAAACAATGGTGTACGCTCGCTTGACAATACTACTGTTTCCACCATCACATCGCACAAGGCCGGTTACATCGATCGCGAAAATGAACTTATCGTGGGCTTGCAGACCGACGAGCTGTTGAAGCGTGCTATAAAGCCTTTCGGTGGCATTAAGGTTGTTGAAAAGGCTTGCCGCGAGAATGGCGTGGAGGTTGATGACAGGGTGAAGGAGATTTTTACTCATTATCGCAAGACACACAATGATGGTGTGTTCGATGCTTATACCGACGAGATTCGTACATATCGCTCATTGGGCTTCCTCACCGGTTTGCCCGACAATTATGCGCGTGGTCGTATAATTGGTGACTATCGTCGTTTGGCACTCTATGGTCTTGACCGTCTTATCGAGGCAAAGAAGAACGACCTTAAGGGGCTTGTAAGTCCTATGACCGACGCAACCATCCGCTTGCGTGAGGAGGTTTCCGAGCAGATAAAGGCTCTTAATGAAATGAAGGTTATGGGAGAGTACTATGGTCTCGACCTTTCTCGCCCCGCAACAACTGCACAGGAGGCTGTTCAGTGGGTTTATATGGCTTACCTTGCATCGGTTAAAGAGCTCGACGGTGCTGCGATGTCGCTTGGTAACGTATCGACCTTCCTTGATATCTACATTCAGTACGACCTCGACCACGGAAATATTGACGAGACTTTCGCACAGGAGCTCATCGACCAGTTTGTAATTAAATTGCGTATGGTGCGTCACTTGCGTATGCAGTCGTACAACGACATCTTTGCCGGTGACCCCACCTGGATTACCGAGGCTATCGGTGGCCGTTTCAACGACGGTCGTACAAAGGTTACAAAGACCTCTTTCCGTTTCTTGCAGACTCTTTACAACCTCGGCCCCTCGCCCGAGCCTAATATGACCGTGCTGTGGAGTCCCGAACTTCCCGAGGGTTTCAAGGAGTACTGCGCAAAGGTTTCTATCGATACATCTTCTATTCAGTACGAGAACGATACCCTTATGCGTGAGGTTCGTAACTGCGACGACTATGGTATTGCCTGCTGTGTATCTTATCAGGCTATCGGTAAGCAGATACAGTTCTTCGGCGCACGTTGTAACTTTGCAAAGGCTCTTTTGCTTGCGATAAACGGTGGTCGTTGCGAGAATACCGGTACACTCATTGTTAAGGATATACCCGTGCTTTCGGGCGAGCTTCTCAACTACGAGGAGGTGCTCTCTAACTACAAGAAGGTGCTTATGGAGATTGCACGCGTGTATAACGACGCGATGAACATTATCCACTATATGCACGATAAATACTACTACGAGAAATCGCAGATGGCGTTCATTGATACTAACCCTGCCATTAACCTTGCGTATGGTGTTGCAGGTCTTTCAATCGTGCTCGATTCTCTCTCGGCAATCAAGTATGGTAAGGTTACCGTTAAACGTAACGAACTTGGCCTCACCGAGGGCTTTGAGATTGAGAAGGACTTCCCCTGCTTCGGTAACGACGACGACCGTGTGGACCACCTTGGTGTAGACCTTGTTTACTTCTTCAGCGAGGAGCTCAAGAAACGCCCCATCTACAAGAATGCACAGGCTACCTTGTCTTTGCTCACCATTACATCGAACGTTATGTATGGTCGCAAGACCGGTGCTACTCCCGACGGACGCGCAAAAGGCGTTGCCTTTGCTCCCGGTGCTAACCCTATGCACGGTCGCGACAAGAAGGGTGCTGTTGCTTCGTTGAGTTCGGTTGCCAAATTGCGTTATCGCGACTCACAGGATGGTATCAGTAACACATTCTCTATAATTCCCAAATCTCTTGGTGTTGATAACGAGACACGTATTGAGAACCTTGTGACAATGATGGATGGTTACTTCACCAAGGGTGCTCACCACTTGAATGTGAACGTTCTCAACCGTGAGATGCTTTTGGATGCTATGGATCACCCCGAGAAATATCCGCAGCTCACAATCCGCGTGTCGGGTTATGCGGTGAACTTCATCAAATTGAGCCGCGAGCATCAGTTGGAGGTTATCTCTCGTTCTTTCCACGAGCGTATGTAATAAAAAAACAATAATGGTGCAGAGGTCGGCTGTAAAAGTCGGCCTCTGTCTTGTAAAAAACAGGAACAGATGATTAGAGTACATTCATACGAGTCTATGGGCACATTCGACGGCCCGGGGTTGCGTCTTGTTATATTTTTGCAGGGTTGTAACTTCCGTTGCAAGTATTGTGCCAACCCCGACACTATTGACGCCAAAGGCGAGAGCGAAGAGACTTCGATAGAGGAGATTATGCGTATGGCTATGAATGAGAAGGCTTTCTTCGGCAAGAAGGGGGGCGTTACATTCAGCGGTGGCGAGCCCACTGTGCAGGCTGCCGAGCTTATCCCTCTTGTGAAGCGCTTGAAGGAGCAGGGGATAAATGTGTGTATAGACACCAACGGCAGTATCTGGAATAAGGATGTCGAGGAACTCTTCGGGCTTGTCGATCTTGTTCTGCTCGATGTGAAACAATTTAACCCGGAAAGACATCGCGTGCTTACCGAGCGTAGCAATGAACAGACACTGCGCACTGCACGTTGGCTTGAGGAAAATAATAAGCCTTTCTGGTTGCGTTATGTTCTTGTACAGGGTTATAGCGCGATAGAGGAGGATATACGTGCCCTGGGCGAGGAACTTGGCAAGTATAAAATGGTACAGCGAGTTGAGATTCTTCCTTATCACACGCTTGGCGTGCATAAATATGAGGCGATGGGCTGGAAGTATGAGCTTGAGGGTGTTAAGGAGAATACTCCCGAGCAACTTGACGAGGCAAAGGCTCTCTTTGACGAGTATTTTTCTTGTGTATATGTGAATTAAACGCACATTGCTATGTCTACCGAAAAGGATAAAATGTTGAGAGGGGAACTTTATGATGCCAATTATAATCCCCAGCTTATAGATGAGCGCAATGCCTGCAAGGCTCTTTGCGCACGTTACAATAATTCGGCTTATGAGGATGTAGAGTCCCGTCGTGCACTGCTGTGCAGGATAATAGGTTCGCACAAAGGGAGTTTTACAATTGAGCCTTCGTTCTGGTGCGATTATGGTTACAATATCTCATTGGGCGAGAATTTCTATGCCAACCACAATCTTGTAATCCTCGATGCAGCCCCCGTTACCTTTGGCGACAATGTCTTTATAGGGCCGTCTTGCGGTTTCCACACAGCAGGGCATCCGTTGGATGTGAAGCAGCGCAACAAGGGGCTGGAATATGCAAAGCCCATTAAGGTGGGTAATAATGTGTGGATAGGTGCCGGTGTGCAGGTGCTTCCCGGTGTAACCATCGGCGATAATGTAACGATAGGGGCTGGCAGCGTAGTTACCCGTGATATTCCTTCCGATTGTGTTGCGGTGGGTTCGCCTTGCAAGGTAATGAAATATCTTCCTCAACAGCAAGAGCAGTAAATACGTTATAAACATTGGGGTGTTGTTAAACCCCAATTTGGTTATTCTCGCTTGGAAGCAAGAACAAATATCTAAAAAAATGGGTGTGCCGATATCATCGGCACACCCATTCACACTAATATCAAAACTTACTTTACAATTTATTTCAGTTTGGTCCAATAGATTGTTGTACCAATACCCCAGATGTTACCGAATAGCTTTAGTTTCTTTGTGTCTACAAACTCGGCTTCTACATCGACGCGTATGCCTTTTGAGGGGTCGTAGATTTTTGTTCCATTCCACTCGCCTTCGCTCTTGTCGAATTTAAGGCCTTTTATTACAACCACCTTGTCGATGTCTACGTTGCGCAGGTTCTTGTCGGGGTTTTTAACGTCTTTACGCTTGTTGCCGTTCTTGTCGAGGGGGTTCTGCACCCAGAAGAGCTGCGCGGTGTATGTGCCGTCCTCGGCTTTTGTCACACGTACTTTGCTTTTGCTGCCACCACGGTCGGTGAGGTATTCGCCTATGATTTCATCGCCGTTTTTATTGATTTCTTGTGCAAATGTAGGTATTGCAAACATTATTGCACTGATAAGTGTGAAGATGGTTTTTTTCATTTTGTACTCGTTTAATGATTAAATTTGTACAAAAATATTATAAAAACTGCACACTTGTTAGTGAACTGTGCAAAATTTGTTGTTTTTTGCATATCTTTAAACTTTGTGTGCAGTTTTTGTACAGAGTGTGGTTTTAAAGTTCCTTATTCTTCACTGTTTCCTATTATCATAAGGTTTATGGCTGCCTGTTCGTCGCCCATAGCTGCGGCTTTTGTGAAGGCTTTTTCGGCTGCGTGACGGTGGTGTCGGCGGTAGTCGATTACTCCTTGCAGGTTTATGGCACGTGCATCGTTCTTGTAGTGTTGTAGCTGCCGGGTGAGGTGGTGATAGTTGGGGTGGGGGTTCTCTATGAGCTCGTTTACAATGTTGTTTATTGTTACGGCGGCGCTGTCTTCTTTATTGTTATAATATATGGCGTTTATGGTTGCACCGCGATGCTTGGCAAAGGAAGCTCTTGCAAGTTCGTTGTAGATTTCACCGTGGTTGTATGTACGTAGCATTATCTCTCTCTTGGTGGGCGAGGGTTCGCTTTTTAGTCTTGCTATAAGGCTGTCGCCATCGGGAATATCAAGGGTTCTGATGTCGTGGTATATGAGTCCCCAGTTTTTACCACCGTCGGCTATCTCAAAAATGGAGTCGGGCAGGTGATGGTGGCGGCGTATGTGGTCGCGTAGTGCTGCCGCGCGCTGGTAGCCTAATTGTGTGCTGCTGTGTTCGTCGTTCTCGGGCGAGGTGTAACCCACAATCTGTACCGATTCAATCGTGGTGCTGCTGTCGCCCAGTATCTGTTCCACAATTGCCATTATCTCGTCAATGGATTTTGCATTTTGCATATAGCTGGCATCGAGCAGGGGGCTGTTGCTACGGTAACGTACGATATTTCTGTTGGTGGGGGTGGAGGGTTGGTTGGGGGTGAGTGGGGCGTAGTGTCTGATGCTTTTTACATAGGGGTGTTCCTGTGCTATGTGGTCGGCGATGGTGCGTGCTGCACTGACCTTGTGGCAGCAGAGTGATGGTGCAGGTGGGAGTATAATCTCCATTGTGTCGATGGCGTATGTGGTGCCGCTCTTGTCGCTGTACTCGCTGTATGTAACTCCCCACAAGGTGTCTATGGCGTGGTTCTCGGGCAATATAATGGTACATTGGTTGCTTCCATAAGGTTGCAGCCCGGGGTGGTGACCGTGCCTTTTTGTATATCTTTTGGCATATTTCTTACCCTGAAAGTGTCTTGTGGTGGAGCTTATGCAGGTGTCGTTGTTGCAAAGGTGGGTTATGAGAAGCATACCGTCGTTGGAGGGTATTTTCTCCACGTTATAGTCGAGGGTTATGTACCAACTGCTGTCCTTGTGCTCAACTGTGTAATTCTCGGGTGAGATTTGTGCTGTTGCCACACTGCCGGTGAGGAGTATGGCAAGATAGAAAAGAGATATTCGTTTCATAGGTATCTGTTTTTTTTGTTACCTATATAAAACGAAACTGATTACTTTTAAGTTCGGTTCAGCAGGATATAAGTGCGGGAAACTCCTCGAGTGAGCTTATGATGGCTGTCGGCTCACATCCTTCAACTATGGGTTCTTCTTCCCAGCAGATATTTTTTAGCCACACGGCTTTGCAGCCCAGTGTGCGTGCCGGGTGAATGTCTTTGCGGTATGAGTCGCCAACTACAACAATCTCTTGTGGCTGAAGCCCGAGTGCTTTTACACCGAGTGCAAAGAGTGCCGGGTCGGGTTTGCGTAGCCCTACAACCGACGATTCTACAATCTCTTGAAATGTGTTGTTTAGTGAGAATTCCTGCAAAACTACGGGCATATTGCCGTAGAAATTGGTCACTAGTACCATTGGATACTCGCTTGCAAGCTTCTCTACGATTGCTCGGGTGGTTGTGAGCGTGTCGAGAACTTTTTTGTAACATCCTTCGGTTATAGCCTCTCTTTGCTCCAGTGTTATGGGGGCGTTCTGCTGGGCAAGGTATTCTGCCTGCAGGGCTGTTTTTTTCTCCAGCAGGGTGTGGAACGTGTCCTCGGGGCTGATAATGGGCGATTTTGCCAGCGCACGCTCGGCATAGACATAGGCTTCGCGAAAGAGCTCCTTGCTTATGCCGGTTCCGGCTTTGTGGTACTCGGCCTCTATGAATTCCCCCCAGTGTATGCCGTTGGTGTCTATGGTGCCGCCGTAGTCGAATATTATACCTTTTATATTTTTCATTCCTCTTTTTCTATTTTTTCGGTCAAGCGTCGGCACAGGTTTTCGTGTTTCTGGCGCATATATATGAAGAGTGCCATAAGTACCACCAATTCAAAGAAGAGGTAGAGCCATAGCTCGCCGGTGAGCATCGCTAAGCAGAGCATTATGGCGCGTGAGTTGAAGGTGAGTATGTTGGTGTACTTCATAAGCGGCAGGCTCCCTTTGCGGAACTCTTCGCGGAGGGCACGGGGTATTTCTGTCCCGTAGTGCTTGCGTACGGTGGCGATGAATTTTTGGAAACGGGGAGTCATACGCTCCTGGTTATCTACGTATGCCACGTAGGCGTTGAGAAAGATTTTCCAGAAGAAGTTGCCGCGCCACGGTGTTGCTGCATACTCCTTGCGTTGTGCCACAGAGTCGTGGAATTCGTTGCCGTTCTCCTCTTTTATAAAGTACATATGTATGTTGCGGTAGTAGTCGGCAAGCTGGCACTGCGAGCCGTGTACCCAGAATCCGCAAAAGCCGCAGAGTATCCATATAAATGCTCCCCACTCGTATTCGGGGGCAAAGGGTATGGGTTGGAAGGTCTCGCGCGCGGCAATGGCAAAATATATGCAGAAGAACCAGCAGTCGCCGGCAAAGCCGTCGAGTATGCGCCCCCAGCGTGTCTTTTGCCCTGTGATGCGTGCTAGCTGTCCGTCGGTGCTGTCGTAGAGGTTTGCCCACATAAGCAGCAATATGCCTAGAATGTTCCATCTGAGGCTTGTCTGGCCGAAGCATACTCCGGCTGCGATGCCAAGAAATATTGATGCTATGGTTATTACGTTAGGGTGTATGCCACGGTTGCGGAAAAAGAGTGCGCAACGGAAACCTAGCGGGCGGTAGAACCAGAGGTCGAGAAACTCCTCGGTGTCCTGCGATTTCATTGATGCGCTGTAGAGTTTTTTATCTTGTTCGTTCATTTTCCTTTATTTTTTCTATAACAATTGTCGCTATTTCACGCGCAGCCTCCTCGCGTACGGGGGAGAAACTGGGGAAATCGTTGAGGTCTATTATGTATATTTCTCCTTCGGGGGTTATAATTGCGTCGCCGCCGAAGATTGAGAGCCCCAGTGCCTCGGCTGCTTTAAATGCTGTTTCTTTTAAATCTTCAACCTTGAAGGGGTATTTCTGCGGTGTGCCGTTGATTCTTTCGAGCCCGAATTTGGTCTTTTCCACGTCGGGGTAGCTGTAACTGAAGAATCTCTCGCCGATGCCGTAGAATTTTACTATGTCGCCTGCGATGTGGTCACATATTACAGCTTCGCCTTTTATTGCGGCAAAGGCTTTTATTGCCTCGGCAGCGTCTTTGACATACGCGACGTCCTCTTTGTGGCACGACCATCCTTCACCACGTTTTATCCATGCAGGGTATGTGATACCTGTAATTTCGTCGTTGCTGTTTATTGTTTTGTATTGTGGTTGTTTTATTCCGTTACGCTCAAGGGTTTGCACCATTTTTATGCGTGAGCAGTTTTCCACGCTTTCGGGTGTGTTGAGTATCACTGTGCCTTCTGCTTCGTGTTCTTTCAGGCGTTGCAGGGTGGTTGCAGTGCGCGACATATGAATGATTGCTTGGCAATCAGCAGTTATATCTTCATATTCTTCGCTTCTTTTTATGTTTGCTCCCTTGGCAACGAGTTCTTTTTCCACAGCACGCAGTATGGCGGCATCGCTCTCCGTCATTTGCGGAGAGTTCAGTGGGTTGCGGGCTATGGTTGTTATTTTCATTGTTGCGAGAGGAATTTTTCGGCTTTTGCTATGTCGTCGGCGTGGTCAATGTCTATTATTTTACTGAAGGGGAAGGCGTGGAGGGTGAGTCCGTCGGCAATAAGCCCGCGCTGGAAGTTGCGCATACGGGCGGTGCCTTCTGCCATACAGCGTTGCAGCGTTGCAAGGGCTTTTGGTGTGAGCCCGTAGATGCCGCCCGAAATGTAACGAGTGTTCTCGCCCGGCGTGTCGAGAAAGGCTGTAATTTTAAGCTCTTCGTCGGTTGTTACGTAGAGTGGTTTTTCGTCGTCTATGTAGTCGGTTACTGCCATAAGGCCGTCGGCGGTGCTGTTTTCAAACTCTTTTATGTAGCGTGTAAAATCCTCTTCGTGGAAGAGGGTATCGACCGTGGTGAGGCAGAATTTTTCATTGCCCTGCAAGTGGGACAGTAACGCGTGCATACTGTGCATGGAGCTTGGTGTGTCCTTTACCACAATGTTTATGGGGTATCTCTTTTGCAGCTCTTTCATCAGCGCGAGTGTCTGTGGCTGTTGCTCGTTTATGATGATGCTTATATCAGTTGCATGGTGACGCATAAAAATTTTTACAAGGCGTTCTATGATGGGAACGCCTTGTATTTCTATGAGGGGTTTGGGGACTTTCACGCCTTCGCTTGCGAGGCGTGAGCCTTCACCGGCTGCGATTATTGCGAATTTCATTTTTATTAGTTGTCGCTTTGTTGCAGATTCAGACGGTTGCTGTCATCGCGCTTCTCGTGGTAGAGTTTGCGCAGTGGGTTGCGTCGTGCCTCGTTGTACATCGTGCGGTTGCGGTAGATATCTATGGCTGAGTATATTGCCTGGCGGAAAGAGTTCTCGTCGGCAACACCCTTGCCTGCAATATCGTAGGCTACGCCGTGGGCTGGCGAGGTACGTATTATTGAAAGACCGGCGGTGAAGTTTATTCCGTCGCTCATACCCAATGCTTTGAGAGGTGCTAGTCCCTGGTCGTGGTACATTGCAAGGATTGCGTCGAAGCTGGTGTATTTACCGCTGCCCATAAAGCCGTCTACTGCAAAGGGGCCGTAACAGAAGATGCCGCCGTCGTTCATCTTTCTTATTGTTGGTGAGATTATCTCGTTCTCCTCGCTGCCCAAAAGGCCGTTGTCGCCGGCGTGGGGGTTAAGCGAGAGTACTGCAATCTTGGGAGCATCAATATTGAAGTCTTCTATAAGGCTCTTGTTGAGTATTGTTAGCTTTTCTTCTATAAGTTCGGGGGTGATGGCTGCGGGTACATCGCGCAAGGGGAGGTGTGAGGTTGCTACTGCTACGCGTACATCTCCGCTGCAAAGGAGCATAAGGGATTTTTCCTCGCCACCGCAGCGTTCCTGCAGGTATTCGGTGTGTCCGGGGAAGTCGAACGCATCGTTCTGTATGGTGCTTTTGTTTATGGGAGATGTTACCAATACGTCTATTTTGCCGCTCTTGTAATCCTGTACGGCTTTTTCGAGTGCCTCGAACGCGGCAAGTCCAGCTTCGCGGGTGTTGTTGCCGAGTTCTATATGCACGTCGTCGCTGTTGCAGTTTACAATATTCAGCTTACCGTCCTGTATCTCCTCGAAATTTTCTATAGCGTTGTAGGCTACATCAAGCTCGAGGGCTTTGCGGTGGTAGGCTGCCGATTTTGGTGAACCGTAGACTACGGGGGTGCAGATGTCGAACATCTCGGCAGTGGCAAAGGTCTTGAAGATTATCTCGTATCCTATTCCGTTGATATCACCCTGTGTGATACCTACACGTATTTTGCGTTTTTCGCTCATATCTTAAGTTTGTTGGTTTTATTCGTTAATATCTGTGTCGCCGATAACAATCTCGGGTATGTGAACGCTGTTCTCAATAACTTTGTCTGCGGGCAATTTCAGCGAGAAGAGTGCTGCCTCGAGCTTGCGCATAAGGTCGCCTTTCTTTTTGTTGGGGGCATAAATGAATGCTTCAACAACAATTACCTTGCCGTTTTTCTCGTCTACCATCTGGTGCGAAACGAAGGGGCCACCCATCATATCGTTTTCCATCTGCCACAGACCTTTTGCCACCTGCATATAGCGCTGTCGGAATTCTGTGTCATAAACATCGACAAACATTGTGTCGGTCGCCATATAACGGTCGGGGCGATTGCCGGGGATGTTTATCTTCATTATCGAGTCGCGCTTCTGCAGGAAGTTCTCACGTGAGAAGTTGTCGGTACTTGTGTAGGGGTAGCTGTAGATTACAAAGTTCTGTATGCTGCTGTTGTGGTTAGAAATGTCCGACGCCCACAGGAAATCCTTGCAGCTCTTTATGCTGCGTATGTTGCGTGGAATAAGGAGTTCGCAACCGAACTTGCTCTTTACCGAGTCCATAAACTGCTGGTTGTAATTCTCTTTAAGGTCGCGCAGTTCGCGGTTCATTTCGGCCGAAGTGAAGAAATCGATGATTACCTGTGAATTCTTGCTTACGTACTCCTGGAAATCACTGGCACTGGGTGACTGTATAGTCATTATCATCTGTGGCTGGGCATACTTGTCCTCGGTGTACTTGAATCTTGTCTGGGTGTATTGCGACTTGTCTATTTTCACCTCAATAACGTTGCGGAACGATTTAAGCAGGCGGCTGAAGGCTGTGGGGGCTGTCTGTGAAATGCGGAACGAACGCTCCGACTGGGGAAGTGCAGGTACATCGGTGTCGAGCACGTCGTAAAGTGCGCGACCTGCGGGTGCGTGCCACATATCCTCGTCGCAAACTACCAGAACTTCATAAGGGAGTCCGCTTGATGCGGGCATAAGAAGTGAACTCTTTTTTCCGTCGCCCGAACAGGCTGCAAACAGTATTGCTGTTGCTATAAGTGCTATAACTTTTTTCATATGGTTGTTTTTTTATTTCTGTTTTTCGTTCTTGAGTGTGGAGAGCATACCGCAGGCTGCAAATATGTCCTCGCCGCGCGAAGCTCTTATGGTGGTGAAAAGACCATTCTTTGTGAGGTAGTCGCGGAATTGTGTCATCTCGTCTTCATCCACGCCTTCGAGTGGTACCCCGGGGATGGCGTGGTAACGTATGAGGTTTATGCGGCAGTCGATCCCGTCGAGTAACTGCAGGAGCTTTCGTGCGTGGTAAAGCCCGTCGTTGACGCCTTTGAACACTATGTACTCAAAGGTGAGTCTGCGTTGGTGGCTGAAGTCGTACTCTTTCAGCAGTTCTATTATCTCTTTTATTGAATAACCACGTTCTGCCGGCATTATCTCCACACGCTTTTCGGGTATGGGATGGTGCAGGCTTATGGCTATGTGGTAGTCGCCGTTGTCGAGAAGTGTCTTGAGCCCTTTGCGCACTCCTGCCGAAGATATTGTCAAACGGTGGGGGCTCCAACCGAGGCTGTAGTCGGCTGTGAGTATCTCTATGGTCTTAAGTATGTTTGCAAGGTTGTCGCAGGGCTCGCCCATACCCATAAAAACTATGTTTGTGAGCTTTTCGTGCTCGGGGAGGGCGAATATCTGGTTGAGAATCTCGTTTGCAGTGAGGTTTGCGGTGTATTTCTGCTTACCTGTCATACAGAAGAGGCAGTTCATTTTGCAACCTACTTGACACGACACGCAAAGGGTGGCACGCTCGCCGTCGGGGATGTATACCGCTTCAACAAAGTGCCCGTTGTCCACGGCGTAGAGGTATTTTATTGTGCCGTCGCACGAACGGGCTGCGTCGGCGGGAGGGAAATGTCCCACCTCGAACAATTGCGCCAGTTTTTCGCGGTTCTTCAACGATATGTTTGACATCTCTTCGATGCTGCGTACACGTTTCTTGTATACCCAGTCGGCAATCTGCTTTGCCGTAAAAGCAGGCATACCTGCTTCCTGCACGGCTGTCTTCAGCTCGGCGAGTGTCATTCCTAACAGATATCTCTTGTCGCTCATTGTTTCTGTCTCTTTTTGGCGGCCTGTTTTGCCATTTATTAGCAAAGATAGTGATTATTTCCTAAAATAAATCTTCTATTTATATTATTATTTGTATTTATGCCTTTTTTGTTGTCGGCTTTTTGTGTTTTGTCTCTCTTTTTTACTACATTCGCAGAAATGTTTCGATTTTTTAAAATAGTACGATGAAAAGCAATAAAATAGACCTGTTTATCCCTTGCCGTGGCGAGGATTTTTCTTTGTCGGGCCTGCAGGGGTTTATTGAGGCTGAATATGTGGGGAATATCTATATGATGGACTGTGTGGAGTCCGCTACGGCTTTGCCGCAGAAGGTTAGTTTCCTTAATGTGGAATCTCTCCATTCTACCGATACTTTTGCAAAACTGGCCGCAGCTGCCACCGCCGAATTTGCAATATATTTTTCCAAAGGTATGCCGCAGTTGCAGCTTTGTGATCTGGAGGCTTTCTGCAATGCAGTCCCTCCAGAGGCCTCTATGGCCTATGCCGACTACTATAAAATAGCCGGTGGTGCAAAGTGCGAGGCGCCTGCAATAGATTACCAGCCCGGTAGCTTGAGAAACGATTTCGATTTTGGCTCGGTGTTGCTTTTTCGCACCGCTTCGTTGAAAGAATATCTCTCGGAAAAGCTCGAGGAGTATTCCTACGCGGGGCTTTATCAGTTGCGTCTTGCCTTGAGCCGTGTGGGTGAGATTTTCCACTATAAGGAATTTCTTTATGCCGAGCCCGAGGACGATGGGCGCAATAGCGGTGAAAAGCAGTTCGACTATGTGAATCCTGCGCAACGCGATGTGCAGGTGGAGATGGAGAAAGTGTGTACACACCACCTTAAGGCTGTTGGTGCTTATTTGCCACCCTGCAAGTATCGCTCAATAGACCTTATGCAGGGGGAATTTCCGGTGGAGGCTTCTGTGGTGATACCTGTGCTTAACCGCGCCTCTACTATTGCCGATGCTATTGGTTCGGTGCTTGGTCAGAAGACCACTTTCCCCTTTAATATAATAGTTGTTGACAACCATTCGACCGACGGGACTTCGGAGATTATCGATGGGTTCGGCGATGATAGAGTGGTACATATTGTGCCTGAACGTAAGGATTTGGGCATTGGCGGTTGCTGGAACGAGGCTGTGAACAGCTCTTTCTGCGGCCGTTTTGCCGTGCAGCTCGACAGCGACGACCTTTATAGTTCGCCCGGCACCTTGCAACGCATTGTGGATGAATTCTACAATCAGCAGTGTGTAATGCTTGTGGGTACTTACCGCATTTGCGATTTTGATTTGAATACTCTGCCCCCGGGTGTTATAGACCACCGTGAGTGGACCGAGGAGAATGGGCGCAACAATGCTTTGCGTATAAATGGCCTTGGCGCGCCGCGCGCTTTCTATACTCCTGTGATAAGGGAGGTGGGCTTTCCTAATGTGAGCTACGGCGAGGATTATGCTGTTGGCTTGCAGATTTCGCGCGATTATCGAATTGGGCGCATATACGATGTTCTTTATCTCTGCCGTCGTTGGGGTGGTAACTCCGATGCAGCTCTCTCGCACACCAAGGTCAATGCCAATAATTATTACAAAGACAGTTTGCGTACAGCCGAGTTTGAGGCGCGCTTGCGTTATGTAAAGAGCCTTGAGATTCCTTCAGCCGATACTTTAGCGGTTTTCTTCAATGAACAGTTGGGTGAGTGGCCCTCGGCAGCAGAACGTTACGATGCTTTGAAGGGTGTGAAGGTGCGCAACTTCGATAATGGCATAACCTTGCAGTATAATCCTGCCCGTGCGGTGTCAACCGGTGCAAAAGTGGATGCTGCGGCAGTTTCGGCCCGTTCCTGTTTCCTGTGTGCCTGCAACCGCCCTGCAGAGCAGCGCGCCCTTACGGCTATGGGCTCTTTCGAGGTGCTTGTGAACCCTTATCCCATATTGCCTTTCCATCTTACTCTTCCTATTGTTGAGCATAAACCGCAGTTGTTTGCCGGTATGTGTGCCGATATGTTGCATATGGCAAAGGTGTGGCAGGGTTATGCACTGTTCTATAATGGTGCAAAATGTGGAGCTTCGGCTCCCGATCACGCTCATTTACAGGCGGTTCGCGCGGTAGATATTCCATTGCTTGGCGAGGAGTGGAGCGAGCGTATCGGCGAGGTTGAGCAACCTCTCTTCTTCTCACCGTCGGGTGCTGTATATGGCGTTGCCGGTTGTTTGGTGCCGTTCTTCAAAGTTGTGGCATCAACAATAAGTGGGGCTGTCCAACTTATGGAGAGGGTAGTGGGTGCTTTGTCGCTTGCAGGTGGTGAAAAGGAGCCTCGAATGAATGTGGTGTCGCTCTATTCTCCCGACGAGGGGTATATTCTTTATGTGATACCGCGCAGCAATCATCGCCCGGCTTGTTACGGCAGTGGTGAGGGTGAGCGTCTTGTGAGCCCGGGTACTTTGGATATGTGTGGTCTGGTGATAACTCCGCGTGAGTGCGATTTTAATGATATTAGCGCCAATGAGGCTCTCTCTCTCCTTTCCGAGGTGGCTTTAAGCGATGAGGCTTTCGACGATGCTTGTGAAAAAATTGCGGGAGGGTTATGAGAACTGTTGATATAGGCATTCTGCTTGCTCCCTGCATTAAGTTCGATTTGATCGGGGATTTTGTGTGTGGCGGAATCACCTTTTCGGGTGAAAAAGAGGTTGTTTTTGATGGCGGCAAACTGCTTTTTAATGGTGCTGCTTTTGATAGCCTGCATTTTGTTCCGGTGAACGGTGGATGCCGTTTCTCTCTGCACGATGTTGTCATTGGTGTTAATTTCCATTGGCAACGCAAGGAAGACCAATCTTTTAAAGGAGAACTCTGCTTCATTATGGAAGAGGGTGCTGTGCGCGCTGTGAACCGTATTCTTGTGGAGGATTACTTGCAAAGTGTCATTTCTTCGGAGATGTCGGCCACAAGTTCGCTTGAACTCCTGAAGGCGCACGCGGTTATTTCGCGCAGTTGGCTTTATGCTCAGTTACTGCGTAAAGAGGCTGTGCAGAATGGTACTATGGGGTGGGAAACCCCCGACGAGATTGTGCGTTGGTATGCTCGCGAGGACCATACTCTCTTCGATCTTTGTGCCGACGACCATTGCCAGCGTTATCAGGGTGTTACCCGTGCGTTGAACCCGAATGTGGAACTGGCGGTGAAGGCTACAGAAAATATGGTGCTTAAATATGGTGGCGAGGTGTGCGATGCCCGTTTCAGCAAATGCTGCGGTGGTGCTACAGAACGCTTCTCGGCTTGCTGGGAAGGTGTTGATTTCCCATATCTTGCGGCCTTCAGGGATTGCAGTGAGGGTGCATTGCCCGACCTTACAACGGAGGCGGGTGCTCGTGCCTGGATAGAAACCTCTCCCGATGCTTTTTGTATGTCACCCGGTACGGAGGTGCTCTCGCAGGTGCTGAACAATTATGACCGTGAAACCCACGATTTCTATCGATGGAAAGTGAGTTATACGCAAGAGGAGTTGTCGCAGCTTGTGAAGGAGCGTTCGGGTATTGATTTTGGAACAATTGAAGATTTGCAACCTGTGGAGAGGGGTGCTTCGGGGCGTATCATTAGGTTGCGTATTATTGGCAGCAAATGTGTGAAGGTTGTGGGAAAAGAACTTGAAATACGTCGATGGCTTTCGCCCTCCCATCTTTACAGTTCGGCTTTTGTGGTAGATAAAGTTGTTGATGAGGCTACGGGTGCTCTCTCTCTTCTGCTTAAAGGTGCAGGTTGGGGGCACGGAGTGGGGCTTTGCCAAATAGGTGCTGCTGTTATGGGTGCGAAAGGGTATGGTTACAGGGCTATCCTTGAACATTATTACCCCGGCGCATCATTGGAGGAGATTTGATGGTTTGGAAAAAGAAAATGTAATGAAAAATTGTAAAAAAATACCCCTTGCGGTGTCGCTTGTTCCAGTTCTTGTGCTTGCGGCTCTGTTGTTGGTGGTTATTGTATTTTGTGGTGAGGACTCAATGAACGGCGGTAGCCAGTTGTCGATATTGGCAGCGTCGGCTGTGGGGGCTGCGATAGCGATGGGTTTCTATGGAGTTGAGTGGAGTACGATAGAGAAGGCTATTGTGGAAAATATAAAATCCTCAAGTGTCTCTATGCTCATTCTCTTGCTCATTGGTGCAATATCGGGCAGTTGGATGTTGAGTGGTATTGTTCCCACGATGATATATTATGGGGTGGATATACTGCACCCGTCGGTGTTTTTAGTGGCTGCTTGTGTAATATCGGCTGTGGTTAGTGTGGTGACGGGCAGTTCCTGGACTACTTGTGCCACTATAGGTGTTGCGCTTATGGGTGTGGCCTATTCTTTGGATTTTCCGCTCTATTGGGTCGCCGGTGCTGTAATATCGGGCGCATATTTTGGTGATAAGATATCTCCGCTTTCCGATACTACTGTACTTGCCTCGTCTACAGCCGGCGTGCATCTTTTTACCCATATACGTTTTATGCTTTTTACCACTATCCCCTCGATGTTGGTGGCATTGGCGGTATATTTTGTTGCCGGGCTCTTTATATATGACAGCACTGCTATGGCCGACAATGAGTTGCCGGCAGCCTTGTATAAGGCGTTCAATATTTCTCCCTGGTTGTTGCTTGTGCCGCTTTTTACCTTTTTGCTGATAGCGCGTCGTGTACCTGTACTCATCACGCTTTTCCTCTCTGTGGTTGCTGCTTCTGTGGCTATGGTACTGGCGCAGCCACAAGTGGTGGAAAGCTTGGGTGGTAGTGGTCTTTCGTTTGAGGGTGTGGTGAGGAGTGTGTTAGCGGCTTGCTGCAACAGTACGTCAATATCTACAGGGAATGCTGTACTTGACGAACTCGTTGCTACAAAGGGTATGGCTGGTATGCTCAATACCATTTGGCTTATAATGTCGGCAATGTGCTTTGGTGGTGTGCTTGTCGGCAGTGGTATTGCCCATTCAATAACATCGGCTATAATAAAGCGGGTAAATAATGTTGTACGTGCAGTAATGGCTACTGTTTCCACCGGCCTGTTCTTTAATGTCTGCACGGGTGACCAGTATATGTCCATAATCCTTGCTTGTGAACTGAACAAGGAGAGTTTCGATTCTTTGGGGGTTGAGCGCCGTGTTCTTAGCCGTGCTGTAGAGGATTCTGCAACAGTGGTGTCGGTGCTTATTCCTTGGAATACCTGTGCTGTGGCGCAGAGTAGTGTACTTGGTGTACCCACCTTTCTGTATTTTCCTTTCTGTGTATTCAATCTTGTGAGCCCTTTTATGTCGGTGTTGGTTGCGGCATTGTATTCTGGCAGGTATTCCGGTCGAATGGCTGGAGATGAAACAGAATGTACCGGTTTTTGAGCTTTGTTTAAAAGTTTTTACCTAGTTGTATGGCTATCTTTGTTTGATTATATAAAAATAATTAACTAATTTTGCACATTATTTTGTAATATTAATTTTATGGGTGGTTCCATCTCCGTTTGTCAGCAATGGCGGCTGCAGTTTGGGGATATAATTACATTTTTTAATAATTAAGTCAAAATAGCACAATAAAAACGAAAATATTGAGTTATTCTTTTAAAAGCATAAACTGATATGGGCAAAACTTCTGATTCAATGATAATACGTGATGGAATGAATGTCTTTGAACGCGTTGTTAAACGTCTGTTTGATATTGTTTGTTCATTTACAGGAATTTTATTCCTTTCTCCTCTGTTCATTATCGTATACGTTGTTATGCGATGTAAGGAGGGCGGTCCTGTAATCTTCAAACAGGAACGAATTGGCTATAAAGGAAAGGCGTTCAAGATATACAAGTATCGTACTATGTGTATCGATTCCGAGGAGGATGGAGAGCCCAAACTGGCACAGAAGGGCGACGAGCGTCTTACACCGGTGGGCAAGTTCCTGCGTGAACATCACCTTGATGAGTTGCCACAGTTGTGGAATGTGCTCATTGGCGATATGTCTTTTGTGGGCCCGCGTCCCGAGCGAAAATTTTTCATTGATAAAATAACCCAGTATAATCCTAACTATAAGTATCTGTATTTGGTGCGTCCCGGAATTACATCTCCGGCAACTGTATACAATGGTTATACCGACACTTTTGAAAAGATGCTTACCCGTTTGGAGATGGATTTGGAGTATCTCCAGAAACGCTCCTTGTATCTTGACCTGAAAATAATATTCATAACGGTATTCAATATCGTAAAGGGTAAGAAGATATAATGTCAATGGGTAATTGATGTGTTGTTTCATATATTCGGAAATATAAATCGGTTGATGATTATGGTAAAAAAGATAATATATGCTTTATTGTTGCTGTTTGTAGCTCAGTTCTCGTTTGCGCAGTCTGCTTTTTCTGAGGACGATGTTATCAAATATATCCTTGTTGAGAGTGGTAACGGTACATCGGAGCAGGCGATAACTTCCAAATTGCTACGTGACGGATACTCGATCGATGTCATTAAAAAGGCACTGAAGGAGGTAAAGACTTTAAGAGAAAAATATAATATTGTAGGTGGTTCGGAAAATGTCTTGGAAGACCGTTCTGTGCGTTTGCGTAAACTTGATGCACCCTCAACAGAATCCAATGATTCTCTTGAGGATGAAGATTTCGACTGGGCTACGATAAGTGAAGAAAATATTGTGTATGGCCGTAACATCTTTAACAACAAGATGCTTACTTTCGCTCCTGCAATGAATATACCTACCCCCACAAATTATATTCTTGGTGCCGGTGACCAGGTTATAATTGATATATGGGGCGCTTCGCAGGAAACTATAGATGATTATATATCTCCCGATGGTTTTTTGATTGTGGACAAATTGGGACCAATAAAGCTTGCGGGCAAGAGCGTAAAAGAGGCTGACGAGTTTGTTAAAAGTCGTTTGAGTGAAATATATAACAACTCGGAGGTCTCTCTTTCTGTTGGAACCATGCGTTCTATAAATGTACAGGTTGTTGGAGATGTGGCAACTCCCGGTACATATACCGTGAGTGCACTTTCAACTGCATTCAATGCCCTGTATGCCGCAGGTGGTATAAACAATATAGGTACTCTGCGCTCAATATCGGTTTACCGCAATAGCAAATTATATGCCGAGATTGATGTTTATGCATTTCTTTTCGATGGTAATAGCAAAGGCAATGTCCTGTTGCAGGACAACGATGTCATAAGCGTAGGCTCGTATAAGTCGATTGTGACCATTCAGGGCAAGGTAAAACGCCCTATGATGTATGAAATGAAGGAGAATGAGACCCTTTCGAAGCTTTTCGACTATGCCGGCGGTTTTACCAACAATGCTTACACAGAAAAGGTGAGTGTTGTGCGCAAGTTTGGTAAGGAGTATTCGGTTCACACTTTGCAGAAGAAGGATTTCAACTCTTTCAAGTTGAGTGATGGTGACTCCATATATGTAGACTCCATCTTGCCCCGTTTCTCCAATATGGTGGAGATAAAGGGTGCTGTACCTTTCCAGGGTATGTATGAACTTGGTAGAGATGTGAAAACATTCAAACAACTTATTGCAGCTGCAGGTGGCTTGCTTGAAGAGGCCTTTGTGAACCGTGCTGTATTGCAACACCGCAATTTTGACAATACTATAGAGGCGCAGTCCATAGATGTAAAAGGTATACTCGAAGGCACATCACCGGATGTTGAGTTGAAAAACAACGACCTTGTATTCATTCCCAGTGAGTCGGCAATGCGCGGTAAGCAGACTATATACATTGGTGGTGAAGTAAATATCCCCGGTACATATGCCTATGCCGAAAATATGTCAATAGAGGATCTTATTTTATGTGCCGGTGGTTTCACCCCTTCGGCATCTATATCTAAAATTGATGTTTTCCGCCGTTTTTATGACCCTACTGCACTGCAGGCCTGCGATGAGATTACAAAAGTAATTTCTCTATCGGTTAAGGATGGGCTTGTTATTGATAATGGCGAATCGTTTGTATTGCAGGCTTACGATGAGATATTTGTCCGTAAGAGTCCGGTTTTCAACAACAAGAAGGTTGTTACAATTAAAGGTTGTGTGAATTTCGAAGGAAATTATGCCATAAGAAACAACAAATATTCGCTCAGCGACCTCATAAACGATGCCAAAGGGTTTACAAATGCTGCATACATTAAAGGTGCCCGTCTGTATCGCAAGCTTACCGAGGAGGAGTTGTACAATGTGCAACAGGTGCTGGAGCGCGAAAAGGTACGTATGTGGGAGGAGTTCAAAGACGAGCAAGAGTCGCTTGCAATGTATGACTCCATTATGAAGATAAAACTCTCTTCTCAAAGCGTATATCTTGTGGCTATTGATTTGGAACAGGTCGTTAAAAATCCAAAAGGACTGGAAGATATTTTGTTGAAGGAGGGTGATATGCTTGTTATTCCCGAGTATACAGGTACTGTAAAGATTTCTGGAGAGGTTTTCCACCCAATTACAATGAGCTATCATAAGGGTGAGAACAAGAAGTACTATATAAAACACGCCGGAGGCTATGCCAATAATGCTAAAAAACGTGGAGCTTATGTAGTATATATGAATGGTGCGGTAAAGAAATTGTCGAGAAAAAGTAAGGATATACAACCCGGTTGTGAAATTATTGTACCCACCAAAGGTGCAAGCAAGTTTACTATAAGTGATATAACAAGTGTTGCAACCTCTACCTTGTCAATGGCAGCTCTTGTAACATCGATAGTAAACACTTTGAATAATCAATAACAGTAGATTCAGCTAATAGCCTTAATCTGTTGTTGTAAACGAATTAATGATATGGATAATAATGATATAAAGAAAAGCAGCAAAGAAATTGATATCTTCAGCATTCTTATGAAGGTGCTGCAGAACAGAAAAACAATTTTTCTGTCAGTCCTGATATTTGCAGCGCTTGGAATTATCGTAGCTTTGGCCTCAACCAAAAGATACACTACAAGTGTGGTGCTTGCGCCGGAAGTTATAAACTCCAATATGTCGGGAGTGCTTGGTAGTGTGAACTCAATGTTGGGTTTAAGCTTTTCTAAAAGTTCAGGTGACGCTATATCTCCTGAGATTTATCCATCGGTAATGACCTCTACTCCATTCCTTATTGATTTGTTCGATGTGCCTGTTACATTGAAGGATGGTGTTGTGAAATCATATAGCGCGCACTTGGCCCAGGATTATAAACCGGCATTCTGGGAGTATCCCAAAATATATGTATTGAAATTAATAAGTCTGTTTAAAGAGAAAAAGGGCGGTGGTGATGGTATAAATCCATTCCATCTTACAGAGAAACAGAGTGCTATATGTGATTTGATGAAATTGAATATACAATGCGTTGTTGATCAAAGTACCAGCCTTATAACTGTCAATGTGAGAGATATTGACGAAATTGTTGCTGCAACAATGGCCGATACTGTTACTTCGCGTTTGCAGGAGTATATTATAGAATATCGTACAAAGAAAGCCCGTCACGACCTGGAATATATTACAACATTGTACAATCAGGCAAAAGATGAATACATAAATGTTCAGGCCGAGTATGCTAAATATTCCGATGCCAGTACAAATGTTGTGCGCTCACGATATAAAATTATATTGGATAACCTGGAGAACGAGATGCTCCTGAAATATAATTTGTATTCAGAAGTTGCCCAGCAATTGCAATTGGCTCATCAACGAGTACAGGAGCGTACACCGGTTTTCACAGTCATACAGCCGGCAACCGTCTCTTTGAAGGCTTCCAGTTTTTCAAGAGTTGGAATTGTGCTGATATTCTGTGTGCTTGGAGTCTGTGCTGGTATAGCTTGGTCTCTGTTCCTGAAATTTGCATTTTTCCGCTATTGGGTGGGGATAAGAAAGATTAATAAGAAGCAATAAACGAACGCATCGCGATTAGGAGAAAATTTAAGTGGGTAATATATAAATAGTCAATAATGTATTCTACAGCATACATACTATTGTTTCTTCTTTATGCATTGTTGGCATTCTCTTATCATTATGCCCAAGAGCGATGGCAACGATATTTAAAGATTATATCTATTGCTGTTTTTATATTATTCTTTGGCTTCAGAGGATTTGTGGGTGATGACTGGATAATATATTATTCAAACTTTAATAGTCTTTATACCGACAATTTCCATAATATACTAATTTCCATAAGGGCATCCGATTTTGAACCGGGGTTCACTTTTTTTGAGATATTGTGTAAATTAATAGTACCCAGTTATCATTTTCTGATATTTATCTGCTGTATTATAAATTGCTATCTGCTTTATAGGTTTTTAAACAAAAGAGTCGATAATTTACCATTGGCTCTTATGTGTTTTTTTATAATGTCGGGAACAGAACTTGAAATAAATCTGTTGCGCAACTCTATAGCGTTGTTGATATGTTTGAACGCATTGGACCTTATTGAGAGTAAGAGGTTTGTTCCATATCTTCTAGTGTGTATTTTTGCTTCTTTTATCCATATATCCTCACTGATTTTCATACCTATATATTTTATTCTTAACAGGCGTATATCAAAGAGGTTGTATTTGGTGATATTATTATCATCGGCATTCTTCCTTATTCTGCAGATTAAATTTATAGGTCCGCTGTTGTTGTCTGTAGCAGCCGCATTCGGTGAAATCTTTGTAATTCTGGTGAAATCGTATATTCAAGGGGAATTTTTAAAAGTTGAAAGTGCGCTCACCATCGGTTATCTGGAGCGTGTGATTGTGGGCTTGATTATATATTGCTATTACGATAAACTTATTTCTTTGAATAAGAGCAATGTGATGTTAATCAATGCTTTCTTGATTTATTTCGTCTCTTTTGCCCTTTTTAGGGAATTTGAGGTTGCCTGCCGCAGAATTGTGTTATTGTTTGTTTTCTCATACTGGGTTCTCTGGTGCGAATTCTTCAAATGTTTTACATTGAAAAGCAACAAAATTATTTTTGCGCTATTTTTGATATGTTATGGAATTATTAAAATAAATTCATTGACGAATTTCCCCAAAATGGAGTATGATAATATTCTTTTTGGTGCAAAGTCTTATGAACAGCGCCATTCCACATATATGATAACTAAAGGTAAGCAGTAGTTTATGCAAGTTGAAAATCCCAAAATATCAGTCATCACAGTAGTATACAATAATGTAGCGGGCATACAAAGTACGTTGGATAGCTTTTTTCTGCAAACGTGGGAAAATAAAGAAATTGTTGTTATTGATGGTGGAAGTACCGATGGTACTGTCGATGTCATAAAGAAATACTCTTCTTCAATCTCTTATTGGTGTTCGGAGAGGGATAAAGGTATTTATGATGCCATGAATAAGGGTATCGCAAAGGCTACCGGAGATTGGATAATTTTCTTGAACAGCGGCGATGTCTTTGTTAAGAATAATGTACTGGAGGATGTATTTTCAAACAATGATTATAGTGGTGTTGATATAATATATGGTGACAGTGTTGAGGTTACGGATGTTGCGCGTTTAAAACAGCCTGCTTCTGCCGATTTGTCACGTATGGAATATTTCCCTCTCTATCGCCACGGCTCTTCGTTTGTGAGAGCTGAGGTGCAGAGACAATTCCTTTTTAACCTGGAACGCAAGGATCTGGGATATGCACTGGATTGGGAGATGATACATAGAATGTACTCTTCGGGCCGTTCTTTTAAGAAGGTTGATGTGGAGATTCAGGCATTTTTGCAGGAAGGTGTCTCAAATCACCCTTATTTGAGCAGGTGGTATAATTATAAAATAACATCACAAAAGGGTTTCTCGCTTAAGAAACTGTTGTATTTCTTATACAATTGTTTCGTATATGCTGTGACCAACTCGCGCCTCTATACTTGGATACGTGCTTTTTTCATGGAATTCCTGCTTAATGACATATTGCCGTTGATACATTTCTGGTGTATCAGACGAGCTTATATGAAGTTGCTGCGTGCAAGAATAGGCAAGAAAACATTTATAATGAAGAATGTCTATATACAGAGCCCTAACAGATTGAGAATTGGTGATTACAGCCATATAAACCGTGGCTGTGTTCTGGATGCCCGTGGAGATATAATAATTGGCGATAATGTTTCAATTTCACATAATGTAAATATTATGACCGGCGGTCACGACCATATGTCGCCGGAGTTTACAGGTATCTTTAAACCTATAGTCATAAAGGATTATGCTTGGGTTGGAGTAGGTGCAACTATCCTTCAAGGGGTTGTTATTGGTAAGGGGGCTGTGGTGTGTGCAGGAGCTGTAGTCAATAAGGATGTAAAGGATTATGAAATAGTGGGAGGAGTGCCTGCTAAAAAGATAGGTGAACGTGTGAGGAATTTGAATTATCACTGCATTTGGGACACTCCTTTTACATAAGAAATAATATTTAATACTCATTGATTGAGATAAGATAAAGTTTTTTACATTATGAATATTGTCATTCTTACAATTATATTGCCTTTTCCTTTGGATTCCGGTGGTGCACAGGCTCAATATAATATGATTGATAGTCTGCGCCAAAAGCATAATATTACTGTCGTTTTCCCCGAGAATGAGATGAACAGTATGAGTGCTATGCGAGAATTGCAGAAACGTTGGCCCGAGGTTGATTTCCGTCCATACAGATATATCACTCAGTTGATGAACCCCGAGTTCTTGCTCTCAAAGGTAAAACGTGCAGTGAAGAAAACCTTGTTGAAGGGCAACGACAGGTTTATGGTTGAGTGGATGTTGAAGCCCTATGGCTATTCGGTTGATGACAAGTTTGCCAGATTCATAAAACAGGTTATCGATGAGAAACAGGCCGACCTCATCCAGGTGGAGTTCTATCCTTATTTGAATTTCGTTCACAAGTTGCCCGACAATATTTCAAAGGTATTTATACATCACGAAATCAGATATATCCGTAATAGGCGTCTTCTTGCAAATATTGAATTGCTGCCATCTGAAATTGAATATCAGGAGAAGATGTACAAGCAAGAAATTGAAGACCTCAATTGCTATGACATTGTGGTTACTTTAACCGATGTCGACCGTCGTGAGTTGGAGAGTGCCGGTGTGAAAACGCCTATAATGGTTTCTCCTGCCTCTGTCAATGCAACAATACACGACTATGAGGGCTGGAACGGCAAGATAACATTCCTTGGCGGTTATGGCCACACACCCAATAAGGAGGGTGTTGAATGGTTCCTGAAAGAGGTTGCACCTTTGATTGAATGGAATAAGCTGGGTGTAAAATCATTTGATATCATTGGTGGCGGATGGCCTGCTGATATTGAGACCCTTACAGAGTGCGTAAAGGTCAATAGTTTGGGTTTTGTTGAAAATCTTGTCGATGCTGTAAAAGGGAGTATAATGATTGTACCCATACTCTCGGGTAGTGGTATGAGAATGAAAATCCTTGAGGCGGCGGCAATGGGTGTTCCTATGGTGACAACTTCTGTGGGTGTTGAAGGACTTGATTTTAAGCATCAGATTTCGTGCCTGATAGCCGATTCGCCGGAACTTTTTGCAAAAGGACTGGTGGAATTGATGGAGTGTGATGCCAAACGAAAGGAACTGACTTCAAATGCTAAACAGGTATATGACAAACTGTATTCAATAGCTGCGACATCTGCATTGCGTAATAGCGTTTATGAGAGACTTAAAAGATCGTAACGATAACAAGATGCTTGCATAATTGTGTGTTTACCGCTTTGCATATTTGTGACTTCTTGTAATATTGGCATAATTATATTGTTGATATAATTTATATGTTTTTAAGAATTTTATAAAATTTATTATATAATTATGAGACTTTTTAAAAAACTTAGAAATAAATTGTCTTACGACGAATATTACTCATTGTCGTTTATAAAGCTCTTCTTTTGGGAAATTAATTGGTTAAAGACTTTATGGATTAACTTTGTTGCATTCCCATTAAGTACTGCGCTTAAAATGCCAATAATAGTTTCTTATAATGTTAAAGTAAAAAAGGTCGGTAAAATAATTCTTTCTAACGAAGTGCATCCTGGTATGATTTCGCTTGGAGTTATTAAAATTAGAATGTTTGAAACAAATAGTAGTCAAACGATTTTCAATAATCAAGGAACTCTGGTTGTTGGGGGAAATATGAAGATTCATCCAGGAGCAAAACTTTATATTAGCCGGAATGCGACTCTTACCGTTGGTAAACGTGTGGGATTTGGCGCGAATAGTAAGGTTGTGTGCTTTAAAGAAATAAATATCGGGAATGACTTTAGAATATCTTGGAATACACAACTCTTTGACACAGATTTTCATTTCTTGTATAATATAGAGAGGGATTCTTATTATCCACGTTCAAAACCTGTGAATATTGGTGATAATGTTTTTGTGGGAAATGGTACAACTATTGCTAAGGGTACTATATTGCCTGAAGGATGTGTTGTTTCGTGTATTTCAAAAGTTAGTGGCGATTTCTCTGAATATGGAAAGAATTTGTTGATCTCGGGTAATCCCGCAAAAGTAATAAAGATTGGTGTAAATATTTCTAATAGTTGGAGACTTGATAAAGAAGAGGAAATAGAAAAATTATTGGAATCGTAATGGGGGTTAGTAAACAAATTGCAAGCAATGTCGTTTGGAGATATTTGGAATTAGTATCTGTAACGGGTATTCAGCTTATTAGTACATTTGTAATGGCACGTACTTTGTCGCCGGACGATTATGGTGTTATGGGAACGGTTGTCGTCTTGACTGCCTTTGCTAATGTTGTTGTCGATTCTGGGTTTGGTCAGGCTCTAATTAGGGAAAAAGAAGTGTCGAGACTTGATTTTTCTACAGTCTTGTACTCTAATTTGTTGATTTCTGCATTGCTGTATGTGATTCTGTTCTTCTCTTCTGGGCTAATAGCTACATTTTTTAAAACACCCATATTGAATAGTGTATGTAAAGTTACTTTTCTGATATTGATATTTAATGCCCTTTCTATTGTACATATTACAAAAATGCAAAGGGATATCAAGTTTAAAAAACTTTGCTGTATTTCAATTGCTTCATCGTTACTTTCAAGTATTATTGCGATATATTTAGCTTTCCGTTATCGCAATGTGTGGGCTTTGATTATTCAAAATATGTTGATGTACTTCTTTAAGATGTTGTTTTTATGGATTACATCAGACTTTGTTCCTTTGTTGTGTTTTTCTAAAGCGTCATTGAAAAAGTATTTTGCTTTTTCTAAGAACATTCTATTATCGGCGGTAATTGGAACTTTTTTCAATAATATATATATGCTAACTATTGGTAAGTTCTATTCTATGACTGATTTGGGATTTTATTCTCAAGCTGATAGATTGAAAAATTTAGGTTCTCAAACAACAACTCAGGTTGTACAATCGGTAACTTATCCATTCTTGGCTAAAATAAATAATGAAACTGGAAATATTAAGGATGGATATAAAAAGATTATAGCAGTCACACTTATATTTGTAGGTGGGTTGATGGCGTTACTTATGGGTGGTGCGCTTGACTTGTTTGAATTATTGATGGGAAGTGTAGAGTGGCGTTTGGCTGGATTCTATTTCCTTCTTTTAGGTGTAAATGGAATTCTTTATCCATTACATTGTATAAACCAGAATATTTTAATGGTTACAGGTGATTCTAAAACTGTATTAAAATTAGAAGTGATTCGCCGTGCTATAATGCTATTAATACTGGGTATTACAATTAATTTTGATATTAGTGTTTTTGTATTTGGCTTGACCTTGTATTCTGTATTATTGTTGTTCTTGAATTTATATTATTGTGGTCGTCCTATTGGATACACAGTGTATGAACAATTGAAAGATATATCTCCAATTTTGGTTAGATTATTTATTATGATTGCGGTTGCGTTGTCGGTAGGTTGGGTTTTAGGTCGTTTGCCTACTATGTTGCGTCTATCCGTAACATTATTTATTGAGCTTGTTATTGGTGGAATGTTATTTTGGAAACAAACGGATTTTAAGGCAATGTTTTCGCTGTTTTTTACATTAATGAAACGCTAGTAATAAGTGTTGTATAACTTTACAGATTTAAAATTTATTTATGTAATATAGCCCTAATGGCATAATATGTTTTTTATATGATTTCAGTATGTATGGCTACATATAATGGCCAAAAATATATTAAGCAACAGATTGAGAGTATAATTTGTCAGCTTGGAGAGAATGATGAACTTGTAATATCCGATGACCACTCATCTGATAAAACCGCTGAAATTGTTCAGTCATTTAACGATAAAAGAATAAAGTTCTTTTATAATGAATTGAAGAAAGGTGTTACTCATAACTTTGAGAATGCTATGCAGAAGTCAAAGGGTGACGTAATCTTTCTTGCCGACCAGGACGATGTGTGGTTGCCCGGCAAGTTGAAGGCTATGACCTGTTTTATGGAAGAGGGGGGCTATGATGTTGTGGAGTGCAACTGTGCCCTTGTTGATGAAAATCTGAATGTAACGAAGCCCAGTTATTATGGCGAGGATTTCCCTCAAAAGAAATCGGTATTCGGTAACTTTGTCAAGAACTCGTGGCTCGGTTGTTGTATGGCTTTCAAGCGTAGTGCTTTTTTGGCGGCGTCGCCCATTCCTGAAAAAGCTTCGGCCCACGATTTGTGGCTTTGCCTGTATATGCAGATGCATTGCAAGTGTGGATATATGAGCGATGTGCTTCAGCTTTATCGCAGACATTCAAATACGGTATCATTTGCGGGCGGTAAAAGTACGAATAGCTTGTGGTGGCGTTTGAGTACAAGGGCTTATCTTGCCTGGCATCTGTTCTTGAGATGTTTCAAATGAGCATCTGTTTGAACTTGAATTAAATGCTTTTTACCATAAAATGCATAATTTTAGCTTTATTCTGGCTATAAAAAAAACAAATCTTAAAATTATTTACTACATTTGTTGTGGTAACTTGAATCTTATTGTATAGGTATTTCATATTAATATAATTTAAAAAATTATAACAATGAAAATTTGTTTTATAAATCCTCCTTTCAAAGCTGAATTCGGTAAGTTCTCGCGTGAGTCACGTAGTCCGGCCATCACCAAAAGTGGTGCGCTCTATTATCCTTTGTGGCTTATATATGCTGCGGCATATTGTGAAAAGGCGGGTTATGATATATGTTTCCTGGATGCGCCTGCCAAGCAAATGAATGAAGAGCAGTCCTTGGCCTATGTCGAGAAGAATGCTTCCGACGCTGCGCTTTTTGTATATGGTACAAGTACACCTTCAATAAAGAGTGATATTGCTTTTGCTGAAAGGATAAAAGCTCTCTATCCCTCATCTTTTGCAATTCTTGTGGGAACACATCCGTCGGCTCGCCCCGAGGAGACTCTTGGTTTCTCAAACCTCATAGATGCTGTTGCCATAGGTGAATATGACAATGTTGTTCTGGAGCTGGCCAATGCCTTGAAAGATGGTTCAGACATTGCCAAGGTGCGTGGTCTGTGCATAAAGGGCGAGAACGGTTGCGTGCGTACAGAACTTATGCCTGCAATGCGTGAACTGGATGAGATTCCTTTTGCTTCGGAGTTTATTCATAAATATCTCGATCCCCGAGATTATTTCTTCGCAGCGGCAACATATCCCTCAATTCAGATATTTACAACCCGTGGTTGTCCTTTCCGCTGCAATTTCTGTGTATATCCTCAAACAATGCACGGACACGCATTCCGTGCCCGCAGTGCAGAGAATGTGGTTGCCGAGTTTGAGTATATTGCAAAGAACTTCCCCGATGTAAAAGAGGTTGTAATAGAGGATGACACCTTTACTGCCAACAAGAAGAGAGTGCTTGAGGTATGTTCAATGTTAGTGGAGCGTAAACTCAACAAACGTCTTCGTTGGCTTTGCAATGCTCGTGTAAACCTTGACCTTGAGACAATGCAGGCGATGAAAAAAGCCGGTTGCCGTTTGATTATACCCGGAATTGAGTCGGGCTGTCAGCAGATCCTTGATAACATTAAGAAGGGTACAAAGGTGGAGCAATTCTACGAATATGTGGAGAATGCAAAGAAGGCTGGTTTGCTCATACACGCTTGCTATATGGTGGGTAACTGCGGTGAGACAAAGGAGACTATGCAGCAGACCCTGGAGCTTGCTCTTAAATTGAATACCGATACAGCACAGTTCTTCCCCTTGATACCTTATCCCGGTACCGAGGCTTATGAATGGGCGCGCAGCAACGGATATATTGAGCTTGATTATACAAAGTACTGCCAGCCCGACGGTACACATAATACAGTGCTTTCATTGCCTCATTTATCGGCTCAGGAGATGGTGGATTTCTGCAATATGGCAAGAAAGAAATATTATCTTCGTCCTAGATATATTCTTCACCGTCTGCGTGTTGGCCTCACTGACTTCTCGGATCTCAAGCGTTCTTTGAAGGCATTTGGCAAGCTTAAACAGTATCTTTTTAACAAGAAGAAGTAATATGAACAAGTTGGTGTCAATTGTAATGCCGGTGTATAACGCAGAACGTTATCTTGAGCAAGCTATCCGTTCTGTAATGTCGCAGACTTATCAGGATTGGGAACTTTTGGTTGTCGATGATAATTCTGCCGATAAATCATTGGAAATTGCATTGAAACTGGCCGGTGAAGACTGCAGGATAAAAGTATATACTAACCCCAATCCTTCGGGTTGTCCGGCTGTTCCCAGAAATATGGCTGTGGAGTTGGCAAAGGGAAGGTATATAGCTTTTCTTGACAGCGACGATATGTGGCTTCCCAATAAACTGGAGCATCAGTTGCCATTCTTTGAACGTGCCGAGAATGTGGGTGTCGTCTTCTCCGATTATGAGAAGATCGATGAATTCTCGAAGCGTGAGAACAGGGTGGTGAGGGCTCCAAAGACCGTGGGGTATAATAAACTTCTATTGGGTAATGTTATTGGCAATGTAACTGCCATGTACGATGCCGAGCGCGTTGGTAAGGTTTATTTCCCTATGGTACGTCACGAAGATTATGCCATGTGGCTTTCGTTGCTGAAACGTGGGTTCGTGGCACACAATACAGGTGAAGTTATGGCTCTCTACAGGGTGGCAGGCAACTCTATTTCTTCCAACAAGATGCGTCTGTTGCTGTGGCAGTGGAATATATACCGCGATGTAGAGCATTTCGGCATATTAAAGTCGGCATACTATTATATCAATTATGCCGTAAGAGGGTTCTTGAAAAGTCTGGTTTAAGGCCTTTTGCGCTTTAAGCCCCTTGAGTGAGCTTATTAAATTATTTGATAATTACCATTTGCGAAGAGTGTATACACGCTCTTCGCTTTTTATTATCAAGCATTCTTCGTTGAGTGTAAGTATCTCAAATATTATGGTGTCGCTAAATATGTGAAATGGTGCGAGCATCTCTGTTTCCATTGTGGCTGCTTCGTAGGGGAAATGGTGGAAGTTACTCATTATGAGTGTGCTGCCTGTGTATGTGAGGTCGCATAGGAATCTCTTTGGAAGGTCTGTGCTGTGGTGCTCGCTCACTTGTGCAAGATGGCGTTGGAATGAATAGAATACCATATCGGGTGTTGCGGTATGGTCGGGGTATGTTACGCTCTCCAGGTGCCACATACCATCGAGGTCGCCGTTTATATATACTTTGTCGCACGAGGTTGCAAAGGCAACTGCTATAAGGATGTATAGTATCTTCTTCATTTTTTCTTATTCGGGTTTATTGAGAATACTCTTGTTATGGTAAGAGTCGCTCCCAAATTATTGCCTATGAGGTTGCTGTTGTCATATCCCACTGCCAATGCCCCCAGCCATTTGCTGTTTTTGGGTGCATATATGAGTTCTCCAAGAGTGGAGGTTATATATTTCTTTTCTCTGAAGGGGTTGAGGTATGTTCCCCAATGTTCGCTGTATGAATACAGCAGTCGGTAGGTGAGTGGAATCCTGTTACCGAGGGTTCCGTTTATACCTATGGTGTGTGATATGAGCCTGTTGCTTCTGAATACCAGTTCTCCGCTTTCGTTGTATATGGGGGATATTACAAGAGGGTTGCCAATGCCCATTCCCCAGTGGTGCCATCCCGGATAAATTCCGTGGTTGTAATAGTTGTCAACTCCGTCCATTTGTTCGTTGAAGTTGTCGCTTGGGTCGTGGTAGAGCGCACCGCTTTGGTCGTAGGTGCTCATATATTCGTATTGTATTGATGATATGAATTTGAGGTAGTTGCTTTTGTTTGTTATTCTTATACCTATCATCATATCTTTCCACGGGTAGTATATGATTCTTTTCTTTCCTTCTTTGTTGCTTTGGTATTCAAAAAAGAATAATTGTGAAAAATCTTCGAACAGGTGTTCGCTGTAGATTCTTACATCTACAGGTTTTGTGTGTAGTGTAAAGGCTGTGTGCCAGTTTCCAATTTGGTTGCCCGATATGTTTGTCTGCTCGTCAATTGGAGTATCTTCGCTACCGCTCATTGGTATAAATGCTTTTATGTGGTCCAGAATGGAGTGTGGCATTGATACCACCAGACCATCGGCGTGGGTATATATTTTTCCTCCATATTGTGTGTATAGTTCAAGCCCTCCTTCGAATGTCAAAGGGAATTTCCGTGGTTTGCCTATCTTTATAAATACTGCCTTGCTGTGGTACAGTTGGTTCTTGGCATATCTGGTAAAGGAGCAGTTACGTGAGAACTCCTCCTGGAAATTCTCATCGGTAAATATGCCGTATGCTATGTGTCCGCGCATCTGTACCCATTGGTTGAACCAGGGAATTGTTGTGTATTCGGGTACTTCGGCTCTTATTTGTGGTATTGGACGGCTGTTGCCGCTGTATAACAGTCCACCGCTGCTGAGGCTGGTTATTTGTCTCTTGTGCAGGGTGGGGAAATATTGGTTTACGCGGTTTGTGTCAAACGCAGTATTGTTGAAGAGGGTTTCGTCTGTTCTGTTTTCGCCGAAACGCTCTTTGCTTCCTATGCTTATCCTTAACCATTTGCGGCTTAATTCGGCATAGGCTTGCTGTATAAAAAGATTACTTGTGTGGTTGTGGTTTGCAATAATGTCGGCAGAAATCCTGTAACTGTAGTTCTTGTTTTTGCCAAATCTGTTATTGTATGTTGCTGCCAAGCGTGCATATCCGCTCTTTTCTTCTGTAGATATTACTCCTTGACGCAGCGCTGTCAGCCAATATGGTGCGTGTTCCCCGTTTGAGTGTGTATAGCTCAATTGGGTCATTATGTGCAATCTGTTGTTATTCTCCTCCTCTTGTGCGTGTGCAAGCTGTGTTGCAGTGCCAATGGTGGTGAATAATAAGGCAAGCAGTATTTTGCTGTATATATTCATATCGTTGTATGCGGTGTGTGTATACAATTCTTTATTTTGAGTTCCAGAAATCAATGTATTGCTGTGCAACTTTTTTGGGGGTGTGATGCTTTTGTATATACTCTATGCTTTCTTTCTGCATTTTGGCTATACTCTCTTTGTTTTTTATTATCTCCTTTAGTTTGTTGTAAACATCTTCTTCGTTAGGGGTTACGTTTATCATAGGGCGCAAGGTATTCTCGCCTAAAATCTCGTAACACTCTTCTTCGGCTCCTCCAACCACTATTTTCCCTTTGCTCATTGCAAGCAACGCGTTCATTGCCGGCGAGTAACCATATAACTGGTCGAGTAGGATGTCGCAGTCGTCCACCATTTTGCGATACTCTTCAAATGGTACGCTCTCGGCTTTCAGAATCTCGCAGTCTTCGGGGTAGTCGTGTGCTATGCGCTCAAGGGCGCGGAGCATAATGTCGGTACCTTTGTAGATGCTGCGTTCTCTGTTTATGCCTATAAAAAAACGTATTTTGCGTTTCCCGTCGTATGGCAATGTCTGTTCTTCGCTGTTTATGGGAAGGGGTATGTATGTGAGTTTTTCCCGGTGTTCGCTTTGGTATACTGCATAGTATTCATATAGACCTGCGATTATGCCATTGCAGTCGTGGGCTATATGTTTGTTGAGTTCGGCTTTAGGCGTGTTTGTCCAGTCGTTTCTTTGTTCTTCAGTATATGGGTTTTTTATCGGTGTGTTGCCAATATTGAAGTCGGAATAACGGAAAAGTGGCGGTGTGGCTGTGCAGCCTTCTACCCAGTAAGCATCCATTCCCAATGCGCACAGGAATATCTTTTTGTTGTTTCTGCGCAGATATTCGTATATGTGGGATATGCGCTCGGCTTTCAGTTCAAGGAACATAGGGTTTATGAACTGTACTACATCGTATCCACGTAGTCTGGGCAGTGTGAAGATGGTTTTTAGCAGCAATGCAATTCCGCCTATTTTGCCTTCTTTGCGGGTTAGTGATATGTCGCGTTTGTAGTTTTTCCAAAAGTCGCCGTTGCTTGCCACGCACACTTCGTGTCCGAGGGCTCGCAAGCCTTCGGCAAGTGTCCAGTGTACATTGCTGTATTCGCCTATCAGGAGTATCTTCATTGTTTGGGCTGTTTTTGGATAGTGGGTATCAACAAACGTAGTATGCGCAGGCCTGTTATGGAGTTTGCCAGCTTGCAGAATATGTTGTATTTAATTCCGTAGTTATGTTTTATGAATGGATACAATGCTACTGTGGTAAGTTTGTTCTGGCAGGTTCTGTATATCTCCGTGGGTTCTTTGCCGTTGTGCAGGCTGTTTATTATATAATCGACAGCAAGCATTGTGAGTTTGCGGTGAAGCGCTCTTTTTTGTATGCTGTTACTGTGTTCAAGCGTTAGCGCTCGGAATGTACACAGGTTGTTTATTACGGTAAGGTGGTCTTGCTCCCTCTTTGCAATGTCATCGGGGGTCTGGCTGTGCGTGATGGAGTCTTTTCTTATGTGATAGTTGTATATGAGGGCATTACTGTCTATGAGGGTCTTGGCATAAAAATGTGCTTTTGTGGTGTACTCGTCGTCTTCGTGATATATTCCGGGTGTGTACTCCAAGCCTTTGTTTTCTATAAAATCCCTTTTTATGAAATAGCAACTGCTGCTGCCCGGCAGGTTCTTGCTTTCCATATATGCTGCTCCGCTTATGGTGTTGCCGAAATGTACTTTCTTGCGTCTGCTACTGCAGGGGTACTTTTCCATGGGAACTTGCTCGCATCTGTATCGCAGAATGTCGGGGTTCTCCTTCTTCAGTTTGGCAAGACATTGCTGCATCGCGTTGCTGTTGCGCAGTGTGTCGTCGCTGTCGAGGAATATCAGGTATTTGCCCTGGGCTATGCTGATACCGTTGTTGCGTGCTGCGCCGGGCCCTCCGTGCGGGCATTCCATAAGCCTTATATTTGGGATGGAGTATGTGTCTCTTATCCACAGCGGTGGCGTTGTGGAACCATCGTCTACGATAATGATTTCGTATTCTTCGGCTGGCATTTGCAGGGCAAGTATGCTGTCGATGCAACGTTTTAGCAGTTCTTGCGTCAGGTTGTAATGTGGTACTATGATGGAAAGTAGCATATTACCTTTTATTTATTGGAGTTAGCAAAGTTTACGGCTGAACAGAGCTTGTATGCGGCTGTGAATGGTGGCGCCGAGGAGGGAAAGAGTGGTGAATTTTATTTTCTGCAAGGTGGGAATGTTCATCTTGTAGAGAGTTTTGGCATCAATCCTTTCATTGGCTAACATTGCCGCAGCTTTTTGTTTTTCTTCTTTTGTGCCGTCGCTGCAACGATAGATGTCGGTGAGGCGGTTGACACATGTGAGAAGAAGGTCGTTGGCCTCTTCTGTAAGTTTATACTCGTATTTTACTTTTTTGTACAATGATACGGTATTGCGGTATATGAACCACAGCCCTTTGAAGTTGTAGCTGTTTGAAATGCTGTTCTCTCTGTCGTAATAGTAGTAGAAACCGCAGTCGGAATAGTATATGCAGTCGCAACTGCTTATCAGTATCGGGGTGATGTAGAGGTCTTCAAATACTTCTCCTTCGGGGAATCGCACGAAGGCAAAGAGGTCGGTGCGGTAAATCTTGTTGCATGCATAGGAGTGGGTGTATCCCCTGCGCTTTATCCAATCGACAAATATCTCTTCGTTGCCCGAAATTTTTTCGGGTTTGAATGATATTATCTCGCTCCTGGGCGACTCGTAATATTTGTTCACGGGGAACTCTATCATATCAATGTCGGGGTTGGCAAGCAGTATGCGCATGTTGTAGTAGTATGTACCCGATGCAATGATATCGTCGGCATCCACAAATGTGATGTACTCTCCTTTTGCTGCTGCAATACCTGCATTGCGTGCCGAAGAGAGACCACCATTCTTTTTGTGTATTACTTTTACTTTGTCGCACTCTTGTGCATAGCGGTCGCAAACAGCACCGCTGCCGTCGGGGGAACCGTCATCGACAAGGATCAGCTCATAGTCGGTGTATGTTTGCTGCAAGATACTCTCTATGCAGTTCTGCAAATATCGCCTTGCTTTGTATACCGGTACTATGATGCTTAATTTCATTTAGAATGCTTTTGTTTTTTCGTACTGCGAAGATACGAAAATGTGGCGGTATCTGCAAAAATGTACATGGTTATTTATCTATATTTTTTAATGTTTGTGTTACTTTTTTTCTTTGTTGTTTTTCCGGCTGTTTTTTTAGGTGATTTTTTGTATCTTCGCATTGATTTTCTGTTTTTTATGATTGGACGAAGTTTAAGCATATCTATAATATTCCTGTTTACTGTGCTGGGGGTTGCCGGGCAGGTGAGGAGCGCATCTTTTCTTGCGCCTTTCGACTTTACCCACTTCCTGAGTGGGAATTTCGGCGAGTTGCGAAGCAATCATTTTCACGCAGGGCTCGACTTTAAGACGCAGGGTGTGGTGGGTAAGCCCATACGTGCTGTAGCCGATGGATCTATTGTGCGTGCAAGGGTGCAGTATGGTGGCTATGGCAGAGCGTTGTATGTGTTGCACGACAATGGTTATATGACTGTATACGGTCATCTTGAGCGTTTTCCGGCTACGGTTGATAGTCTGATACGTGTTGAGCAGTATGCCACGGAGTGTTATGTGGTTGATGTTGATTTTGAGCCCGGGATGTTCAAGGTGAAGCATGGTGAAGTGCTGGCGTGGGCGGGTAACAGCGGTTATTCTTTCGGTCCGCACTTGCATTTTGAACTGCGCTCGCGCGACGGGGAGGAACTGTATAATCCGATGTTTTTTTACAAGTCGCTTTTTACCGATACTTGCCCGCCTGTTGCGCAGGCTATAGCTGTTTATCCTCGTGAAGGTGCCGGCATTTTATGTGGAGGGGCGGAGTCTTTGGCTTGCAAAGTGGTTAATGCTGCTGTTGCCGATACTCTTGAGGCCTGGGGTAAGGTTGGCTTTGGTATAAAAGCGGTTGATTATATGAGTGGAACGCATAATAAATATGGGGTTTATGAGATTGAACTCTTTGTTGATGATTCGTTGCGTTTCTCCTCGCGAATGGATAATGTCTCCTTTTCGGAGAATCGCTTGATAAATGCGTGGGCCGATTATACAAGACTCTCCGATGGCAAGGGGTGGTTCCTGCGCTCTTTTTTGCTCGAGAATAATCCTTTGCGTGCGCTACAGGCTGATGCTGCGCGTGGCTGGGTGAATATTTGCGAGGAGCGCCTCTACAAGGTAGAGTATCGCTTGCGCGATATGCACGGCAACAAGGGCGGCTGTTCTTTTGTGGTAAGGGGTGTGCCGGCAGAATTGTCGTCGTTGGTTTCACAAGGTTATCATCTGCGCTGGTGTTTGACCAATAAGGTTGTTGGTTGGGGCTTTTCACTTACAATTCCGCGTGGTGCGCTCTTTGAGGATGCCTGCGTAATGGTGCGTGACAGCGTTACCGCCAAAGGCTCGCCGGTCTATATTTTGGGAGATAAAAAAATACCTTTATGGAGCAATGCAAAGCTTGAACTTGAGATTTCCTCTCATCTTCTTCCTTTTGCCGATAAATGTTATATAGAGCGTGTTGCTGCTAAGGGAGGTAGTTCTGTGGGTGGCAAAAGGAGTGATGATGGGTTTATTGTTGCCGAAATTTCTGTGCTCGACAAATATGCTGTGGCTGTGGACACGCTTGCTCCGGTGCTGAAGCCTGTTAATGAAAAACAATGGGGCAAGAAAGGTAAGGTGGTTTTTACACTTGCTGATAAAGAGAGTGGCCTTTCTTCCTATAAATGTTATATCGACGGGCGTTTTGTTCTGTTTGAATATTGCAGCAAGGACAAGAAGCTCGCGTGCGATTTGAAGCGCGAAAAGGTCGCCCGTGGAGTGCGCACTCTAAAGATTGTAGCGGTAGATAATGTGGGTAATGAACTGGTATTTGAGAAAAAGATAAAATATTAATATAATTAGCTATGAAAAGAATTTTAATTTTAATTGCGGCTCTCGCGCTTTTTGTAACGGGTGCCGACGCGTGCACCAATTTCCTGGTGGGCAAGAAGGCTTCAGCCGATGGTTCAGTGTTTATTTCGTATAGTGCCGACAGCTTTGGAATGAATGGTTTCTTGGCACATTTTCCTGCGGGAGTACACCCCGAGGGAACTATGCGCGATGTTTACGATTGGGATAGCGGTAAGTTCCTTGGCTCTATCCCCGAGGCTCCTGTTACCTATAATGTTATAGGAAATATCAATGAGTTTCAGGTGGCTATAGCAGAGACTACTTTTGGTGGCCGTCACGAGCTTGCCGACCCCACGGGTATTATCGATTACGGTTCGTTGATGTATATTGCTCTTCAGCGTTCAAAAACCGCACGCGAGGCTATAGAGGTTATGACAACCCTCACTCAGAAGTATGGTTATTACAGCGAGGGTGAGAGCTTCTCTATTGCCGACCCCAATGAGGCGTGGATTCTTGAGATGATTGGAAAAGGTAGTGAGAAGGGTACCGTGTGGGTAGCTGTGCGTGTGCCCGACGATTGTATCTCGGCTCACGCTAACCAATCTCGTATACATAAGTTCGATATGAAGGATAAGGAGAACGTAATGTACTCAAAGGATGTTATTAAGTTTGCTCGCAAGAAGGGGTATTTCAGTGGAAAGGACGAGGATTTCAGCTTCGCAATGGCTTATTGTCCTCCCGATTTCGGTGGCTTGCGCTGGTGCGATGCCCGTGCGTGGAGTTTCTTCAATATGTATGCCGATGCCGATATGAATGAGTATCTGCCCTGGGCTTCGGGCGATGCGACAGCTACTCCTATGCCTCTTTACTTCAAACCTAAAAAACAGCTGACATTGCAGGATGTGCAGGCTGCTATGCGCGACCACTATGAGGGTACACCTTTTGCTGTCGATGGCGACCTGGGCGGTGGTATCTATAATATGCCTTATCGTCTATCGCCCCTCACTTTTGAGTACGAGGGTAAGGAGTACTTCAACGAGCGTCCTATTTCCACTTTTCAGTCGGCGTTTACTTTTGTTGCGCAGTTGCGCGCCCACTTGCCTCGTGAGATAGGTGGTGTGCTGTGGTTCGGCTGCGACGATGCCAATATGATTGTCTACACTCCTGTGTATTGCTGTCTTGACCGTGTCCCCGTTTGCTATTCTGCCGAAAAGGCCGACCCTGTTACTTTCTCTTGGGAGTCTTCGTTCTGGGTGTTCAACTGGGTGTCGAATATGATTTATCCCAAATACTCTTTGGTTGTCGATGATATGAAACGTGTGCAGAGCGAGCTTGAGAGGAAGTTCTACGATGCAAGCGTGGCTTTTGAGCAGGAGTGGGCTGCAGGGCTTAAGGAGGCACCCAAATATGCTGTTGCTGCTATAAAGGATTTTTCGTGCAATTGTGCCGAGGAGGCTCTTGCCGAGTGGAAGAAATTTGGCGAGTATATTATAGTAAAATATAACGACTTGGTTGTGAAGCCCGAAAAGAATGGCCGTTTTGAGCGTACCGCCACCGGTATTGCTGTACCGGTGCATCGTCCCGGTTATCCCAAGGAGTATATCAAGCGTTTTGTTGAAGAAACCGGAGATAAATATCTTATTCCTGTTTCAAAATAAAAATTTTTACTACATTTGTAAAATGTGGAGCGGTGCTTAAAGTTGGAACTTCCTTTATTTTAAGGTAATTCGCAGGTTTGGCAGTAAAAAACGCTCTTTTTGTGTTGTACATATTACAAACTAAATATTATTGAATTATGGATTTGGAACTTATTAAAATGGTTACAGAGAAGGCTACAGAGTGGCTCTCTCCTTCTTACGATGAGGAGACTCGTAAAGAGGTTCAGGCTATGCTCGACAACGAGGATAAGACTCCCCTTATTGATGCTTTTTATCGTGAACTCGAATTCGGTACCGGTGGTTTGCGCGGTATAATGGGCGCAGGTAGCAACCGTATGAATATCTACACTGTGGGTAAGGCTACACAGGGCTTGGCCAACTATTTGAACGAGTGCTTTAAGGATAAGGAGCAGATTTCTGTTGTTGTGGGCCACGACTGCCGTAACAACAGCCGTCTTTTTGCTGAAATTACAGCAAATATCTTCTCGGCGAATGGTATCAAGGTTTATCTCTTCGAGGATTTGCGTCCCACACCCGAGGTCTCTTTCGCTATCCGCTATTTGGGTTGCCAGAGTGGTGTGAACATTACTGCAAGCCACAACCCCAAAGAGTACAACGGTTACAAGGCTTACTGGGATGACGGTGCGCAGATGCTTGCTCCCCACGATGTCAAGACTATTGAGTACGTGGAGAAGGTTAAGGTAGAGGATATCAAGTTTGTTGGTAATCCCGCGCTTATTGAGATTATCGGCGAGGAGGTTGATAATGTATATCTCGACCGCGTTCAGACTCTCTCTATCGACCCTGAGGTTATAAAGAAAAACAAGGATTTGAAAATCGTTTATACTCCCATCCACGGTTGTGGTCGCGTGCTCATTCCCGCTTCGTTGCGTCGTTGGGGCTTCGAGAATATCCACTGCGTAGAGGAGCAAATGATTAAAGATGGTAACTTCCCCACTGTAATTTCTCCCAACCCCGAGAATGCCGAGGCTATGACTATGGCTGTAAATCTCGCTAAAGAGATTGATGCCGACCTCGTAATGGCTTCAGACCCCGATGCCGACCGTCTTGCCATTGCCTGCAAGAACGACAAGGGCGAGTGGGTTATTGTGAACGGTAACCAGACTTGCTTGATTTTCCTTTATTATATCATCACTCAGTATACAAAATTGGGTAAGATGACAGGTAAGGAGTTTGTTGTCAAGACTATTGTTACAACAGAGGTTATCAAGAGTATTGCCGAGAAGAACAACATCAAGATGTTTGACTGCTACACCGGCTTCAAGTGGATTGCAAAGGTTATCCGCGACAACGAGGGTAAGATGGTGTACATTGGTGGTGGTGAGGAGAGCTTCGGTTTCTTGGCCGAGGATTTCTGCCGCGACAAGGACTCTGTATCGGCTTGTAGCCTTATTGCCGAGGTTGCTGCTTGGGCAAAAGAGAATGGTAAGAGCCTCTACGAGATGTTGATGGATATCTATGTGGAGTATGGCTTCTCTAAAGAGGTTACTGTGAATGTTGTTAAGCCCGGTAAGAGTGGTGCCGACGAGATTCGTCAGATGATGGAGAATTTCCGTGCTAACCCCTTGAAGGAGATGGCTGGCGAGAAGGTTGTATGCTACAAGGACTTCAAGGCTATGAAGGCTGTTGATGGTGACGGCAACGTTACTGACCTCGATATGCCCGAGCCTTCAAATGTATTGCAGTACTTCACCGAAAGTGGCAATAAGGTTTCTGTTCGTCCCTCAGGTACCGAGCCTAAGATTAAGTTCTATATGGAGGCTAAGGCTGTAATGAAGAACCGTGACGAGTATCTTGCTGCGTGTGATAAGGCCGATGCAATCATTAAGGATATGAAAGCAGCGATGGGTATCTAATTCTCGCACAGTGATTATAAATTAAAAAGCCTGCTTTTCAAAAGCAGGCTTTTTAATTATAGTTTTAATGGTTCTTTACTTAAGTTCCGATTCTTCCTTCATATCAATCTCCTTACCGGTCTTGTCGTAGAAATGGTATTCCAGATAGGCCAGTTTCTGGTTGGGTATGATGCGTATTCCGAATCCGTATTTGAATTGCCATTTACGGTATAACGATATTATACCTTTTTTAATATAAGAGGCCACATAAGGGTGTACGTGCAATGTGAACGACTTTACTTTTATGGTGCCTGTAAGTGTACTTATTTTACTCTCCAAAAGGTCTGTGAATAGTATAGATGATTGTACCTTTCCTTTTCCGAAACATACGGGGCAGTTCTCTTCGACCGGCATATTTATTGCAGGGCGCACTCGCTGGCGGGTAATCTGCATAAGACCGAACTTGCTCAACGGTAGTATGTTGTGTTTTGCTCTGTCGCGGCTCATATTTTCGGTCATACGCTCGTAGAGGGCCTGGCGGTGTTCCGACTTGTCCATATCAATGAAGTCGACAACGATGATTCCGCCCATATCGCGCAGGCGCAACTGGCGTGCAAGTTCGTCGGCAGCTCCAAGGTTTACCTCGAGGGCGTTCTCTTCCTGGTTGCTGGCCTTGTTTCGGGCTCTGTTGCCGCTGTTCACATCGACAACGTGAAGGGCTTCGGTATGCTCTATAACAAGATAGGCGCCGCCTTTGAACGATACTATTCGGCCGAATGACGATTTTATCTGTTTTGTTATCGCGAAGTGGTCGAATATGGGCAGTTCGCCACGGTATAGCTTGATGATGTCGATGCTCTCGGGTGCTATTACCGATACATAATCCCTTATTTTCTTGTATACTTCAATGTCGTTTACGTGTATGCTCTCGTAAGACGGGTTGAAAAGGTCGCGCAAAAGGGCAAGGGTTCTGTCCGACTCGGCGTGGACTATGCCCGGAGCTTTTGTGCATTTCTGTGTCTTGCCGACGAGGTTTTCCCAGTTATTGACAAGGCTGCGCAGTTCGGCATCGAGCTCGGCCACTTTCTTGCCTTCGGCAACAGTGCGTACTATTATTCCGAAATTCTTTGGCTTTATGCTCTGTAACAGCTGTTTGAGTCTTGTGCGCTCTTCGGGTGATTTTATTTTTGACGAAACCGATACTTTGTCTTCAAAGGGAATGAGTATTAGAAATCGTCCGGCAAATGAAATTTCGCAAGTAAGACGGGGGCCTTTGGTGTTGATGGGTTCTTTGGTTACTTGTACAAGTATCTCCTGCCCGGTTTGCAGTGTTTCGGCAATGTTTCCCTCTTTTTTCTTCTCGGGCATTATGGATGCCTTTGATATGGGGAATGTCTTCTTGCGGTCGCTTGTGATTTGTTTTGTGTACTTTTGTAGAGAGTAGAATTGTGGGCCTAAATCCAAATAGTGGAGGAATGCCTCTTTCTCGGAACCTACGTCAACAAAGCAGGCGTTCAGCCCGGGCATAATTTTCTTTACACGCCCGAGGTAGATGTTGCCTACTGAAAAAGTTTCTGTCTGTTCCTCCTTTTGAAATTCAACCAGTTGCTTGTTTTCTGTGATTGCAATGGCGACTTCGTTGGAGTGAACGTCAACAATAAGTTCGCTAGTCACAATTTATTTTTATTTTTTGTTAAGTGTGCCTCTTCTTGTGAAGGTGAGGTACATTTACCTTTTTAAGGGTCGGCCGTGACCGAGGGGTTTAAAACAAAAAACAAACTTGAAGCTTTTTTCTTGCAAGTTTGTTTTTTGTGTCTGTGCAGACGAGCTTACTTGCTCTTATGTCTGTTCTTTCTCAATCTTTTTTTACGCTTGTGCGTAGACATCTTATGTCTTTTTTTCTTCTTTCCGCTAGGCATGGTTCAAAAAATTTATAAATTAACAAAAATTATTTTTTAACTTCACTTACGAATGTCTTTGCAGGTTTAAATGCCGGAATATCGTGTGCGGGGATAATGATGGTTTTCTCCTTGTGGATGTCGCGTGCTGTTTTCTCGGCTCTCTGTTTGATGATGAAGCTGCCGAAGCCGCGTAGATATACTGGCTCGTGATTTGCCAAAGATGTCTTTACAACCTCCATAAATGATTCTACCGATGCAAGAACCACTGCTTTCTCAATACCTGTCTTCTTCGCAATCTCGTTTACAATGTCTGCTTTTGTCATTTTGTTTGTATGTTTTATGTTATAAGTGATGTCACTTCTAAATTTCGGAAGGCAAATATATAGCTTTTTTTGTTTTTACGGAAATTTAAAGCGCTTTTTTTGCTTAAAATTCATTGATTCTCCCTTGTTTGAGTGCTTTTTTGCTCTTTTTTATCTTTTGCCGGGCACTTTTCACTATAAATATAAATTTAATTGTTATTTTTGCAGTCAATACTTAATTGTATTATTAACGAATTTTATATATTTGATTTATGGGCATCGGCCATTGTGGTGTGGTGTTTCTCATAAACAAGACTTTAAACTTAGATGTTATGTCAGTAAACAAGGTTATTTTGATTGGTAATGTGGGCAAGAACCCCGATGTACGTCACTTGGACCGCAACGTTGCTGTTGCGAATATGGTTATAGCAACTACAGAGCGAGCATATACTTTGCAGAACGGAACACAAGTGCCTGAAAGAACAGAGTGGCATAATGTGGTACTTTGGGGCGGGTTGGCCGAGGTTGCCGAAAAGTATGTACACAAGGGAGACCGCATATATATTGAAGGTAAGATAAGAACAAATACATACGAGGACCAGAATGGTATCCGTCGTTACCGTACCGAGATTCTTGCGGAAACAATGGAGATGCTTTCTTCACGTTCGGCTTCGGCTACAGCTATGGACGAGCCCATTGCCGATAATCCTATTTTTTGATCATAAATTCGGTTTTTATTGATGATATCTGCCTTTTCGCAGTTGTTTGCTTTTGCGTTCCCCGAGGTTACTGTGACGGTGCCTTCGTTGAGCGCCTGGGGTGCATTGGTGTGTGCCGGAGTGTTATTGTTGTTTTCGGCTTTTGCGTCGGGTTCCGAAATGGCTTTCTTTTCTCTGTCGCGTGCCGAGCTTGAGGAGGCCGAAGAGAGTAAGTCTGTGTCGGCTCAACGTATAATTGCTCTGCTCAAGGAACCCGAGCGCCTGCTTGCCACCATTCTGATAATAAACGATTTTGTAAATGTGGGCATTGTTATGTTGCTCAACTATTTCTTTCTCTCCATTTTTTCTTTCGGGGAGAGTGCTAAATGGATTGAGTTTCTGGTGCTCACAGTTCTTCTCACATTTCTGCTGTTGCTTTTCTGTGAGGTGATGCCCAAAATCTATTCAAAGAACAATGTGCGCAAGTTTGCCTATTTTGCAGTAGATGGGCTTTATTTGCTTTTCCGTCTGTTGAGACCTTTTTCTTCACTTCTCGTACGTTCGACATATTTTACCGATCGTTTGTCTTCAAAGGCTTCATATTCCTTGTCGGTCGACGAGCTTGAGCAGGCGCTGGAGCTTACCGACAAGAAGGAGATTGGTGAGCAGAAGAATATGCTCGAGGGTATAATCCGTTTTGGCGACGAGACGGTGCGCAATATTATGACTCCGCGTATGGATATGGTTATGCTCAATATCCGTGCCTCTTACACCGAGGTACTGCGCTGTGCTGCCGATAATGCCTACTCGCGTATTCCTGTATATGCCGGTACGCAGGACGAGATACGTGGTATTCTTTATATAAAGGATTTGTTGCCTTATCTTAATCGTGGGGCTAATTTCCGTTGGCAGTCGCTCATTCGCCAGCCTTTCTTTGTTCCCGAAACAAAGAAGATTGATGATTTGTTGTGCGATTTCCAGACCGTGCGCGTTCATATGGCCATTGTGGTCGATGAGTTCGGCGGTGTTTCAGGCCTTATTACCCTCGAGGATATTATAGAGGAGATCGTGGGCGAGATTAACGATGAATTCGATGAACCCGATTCTTCGTACGAGAAAATAGACGAGCGTACTTTCGTCTTTGAGGGCAAGACAATGCTTTCCGATTTCTTCAAGATAATGTCGATTGATGGTGGTCTTTTCGAGGATGTTGCCGGTGAGGCCGATACTCTTGCAGGGCTTTTGCTCGAGGTTAAGGGGGAGTTCCCGCGTCTGCACGAGAAGATCGTTTGTGCTGGAGTGGAGTTCGAGGTTATGATGAAGGATAAATATCGATTGGTCAAGATAAAGGCAACCCTTTTGCCTGGTGTCGAAGAAAATAAATAACCACCTGTTATGCCGTTATGTGGTAGATATTTTTGCGGTGATATAGAGATTGCCGTATGGAAAATAGAAGAGACGATAGGGCAACTGTCGTCTCTTGTAGATTCTGCCACTTTGGCCGAAAGCGGGAAATTCACAGGGAATGCGCGCCGTTGCGAGTGGTTGGCGGTGCGGTGTCTGTTGAGGATGTTGCTCGGCGACGGTGTGAGGATTGTGTATGATGCCGCAGGAAAACCTTCGTTGGAGGGAAGCGATATGTTTGTCAGTATATCGCACTCGCGTGGTTATGCTGCAGTTGCCTTGTCGGGCAAATCTCCTTTTGGGCTCGATGTGGAGCTTGCATTCAGGGAAGTGGGCGTGGCTGCGCACCGTTTTATGCGCGAGGAGGAGCTTGATGGCATTGCTCCCTGTTTGCATAATGATGCCAAGCTTATAAGGTGGACTGCCTCGGAGGCTCTTTATAAACTGGTGGGTGACCTTGGCGGTAACTTCCGCGACAATATTGTGGCGGAGAGAGTGTTGCCGGCAGGTAAAGGTCTCTTTACTTTAACGGTAGTGGGTGTTGCGCACGGGAATGGGGATTATTCGGTCTCTTATCTTTTTGACGGGCAGTTGTTGGTTACAGTATGTCGTGACGGGGAACTTGTTCATTTGTGTGCTGTTTGAGCAGTTTTTTTATCTTATTTTCAGCTTTTTTATAAGTGCGATCTGTATGCCCGTTTGTTGAATTGTTTGAAATAGAATTTTGTATATTATGCTTAATGTAGTGGTACGCAGTTTGTGCGTAATAGTCATAGGAGTGTTGATGGTGGTGTTGCGCGAGTCTTTTATGCCGCTGATTATCCAACTGATTGGTGCGGTGTTTATGTTGTCGGGAGCGATATCGCTGTTCAATATCTATATTTTGCGTAAAAAGGGAATGTCGACGGGGTTCGATACGGCAGTGCTTGGCTTTGTGGGTGTTGCCGGCGTGTTGCTTGGTGTATGGCTTCTGCTCTCACCTGCATTTTTCCTTTCGGTGCTGATGACTGTGCTTGGTATTATGTTGTTGGTTGCAGGTTTTTACCAAGTTGCCAATCTACTTATTGCACAAAAGAGTGTAAGGGTGCCTTTCTTTATGTATATAGTACCTTTGCTGCTGATTGTTGCCGGCGTGGTGGTTGTTGCCGACCCTTTTGAGGTGGCTGGTCTGCCGTTTCTTGTAGTGGGGGTGGGTGCCATTCTGTCGGGTGCTTCGGATTTGCTCTCTTCGGCTTATATTGCTGCACGGCGCCGTATGGTCAAATGAATGGGTTGCAGACGTACTTGTTTGTAATAATAATTTGATTGCTGTTTGAAAAAAAGCACGTTTTTATGCGTGTTTTTTCACAAAAAAATGACATCTTTGCATAAATGATGTGTAATGTGCGTTATTTGTGTGCTCTTGCAGTGGCAGGCCTGCTTGTCGCTGTTAAAAATATTTTTTATTTATGAATGAACTTAATGACTTTTTCCAGCAGTTTGTATCGCAGATATCATTGTTAGAGGTTGTTGTGAAAGGTATACTTATCGGTGTGATAGCATCGGCTCCTATGGGTCCCGTGGGTGTGCTCTGTGTGCAGCGTACTTTGAATAAAGGCCGCGTGTATGGCTTGGTTACCGGTTTTGGAGCTGCTATAAGCGATATTATATATGCTCTTATGACAGGGTATGGTCTTTCGTTTATCTACGACTTCATACATAACCGTACCGCTCTCTTCTGGCTGCAGCTGATTGGTGCTGTGCTGATGTTCGTTTTTGGTGTGCATACATTCCGTACCAACCCCACGCAGAATGCCCATAAGGTGAGCCGTAACAAGAGCAGCCTTGTACAGAACGGCGTTACAGGCTTTTTCCTTGCCTTCTCGAATCCTCTGCTGGTGCTTCTGTTCCTTGCGCTGTTCACTCCACTGAATTTTATGTTGCCCGAGCAACCCTTGTATAATCAGTTTATAGGTTATGCTGCCATATTCGGTGGCGCAATGTTGTGGTGGGTGTTCATCACTTATGTGGTGAGCAAGTTGCGTGAACGTTTCGATGTGCGCGGCGTGTGGATTATAAACAAGATAATCGGTACCATTGTGATGATTGGAGCATTCATTGGTGCGATACTCATTATAACCGGTATATATTCTTTTCACTAATATTTTGTAAGCTTTGTTTGTTTCTAAAGAATTACGTAAGAAAAATATAGCAGAATATCTGCTGTATATGTGGCAGGTCGAAGATCTGCTTCGTGCATATAATATGTCGTCCGATAAGATAAAGGCGGCTTTGGTGGCACCGTACAACCTGCCCGAGGAGGGGGAGAAGGAGATGCTCGAATGGTACGAGAACCTTGCTGAAATGATGCGCCTTGAGGGTGTGAAGGAGAGTGGTCACCTGCAGATAAACAAGAATGTGATAATTAACCTTACCGACCTGCACGCACGTTTGTTGAAATCGCCAAAGGTGCCCTTCTATTCGGCAGCCTACTATAAGGCGTTGCCTTTTATTGTAGAGTTCAGGGCAAAGAGCGACGGCAAGGAAAAGGGGGAAATAGAGAACTGTTTCGATGCGCTTTATATGCTATGGCTTATGAGGTTGCAGAAACGCGAAATTAACAAGGAGACAGCCGATGCTACCGGTGAGATAAGCAAGTTTATCTCAATGCTCTCTCTCTATTACAAAGAAGAGGAGGAGGGAAAGCTGGATCTTGAGAGTGATGAATGATTGCCGTGGAATTGATAGAAAATGCCCACAGGATATTTTAAAACGATAAATATTTGTTCAAGATGAACGTAAACGAGGAGATTGGAAGAAGAAGGACTTTTGCGATTATTTCGCACCCCGACGCGGGAAAAACAACATTGACCGAGAAACTGTTGTTGTTCGGTGGTCAGATTCAGGTTGCCGGTGCGGTAAAATCGAATAAAATAAAGAAGACTGCTACATCGGACTGGATGGAGATTGAGAAACAGCGCGGTATTTCGGTAACAACATCGGTGATGGAGTTCGACTATGAAGGATATAAGATAAACATTCTCGATACCCCCGGTCACCAGGATTTTGCCGAGGATACCTTCCGCACACTCACCGCAGTCGATAGCGTAATTATTGTGGTTGATAGTGCAAAGGGTGTGGAGACACAGACACGCAAGCTTATGAATGTGTGCCGCATGCGTTCAACCCCCGTAATTGTATATGTAAACAAGATGGACCGTGAAGGTCGCGACCCCTTTGAATTGCTCGACGAGCTTGAGCAGGAGTTGCAGATAGCAGTCCGTCCTTTGAGCTGGCCCATTGACCAGGGTGCGCGCTTTAAAGGTGTCTATAATATCTACGAGCAGAAGCTCGACCTCTTTACCCCTAACAAGCAGAGGGTAACCGAGAAGGTGGAAATTGACATAAACAGTGATGAACTTGACCGCAATATCGGTGACGACCTTGCTGCAAAACTTCGCTCCGACCTTGAACTTGTTGATGGTGTTTACCCTGAATTCAATGTACAGGATTACCTCGACGCAAAGGTTGCTCCTGTATTTTTCGGTTCGGCACTCAACAATTTCGGTGTTGAGGAGTTGCTCAACTGTTTTGTGAAGATTGCACCCAGCCCCCGTCCCGTGCAGGCTGTGGAGCGTGTGGTGAACCCCGAGGATTCCAAATTTACAGGCTTTATCTTTAAAATTACAGCGAACATAGACCCCAACCACCGTTCCTGTGTTGCATTCTGCAAGATATGTTCGGGTAAGTTTGTGCGTAATACCCCTTACCGCCACATTCGTTTGGGTAAGGACTTGCGTTTCTCATCGCCCACACAGTTTATGGCGCAACGCAAGAGTACCATTGAGGAGGCTTATCCCGGTGATATCATCGGCTTGCCCGACACTGGTAACTTCAAGATTGGTGACACGCTTACAGAGGGTGAGAACCTGCACTTCAAAGGCTTGCCCAGTTTCTCGCCCGAGATGTTCAAATACATTGAGAATGCCGACCCGATGAAGACCAAACAGCTTGCAAAGGGTATAGACCAGCTTATGGGCGAGGGTGTTGCGCAGCTTTTTGTGAACCAGCATAATGGTCGCAAGCTCATAGGCACCGTGGGACAGTTGCAGTTCGAGGTTATACAGTACCGTCTCGAAAACGAGTATAACGCAAAATGTCGTTGGGAGCCGGTGAACCTCTACAAGGCTTGCTGGATTGAGAGCGACGATGCTGCCGAGCTCGAGAACTTTAAAAAGCGTAAATACCAATATATGGCAAAGGATATTGAGGGACGTGATGTGTTCCTTGCCGACAGCAATTATGTGTTGCAGATGGCGCAGAACGACTTCAAAGGCATCCGTTTCCACTTTACAAGTGAATTCTAAGAACTATGGGAACTATTGCCGATGAGGCCAAGAAGGCCGTTGAAGTTATGCGCAAGGGTGGTGTGATACTTTATCCCACCGATACGGTGTGGGGTATAGGCTGTGATGCATCCAACCCCGAAGCCGTAAAACGCGTTTATGAGATAAAGCGTCGTGCCGACAGTAAGGCGATGCTTATACTAGTGGATAGCGCCGACCGTCTTGCGCGCTATGTCTCCAATGTGAACCCGGTAGCGTGGGATCTTATAGAGCTTACAACAAAGCCCCTAACAATAATATATGACGGTGCGCGTAATCTTGCACCCAACCTTATAGCCGAGGATGGTAGCGTGGGTATACGTGTTACATCGGAGCTTTTCTCCAAGGAACTTTGCTACCGTTTCCAGAAGGCGGTGGTTTCAACCTCGGCGAATATAAGCGGTGAGCCCACTCCTGCCAACTACAGCGAGATAAGCCCTGAAATAATTGAGGCGGTAGATTATGTGGTCAATTACAAACAGCTCGACAAGGGCCGTCCTAAATCGTCGAGCATAATAAAACTGACAGCCGACGGTACTGTCTCCATAATAAGGGAATGAGTACACAGGAAAAGAAAGATAAAAGCCTGCTCGACAGGTTTATAGAGTGGCGCGAGAAGCATATACCGCAGCCCAAGTTCATCCTCATCCTGAGTTTTATGGTGGGTGTTCTCTCTGCTTTGGCGGCATACGTTCTGAAGCATCTCATACACCTTATCCAGCATCTGCTCACCGGTGGGTTTGAAAAGGATTCGTTTAACTGGCTATATCTCGTCTACCCTGTAATAGGTATCCTTATCACAGGTCTGCTTATACGCAAGGTGGTTCGCGACGATATAAGCCACGGTGTAACCAAGGTGCTTTACGCAATATCGTGCCGTCAGGGCAAGATACGCAGGCACAACACCTGGTCGTCGTTGCTTGCCAGTGCCATAACCATCGGATTCGGTGGTTCGGTGGGAGCGGAGTCGCCTATCGTTATGACAGGCTCGGCTATAGGCTCTAACCTGGGCTCTTTCTTCAAAATGGAGAAAAAGGTGATGATGTTGCTCATTGGCTGTGGCGCTGCGGGCGCTGTATCAGGCATCTTCAAGGCTCCTATTGCAGGTTTGGTATTTACCCTTGAGGTGCTTATGCTCGACCTAACAATGTCGTCACTTCTTCCTCTGCTGATATCCAGCGTTACGGCGGCAACTCTCTCGTACTTGATGAGCGGTACCGATGCAATGTTCGAGTTTCATCTCGAGGACCATTTCAACCTCGCGCGTGTACCTTATGTAATATTGCTTGGTATTGTGTGTGGCCTTGTTTCGCTCTATTTTACAAAGGTTACAACCAATGTGGAGCGCTTTTTCAAAAGGTTTACCAATCCTTATGTGAGGCTGGCCATTGGTGGTAGCGTGCTCAGTGTGCTCATATTCCTATTCCCACCTCTCTATGGCGAGGGTTACGATATGATACACCATCTTATAAATGGTTCTTCGGCCGATGTGATTTTGAACAATTCAATGTTCTACGGTCACGCTGGACTGTTGTTTGTTTATATTTTCCTTATAATATTGTTCAAGGCATTTGCAACCACTGTTACCAACTGCGGTGGTGGTTGTGGTGGTATTTTTGCTCCCAGTCTTTTCCTGGGTTGTGCATCGGGCTATCTTTTTGCCGGCTTGTGCAATATGATGGATTGGGGTGTTCCCGTATCGGACAGGAATTTTGCCCTCTTTGGTATGGCTGCGCTCATGTCGGGTGTCTTCCACGCACCATTGACCGGTGTATTCCTTATCGCAGAGCTTACAGGTGGCTATGCCCTCTTCCTGCCGCTTATGATAGTGTCGGTGTGTTCATATCTCACCGTCAAGATATTTGACAAGAATAATATCTATGCTGTGCGTCTTGCACAGCGCGGCGAGCTTATCACTCACCATAAGGATCAGGCTGTGCTTACAATCCTGAAGGTGGAGGATGTTATTGAGAAGAATTTTATGCGTCTTAAACCCGATATGGACTTGGGAGAGCTTACAGCTGTTGTGGCGAAGACCAAACGTAATATATTCCCAGTGGTCAATGCCAACGACCATCTGGTGGGAGTGCTACTCCTCGACGATGTGCGTCATATTATGTTCCGTCAGGAGCTGTACCACCGTTACAAGGTGGCTACACTTATGCGTGAGGTGCCTGTGCGCTTGAGCATTGAAGAACCTATGGAAGCGGTAATGCGTAAGTTCGAGGAGACTAATGCGTGGAACCTGCCTGTGGAGGGTGTTAGTGGTGAATATATTGGTTTTATCTCAAAATCGGCAATATTCACGGCTTATAGAAAAACTTTGTTGGAATTTACATCGGATTGATAATGAACGAAAATTTGCGTATAATATATTTGGGTACTCCCGATTTTGCAGTGGAGCCTTTGAAGCGCTTGCTTGAGAAGCAGAAGGCAACACCCGATTGTGGTTATGAGGTTGTGGGCGTGGTTACAATGCCCGATAAGATGATTAACAAACGTGGTAACCAGTTGCTGATGAGCCCGGTGAAGCAGTTTGCCGTGCAGGAGGGATTGCCCGTGTTGCAGCCCGAATCGTTGAAGAGTGAGGAGTTCTTGTCGGCTCTTGCGGCTTTGCGTGCCGACTTGCAGATTGTAGTGGCTTTCCGTATGCTCCCCGAGAGTGTGTGGAATATGCCTCGCCTTGGTACTTTCAATCTCCATGCATCGCTTCTGCCCCAGTATCGTGGCGCAGCGCCCATAAATTGGGCTATAATAAATGGCGATAAAGAGAGTGGTGTTACCACTTTCTTCCTGAAACACGAGATTGATACAGGTGATGTGATTTTCCGCGACAGGGTTGCCATTGAGGAGTGCGACAACGCCGGCACGCTCCACGATAAACTTATGTATCAGGGTGGCGATACAGTGCTCCGCACTGTTGAGGCTATAGTTAAGGGTGAGGTTTCTCCTCTCCCACAGGACGAAATGTTTGCTTGTGAGAGCGAGTTGCGTCCAGCTCCCAAGATTTTCCGCGATACTTGTCGCATTGACTGGAATAAGGATTGCGCTGCTGTGTATGATTTTGTACGTGGTATGTCGCCTTATCCTGCGGCGTGGTGCGAAATGAAGGATGCTTCCGGCAATGTGGTTGCCATTAAGGTGTATGAGGTAGCAAAAGAGCCGGCAGCGCACGACAAAGAACCCGGCACGCTGCTTACCGATGGCAAGAGCTTTGCAAAGGTGGCGGTTGCGGGTGGTTATATAAATCTGCTTTCGTTGCAGATTCCCGGCAAGAAGCGAATGCCGGTTGCCGACCTTATGCGTGGCTTCTCTCTGCAAGGGTATACAATAGTAAAATAGAGATAAAAGTATCGGGAGGTTGTAACGTAAACAATCTCCCGATATTGTTAAAAAGAGCACTTTTTTTATTCGTTATTTGGATTTAACATATTTATTTCATTACTTTGCACCGTTAATTCATTTTAAATAACCTAAAACAGAGCTGCCTATAGAAAAATTCTACTTCAAAATAATATAGTTGAATAGAATGAATGATTTTAAACAGATGACCGACGATATGTTGGTGTCTTTGTATTTGGGTGGCAATAATACGGCATTTGATACTTTGCTGAACCGTCATAAGGACAGGTTGTTTTATTATATATTCTTCATCGTGCGTTCGCGCGAGGTTGCAGAGGATATTTTTCAGGAGACTTTTGTTAAAGCGATAATAAAGATGCAGGAGGGTAAATATCAGCCCGACGGCAAGTTTGGTGCGTGGATAACACGTATTGCACATAATCTTGTTATTGACCAGTTCCGTCAGGAGCGTAACGAAAATCTTGTGTCGAGTGACGACAACGAGGTTGATATACTGAATGACGCTACACTTACTGAAGGTACTATAGAGAACAAGATGGTGAACGAGCAGGTGTTGCGCGATGTGCGTGCGCTCATAGACGAATTGCCCGACTGCCAGCGCGAGGTTGTCTTTATGCGCTTTTACCAGCAACTCTCGTTCAAGGATATTGCCGATATAACCGGTGTGAGCATAAATACAGCGCTGGGGCGTATGCGTTATGCCATCCTTAATATGCGTCGCATAGCAGCCGAGAAGGATATAAGCCTTGTTATGGAGTAAAAACTTAAAACTATAACTTAACTATAAATTGGATTCTTTTTTATCCCGTCGTATTTTTTTTTACGGCGGGATATACTTTTTTATAACTTCGTACGTTTTATATATAGAAAACAGATATTGCCTATGGATAAAAAATCTACACAGAAATTTGATTTGCAGAATTCAATCATTGCAAAAGCTCTGCGTGCCGAGAAGATGCCCAAGCCTTGCGAGGTTTCTATGGCGTTCATAAAGAATTTTGCGCATAACTTCAGAGTGCAGCAGTGTGGCGATGGAATTGCACAGGAATTTGTATTGAACTGATTACTTAAACTAACCTTGGTGCCGCCCCTTCATGGGGCGGTATTTCTTTTTACATTGTTTATAGGTGTTTTCTTAAAGTTCAACAGTGCTGCCTATAAACAATAAATGCTCCCCTAAGGGAGCATTTATTGTTTTAAAGATGTGCAATCTTTTACTTCATATTTTTCATCTCAAGACCATAACCGAATTTTGCATCGGCTTTCTTTAGCATCAACGCTATTGCTATGGCAACAAAACCGAAAATGGCAAAAATGCCCATAGGAATAGTGTAGTCGTATGTAATGGTGCCGTCGGCAGCGGTGACGGTTGAGTAGTCCTGAATGACTGAACCGATGAGGATGGGTACCATTGAGAGACCGATATTCTGTATGTAGAATATGATGGCATAGGCTGAGCCGAGCTGTTTCATCGGAATGATTTTGGGCACAGATGGCCACATTGCCGAGGGAACGAGCGAGAAGGCAATACCAAGAATAATCATAATTATTATAGCAAACCATCCCTCTTCCAGTACGGGGAGAGTGAAGAGAATGTGTACGAGGGTAAGCATTGCCGAGCCTATAATCATAAGTGTGGCTCCTTTTCCCACGCGGTCGTATATTCTACCAAAGATGGGTGTGAGCAGAATGGTACCGAAGGGAAGCATTGCGGGAATTAGTCCTGCGAGTTCGGGCTCTACCTCGTACTTGTAAATCATAAGTTTTGTGGCAAACTTAAGGAAGGGGAATACACCCGAATAGAAGAGTACACAGAGTATTGTAATGAGCCAGAAACCTGTGTTGGTAAAGATAACCTTGAGGTCGGCAAAGTGGAAGCTCTCCTCTGACCCGTCGCTTGCTGTTGCAGCCAAAGATTTGTCGAGTTTACGGTCCATAACGCAATATACAAGGTATGCGAGGAAACCTATGCACAAAAGAGCTGCACCCAAAAGAATGGGAGCCGAGGGCTTGCCTGTGGCGTTTGCAATGGGGAGGCTGCAAGCAAGAGCCGCAGCTGTACCTATACGCGCCATAGCTACCTGCAAGCCCATTGCGAGGGCAAGTTCGTGCCCGGTGAACCATTTTGCAATAACCTTTGTAACGGTGATACCTGTGATTTCAGCACCAAGACCGAACACTGCAAACCCGAATGCTGCGATGGCAACCTGTGCGGGGTATCCGCAGATTACTGCATCGCCGAAACTGTTGTCAATGGCATACCATTTAATGAGTGCGCCGGCGAGCATCAGTGCGCTGCTGGCGATTCCGGTGAAACGAATACCGCACTTGTCGAGGATGATTCCGCCGAAGAAAAGCATCAACAGAAATACGTTGATGAAACCGTATGCACCGGAGAAGAAACCATACTGGTCGCTGGTCCAGCCGAAGCCGCCCTCGGCGGCTGTTTTGGTGAGAATATCCTCGAGAGGTGCCATAACATCGGTGATGAAATAGCCACACATCATTGTGAACGATACAATAATCATTGCTCCCCAGCGTGCTGCGGGTGAATCGTTCAGCTTTGTCTGAATTTTTTGTGTAAGTGTCATTTCTTTGTTCGTGTTTATTTATATTTCTATTATTTCTTCAACCATTTGTCGAGCCAAGCAAAAAAGGTACGTTGCCACAAGATACCGTTCTGCGGTCTCAATACCCAGTGGTTCTCGTCGGGGAAGAGCAACAACTGTGCAGGAACACCTTGGAGTTTTGCGGCGTTGAAGGCGGCCATTGATTGTGACGAGAGTATGCGGTAGTCACGGTCGCCGTGTATGAGCAGAATGGGGGTGTCCCATTTGTCTACAAACTTGTGGGGTGAGTTTGAGTACGATTTCTGTACCTGTGCGCTCTTTTCGTGAGGTGCGCCGCCCAAGTCCCAGTTGGTAAACCAGCTCTCCTCGGTCTCGAAGTATTGCTGTTCCATATTGAAGAAACCGTCGTGGGCAATGAAGGCCTTGAAACGTTTGTTGTGGTGTCCCATCATCCACATAGCAGTATAGCCACCAAAGCTTGCTCCCACGCATCCGAGTCGGTCGCTGTCTACATAGGGTTCTTTTGCAATATCGTCGATTGCTGCGAAGAGGTCTTTCATACAAGCACCGCCGTAGTCGCCGCTAATCTGTTCGTTCCATTCAGAGCCGAAGCCGGGGAGGCCGCGACGGTTGGTTGCTACCACAATGTAGCCTTGTGCTGCCATTATGCGGAAGTTCCAGCGGTAGCTCCAGAACTGGCTGACAGGTGACTGTGGCCCACCGTTGCAGAAGAGCAGAGTGGGGTATTTCTTGTTCTTGTCGAAGTTGGGAGGAAATACCACCCAAGAGTGAAGCTCTTTGCCGTCGAAGGTCTTGCACCAGCGTGCTTCTACATCTATGTCGGCAAGCTGTGAGAGTATGTGTTCGTTCTCCGCAGTGAGCTGTGCTATGTTGCCGCTCTCGTCGATGGTGTAGATGTCGGTGGGAGCTTTGATTGATTGGCGTGTAACAACAAGGCTGTTGTTGCCGAGGGGTGCTACAGACAGGTAGTCATAGTCGCCGTCGGTGAGCTTTTTGAGCTCGCTGCCAAGTGTTATGTTGTACACCTGTGTGGTGCCGTGCCAAGTTCCTGTGAAATAGAGGCTTTTGCTGTCGGGAGCCCAGCTGTAGCTGTCTACGTTGCTGTCGAAGAGTATCTCTTTGTTGTTATTGCCGTCGGTGAGGTAGGTCTGCTCTCCTGTGATGAGGTTCATTACGCACAGGCGGTTGCGGTCGCTCTCGTAGCCGTCGCGCTTCATACTTAACCACGCGAGGTGTGTGCCGTCGGGCGAGAAGGTGGGAGTGGTGTCGTAGCCGTAGTTTGCTGTGGCGTCGTTAAGCTTGCAGAGGTTTTCGGTGGTGTTGTTCTCTGTGTCGTAAAGATAGATGTCGGTGTCGGTGCTCACGGTGTATTCAACGCCGGTTTTCTTTATGCAGCTGTATGCGATTTTCTTCGAGTCGTTGCTCCACGCGAGCTGCTCGGTGCCGCCGAAGGGGCGGTTGGGGCAGTCGTAGGCTGTGCCTTTGAGCATATCTTTGCCCTCGTCAATGCTGTTGCCGTCAAAGTTCGCGATGAAGGGGTGGGGGGCATCGTTGAGCCACTCGTCCCAATGCTTGTACATAAGGTCATTAACTATAAAACCTTGTGCTTTGGGAAGGTCGGGGTATATATCGGCTGTTGTATCCTTGATTTTTATCCTCTTTACAAGGATTACCTTTTCTTCGTCGGGCGAGAAGAGGAAGTCTTCTATGTCGCTCTTGTCGTTGGTGAGCTGTTTGCGCTCTGTGCCGTCGGGGTTCATCTCCCACACCTGGCTGCTGCCGCTCTCGCTCGAAAGAAATGCAATTTTCTTGCCACCCTTTATCCAGGTTGCGCTTGTTTCGCTGGTAGCTGTTGTGGTGAGGTTCTTCTTGTCTGTGCCGTCGGCATTCATTATGTTTATAGTGTGGTGTCCTTTATCCTGCTCCACGCTGTAATAACTTATGCCGTAAAGGATGCTCTTACCATCGGGTGATACGGATGGTGTGCCTATGCGGCCCATAGCCCAGAGGGCTTCGGGTGTCATATGGCCATCGGTTATCTGTATTTCCGATTTTTCTATGATAGCTGCCGACTCCTCTTTGGGGGTGTCGCTACAGCTGTTCAGCATTGTGCCTGTCATTGCCATTGCTGCCATAATTAATGTTGTTCTTTTCATTTTTATGTTTTGTTTTGTGTTTTGTCTGTATAAATATGCAAAAGTTCGCTCAAAATTATAGTCTGCCTCAAAGATACGAATAAATATTCGCTTTTGCAATTTTATATACTTTTGTAGTGCTACTTATTGCTCATTAGTTATAAAAAATGACTCATTTTTTTTAAATACTCTATATTTTTACATACATTTGCGACATTATGGTCATTTGTGTAAATATGTAAACTAAAATAAAATTATGAGATCATTTTTTAATTCATTCAAATGCGTGTTGCTTGCGCTTTGCCTCTTTTTGCCGGTAACGGCATCGGCGCTTGATATTGGGGGCAACACCTTCCGTCTTGTGAATATGGCCTATGACATGGCTGTGACTAACGGCGACAAAGGTGTGCATAACACTTATCTTACCCTTGGTGATATTGATGAAACCTCACCTGGACAGGAATGGGCCTTTGTGCAGATGAGCAGTGATGAACCGGTATATCTCGTATATAATGCAACGTATGCCCAAGCAGCCGATATGGCGCTTACATCGTCACGCCCCGGTGTGTTGTTGCAGTGGGAGGCTACCGCATCGGCGAACCAGGCTTTTTATGTTGAAATTGTAGATGAGGCACAGGGTATTGTGCGTCTTCTCAATAACGGCGACCGTGATTGGGCTGTTGCTGCCGATTATACAGGTTCGCTTTCTCTTGTGAAGGAGGATGTTGGTAATGAGAGCCTTTTCCGCCTTGTCGACTTAAATAAGAAGGTGCAGTTGGTTTTGCCTGTTGCCGGTTCGTACTACACGCTCACAAATGTGTCGAGCGGTCTTGCGCTGAACAGCCGTGGTAACGGAACCAATAATGCGGTAATGTATCTCGATGAGTATAATGCCGATAGTAACGACTATTTCGTGTGGCAGTTGCGCCGTAACTCTTCGAGCGCGGAGTATTTCCAGTTATATTCTCCTGCACACGGCAAGGCTTTGGATGTTGCGTTGAGCGGAACCCGTGTTCCCCTTTTCTGGGACCCGAACTATACAAATGCCAACCAGCAGATTTATCTTATAGCTGTGGGAAATGAGCCCGGGGTTTATCAGTTGTCGGCAGTGTATCGTAATGTAAGATATTATCTTGAGGCAACAGGTAACAGCTTGAGTATGACGACCTCTCCCACTGTTGAAGGTTCTTACTTTAAGTTGGCGTATGTTGATGCTGCAAACGTACCGCTCGGTAATGTGTGGGAGGATGAAACCTTCTTCGAGGACAACAAAGAGCCTGCCCACGCTACTTATATGCCTTATTCTTCGACCGACAAAATGAAGGCCGATGAAAAATACAATTTCCCCTGGCTCGACCCGCAGAATGCCGAATTCCTCTCGTTGAACGGAACATGGAAACTCAACTGGGTGGATGCTCCCGAAAAACGTCCCGGTGAGGATGAATTCTGGGGTGATGATGTTGACGTCTCTTCCTGGAATAACATAAAAGTGCCCTCTTGTCTTGAAATGGAGGGGTATGGCGACCCCTATTACATAAATGTGAATTATCCTTTCCAGAATAATCCGCCTTATATATCAATGAAGAGCGGCTTGCTAAATTCTGTAGCTTCGTATCGCCGTAACTTTACCTTGCCCGAAGGATGGGGTGATAAACGCGTATATTTGCATTTTGACGGTATCTACAGTGCGGCTTTCGTGTGGATGAATGGCGAATATGTGGGTTACACACAGGGTGCTAACAACGATGCGGAGTTTGATGTTACAGCTTTTATGCGCGAAGGGGACAACAACCTCTCGGTGCAGGTGTTCCGCTGGAGCGACGGTTCTTATCTCGAAGGTCAGGATATGTGGCATATGAGCGGAATACACCGCGATGTCTATCTTATTGCAGCTCCCCACACACACGTGCGCGACCATTACATAACAAGCATCCTGAACGCTGCCGACAATTATGAGTCGGGTGAAATGAACGTGGAACTCTGGATGAACAACGGTAAGAAGACTGCCGAGGAGAAGAGTGTGGAGGTTTCTCTCATTGCTCCCGATGGCAACGTTATATCTACCCAGAATGCGCTTTTTGCTTTTGCACAGGGTGAGAGCGAGAAAAGCGTTATTGTGAATTTTGCAAATCTTTCGGGCTTGTTGCCCTGGACTGCAGAAACTCCTAATCTTTACACCGTGGAGGTGGTGCAGAAGAGTGCAGCAGGTAATCAGGAGTATGTGTTCTCTACAAAATATGGTTTCCGTCACATAGAGATTAAGGATGGTCTTGTCTACATCAATGGCGAGCGTGTATTGTTCAAGGGTGCCAACTTACAGGATACTCACCCTGTTACCGGCCGTACAGTTGATATTGCCACTATGCTCACCGACGTGAAGATGATGAAACAGGCCAATATGAATACCGTGCGCAACAGTCACTATCCCCGTCAGGCAAAAATGTATTCAATGTTCGATTATTACGGACTTTACTGTATGGACGAGGCCGATGTGGAGTGCCACTTCAACTGGGAGAATAGCGGTAGTGGTGGTATAACCTTCCAGGAGAGCTGGAAAGCGCAGTATATTGACCGCACCGTGCGTATGGTATATCGCGACCGTAACTTCCCCTCAATTTTCTCTTGGTCGCTTGGTAACGAGAGTAACGGTGGAACAAACTTTACTCATACTTACAACGCTGTACGCGCTCTCGACGACCGTATAATACACTACGAGGGTGCTACACGTGCCGGAACCACATCGACCGACCTCTTCTCGGTTATGTACCCCAGCATTTCAAATGCAATGAACGATGCCAACTACAACTATATGGGACAACCCTATTTTATGTGTGAATATGCTCACGCTATGGGTAATGCGGTTGGTAACCTGCAGGAATATTGGGATATTATAGAGAATAGCAAATATGGTATAGGTGGTTGTATCTGGGACTGGGTGGACCAGTCTATCTATGATGCCGACGATATCAAGAGTGGCACACTCGAGGTTAATGGTCGCAAGAAATACCGTACCGGTTACGACTATCCGGGACCTCACCAGGGTAACTTCGTGAATAATGGTCTTATTACTGCCGACCGTGCCTGGAGCCCCGAACTTACCGAGGTTAAAAAGGTTTACCAGTATGTGAAATTCCTCTCGTTCGACAACGCGACAAAGAGCTTGCAACTGAAGAACGACTACGACTTTATAGACCTCTCGCAGTTTGAACTCACATATACAATTCTCTCCGACGGCGAGGAGGTTTACGAGGGAACTGCTGAATTGCCCACAGCTGCACCCGGCGCGACTATAAGTGTTGCTCTGTCGTATAATTATGAGGTTGATGCTTCTGCCGAACAACTTATAAATATAAATATCTGCTTGAAGAACGATAACAGCTGGGCCGAAGCCGGTCACTCCGTGGCTGCAGCGCAGTTTGTGCTTGCCGACCGTGCAGCGACTCTCCCCGTGGTTGAAACTACTGGTGATGTGCTTGAGGCAACAAACATCTCCGGCCAGTGGAATATTGGTAACGATAAGTTCAAAATAGTGTTTGGCCAGACCGGTAACCTTTATACCTGGCAGGTGGGCGACCTTCCTCTTCTTGTTGAAGGTCCTGAATACTCAAACTATCGTTGGGTTGAAAATGACGGTGCAACAGAGTCTCTGAACCAGTATGGCTCGGGCAGCGGAGTAAGTGGCAAGAGCATCACTGTTACTGAGGACGAAGCAACCGGCAATGTTGTGGCAAGAGTAACTGCCGGTGGCTCAAACTGCCCTTACACATTCGTTTATACAATTTATCCGAGTGGAGTGGTGGAACTTGAAGCCGAATATACTCCTGTGGTGACAAACCTGCGTCGTGTGGGTATGTCTATGGCTTTCCCTGCAAGCTTTGAATATGTAGAATATTATGCCCGTGGTCCTTGGGAGAACTACAGTGACCGCAAGACCGGCTCTTTCCTTGGCCGTTACACGACCACGGTGAGTGAGATGTTTGAACATTATCCCAAACCGCAGTCTATGGGTAACCGCGAGGATATGCGCGAGATACTGCTTACTAATGCAGAAGGACTTGGTGTGAAGATTGAAAGCGAAGGTGAGGTTGCCTTCTCGCTCCTGCACTACACCGATGTTGAACTGAAGAATGCTTCGCACACTTGGGAACTTTCGGAGGGTGGTAATGTATACGCCCACTTTGATGCCTTGCAGCGAGGTCTTGGAAACGGTAGCTGTGGACAAGGTACCGGTACTTTGGCCCAATACCAGATCCCCTCGAGCGGAACATACAGTTATAAACTGCGCTTTACACCCATAACCGAAGTGGAGGAAGAAGAGGCTGTGAAGGGTGATGTGAACGGAGATGGAACTGTAAACGTATCCGATGTAACCAACGTGGTTTCAATGATTCTTGGTGTGAATGAAATGACGGATGGTGGCGATATAAACAAGGATGGAACTGTAAATGTCTCCGATGTTACCTCTGTTGTTTCCATAATTCTTGGTTTTGAATGATAATCGATATTTCTTAAAGAGCTAACAAACGGGGGGACTATAGAAAATAGTCGTCCCGTTTTCTTTAACTCTCTGCTAATTTTGTTATCTTCGCGGTGTTATTGGAAGACGATGATAGATAAAACTGTATTCAAAGATAAAAAGGCTGTATACTATACGCTTGGTTGTAAACTGAATTTTTCGGAGACGGCAACCATTGAGCGTACTCTGCAGGAGGCCGGTATACGCACTGCGCGCCGCGGTGAGAAGGCTGATATTTGTGTTATTAACAGTTGTGCCGTAACGCAGGAGGCCGAAAAGAAGTGCCGCCAGGCTATTCATAAACTGGTTCGCCAACACCCCGGTGCTTACGTGGTGGTTACAGGCTGTTATGCGCAGCTTTCTCCCGAAAAACTCTCGAAGGAACTTGGTGTGGATGTGGTGCTTGGCATAGATAAGAAGGGTAGTGTACTCGATTATCTGGGCAACCTTGAAAAGCACAGCGAGGGTGGAGAGTGGTATGCGCAGCCGTCGAAGGATGTACGTAATTTCGTGCATTCCTGTTCGCGTGGCGACCGTACGCGTTATTTCTTAAAAGTGCAGGATGGCTGTGATTATTTCTGTACTTACTGCACGATACCTTTTGCTCGAGGACGCAGCCGCAATCCCAAGGTTGAGGAGCTTGTGGCACAGGCGCATCTCGCAGCATCGGAAGGTGGTAAGGAGATTGTTATCACCGGTGTGAATATTGGCGATTTTGGCAAATCCACCGGTGAGAGCTTTGTCTCGCTTGTGAAGGCTCTCGATGGTGTCGAGGGTATAGAACGCTATAGAATTTCTTCTATAGAGCCCAACCTTATAACTGACGAGATTATAGATTATATGGCGCACTCACGCGCTTTTATGCCTCATTTGCACATTCCTCTGCAGGCCGGTAGCGACGAGGTTCTTAAACTTATGCACCGCCGTTACGACACTGCATTTTTCGCCGAGAAGATAGCTACAGTGCGCCGTCTTTTGCCCGATGCTTTCATTGGTGTGGATGTTATTGTGGGTACACGTGGAGAGAGTGAGGAACTTTTTGAGCAGGCTTATGAATTTATCAAGGGGCTCGACATATCCCAACTCCACGTTTTTAGCTACTCGGAGAGGCCCGGTACACGCGCTTTGAAGATAGATGGTGCTGTTTCGCCTGCCGAGAAGCATTGCCGTAGCCGCAGACTTATTGAACTTTCCGAGGAGAAACGCATTGCCTTTTATGAGCGTTACATTGGCCGCGAAGCTGTTGTGCTTTTCGAGAAACCGCGTTCCGGTATGCCTATGGGCGGTTTTACCGATAATTATATTCGTGTGGAGATGGAGAGCAACCCTGGTTTTGTGAATCGTCTTGTGCGTGTGCGCTTGGGCGGTTTTACCGAGGATAAACAGGCTCTCACGGTTGCCGAGGTTTTGGAATGATTAAAGAGCGCCATCCGATGAAGAAGAACGTTGCTGTAGTGATATTGAACTATAATGGTGCGGAGATGCTTGAGCGTTTCCTTCCTTCTGTGGTGCAGAATACGCCCGAAGCCCGTATAGTGGTTGCCGACAACGGTTCTACCGATAATTCTGTGGCGGTGGTGCGCGAATCCTTTCCAATGGTTGAGGTTTTGGAGTTAGGTGCGAATTTTGGTTATGCCGAGGGGTATAACCGTGCGCTTGCTGCTGTTACCGCCGACTATTTTGTGTTGCTGAATAGCGATGTTGAGGTTACTCGTGGGTGGCTTGCGCCTCTTGTTGAGTGTGTGGAGGGTGATAGCTCTGTTGTTGCTTGCCAACCAAAGATCCTCGATTATAAGAATAAAAAGCATTTTGAGTATGCCGGAGCGTCGGGTGGTTTTATAGATGCTTATGGTTATCCATTCTGTCGTGGGCGTTTGTTCGATACGGTGGAGGAGGATTGTGGGCAGTACAATGATGCCTGCCCGGTTTTTTGGGCAACGGGTGCTGCTCTTTTGGTGCGTGCTTCGGCTTTTTGGGAGGCCGGTGGTTTCGACGGGCGTTTCTTTGCACATATGGAAGAGATTGACCTCTGCTGGCGTTTGCTTGCCCGTGGCGGTAAGATTATGGCTATGCCTGCAAGTGTGGTGTATCACGTTGGTGGTGCCACTTTACAAAAGAGCAATCCCAAAAAGACTTATCTGAATTTCCGCAATAATCTTTTGTTGTTGTATAAGAATTTGCCTTGCGGTAAGCTGCAACGTGTGCAACGTGTGCGTCGTCTGCTCGATTATGTGGCCGCTCTGAAATTTTTGTTTACCGGGAATTGGGACGATTTCTGGGCTGTGGTGCGTGCTCGCAGGGATTTCCAGCGTATGAAAAACGATTTTGCGGTGTCGCGTGCCGAAAATATGTCAAAAACCGTGGTTGCAGAGCCCGAAGGACTTTTCTCTTTCTCGCTCCTTTGGCAATATTTCTTTAAACGCCGCCGCGCCTTTCAGCTGCTGCCGAAAAATAACGATAAATAAAAACACAATTATATGGAAACAGCATTGTACTTGTTGCCGGTGACACTTGGCGACACCCCCATAAATAATGTTCTTCCGCAGTATAATGCCGAGGTTATCTCCGGTATACGCCACTTTATAGTGGAGGATGTGCGTTCGGCGCGTCGCTTCCTGCGTGCGGTAGACAGCAAGTTCGACATTGACGGGTCGCAGTTCTTTGAACTGAACAAGCATACTTCCCCTGCCGATATTGCCGGTTTCTTGAAACCTTTACAGGATGGAAAGCCTATGGGAGTTATCTCGGAAGCCGGTTGCCCTGCCGTAGCCGACCCCGGTGCCGACGTAGTGGCTATAGCACAGCGCAAGGGGCTTAAGGTTGTGCCGCTTGTTGGTCCTTCGAGTATAATTCTTTCGGTTATGGCATCGGGGTTCAACGGGCAGAGTTTTGCGTTTCACGGTTACTTGCCCATAAAGCCCGAAGAGCGTGCGAAGAAATTGCGTCAGTTGGAGCAAAGAGTTTATGGCGAGGAGCAGACACAGCTTTTTATAGAAACTCCTTACCGCAATAACAAGATGGTGGAGGATATTCTAAAGACCTGTCGCCCACAAACAAAGCTATGTATTGCTGCCAATCTCACTTGTGCCGACGAATATGTGTGTACCCGCACGGTGAAGGAGTGGAAGAACCGTGTTCCCGACCTCTCTAAAATTCCCTGCATATTCCTTATATATAAATAAGCGGAATATATAAGCTGAAGTTCTTTTTTGTCGCATTTTGAGCTTTTATTGTGCATAAAATGAACAATGATGGGGTTAATTCAACACTTTTTACGTTAAAAAGTTTTCTTTATATCAGGCTTGTTGCACAAAAGGTTTATCTTTGTGCAGTGAATTGAGGGAAAACTCCCTTTTTTGAGAACAGACTAACAACTTTTTAAATTTTATATTTATGATGAAAAGAGTTCTTTCTACTATTGCAGTAGCTTCATTTGCAATCGCATCGTTTGCAGGTGGTCTTTTGACAAACACAAACCAGAGTGCATCGTTCGTACGTAACCCTGCTCGTTACGCTTCTTTGGAGACCGATGCTATTTACTTCAACCCCGCAGGTTCTGCTTTCTTCAACGAGGGCTGGTCTTTATCGGGTAACTGGCAGATGATTTGGCAGCAGCGTGATGTTGAGAACGGTGGTAAAACTTACGAGGGTAAAGTTTATGTTCCCTGTATGCCCACTTTCTTTGCTGCTTACAAAACCGGCGACTGGACATTCAGCGGTTTCTTCGGAATGCCTGGTGGTGGCGGTAACGCACAGTTCGAGAACGGTCTTCCTATGTTCAATACTTTGGGTGCAGGTTTCTTGGCTGGTACTCCTTTGCAGGCTGTTTCTAATTTTGAGTCAACACAGTACCTTTTTGCTCTTCAACTTGGTGCAGCTTACCAGATTAACGAGTATTTCTCGGTTTATGGTGGTATTCGTGCCAACTACACAAGCTTGAGCTACGAGGGTGCTATCGACGCTATACATCCTGTTACCGGCGCAACAATGACTAACCTTCTTTCACTCGAACTTCAGCAGACAGGTCTTGCTTTTGCTCCCATCCTCGGTGTTAATGCAAAGTTGGACAAATTGAACATCGGTGTTAAGTATGAGTTCCGCGCTGTTAACACAATAAAGAACGATACAAAGACTTTGTCAAGCCAGGGTAAGAACATTATCGGTCTTGTGGGTCTTGCAATGCCCTCTTTGGCCTCTTTGGACGACAATCAGGAGTTCCGCAACGACGCTCCCACTAAACTTTCTATCGGTGCTTCTTACGATATCTGCGACCGCGTAAAAGTTATGGGTGCCAGTGTTTACTACTTTGACAAGGAGGCTAAAATTGAGTCTTTGATTGGCAAGGAGAATACTATGGAGAAGTTGACAAGCAATACATACGAATTGCTCGCCGGTGTTGAGGTTAAGGTTACCGACAAACTCCTCCTCTCTTCCGGTATCCAGTTCAGCGACTTCGGTGTCAACGAGAGCTACTTGAGTGATGTTTCTTTCATCGACGACTCATTTATGGTAGGTTTCGGTGGTAAGTACAGCTTGAACGAGAAGTGCGATTTGAACTTCGGTGCTTGCTATGCTAACTACGCTCACGGTAAGGGTGCTACAGGTTCTACTTACTTGCGTAAGACTTACAACGTTGCAGTTGGTGTAGACTTCCGTCTCTAATAAATTAGATTTTTTTATATAAATTGAGAGGTGCCGCGCAATGCGCGGCACCTCTTGTAGTTATGCAGGGTGGTGATTGTATATTTTTGTGCGCCTAGTTCTTATGTCTCATCTATATTTGAGTGGACACACCGGTGAGCCTCTACAATAAGATTGTTCATAGCTATTATCCCCCCAAAAAAACTTATCCCTCTTTTTTCTTTAGAATCTCTTGCAGTTTGAACATTTCGTCGCGGTATTGTGCAGCCTCAATAAACTCCATTTTGGCAGCAGCCTCGTTCATCAGGCGGCGTGTGCGCTCGATGCTTTTTTGCAACTGCGCAGGGCTCATATATTCCACGATGGGGTCGCAGGCAATGGCCGTGGTAATGTTCTCTTCGGAGTACATACGGGGGAGTTTGTTGTTTTCTTTTTCTTTCTTTTCCGATATCAGCGCGTTGCTTATCTCTTTCTTTATGGGTGTTGGGGTGATACCGTGCTTTTTGTTGAAGGCCATCTGTTTTTCGCGTCGGCGGTTGGTTTCGTCAATGGTCTTCTGCATACTGTCGGTAATGCTGTTTGCATAGAATATCACGTGGCCGTTTACGTTACGCGCAGCACGGCCTGCGGTCTGTGTGAGCGAGCGATGGTCGCGAAGGAAACCGGAAATGTCGGCATCAATAATGGCGACGAGTGATACCTCGGGTATGTCGAGACCTTCGCGAAGGAGGTTTACTCCAATTAATACATCGTATATGCCGGTGCGCAGGTCGGTCATTATCTGTATGCGATCGAGAGTGTCTATGTCGCTGTGTATATAGTTGCAGCGTACTCCTTTGTCTGTGAGGTATTCGTTGAGCTCTTCGGCCATACGCTTGGTTAGGGTGGTGATGAGTACGCGTTCGTCACGTTTTACACGTGTACGCACCTCTTCCATAATATTGTCGACCTGGTTCTCCTTTGGACGTACCTCTATCAAAGGGTCGAGCAATCCGGTGGGGCGTATAACCTGGTCCACGACTATACCTTCGCTCTGTTGTAGCTCGTAGTCGGCTGGGGTTGCGCTCACATATATGACCTGGTGGGTGAGTTCGGTGAATTCCTCGAACTTTAATGGGCGGTTGTCAAACGCGGCAGGCAGGCGGAATCCGTACTCTACAAGGTTCTTTTTGCGTGCGCGATCGCCGCCGTACATTGCGTGTATCTGTGGTACGCTTACGTGGCTCTCGTCTATGATGAGTAGAAAATCATCGGGGAAAAAGTCGAGCAGGCAGTAGGGGCGTGTGCCGGCTTCGCGGCCGTCAAAGTAGCGCGAATAGTTTTCTATGCCGGAGCAATGCCCAAGTTCGCGCAGCATTTCAATGTCGTATGTTACGCGCTCGTGGAGTCGCTTGGCTTCGAGCGGTTTGCCTATTTCGTTGAAATACTCTTCGCGCTCCATAAGGTCCTTCTCAATCTCCTTTATTGCCCGTTCGGTACTCTCTTTGGTGGTCATAAAGAGGTTGGCCGGGTATATCTTGTAATCGTCAAAGGTGGCGAGGCGTGTTCCTGTGGTGCTGTCTATCTCTTCAATGCTGTCAATGTCGTCGTCCCAGAATGTAATGCGCAGCACGTGGTCGCTGTAGGCAAGGCTCACCTCTACGGTGTCGCCTTTTACACGGAAGTTTCCGCGGTTCAGGTCAAGGTCGTTACGGGTGTAAAGGCTGCCCACAAGCTTGCGCAGGAATACGTTGCGGTCGAGCTTGTCGCCGGTCTTAATCTCTATTACGTTGTTGTAGAAATCGGCTGGGTTGCCCATACCATAGATGCACGACACGGAGGATATGACAACAACATCCTTTCGCCCCGAAAGGAGCGATGATGTTGCTGCAAGACGCAGCTTGTCAATTTCATCGTTTATTGCAAGGTCCTTCTCTATGTATGTGTCGCTCGATGGCAGGTAGGCCTCGGGCTGGTAGTAGTCGTAGTACGATACATAGTATTCCACGGCATTGTGGGGGAAGAACCCTTTGAACTCGTTGTAGAGCTGTGCCGCAAGGGTCTTGTTATGGCTCAAGATGAGGGTGGGGCGGTTAATCTCCTTTATCACATTGGCTATGGTGAAGGTTTTTCCCGAGCCTGTAACACCTAAAAGGGTTTGGGCAGGGGTACCGGCCTTTATGCCTTCGACAAGTTGCGAGATGGCTTCGGGTTGGTCGCCCATAGGGGTATATTCCGATTCTAATTTGAATTTCATCCTTTCTGCATTTTAACTTGCGAATATACTAATAAAAAAGATATTGCCGCTGTTATCCATTTCCTTATCTTGTTTTTTTGTTTTTTTTAGTTTTATTTACTTTTTTGTATCAAATAATAACTTGCGCGGGGTTGTGTTTTTGTGTGAAAAGTACTATCTTTGCAGGCAATTTATAATTTATTGCGGTAAAAGGGTACTTGCTGGTGCTTTTCTGCTGTGTAAAAAGGATGAAATGAGAATACTTTCCAACATATTTGTTTTATTGGCAATTGCAACCTTGTTCTCTTGTACATCGTACGACAAGGTTATGAAAAGTGTCGACTTGGAATATAAGTACGAGGAGGCAAAGGCGCTTTATATGACTGGGGAGTATAATAAGGCTGCAACGCTCATTGAGGGCATAGTTACCTTGTTTAAAGGTAGCGACAAAGCCGACGAGTCAATGTTCCTGTTGGCAATGTGCTATTATCGTTCGGGCGACTATGATACTGCATCGCAGTGTTTCAAGGCTTGTTATAGCAATTATCCCCGTGGCCGTTATGCCGAACTTGCACGCTTCTATTCGGGAAAGTCTTTGTATAAAGGCATATTGGAGCCTGCGCTCGACCAGACAAACACTTATACCGCAATTGAGGAACTGCAGCTTTTTATGGAGTATTATCCTTTGAGCAGCTATTCCGATGAGGCGCAGAGTATGATGTTCGATATGCACGATGTGCTGGTGATGAAGGAGTATCAGTCGGCAAAGTTGTATTACGACCTGGGCGACTATATGGCCTACATGGGAAATAACTATCAGGCTTGTATATTGACAGCGCAGAATGCCTTGAAGGATTATCCTTATACAAAACTGCGCGAAGACTTGCAGATGCTTATTCTGCGCGCGCGCTACGAGATGGCCAGCAAGAGTGTTGCCGAAAAGCAACCCGAACGTTATCGCGAGGCAATAGATGAATTCTATGCGTTCAAGAATGAGTTCCCTGCGAGCAAATATATGAAAGAGGCCGAGGGCTATTTCAAAAAGTCACTTGCGGCAATTGAGGACTAATATATTATAGAGTATAATTTAACAATTAGATAAAGACATGGATTACAAAAAAAGCAATGCTCCCACAAACACTGTTACACGCAACATGGCAGATTTTGTGACTGAGACAGGTAATGTTTATGAGTCGGTAGCTATTATCGGCAAGCGTTCGAACCAGATTGCAACTGAAATGAAAGAGGAGTTGCTGAAGAAACTCAACGAGTTCTCTTCATCTACCGATAACCTTGAAGAGCAGTTCGAGAACCACGAGCAGATTGAGATTTCTCGTTTCTACGAGCGTCTTCCCAAACCCACACTTATTGCTGCGCAAGAATTCATTGAGGGTAAGGTATATTTCCGCGATCCTTCGAAAGAGGCTGCCGAGGAGGTGTGATTATGAAATTCCGTTTTTATCAGCTTTATTATCTTGCAGCCGTGGTGCTGCTTATTGTTGCGATGTGCGGTAGCGTGTTGAGCGTTGTTGCTCCCAGTGGCGCTACATACATCATAAACAACTTTTCGCTGTTGAAGCCCGATGCAACGGTTTCATATTCTGTGGTGGCACTTGGTGTTGTGCTTGTGGTAGCTACAGCTGTGAACCTGTTTGGCCTTCTCGTGTCGTTATTCAGTAATTTTGAACTGCAGAAAAGAATATCTATATTGTCTATGCTTTTGATTACAGGGTATTACATCCTGTTATCGATATATGTTCTTATTGTGATTAACAGCGATGATGCGTTGACAACACTCAACTTGGAATCGGGTGGAGTGCTCTATCCGTTTACTGCGTTGGTGCTTAATTTTATGGCTTTTCTGGCGGCACGCCGCACCGAGGCGCAGATTCTTGCAAAAGCTTCGGGCTTCCGCTTGAGAGATTGATTATTTAGTACAGCAATTGATATGTTGAAAGGATGCTTATGCATCCTTTCTTTTTTTTTACAACTTTTTCATTCCTGCACTTGTTCTTTTTTAAACCAAAAGATTTTGTAGAATGGAGAAAGTGAAGATTACTGTGTTTGCCGACCCTGTTTGTACCTGGTGTTGGGGCAGTGCGCCAATCTTGCGCGCCTTGGAGTATCGCTTGGGCGATAAAGTTGAGATAGATTATGTTATGGGGTGTATGATAGAGGATATTACGAAATATAGCAATCGCAGGCTTGGTATTGGTGGTGATATTCCTATGTCGAACCGTAATATACATAAAGCTTGGGTTGAGGCATCGGCCGTTCACGGTATGCCGGTTTGTGAGCATCCCACCCGTTTGTTTGATGAAGAGCATCGTTCTACAGCGCCACAGAATATGGCTTATATAGCAGCAAAAGTTTATGCTTGTAAGCAAGGTGGTGAACTTGCGGGGCGTTATAAAAGATATCTGCGTCGTTTGCAGGAGGCTACAGCGCTCGATGCTTTGCACACCTGCAGCGCTTCCGTGCTTGCCGACCTTGCTGCGGTTGAGGGTTTTGAGCCTGAACGTTTTGCCGAGATTATGAGGAGCCGCGAGGTGCAGCGCCTTTATGAGGAGGACAAGGAGCATTGCCGCCGTTATGAGGTGCAGACTTATCCCACTTTTCTGCTCGAATATAAGGGTGTGGAAATAATGTTGCGTGGGTTTACTTCGCTTGAAACGCTTGAGCAGAATATCAAGCATTTGAGTTATGGTAAAGTTGCTTTTACGGGTGCTGGTTCTGCGGTTCCGTTGGCTGAACGTGTTCTAGCTTTTGTTGAGCGTTATAAAACTGCTTTTCCTGTGGAGTTGGCAATGGCGTTTGATATGCAGAGGATTGGTGGAAAATCGGCTCTCAATATTGAGTCATATGTAGGTTTACCCGATGTACTTGATGAACTTGTTTCCTCGGGCCGTCTCTCTGTTAAACCTCGTGGCAATGGCTTTATGGTTTATGAAAAGAGGGTTGGCGAGGCGGAGCCGATTGATATTGAAGAGGTGTCTATTGGTATTGATGCTTGATTTTATTATTGCAAGCTTTTTGTTTCACCTTGTTACCCTGTACTAACTGTAAGAACTTTCGCCTTTGGCGACGAATTACTTTTACAATGGAATTTAATTATAGGGGCGCACCGGTGTGTGCGCCATTGATAACATCTGCAAAAGTAATCTTCAAAAGAAAACCGGCACCGTTAAAGAATAGAGCTTGGAGTAGCTCTGTTTTTGGGAACAGCGAATTTTGCTTGCAAAATCGGTAGCATCATCAGTGATTAGTCGCACGTAGTGCGGGTCACGATTAGATGATGCTGCCAAAGACGCAGTTGATAATGCTTGCTGTTCGCAACCCGCGCTACGCGCGACCATTTGCTGCAAGCATTATCGATTAAGCAGAGCTTAATTCCACAGCGCCAAAAACAGAGCGTCAATGACAAGCGACAAGCCGTTGCAGACTGAAGGATATTGT
>JAZRMX010000019.1:0-69225 GCA_045647885.1 Bacteroidaceae bacterium
CTGCATCAGAATCATTCAATGCAAAAATCAAGGCTTTCAGGGCGCAGTTCAGAGGTGTAAAAGATAAAGATTTTTTCCTTTTCAGGTTGACAAAATTGTATGCTTGATTTGTAAATCCCTCAGAATTTTGCGTTGATCCGAATTTTGCGTTGATCCTCCTTGATCCGTTTTATGTCTGGATTTTATGCAAAAAAAGAAGGAATTTCTATTGAAACTCCTTCTTGTGATCCCGACAGGATTCAAACCTGTAACCTTCTGATCCGTAGTCAGATGCTCTATTCAGTTGAGCTACGAGACCGTGTGTCTTGTTTGACGATGCAAAAGTAGTACATTTTTTTTAACCTGCAAAACATTTCGCACTTTTTTTTAGAAAAAATGTATTTTTTTATTCAAAGAATCGTTCGTTAAACATAAACCACCCCAGTGAGAGGCCTATGTTAAAGCTGTTATTGCGTGAGCTACAATAATTTACGAATCCGCTGACGGTAATTGTGGAAATTGTGCCCACTGCATTCAATTCTGCAATAAATTGGTAATCGTCGAAATGTTTTTTGCTATAGTATGCGCTGCCGTCCTCGGCTTCTTTTATCATACGGTAGGGCGAGAAGGCATAAAAACTGGGGCGAACCTGTATGTAGTTGTTTAATTTTATGATTGGAGTGACGCCTGCACCAATAAATTGGTTGGCGCGGAAGTTGGGGTCATAATTGAAAAGGCTGTTCATTGTAGGGGTGAACGCGCCGGCTTGCATTATTGAAGCCTGGTATGTACGGGAAAGTCCTCTTGTTGAGTAGTAAATATGAAGGTATGTACCAAGTGACAATACACGGTTAATCTTGAATATTTCGTGGCGTATGTAGTTTATCTGCAACCACGACTTGCTTTTGTTGTCGGCAATGTGGTGGTTGTTGCTTGTGAAATATTCCTTGCCCAGGTAGAATTGCGCTGCAAGCGACTCGTAGGAACCTGTGGTGGGGAAAGCTTGGTTGTCGAACGTGTTACCCTGAAATTTTATGCTTGCGCCCACAAGGCGGTTCTTGTTCTTGTCGTATATGGGTGCGTCGAGGTCTATAACGCTGGAGGGCATATATTTGTCGGTAATTTCGGCAAACCCTACACCAATCTCAGCTTTCTTGCGCATGAGGAACGGGAGTGAAATCTTTAGCTTTGTAAAGAATTCGCGCTCGTGGTTCAGTGCAAGGGAGTTTTCCTGCGAGAATATGTACTTCATATTGTAATAGTCGGTTGTAGAATATGAAGTGATGAACTTTATTGAAATGGGAAGGCGTGTGGAGAGGTCGAAACGGCCGCTGAACTGCACACCGTTGTATACCTTACCTAATTGGCCGTCGAGCATAAATTCCTTTGAAAAACGGTCTATATTGCGGTAGTGCGCTCCAAGATATATCTGGTTGGATATTTTAGTGGATACTCCGCCGCCTACCTTTACGTTTATAGCGGGGTTGAGCTCCACGTCGAGGTGCAACGTGTAGGTTCCTGTCTCTTCGTTGTATACTGCGTGAGGCAGAAGTGAAGCGACTACATTACCGGATAGCACGCGGAAGTATGCCTTCTTGCAATCTTCGTAGCTGAAGGTTTCGTTGTTCCTTTGAAACTCCTTTTTTATGGCTTCGGCCTGTGCCGGTGTTACTCCTGTTATTGTTACACCACTGAATACAATGGGTGGCTTTCTGTTGTTGAAGGCTTTGCGCTTGGCTGCAAGCTCGGCACGGCTTTGGTGGCGTGTGACGCGCTGGCGTACTGAGTCTATCAAGGCTATAGTGCTGTTGTAGCCGTGTTGTACAACCCTTTCAATCTTGTGGAAGTCGAGCAGCTTTACATCTTTTATGTTCATATCGAGCAGTATGCCCACGCTGTCGGGTATTGTGTAGTCGCTTCGGCCCATAATGAGGTTTTTTATCTGGCTCATAAGGTCGTGCTCTTTGGGGAGCGGAGCGTTCTCGCTTACCACGCTGCCAAAGATGAAGTCGGGGGTAAAATCCTTCTGCATTACATCGCGTGGGAAGTTGTTGTATATGCCACCGTCGTAAAGCAGTATGCTGTCCTTTTTTATGGGCTTGAACACAAAGGGGAAGGTCATTGAGGCGCGCACGGCATCGCCCAGGTCGCCTTCGGAAAAGACAATTTGCTTTTTATTGTAAACATCGGCAGCTACGCAGCGGAAGGGCACCATAAGGTTGTCGAAGTTGCCACGGCACGCAGCGGTTGAGGTGGTGTATATCTCCAGAAATCCCATATTCATTGGGGTGGGGTTGACCAGCTGAAGAGGTGGCTTGACAAGGCGTATGGTGTCGTTTATGTCAATATGGAGGTTGAGCAGCTCGGGCACTTCGGCATTGCGCTTGAAGTAGAAGGTGTAATTCTTGTCTATGGTTCCGGTGTACCAGCGCTGGAAATCCTCGCTGGTCATTGAGGCAATCATCTCGTCGGGGGTGTAACCCATTGCATAGAGCGCAGCTACAATTGCTCCCATAGATGTACCTGCAACGTAGTCTATGGGAATTTCATTTTCTTCCAGTGCTTTTATCACACCAATGTGAGCAAGGCCGCGTGCGCCGCCACCGCTCATTACAAGGCCCACTTTCTGTGCCGACAGCATTGCCGGCGCAAGCAGTAGTATGGTTAGTAGGGTTATATATTTTTTCATCTTTGGCCGTAGGCTTTTGTTCTTTTATATCGTAAATGCAAATGTAACTTTTATTTTTAATAAATTACATTCCTTTTTCATTCTTTTACTTTACAATTGGCGTGGCAACCTCTGCTTGCGACGGGTGTGTGAATCTTTAACAACCTGAAGAGGAGAAAAGATTGTGGTGTATATAACAATAACAGCCGACTGTATAGCCGGCTGTTATTGTATGAAATAGAGATTTAATTACTTCAAAGCGAAGATCTCGTCTTCACCTGCGATGCAAGAGAAGATTTTGTCCTCACGGAGCAACCAACCCAAACCGAGGTAGAGCTCTTTCTCTTTAAGCTTTGTCTCTTTTTTAATCTCTTTCAAAGTCAAACCCTCTGTTTCGTTGAGGGCTGTCCAAATACGGCCTGCGAACTCGCCAGCCTGCTCTGTAATCATCATAATGTAGTATATGTTTTAATTGTAAATATTATAGCCGTTTAGTGTGGCTTTTTTCAAATCGGGTGCAAAAATACTATAAAATTTTTATAACGCAAAACAAATATAATGATATTCAATGCTTTTAGTAAATTTTTACATTCTTGCACTCCCTTTTTTCTTAAATCTCTTGAGTTTTGTTTTTCTGCAAATACTCGCTCCATATACGTGCCGCCTCTTCCACCATCTTTGAGCAAGGGCGCTTCTTGTAGTATTCGGGTGTGCGCGCCTCGGGGGTAGCAGGTGTGGGTGCGCTCTTCTCGAGCCCTAAAAGTTCGGCACAGGTTATTGAACCATTGCGTTTGGCAAACTCCTCGGCAAGTTGCTGCACAAGTATGTAGTTGGCCTCTTTTCCTTCACGGTCTTTGCCATCGGTGCAGCCGGTCTCAAGGCCGGCAAGCATAAACAGGCCGCAGGCGGCTCCGCAGGTCTTGCGCATACGACCGATGCCGCCACCAAACGATGCTGACATCTTCAGCGCTTGTTCGCGTGTGAAACCGTAGAGGTCAGCATAAGCGGTTACAACTGCTTGGCTGCAGTTGTAACCTTCTTTAAAGAGAGAGACGGCTAGTTCTATTCTATCTTCCATAAAAACTCTGTTTAGGAATTATTAAATGAGGCCGCGTGTGCGAAGAAGTGCTGCGGGGTCGGGGTCGGCTCCGCGGAACTTGCGGTATTCACGCATTGGGTCTTTTGCTCCACCCATCTGCAAGAGGTTCTTGAAGTTATGCGCTGTTTCGGCATCGAAAATTCCTTTCTCCAGGAACAATTCAAATGCGTCGCAGTCGAGTACCTCGGCCCATAGATAAGAGTAGTAACCAACCTCGTAACCGCCACCGAATACGTGCGAGAAGTTTGTGCTGCGGTAGCGGTATTCAATCTCGTTGATGAATCCCAGCTCCTTGCGTACAGCCTCTTCGTAAGCTACGCAGTCGAAATCTGTGTAATCTTCAACAAGGTGCATCTTCATATCGAGCAGAGCTGCGGCAACAACCTCGCTGGTCTCAAAGCCGGAGTTGAAGTGTGAGCTGCGCTGCATCTTCTCGATAAGGCTGTCGGGGATAACTTCGCCAGTCTGGTAGTGTTTTGCGTATGTGCGCAGAACTTCGGGGTGTATGGCCCATTTTTCGTTTATCTGTGAGAAGAGCTCGACAAAATCGTGTTTTACGCTTGTGCCGCTCACGCTGGGGTAGTGTGCCTGTGTGAGAAGACCGTGAAGGCCGTGACCGAATTCATGGAATAGAGTGCGTGTCTCGTCGATATTAAGCAGGGCGGGGGTGTCGCCTTGGGGTGCTGTGAAGTTACATACGTTTACTATGAAGGGGCGCACTTCGTTGCCACCAATATTGCTTTGGTTTACAAAATTAACCATCCAGGCTCCTTGGCGTTTGGATGCGCGGGGGAAGAAGTCGGTGTAGAAGATTCCCAGGTGGTTTCCTTCGTTGTCGAGTACCTGATATGTCTCAACGCCTTCGTAGTATACAGGAATGTCGGTACGTTTCTCGAATTTTACTCCGTAGAGTTTGCTTGCGCAGTCGAATGCTCCCTGCAGTACGTTCTCGAGCTGGAAATAGGGCTTAATGTCTGCATCGTTGAGAGCGTATTTTTCTTTGCGCAATTTTTCGGTGTAGTAGAACCAGTCCCAGCCTTCAATCTTGTGGCCGGCAATAGCTTCCAATGCTGCCGATTCTTCTTTGGCGCGCTCCATAGCCGGTGCCCAGATGCTGTTGAGAAGTGCGAGTGCTGCTTCGGGTGTCTTTGCCATTTTTTCGTCAAGTACAAAGTGGGCGTAGCTTTCGAAACCGAGTAGCTTGGCTTTCTCTTGGCGCAACTGAAGCATTTTTGCAATAACCTTTTTGTTGTCGTTGGCATTGTTGTTGTCGCCACGGCCGTAGTAGGCTTTGTACACCTGCTTGCGAAGCTCGCGGTTGTCGGCGTACTGCAGGAAGGGGATGCAACTGGGCTTGTCGAGGGTGAATAGCCATCCTTCGATGCTGTCGGCTTTTGCAGCCTCTGCTGCAGCGTCGATGCTGCTTTGGGGGAGTCCTGCGAGGTCTTTCTCGTCGGTGATAACAAGCTTGTATGCCTTGTTGTCGTTCAGCAGGTTCTTGCCGAACTCAATGCCTGCAAGGCCCAATTCTGTATTAAGCTCCAAAAGTTTTGCTTTGCCGGCTTCGTCGAGCAAGGCACCGCCGCGTACAAAAGAGTTGTAGTAGTTCTCGAGTACGATCGACTGCTCTTCGTTGAGGTTAAGACTCTCTTTGTTGTCGTATAGTGTGCGTATGCGGGCAAAGAGGGTATCATTCATAAATACATAGCCGCCAAGGTCGGTGAGCAGGGGTATTACATAATTCTCCACCTCTGTCATTTCGTCGCTGTTGTCGCTTTCGTTAAGGGTAAAGAATATGTTTGACACCTTGTCGAGCAATTTGCCGCTTTTCTCCAAAGCCTCAATTGTGTTTTCGAATGTGGGTGCTGCCTGCTCCTCGATTACCTTTTTTATATCGGCTTTCTTTTCGGCGATACCTTTGTCGAAGCCTTCTTTATAGTCAGCTACGGAGTATAGATGAAACTCGGGTGCTCCGAATGGCTCTTTGCTGTCGCGCAGCAGGGCATTGCCTTCATTCTTGGGTGTGCAGGATAGGGTTGTCAGCATAATTGTGATTAGTGAAAGTAAAAATAATGTTTTTCTCATATTTATTTATATATATGTGTGTATATTGCGGTGCAAAATTAGTAAAAAGGTGGGTATTAGGCAAATTATCATTTGTTCTAAAGCAAACAACGACGATACTTTGCTAGTATCGTCGTTGTTTGCTTTTAAATATTCGCTTTTTAGAAGAATTTTTTTATAAAAGGCTCGCTGTTCGATTTGTCAATCAGTTTCAGAACTTTTATTACCTCGCTTTCGGGTACAGGTCTTATGTTTTCCAAAATATCAGGGTTGGTAATGTCGTAGTTTGTTATGGCCTTTACTATTACAACATTGTTGTTTATTGTAACTTCGGGAGCAACGCCCAGATAGTATCTGTAATTTCCAGCATTTTCCATTTCTCTCTCGTAAAGGTGTTCGGCCCAGGAGGTGTTAGGGGTGGTTACAGTTGTGATATATGATTTCAAATATCTTTCCGCGGTGAATTCAACATTTACTTTATAAACGACAGGAGCACCGTTGCACACAAGGCCATATGTGTAATTGCATATATATTCGCCTTTATTGCTATCGTATGTTCCGTATGTGAAATCTGCAGGAATATCAACAGTTGTAGAGATACCGTTTCTTATGATTGTAGCGGTTTTTCCACGGTAGCCATCCATCGGGATGTATATGATTCCGTTATTGAGGTAAACGGTCATGCCAAAATCGGCATAACCGGCTCTTGTGGCAATTCTTCTTGCAGCATCCTTTATGCTTTTTGCTGCTTTAAAAGAGTAGTCTTCGTACTCCTCGTAGTCTTCCTCTTCGTCGTCTTCGGCCATCCACGAACCAGTAATCAATGCGTTGTATATTTCAGCAGCTACAGCCGGGGTGGTGATTTCTACGCAGTAATTTGCATTCTGGCAAATACCGTCTTTGAAATCCATACTGTAGAATTCAACATTTACAATGTCTTCTTCTTCGTCGTAGTCATAACCCCCTCTTGCGCAAGTGTAGGTGGCAGTTCCGTTCTCAAAATCTCCGCTCCAGCCTGGAGTGTTACTTGCGGGAGGAGTTATTATTACCCCTGCTTCGGGCAATAATACAAAGTTGTTGTCGTCATCATCGCTGCACGATGTGAATGTGGTGGCTGCAAAGGCAAAAAGAAGCGAAGGCAACCAAGTGTAAATCAATAGCTTTTTCATAAAAAATGTATTAAAAATATGTTTAAAATGTATTTGTTTTCAGCAAAACTAATTTAAAAGTTTTAGTAATTACCCCCCCGTAGTTAAAAAATGTTAACAAATTAAAATTTTTCTGCAAAAGAGCGAAAAAAGAGCTAATTTTACGCTGTTTAAAATATATTTTATGGATAAGGTATCGGAAAACCCTTTCAAAAACCGACCGGGCGGCGATATGCCGCTTATGGTTGTTACAGCTCTTTTTGTAACGCTCTATCTGGTGTCGAATGTGATGGCTGTAAAAGTCATTAGTCTTTTTGGCTTTTTCTATTTCGACGCAGGTACAATAACCTTTCCTTTTGCATATATGCTTGGCGATGTGCTTACCGAAATTTGGGGCTATCGTACGGCGCGTAAAATCATATGGATAACATTCGTGTGTAATGTACTTATGGTATTATGCACGCAAGTGGGAGTGTGGTTGCCTTCACCTGATTATCTTGACACCACGGCAACATCCTATAATGCCATCTTTACTTATGTTCCGCGTATTGTAATAGGTTCTTTGGCCGGCTTCTTGCTTGGAGAACTTTCAAACGCTTGGCTTATGGAATGTATAAAAGAGAAAACTCGTGGGCGCTTTTTATGGGTGCGTACCATTGTTAGTTCTATGGTGGGCTACTTGCTCGACACTATACCGTTTGTGCTTATTGCCTTTGCAGGGGTGGTTGCAGTGCGCGACCTATTGCTTATGATGCTTTTCCAGTATGTAATGAAACTAGGTATTGAGGTGCTCTTTGGAACCCCTATGGCTTATGCTGTTATTGTTGCATTGAAGCGTTCTATTTTAAAGGTGCGACATAATGGATAGATACTCTCTTATAGATACTAAATTGCCTCGCGAGTTTGTATTGCTGCAAGGCGAGGGCTGTCGCTGGAGAAAGTGTGCTTTTTGTAATTATCACGAGGATGTGAGTTGTGCACCTTTTGATATCAACAAGCCTGTGCTTGAACGTGTTACAGGCGTGTATGGCGTGCTCGATATAATAAATTCGGGTTCGGCTATGGAGCTTGACGCGCAGACTGTAGAACTTATCAAGATGGTGGTGCGCGAGAAGAGTATACACACGCTTTGGTTCGAGGCGCACTTTATGTATCGCGAAAAACTTGCCGATTTTGCAGCGCAATTTGCTCCAGCAAAGGTAAAGTTTCGTTGCGGAATAGAGAGTTTCGATGCTGCACAGCGCAAGAGGTGGTGTAAAGGGGTTCCTTCGTGGGTTACTCCGGCCGATGTCGCCCGCTATTTTTCGGGTATTTGCCTTCTTTGTTGTACCGACGATGATTCCCGCGAACGTATTGCGGCCGACATTGAAACGGCAAAACAATACTTTGAATATTTTAGTGTGAATGTTTTCTGCAATAACGGAACGCCTGTAAAGCGCAACGACGAACTTGTCGATTGGTTTGTCAAGGAAATCTATCCTCTTGTGAAGAATGATGACAGAATTGAGGTGCTTTTGGAGAATACAGACCTTGGGGTGGGGTAAAATAGTCTGTTTTTTTTTTGAAATAATTCTTAAAAATGATACAACGTAATGTAAAAAGTACTATCTTTGCAGCCGTAAAACGAAAAACGGGGCATTAGCTCATCTGGCTAGAGCGTTTGACTGGCAGTCAAAAGGTGACGAGTTCGACTCTCGTATGCTCCACAAACAGGTCGGTAGTGTAAAACTGCCGGCCTGTGTTTTTTATATTTGATACTGAGTATTTTATTGTGCTTTTTTGTGTGGAAAACCAACTAAATTACGTATATTCGCGAAAATTTTATAAATAAGGTGTATTTTACACGTTTTATCGGCAAATAATAACATAATTATAATTTTATGGCAACAGTTGATGACAAGAAGATTATTTTTTCGATGGTTGGCTTGAACAAGACCATCCGTCAGAATAACAAACAGGTACTTAAAAATATTTACCTATCGTTCTTCTATGGTGCAAAGATTGGTATCATTGGTATGAACGGTTCGGGTAAGTCTACCCTTATGAAGATTATCGCCGGTCTTGATAATGACTATCAGGGCGAGGTGGTTTGGTCTCCCGGTTATTCTGTGGGTTATCTGCCCCAGGAGCCTCAGTTGCAGGATGGCAAAACCGTTAAAGAGGTTGTAATGGAGGGCGTGCAGCCCATCGTTGATGCTCTTAACGAGTACGAGGAGATAAACAACAAGTTTGGTCTTCCCGAATATTACGAGGATGAGGATAAGATGAATGCGCTTTTTGCCCGTCAGGCTGAGTTGCAGGATATTATAGATGCTACAGATGCGTGGAACCTCGACAGTAAATTGGAGCGTGCAATGGCTGCTTTGCGTTGCCCCGCTCCCGAAGAGTTGGTAGACCACCTCTCTGGTGGTGAGCGCCGCCGTGTGGCTCTCTGCCGTCTTTTGCTTCAGAAACCCGATGTACTCCTTCTCGACGAGCCTACCAACCACCTCGATGCAGAGAGCATTGACTGGCTTGAGCAGCACCTCAACCAATACGAGGGTACGGTTATTGCCGTAACTCACGACCGTTACTTCCTCGACGATGTAGCCGGTTGGATTCTTGAACTCGACCGCGGCGAGGGAATTCCCTGGAAGGGTAATTACTCTTCTTGGCACGACCAGAAGACAAAGCGTATGGAGCAGGAGGAGAAGAGTGCAAGCAAGCGTCGCAAGACTCTTGAGCGCGAGCTCGAGTGGGTGCGTATGGCTCCCAAGGCTCGTCAGGCAAAAGGTAAGGCGCGTCTTAACTCTTACGAGCGTATGCTTAACGAGGATCAGAAAGAACGCGAAGAGAAGCTCGAGATATTTATCCCCAACGGTCCCCGTTTGGGTAACAAGGTTATCGTTGCCGACAAGGTTTCTAAAGCTTTTGGTTCAAAGACTCTTTTTACCGATCTTGAGTTTATGCTTCCCCCCAACGGTATTGTGGGTGTAATTGGCCCCAACGGTGCCGGTAAAACAACTCTTTTCCGTATGATTATGGGACTTGAGAGTGTGGATAGCGGTAATTTTGAGGTTGGTGAAACTGTGAAAGTCGCTTATGTGGACCAGACTCACAAGGATATTGTTGCCGATAAATCGGTTTACGAGGTAATGAGCCAGGGCAATGAGCTTATGCGTTTGGGTAACAAGGAGGTTAATGTACGTGCTTACTTGTCGCGTTTTAACTTCACCGGTGCCGACCAGGAGAAGAAATGTGGTGTGTTGTCGGGTGGTGAGCGTAACCGCTTGCACCTTGCAATGGCTCTCAAAGAGTGTGGTAACGTACTTCTCCTTGACGAGCCTACCAATGATATTGATGTGAACACTTTGCGTGCGCTCGAGGAGGGCTTGGAGAACTTTGCGGGTTGCGCTGTGGTAATCAGCCACGACCGTTGGTTCCTCGACCGTATCTGTACCCACATCATTGCTTTCGAGGGTGACGGAAATGTATTCTGCTTCGAGGGCTCATATTCAGATTATGAGGAGAACAAGATGCGCCGTTTGGGTATAGAAGAGCCCAAGAAGGCACGCTATCGCAAGTTGATGGAGGATTAAAAAAATGCAACTATGAAAACCGTTATAGAGCCGTCAATTATTGACGGCATTATGAAAGAACTTGAGATTACCGACATAAAGACAGCCTCAATACGTCAGGTGGGTGCAATTGTGCGCGCTGCCGAGGCTGCTACCGGTAAAGAATTCATACATTTTGAGATGGGTGTGCCCGGCCTTCCTCCTTCAGAGGTTGGTGTGAAAGCCGAGTGCGAGGCTCTGCAAAGGGGTGTAGCTTCGGTCTATCCTATAATCGACGGTATTCCCGAGGTTAAGGAGCAGGCGTCGCGTTTCCTGAAGGCGTTTGTCGATACCGACATTAAACCTTCGGGCTGTATACCCACCGTGGGCTCTATGCAGGCTTCGTTTGCATCGCTTATGCTTGCTTCGCAGTTGAACCCCCAAAAGGATACAGTCCTTTATATAGACCCGGGTTTCCCTGTGCAGAAGATGCAGGCAAACGTTATTGGTGTTAAAATTGCGTCGTTCGATATTGCCGATTATCGTGGCGAGAAGCTCGAAGAGAAACTCGAGAGCTATTTTGCACAAGGAAATATCTGTGCTGTGCTCTATTCAAGCCCCAATAACCCCACCTGGATGTGCCTGAACGATACAGAACTTGAAATTATTGGTCGCTTGGCTACAAAATATGATGTTCTTGTAATTGAGGACTCTGCTTATATGACTATGGACTTCCGTCGCGATATGAGCAAGCCTTTTGAGCCTCCTTATCAGTTGAGCGTGTCGAAATACACCGACAATTATGTGATACTTATGAGTGCTTCCAAAATATTCAGCTATGCGGGACAGCGTATTGCTATGGCTTGTATTTCGGACAAACTCTACGAGCGTCACTACGACAGCCTAAAGGAGCGTTACGGAATCCCTCGTTTTGGTGCCGCTTTTGCTTATATTTTCCTTTACACATTCTCGTCGGGAGTGTCGCACTCGGCACAGTATGCTATGGCTGCAATGCTGAAGGCTGCCTGCGATGGTGAGTATAATTTTGTGGGTGATATAAAGGAGTATGCCGACCGCACCAAACGTCTTAAGGATATTCTTGAGCGCACCGGTTTCAATGTCGTATACGACAGAGACGACGAGGAGCCTGTGAGCGACGGTTTCTTCTTTACTATGGGCTACAAGGATATGGATGGTGCCGAACTTTTGCAGGAACTTCTCTACTATGGCGTGAGTGGTATAGACCTCTCAACAACAGGAAGTAACCGCAAAGGAATACGCGCTTGTTCATCAAATATCAAGCCCCACCATTATGCTATGCTCGAGGAGCGTTTGAAACTTTTTAATGATAATCACAAATAATACTAGTATACCATAATATGGACCAAAAATATTTTGAACCACAGATAGAGACTATGTCCCGCAAGGATATAGAGGCTCTGCAGCTTGAACGATTGAAACAGACTGTGCAGCAGGCTGTAAAATCTCCTTTTTACAAGAAACTTTATGCCGAGAAGGGTATCTCTGTAGATACTATAAAGACTCTCGATGATGTTCGCAAACTTCCCTTTACCACAAAGCAGGATATGCGCGACAACTATCCTTTCGGCTTCTTGGCGTGTGACCAGAGCGAGGTTATCCGTCTTCACTCTTCAAGTGGTACAACCGGTAACCCCACTGTTATATGCCACACTAAAAACGATATTGATACTTGGGCCAATCGTGTAGCACGTAGTTTCTATATGGTGGGCTTGCGTAATACCGACGTAATACAGAACTCATCGGGTTATGGTATGTTTACCGGTGGTCTTGGTATGCAGGCTGGTATTGAGCGTTTGGGTGCTATGTCTATTCCTGCTGCAGCCGGTAACAGTTTGCGTCAGATAAAGTTCATTATGGACTTCGGTACAACTGCCATTCACGCTATCCCCAGCTACGCTTTGCGTCTTGCCGATGTTTTTGAGGAGGTTGGTATTGACCCCAAGACACAGACAAACCTCACAACATTCCTTATCGGCGCAGAGCCTCACACCGAGGAGACACGCCGCAAGATTGAGGAGCGTTTCGGTGTTAAGGCTTATAACAGCTTTGGTATGACCGAGATGAGTGGCCCCGGTGTTGCTTTTGAGTGTCAGGAGCAGAATGGTATGCACATTTGGGAGGATTCTTACATTGTGGAGATTGTAGACCCTGAAACTTTGGAGCCTGTACCCGACGGTGAGATTGGTGAGCTTGTACTCACAACACTTGACCGCGAGGCTATGCCGCTAATCCGTTACCGCACACGCGACCTCACACGTTTCCTTGTGGAGGAGTGTCCTTGTGGCCGTACACACCGCCGTCTCGACCGTATGAAAGGCCGTAGCGACGATATGTTCATCGTTAAGGGTGTAAACATCTTCCCCATGCAGATTGAGAAGATTCTTATGCAGTTTGCCGAGCTTGGTACAAACTATCTTATCACCATTGAGCCTATCGACAACAACGATGTTATTTTTGTTGATGTTGAGCTCGACAGCCTTACAAGTGACGATTATTCGGCATTGCAGAACCTGAGTAAGGAGATTACCCGCCGCATAAAAGATGAGATTCTTGTAACTCCCAAGGTGCGTCTTGTATCAAAGGGCAGCTTGCCCCAGTCTGAGGGAAAAGCAGTGAGAGTAAAAGATTTACGTAAAAAATAAAACGATATAAGCTATGAATACCATAAAACAGTTATCAATATTTCTTGAGAATAAATCGGGCCGTTTGTACGAGATTATGGAGATTCTCGCAAAGGCAAACGTGGGTGTTATCGCTGCAACTGTATCGGACACAGCAGAGTTCGGTATATTGCGACTCATAACCTCGAACAACGAAAAAGCTCACAAGGCTCTTCTTGAAAATAATGTGCCTTCTAATATCTCGGAGGTGGTGCTGTTCTCTTGCGGTAGCGAGGTGGGTGGCTTCTACGAGAAGATTAAAAAAATGTCTCAGGCAAATATAAGCATTGAGTATATGTATTGCTTCTCGTTCGGTGAGAACTCTTATGTAATAATTAAGGTTCCCGATACACAAAAGGCTATCGAAGCTATGCAGAACAATGGAATTGAGTCTTGCTCTATGGAGGCATTGCTCGCCAATATGGTGAAATTTGATTAATAAGGGTATGAAAAAGTGTGATATAATCTTTTGGGTGATAGTAATAGCCCTTTTGCTACCTTTCTTTGTGAGTGATGCTGTGTATGAAGCGTACAAGAGTTTTAATGCCGGACATCCTTATCTGATGGCTTTCTTAAAGTTTATGATTCTCTCGTCTATTGGTGAGATGCTTGGTCTTCGCATTAAACAAGGTGTTTACACCTATTCGGGTTATGGAATATTGCCTCGTGCTATTGTATGGGGTATGCTTGGTGTGATGATTGCCGTGGCAATGAAAATATTCTCAAGCGGCGTGCCTGTGATGCTCGAAAGTTGGGGACTCGAAGGTATGGTCAATGCAATGAGGGGCGATGTTACCTGGAAGAAATTCCTTGATGCATTCTGCATATCAACAGCAATGAACACATTCTTTGCGCCTATGTTTATGACTTTGCACAAGGTTACCGACACACATATATTGAATTGTGGCGGTAAAATATCTTCACTCGTTACACCCATTAAGTTTGGTGAGATAATTGCTTCGCTCAATTGGAAAATACAGTGGAGTTTCGTGTTCAAGCGCACTCTCCCTCTTTTCTGGATACCTGCGCACACAATAACATTCCTGTTGCCGGCAGCTTATCAGGTGCTTTTTGCAGCTTCGTTGAGTATTTTCCTTGGAGTGTTCCTCTCCATTGCAGCTGTAATGTCGAATGAGAAAAAATAAATGATATGATGAGAAAATTTTTGTTTTTACTCTTGTGTGTAATCTCCTTTGCTGTTTCGGCAGGGGAGATTTCGCTCATTCCCCAACCGGCTAAAATGACGTTGGAGGAAGGTGAATTCTGTTTTGCAAAAAAGGTAAAGGTCTTTATCCCTGCAGGCGATAAGGAGGTTGCAAAAGTCTTCAATAATTTTTCCGAAGATTTCAAGACCGCAACCGGTGTGTCGCTGAAAAAGACCAAGAATGCCGATGCTGCACAAATGGTATTTAAGACAGATGCTGCGCTTGCCGAGGAGGGTTACCGCTTGAACGTGACCACCGGCAAAATTACAATTACTGCAGCAAAACCAGCCGGCTTCTTCTATGCCCTGCAGACTTTGAAACAGTTGATGCCGTGTAACGTAATGGCTGTTGTAGCCTGTGATAAGGTGGTGGAGTGGAGCGTGCCTTGTGTGGATATTGAAGATGAGCCACGCTTTGGCTGGCGCGGTTTTATGCTCGACGAGGGACGACACTTCTATGGAAAGGAAGAGGTTATGAAGATAATCGATGTTATGGCTGCATACAAGATGAACCGCTTCCATTGGCACCTTACCGAGGACCAGGGCTGGCGCATAGAGATAAAGAAATATCCTAAGCTCACCGAGGTGGGTGCGTGGAGAAACAGCAAGGTGCTTGGTTGGGGAGATGTTAAACCCGACGGCGTTCTGTATGGCGGTTATTATACACGAAAGGATGTAGAGGAGGTTGTTGCCTATGCAAAAGAGCGTTTTGTGGAGATTGTTCCCGAGGTAGATATCCCCGGACACTCACAGGCTGCCGTGGCTGCCTACCCCGAATTCCTCTCTTGTGACCCGCAGAGCAATCACGAGGTGTGGTTGTGGCAGGGTGTTTCGAGTGATGTGATCAACGTAGCCAATCCTCTTGCCGTTCAGTTCGCAAAGGATGTAATTGATGAACTTACAGAGATGTTCCCCTTTGGTTATATACACCTTGGCGGCGACGAGTGTCCCACGTATAAATGGGAGCATAATACATCTTGTCAGGAGTTGTTGAAGGAGATAGGTAGCGATAAATACCGCGACTTGCAGATACATTTCTACAAACAGCTAAAAGATTATGTTGCACAGAAACCTGCCGATAAACAACGTAAACTTATCTTCTGGAACGAGGTGTTGCACGGAAATACCGCACCCCTTGGCAACGACATAACAATTATGGCGTGGATAGGTGCCGACGGCGCGGCAAAGGATGCTGCAACACGCGGGATGAACACCATACTCTCTCCGCAGATACCTTATTACATTAACCGTCGCCAGTCGAAACTCGAAACAGAGCCGCGTTCACAAGGCTACGGTGACGAAACAGTGGAGCGTGTTTACAACTACAAGCCTATGGAGAATATATCTGCCGAGTTGCAGGGTAAATATCTGGGTGTGCAGGCCAATTTTTGGACCGAGTGGGTTGAAGAGGCCGACATTGTACAGTATCTTACATTCCCCCGCCTTGCTGCAGTTGCCGAGGCCGGATGGACACCCCAAGAGAAACGCAATTACAACTGTTTTGTGGAGCGTTTGCAGTCCGAAGCAGAATACTATCGCCTGCGTGGTGTCAATTACGGAAAACACGTGTTCAAAGAGTAAAATTAGATAAAAGAATACCAAAAATTTAATCGTGATAGCAGCGGTTAAATTTTTGGTGTTTATATACCTGTATAAACAAATATTTGTATGAAGAAATTACTTAAGATAATGGCAGCCATTGTGGCTGTAATCATAGCTTTGCTGCTTGCTCTTCCCCTCTTTTTTACCGACAAGATTGAGGGCATAATAAAGGAGGAGGGTAATAAATTGCTCAATGCTGAATTTGATTTCAAAGACTTGGATATAAGTCTGTTGCGACAGTTCCCGCGTGTATCGGTGAGCCTTGAAGGTTTTTATTTGAAGGGTGTGGGTGCTTTTGAGAGTGATACTCTTGTTTCGGCTAACGAAATTACCGCTTCCATAAACCTTATGTCGCTTTTTGGAGAGAATGGCTACGATGTTCGCAGAATACTTCTCGACGGAGTCTCTTTGAAAGCGATAGTGCTCCCTGATGGTACAGTAAACTGGGATGTGATGAAGCCGACAACCGAAGAGGAGGTCGTGGCGGAAGATACCGCTGCAGTGTCAGCTCCTATACGTATTTTATTGCAGGAGCTTGCAGTGAATGATTTCAACCTCATTTACGATGACCGCCTGGCCGATATGTATGCACAGGTGGAGAATTTTGATGCTACGGTTTCGGGCGATTTTGGCAGTAGCAGAACTTTGCTCGACCTTGTTGCATCGGCTTCTGCCGTTACCTATAAACTCGAGGGAGTGCCATTCCTTAACAAAGTGCATTTGGCAACAGATATGAAGATTGATGCCGACCTTGAGAATAATAAATTCACCTTTAACGACAATCTTTTCCAACTCAATGCTATAAAGGCTGCGATTGACGGCTGGGTGGCGCTCACTGATGATGGAATGGATATGGATGTGAAACTGAACAGCAACGAGATTGGTTTTAAGGAGATTCTCTCTTTGGTTCCGGCTATCTACACACAGGATTTCGATGGGCTCAAGACCGACGGTGTGGCAACTTTGAATGCCTATGCAAAGGGTTCACTTGTGGGCGACAGCGTTGTGCCTGAATTCAATCTGGCGTTCGATGTAAAGAATGCCATGTTCCGCTATCCTGCGTTGCCTGCCGGTGTTGATAAAATAAATATTGCAGCTTTTGTGAGCAACCCCGGTGGCTCTCCCGATGCTACCGTTGTAAAGATAAATCCTTTCAGTTTTGTTATGGCCGGCAATGCTTTCAGCATTACTTCCGACATTGTGACTCCGGTAAGCGACCTTGCTTTTAATGCTACAGCAAAAGGACGTCTCGACTTGGGCAAAGTGAAGGATATTTATCCTCTCGAGGGTATGGATATGAATGGTATAGTTGATGCCGATATTGTCTTGAACGGGCGTATCTCGTATATTGAAAAAGAGCAGTATGAGAAGATTAAGGCAAGCGGTACTGTGGCTCTGAAGAATATGCAACTTGAAATGGAGGACATCCCGACAGTTGATATAAAGAAGTCGTTGCTGACCTTTACACCGCGTTATCTGCAGTTGAGTGAAACTGCTGTAAATATTGGAGAGAATGATATTGTGCTCGATAGTAAATTCGAGAACTATATTGGTTATGCTCTCAAAGGTACAACGCTTAAAGGTACACTTAATGTGAAGAGCAATAAATTCAACCTTAACGACTTTATTACCTCAGACAGCACCGCTGTTGCTGAAGAGAATGTGGAAAACAGTGCTGTTGCCACAGAAGAGCAGGCTGGCGTTATTGAGGTTCCCGAGAATCTTGATTTCCGTATGCAGGCAACTTTCAAGAAAGTGTTGTTTGACAATATGGTGTTCGAGAATCTTAATGGCTTGCTCATAGTGAAAGACCGCAAGGTGGATATGCAGAACCTCTCGCTCAATACTATGGGTGGCAAGGTGGTTGTAAACGGTTCCTATGCTACTCCTGAGAAGGTTGCTCCTCGCTTGAATGCCGGTTTTAAACTCGAAAATATCAGTTTCTCAAAGGCTTATAATGACCTTAACGTGGTGCGTAAACTTGCTCCTGTATTCAACGGTCTTACAGGTGATTTCTCGGGTAATGTGAACATTGATACAAAGCTCGATGAGACAATGAGTCCCGAACTTTCTTCTCTCACAGGTTATGGAGCTTTGTCTACTAAAGACTTGAGCCTGAACAATGTGGGTGTAATCCAGTCTGTTGCCGATATTGTGAACAAGCCCTCGCTTAAAGATACCAGAGTCAAGGACTTGAATATTGAGTTTACAATAAAGGATGGCAGGGTGAATACAAAGCCTTTTGATATTAAGATGGGTGATTATAAGATGAATCTTTCGGGCAGCACAGGGCTCGACCAGACTATTGATTACAAGGGAGAAATAACCATCCCCACTTCGGCAGGCAAGGTTGCCCAACTTGGTACTGTGGATATGCTCATCGGTGGTACTTTCACTTCGCCCAAAGTGAGCATTGATATGGCTTCCTTGGCTAAAAAGGCTGCTGCGCAGGCTGCAACAAAGGCAATAGACAAGTTGCTTGGAACTGATAAAAACGCTGATGCCTCTGCAACTGAAGCTACATCAACCACTGACGCTAAAGCAGAAGCTGCAGGTAAAATAATAAACAAGGCTTTAGACCTTTTCAAGAAGAAGTAAATATATCATTATTACGTGTAATAAATAGTTTACTAAAAAAAATAGTAAATCCTAAACAAAGAGGTCAGCTCAAAAATTTTTGAACTGACCTCTTTGTTATTATATTTGCAATTGATAAAGTTTTTCAATATTTTTTATAGTAACGTGTGACGCAGTGATGGTTTTTATCGTCTTCTATAAAAAGGATTGTATATATGAGAAAGATTCTGCTTATACTATCTATATTGTCTGTTGTCTTTTCCGGTTATGCACAAAAAAAAGTGCTTTCGCAGTGCGACAGCGTGGCATTACGTGCTGTACAGGTGGGTATGGTACTTGTGCCTGAAAGAGTGTATGTACAGTTTGATAATAGTGCCTATTTTCTTGGAGAGACCATTTGGTTCAAAGCTTATGTAACGAGCGGTAATGATAACCGTCCCACAGAGGTCAGTAAGGTGCTTTATGTGGAGCTTGTATCGCCCGAAGGGTATGTGGTAAAGACCGAAAAATACAAAATTGACGATGATGGCATTTGTGTGGGTGAGTTTTATATGGACCCGCTCTATTTGTCGGGATATTTTGAAATTCGCGCCTACACACGTTATATGCTCAACTGGGGCTCCGAGGCTGTTTTCAGCCGTGTGTTCCCTGTATTCGATAAAGTGAATGGCAATAACTGGGAGTTTAAAAATATGCTCGATAGGCGTCGTTCTTTTGCTAAAGGAAAACGCTGGGTGAATGAAGATGATGATAATGATGTATTAATGTTTTACCCCGAGGGTGGTCATTTGGTAGATGGGCTGCCAGTGCGTGTTGCTTTTGAGGTTCGCGGAGAACGAGGTGTTGAGCAGTATGATACAATATCTCTGTTTGCCGACGGGAAACTGCTACTAAAGGCTGCTCCAGTGCATATGGGAAAGGGAGTCTTTGATTTTACACCGGAAAGTGGCGTGAAGTATGTTGCCGAGGTTCTGGTGGAAAACAATAAAGGCAAATTAAAGAAACATAAAAAAACGTTGCCCGAAGTTGCCGGAAAGGGTGTTGCTTTGCAGGCTGATGAAGTTGGCGACAGCATAAGGCTGGTTGTGCGTCGCAACTACAGGCCCAAGGGTGAAGAGGGTATTGCAGTTGTTTACAGAAGCACTCTTTGCTATTATTCACCCTTCGATAAAAACAGTGATGCCGATACTCTTTTATTGCCTAAAGAGGGCTTGCCCGAGGGTGTTTGCCGTGCAGTGGTTTTTGATGGTAACCTGCCACTTGCCGAGCGTATGTTCTTTGTTGAGCATAGAGTCCCGGCTGCCGGGGATTTATCCACCGTAAAACTGAATGTAAAAGCAAATGGCGACAGGGTGAATGCAGTGGAGAGTAAACCTTACGAAAAGGTCTCCATTGTGGTGGAAAGGGAAGATGACATGCCCATTGAACCTGATGTGGATTTTACCGTGGCTGTGGTGGACAAGGCAGGAAATGTCAAGACTTCGTGGGGGTGGAATATGTATACATATATGCTCCTTGGCTCCGAGGTAAAGGGGTATATACCCGATGCCGGTCAATATTTCGACCGTAAAAACATCAAGCGTAAAGAGCACCTCGACCTTGTGATGATGACAAACGGATGGACTGCGTACGACTGGAAAAAGCTCTCTTCACAGCATCTTGGCGGGCTCATAGAGGCTGAAAAAGAGATTACCCTGCGGGGTAAGCTTTATCGTAGTGTAAGAAACCGCTTGGGGCTCAGTATGTACACCAAGTTTAAAAATATTCCACAGCGATATAACCTCATAAGGCTCGATGTGGCGTATAATCCCGATACGATAAAAACATCAACCTTCCGCACCGACGACGAGGGCGCCTTTATGCTTGGTCTGAAGGATTTTTATGGCAAGCGTGTGGTTGCTCTCTCCCCAAGAACGCAGATGCGGCATAGCGATTTCAGCAAGTATCGCGTGGTGCTCGACCGCTATTTTTCACCCTCTCCGCGCTTTATTTCGTACTGGGAAAGAAGCACCGGGAGCTCTTTGATGCAACTTGCTGATGACACCCTGCAAAGGACGAAAGAGTATTTCTTTCTCGACAATATAGATGTTGTTGCAAAGAAAAAACGTACAGCTTTTGAGACTCCTCCCATAAGCGAATTGAACCTCGACTATCTGGAAGAGTGGGAGTATGCCAATGATGTTTCCTATTTCGATGGCTACAACTATTCGACATTTATAGACAGCCTTAACAACGAGTACAAAACTCCGGAATTCCACGACAAAACAAGCGAAGAATCGCGCGCCGGCATCCACGACAGCGAGGAGGAACTTGAGGAGATGCGCGCCCGTTTGGGCTCGGCCGGTGATGTACTCACAGCGAGTGATGTCGTAAAAAGTGTGTTTCGCCGCTATAACCTTACGCACGCTTATTGGGTGTATAATGTGGTGCCGAAAGGCGTATATCACAAGGATTCCGCGCTTGTGATAGACCACGAATATCTGCACGGTATAAACGTGGAAAAGATGACTAATTTCAAGAACCTTGTGATAACAAGCGACCCAAAGAAGAAAAATATTGTAGAGGTAGGCGATTACAACGCCTTTTGGTATTTTAAATCGAATGCTTATGCCAATAAAGGCTCTCACGCAATATTCTACAGAGGTTTTCTCTCGCCACAGGATATTGTTCCGGTTGCCGGTAACGACTCTATTGATGATGTGTTTGTGCGACGGGTGAAGGAGATGTATGGCAAGACATACAAGAATTTGATGACATACCCAAAATCGCCCAATTACATAGCCTGTTTCATCCCTTATGACGAGGATGAAAAAGAAAAAGGCATAGTCCCGGATTTGAGTTACCCGACAAGCACACGCCGATACACGCGCGTACAAGGATACACCGAAAGCAAACAATTCTATTCTCCCGACTATTCCGCTGCGCCTCCCGTGGGGAAGGACTATCGCAGAACCCTTCTGTGGAATCCGCGCGCAAAGGCTGTAGATGGGCGTTTAATGGTCGATTTTTATAATAGCACCGATTGTGAATATTTCGACGTTGCAGTAGAAGGTCGTCGTGGGAAACTTTTTTATTGTACCGATGATATTTTCTCGGCACAGGAAAAGAGTGTTTCTGCCGGTGATTTCCCTGAAGGTACCGGTGGTGTGAAAGAGTTTGGCGATTTAGCTCAGGAACTTATTGAAAAAGCCAAAAGGGCGAAGATTATCAAGGATTCCATCTTTTGGGCTAAGTGCAAGAAAGAGTATGATATTGCCGAAATCTATTATGCGCAAAAACGTTATAGCCTTTCATTGCCTCATTACATAGAGCTTGCGACCTATGGCTACCCTGCGGCTTTCTATCGTATAGGCTTGTGTTATATGCACGGCTATTCATTAAAGAAAAAGCCTAACCTTGCTTTTGATTTTATGAAGCAGGGTGCTGAAAAAGAGTATCCGCAGGCGCAGTATGAGCTGGCAATGATGTTCCGTAACGGAGTGGGGTGCGAGGCGAATGATGATGCAGTTGTCTATTGGTTGGAAAAGGCAGTGGAAGGTGGTGAACCCTGTGCTATGTTGGAGCTTGGCAAGATGTATCTGAAAGAGGGAGAGATGTGCGACAGTGTGAAGGGCTCCGGCTTGTTGCGCTCGTCGGCAATGCTCGATAATGCCGAGGCTCTATACCGTTATGCAGTTTATATGCAGGCTGTGGAAGTGGCAAACGATACAGTCCTGGGTTCTCCGCACGCCTGTATTACGCGCAGTGCGCAGATGAAACACTGCGATGCAATGCTTTATCTGATGCGTTACGAGGATGCTGCAGGCAACTATGCTTCTGCTTATGACTGGGCGCGTGAGCTCTATATGCAAAAGAACCACTATGGCATAAAGTATATGGCCGATTGTTCTTTGATGGGCCGGGTTGTGCGTCGCAACAGGCGTCTGGCAAAGGATTTATACCGGGATGCTGCAAAATTGGGCAACGAAGATGCCAAAAGAGCGCTGAAAGAGTGGTAATGACCATCTCTCTTTCGAGAAAAAGATAATAAGATAGCCTTCAATACTTATTTGGGGGCTATCTTGTTATTATATATATATAATTATATTAAAAAATATTTGTATCTTTGCAGTCGCTCGCGACTGCTGGGCGGAAATGCCTTTGTCGCATAAATTTTGTTTGGAAAATATAAAACGATATATGGAGAAAATTAGAAACTTTTGCATTATTGCACACATCGACCACGGTAAGTCTACACTTGCTGACCGTTTGCTCGAAACAACCAAGACCATAAACATTACCGAGGGACAGATGCTCGATAATATGGACTTGGAGAAGGAGCGCGGTATCACCATCAAGAGCCACGCCATACAGATGGAGTATATGTACAATGGGGAGAAATATATACTCAACCTCATTGACACTCCGGGACACGTGGACTTTTCTTACGAGGTTTCGCGTTCTATTGCCGCTTGTGAGGGTGCTCTGCTTGTGGTGGATGCGACACAGGGTGTGCAGGCACAGACAATCTCGAACCTTTATATGGCTGTGGACCAGGGCTTGGAGATTATTCCTGTTATAAACAAGTGTGATATGATTAACGCTATGCCCGAGGAGGTTAAGGATGAGATTATTGACCTTATCGGCTGCGACCGTGAAGATATTATCGAGGCTTCGGGAAAGACCGGTATGGGTGTCGAGGAAATTTTGAAGGCTGTAGTGGAGCGTATCCCTGCGCCTGTTGGTGATGAGGAAGCTCCTCTCCAGGCACTTATCTTCGACTCTGTGTTTAACTCGTTCCGTGGTATTATAGCTTACTTCAAGATAACAAACGGCGTGTTGCGTAAGGGTGACAAGGTTAAGTTCTTTAACACCGGCAAGGAGTATGATGCCGACGAGATTGGTGTCTTGAAAATGGAACTTTCTCCCCGTCAGGAATTGCGTACCGGCGATGTGGGATATATCATTTCGGGTATAAAGACTTCGCGCGAGGTTAAGGTTGGTGATACCATAACACACATTGCAAGGCCTTGTACTTCGGCTATTGCCGGTTTCGAGGAGGTTAAGCCTATGGTGTTTGCCGGTGTATACCCCATAGAGGCTGAGGATTATGAGGACTTGCGTGCAAGCCTCGAGAAGTTGCAGCTTAACGATGCTTCGCTTACTTTCTCTCCCGAGTCTTCGGCAGCTCTTGGCTTTGGTTTCCGTTGCGGTTTCTTGGGACTTCTTCATATGGAGATTGTTCAGGAGCGTCTCGACCGCGAATTTGATATGAGTGTTATTACCACTGTGCCCAACGTTTCGTATATGGTTTACGACAAACAGGGTGGTGTGCAGGAGGTGCATAACCCCGGAGGTATGCCCGACCAGACACTTATTGACCATATTGAGGAGCCTTACATAAACGCAAGCATCATTACCCGTGCCGAATACATTGGCCCCATTATGACTCTCTGTCTTTCAAAACGCGGTGAGTTGCAGAAACAGGAGTTTATCACAGGTAATCGTGTGGATATTCGTTTCCTCTTGCCTCTTGGTGAGATTGTGATAGATTTCTACGATAAGTTGAAGAGTATTTCCAAGGGTTATGCTTCTTTCGATTATCACCCTGCCGGCTTCAGAACTTCAAAGCTTATCAAACTTGATATCCTGCTCAATGGCGAGCCCGTGGATGCTCTCTCAACACTTACTCACGTTGATAATGCTTACGGCCTTGGTCGTCAGATGTGTGAGAAGTTGCGCGACCTTATCCCTCGCCAGCAGTTCGACATTGCGTTGCAGGCAGCTATCGGCACAAAAATTATTGCACGCGAAACAATCAAGCAGGTGCGTAAGGACGTAACCGCAAAATGTTACGGTGGTGACGTGTCGCGTAAACGTAAATTGCTTGAGAAACAGAAGAAGGGTAAGAAACGTATGAAACAGATTGGTAACGTAGAGGTTCCTCAGAAGGCGTTCCTTGCTGTACTTAAACTTGACTAATGAATTTTTGGAATATGGGAATATTCAGTTTTTTTACTAAAGAGAAGAAACAGGTTCTTGACCAGGGCCTGTCTAAGACCAAAGAGAGTGTTTTTGGAAAGATTGCCCGCGCAATTGTGGGAAAGACACAGGTGGACGATGAGGTTCTCGATAATCTCGAGGAGGTACTCATTACATCGGATGTGGGTGTTGAGACTACTCTCAAAATTATTGAACGTATACAGGCGCGTGCTGCACGCGACAAATATATGGGCACGGCCGAGCTTAATGCCTTGTTGAAGGATGAGATTGCGACCCTGCTTATGGAGAACAATACCGAAGATAACGGCACATTCGATTTTCCTACCACCCCCGGACAGCCTTATGTGATTATGGTTGTGGGAGTGAACGGCGTGGGCAAGACCACTACCATTGGTAAGCTTGCGCATCAGTTCAAGAATGCCGGCAAGAAGGTATATCTTGGTGCTGCCGATACATTCCGCGCTGCGGCTGTGGAACAGCTTGTGGAGTGGGGACACAGAGCCGATGTGCCTGTGATTAAGCAAGGTATGGGCAGCGACCCTGCTTCTGTTGCTTATGACACACTCTCTTCGGCAGTGGCAAATGGTGCAGATGTTGTAATCATTGACACTGCAGGCCGCTTGCACAACAAAGTGGGACTTATGAACGAGCTTACAAAAATAAAGAATGTGATGAAGAAGATTCTTCCCACAGCTCCCAACGATGTTATGCTTGTTCTCGATGGCTCTACAGGACAGAATGCTTTTGAGCAGGCAAAGCAGTTTACAAAGGCAACAGAGGTTACTTCGCTTGCTATCACCAAGCTCGATGGTACTGCAAAGGGCGGTGTGGTAATTGGTATCAGCGACCAGTTCAAGATTCCTGTGAAATATATCGGCTTGGGCGAGGGTATCGACCACTTGCAGGTGTTCAACCGTGCCGAATTTGTGGATTCACTTTTTGGATAATTGATGATGAGGAAGATTTGCGTAGATGTTATAACGATGGGCTGTTCAAAGAATCTTGTCGATTCGGAACAGCTTATGCGACAACTCCGCGAGTGCGGTTACGATGTAACTCACGACAGCGAGGAACCTTGTGGCGAGATTGCGGTTATAAATACTTGCGGCTTTATAGGCGATGCAAAACAGGAATCCATAAATATGATTCTTGAATTCTGCGAGCGCAAGGAGAAGGGGCTATTGAAAAAACTCTTTGTTATGGGTTGCCTTTCGGAACGTTATCTCAACGAGTTGAGCGAGGAGATTACCCAGGTTGATAAATTCTTTGGAAAATTCAACTGGAACGAACTCCTTGCCGAACTGAAACAGGAGTATAAGCCCGAGATTGCTTATGAAAGAGAACTTTCTACTCCTGCACATTACGCATATCTTAAAATATCGGAGGGTTGCAACCGCCATTGCGCTTATTGCGCCATACCCATAATAACCGGAGCGCACGTTTCACGTCCTATGGAAGAGATTCTCGACGAGGTGCGCTATCTTGTTTCAAAAGGGGTGAAGGAGCTCCAGATTATTGCACAGGAGCTTACATATTATGGCATTGATATCTACAAGAAGCAGAGCATTGCAGAATTGGTAGATAGGATTTCCGATGTGGAGGGCGTTGAATGGGTGCGCTTGCATTATGCTTATCCATTACACTTCCCCGAGGACTTGTTGCGCGTGATGCGTGAAAAGAAAAATGTGTGCAAGTATCTTGATATTGCTTTGCAACACGTGAGCACAAAGATTCTCAAAAAGATGCAGCGCCACGTTACAAAGGAGGATACCTATGCTCTTATAGAAAAAATGCGTCGCGAGGTTCCGGGTATCTGCATTCGTACCACTATGATGGTGGGCTTCCCGGGGGAAACCGACAAGGATTTTGATGAACTTGTGGAGTTTGTGAAGTGGGCAAAATTCGACCGTTTGGGAGCTTTTGCATATTGTGAAGAGGAGGGAACGTATGCTGCCGAGAATTATCGCGACAATGTTTCAAAGAAGAAAAAACAGGAGCGCCTCGACCTTCTTATGGCTGTACAGCAGAGAATTTCCACACGCTTGAACGACGAGAAGGTGGGTAAGGAATTCAAGACTATTATAGACAGAATTGAAGGCGATTACTATATAGGTCGTACCGAGTTTGACTCGCCAGAGGTCGATACCGAGGTACTCATACACAAGAGCGAGGGCGAACTGAAGATTGGTGAGTTCTATGAGGTGCTCATTACCGATGCAACAGAGTTCGACCTTATGGGAACATTGAAAAAATAAAACCAACCATATATGAATAACAAAGAATTTATCAGCAAATTGGCAAAGCAATGCGGTACAACTCCCGCAGAGGCTGCTACAGCTGTTGAGTCATTTGTGGAGGTGATGACGGAGTGCTTGAAGGATAATGACCAGCTTAACGTATCGAGCTTTGGAGTTCTCGAAGTGAAAATGCGTAAGGAGAGGGTTTCGGTAAACCCCAAGACCGGGCAACGCTTTTTGGTTCCGCCCAAAATTGTTCCGGCTTTCCGCCCCAGCAGTAAACTGAAAGATAAATTTAAGGATTAAGGAGGAATATAGATTATGGATGCAAAAATGAATCACTCCGACCTTACAGCCCTGTTTGCAAAAAAAGCGCAAATTTCAGGAGCAAAAGCTGAAACTTTTACTAAAGCCTTTTTCGATATTATAATTGAGGGGCTGGAGAAAGATGGTCTTGTAAAGATAAACGGTCTTGGTACTTTCAAGGTAACCGATGTGGCAAGCCGTGAAAGTGTCGATGTTAACACCGGCGAGAAGATAGAGATAAAGGGACACAAGAAACTGGCATTCCTCCCTGCCGAGATTCTGAAAGAGAAGGTGAACAAGCCTTTTGCAATGTTTGAGCCTGTGGAGATTGATGAGAGCTATGTTGACGAGGAGGAGCAGGAGCCTACCGATTCTGCTACGGAAGAGGGGGCTGTGGTTGCCGTTAAAGAGGAAATTTTTGAAGAAGTTGCAGATACTGAAGAGGTTGCAGAAATAACCGCTGAACCTGTTGAAGAGGTTACAGAATCTAAAGTAGTAGCAGAGCCCGAGACTGTTGAAGTGCAACAGGAGGAGATTATAGAGGAGAAAACCGAGGTGAAAGCATCAGGGATTCCCCTAGAGTCTGCTGCGCCGGTACAGGAAACCGTCAAAAGCAAGAGCCGTACATCTGTTTATGTTACAATGTTCGCTACTGTAATTGTAATTGCGCTTTTGGCAATATCGGTTCCTTCGCTGTTGGTGGTAGTTACCGGCAATAAAAAGAGTGTTGTGATTGAACAGCCCAAGGTGCCCACTGTGCCTGCCGTTGTGGAAAGCAAGGCCGTTGCCGATACTGTGGAGGTTGTTGAAGAACCTGCTATAGTTGAAGCGCCGGTAGCAGAAGAACCTTATGTATTCAAGATGGTTGAGGAGCTTGCAGCAAAGAGTGTAGGTTCTATAAACATAGGCGATACGTTGCTTTATACTGCAAAAGGTACTATAGAGACACACATCGTTGCCGAAAATGAGACCTTGACACGCATTGCTTTGAAGTATTATGGCGACAAACGCTTGTGGCCGTACATTGTGCAGTATAACAAACTTGCCAACCCCAATGGCCTGTGCAAGGGTATGGAGCTTGAAATACCACAATTGGAACCTGTGAAACAGTGATGGTCCGTTAAACTTTCTTTAATATAACAGAGCTTAAATCTATTTTAAAAATATTAACATATTAAATAGGTATAAAGCACTACTTTTGGAATAAAAAACAAATAAAAAATCATATAAGACTATGAATGGTGCAATAGACATCAGAGAATTGAATGAGATGATAGAGAAGCAGAGTGGCTTTGTTACCAATCTGCTCACAGGTATGGATCAGGTTATCGTGGGGCAGAAGCACCTTGTTGAATCGTTGCTTATTGGTCTGCTTGCCGATGGACACGTATTGTTGGAGGGCTTGCCCGGTTTGGCAAAGACTTTGGCAATAAAGACTCTGTCCGACCTTATAGATGCCGATTTCAGCCGTATACAGTTTACTCCCGACCTCTTGCCTGCCGACGTGATAGGTACTATGGTATATAGCCAGAAAGACGAGGAGTTCAAGCCCAAACGTGGCCCCATTTTTGCGAACTTCGTGCTTGCCGACGAGATTAACCGCGCCCCTGCAAAGGTGCAGAGTGCGTTGCTCGAAGCTATGCAGGAGCGTCAGGTGACAATAGGTAAGGATACCTTCAAGCTGCCTTCGCCTTTTCTGGTACTTGCTACACAGAACCCTATTGAGCAGGAGGGTACATATCCCTTGCCCGAGGCACAGGTGGACCGTTTTATGCTCAAAGTGGTTATTGGTTATCCCGAACTCTCGGAGGAGAAAAAGATTATCCGTCAGAATATTTCGGGCGAAAAGGTAGCTGTTAAGCCCATCCTTAAACCCGAGGAGATAATTGAGGCACGCAAGGTGGTGCGTCAGGTGTATCTCGATGAGAAGATTGAGCAGTATATTGCCGACATTGTGTTTGCAACACGTTACCCCGACAAGTATGGTATGAAGGAACTGAAGGAGATGATATCTTTCGGTGGTTCGCCTCGTGCTTCAATTAACCTTGCTCTTGCGGCACGCGCTTATGCCTTCATCAAGCGTCGTGGTTATGTTATCCCCGAAGATGTGCGTGCTGTTGCACACGATGTGCTGCGCCACCGCATTGGCTTGAGCTACGAGGCCGAGGCAAGCAATATGAGCGCCGACGAGATAGTAAGTCTTATTTTGAACCGTGTAGAGGTACCTTAATATAATGGGAACCAGTGAACTCATAAAAAAGGTTCGCAAAATAGAAATCAAGACACGCGGTCTGTCCCACAATATCTTTGCGGGACAGTATCACTCGGCTTTCAAAGGCAGGGGTATGTCTTTCAGCGAAGTGCGCGAGTATCAGTATGGCGACGATGTACGCGATATTGACTGGAACGTTACAGCCCGCTTCAACAAACCCTTTGTAAAGGTGTTTGAGGAGGAACGCGAGTTGACGGTTATGCTGCTGGTGGATGTGTCGCAGAGTCTCGATTTTGGTACTGTGAAGCAGACAAAACGCGATATGCTCACAGAGATTGCTGCAACCATCGCATTCGCTGCAATACAGAACAACGACAAGATTGGTGTAATCTTCTTCTCCGACACTATAGAAAAGTTCATACCTCCGCAGAAGGGGCGCAAGCACATCCTTTATATAATAAGGGAGTTGCTCAACTTTGAGCCCAAGAGCCACAGAACCGATATGAAGGTTCCTTTGCAGTTCCTCACAAACGCCATTAAGAAGAGATGTACGGCTTTTGTGCTGAGCGATTTTATTGCCGGACACGATTACAAGAATGCGCTTACCATTGCGAACCGCAAGCACGATGTGGTTGCGGTGAGGGTGTACGACCGTCGTCTTGTGGAGTTGCCTCGCATAGGGCTTATGAAAGTGAAGGATGCCGAGAGCGGTCAGGAGATGTATATCGATACCTCTTCGGCAAAGGTGCAGAAAGCACAAAGGGAGTGGTGGAATGCGCAATGTGCTGCCATTGACGAGATTTTCAAGAAGAGCCGTGTCGATTCAGTTTCGGTGCGAACCGACCAGGATTATGTAAAAGCACTTATGTCGCTTTTTGCTATGCGTGCATAGGCTTTTTATATGTTTGTTATTATGATGAAAAGATTTTTATTTGCAATATCTTTTATTCTTACCTTTTTCGCAGCATCGGCACAGAATTACGTGTCGGTGAATGCCGAGATTGATTCTTGCCAGCGACTTATAGGCGAGCAGGCAAGAATAAAGCTCAAAGTGGGCATTGATGCCGGGAAAAGTGCTCTGTTGCCCATCTTTGACAAAGAGATTGTTGAGGGTGTTGAGGTTGTGGAGAAACTTCCCAACGATACACAATACCTGAACGATGGTAAGCGTATGCTCATCACAGAGGAGTATGTGGTAACCTCGTTCGACAGCGCGTTGTATGTGATTCCGGCATTTGAAGTGCTTGTCGATGACGAGCCTTTCTATTCCGAGGAGCTTGCAATGGCGGTGTATATGATGCCCGTGGATACTACAAACCTTGAACAATTTTTCCCTCCGAAAGATATATGGGCGGTGGAACTTGGATGGAACGACTATAAAAGCGCAGTCGGTTACTTCTTCCTTTTGTTGCTCTTGTCGGCTCTGCTTGCTTGGATTGTGGTGAGATATATAAATAACAAACCCATAATACGAATAGTGAAAGTGAAACCCAAACTGCCTGCTCACATAGTGGCATTGGGCGAAATTGAGCGTATTAAAAACGACAGCTCGTGGAGAACATCGAACAGCTGCAAGGAGTATTATACAGAACTTACTGATGCGCTACGTATATATATGAGCGAGCGTTTTGGTTTCTGCGCCACAGAGATGACTACCGAGGAGATTATTGTACATCTGTTGGAGATAAAGGACAAGGATAGCATAAAAGAGGTGCGTGAACTGCTCGAGACTTCTGACCTTGTTAAGTTTGCAAAATTCAACCCACCGATGAATGAGAACGACCGCAACCTTGAATGTGCCGTTGAATTTGTTAATGAGACTAAGCTGAAGGAAGAGGAGGTTCAGACACAACCTACAGAAAAGAGAATTGTAAATGAGCGTTCATTGCGTTCAAAAAGGTTGCTGTTGCTTGCAATTGTACTTTTGTCGTTGGCAGTTACAGGCGTGCTTGTTCTGTTCATCTGCGACCTTTATTATTTATTTAGCTAACCAGATTGAGATATGTTTTTTTCCAAGATAGGATATTTGCTTCTTTTTATACCTCTCACAGCTTATGTTGTGTGGTATATTCTTAAAGGACGCAAATTGGAACCAACGATGAGGGTTTCAACCATTGCTCCTTTTATGAAGAATGTAAAAAGCTATAAAAACTATATTATTGACCTGCCGTTTGCATTGCGCATCTTCTGTATTGCAATGGTAATTCTTGTACTTGCCCGCCCCCAAAGCACAAACAGGTGGCAGAATACCGAGGTTGAAGGTATTGATATTATGCTTGCAATGGACGTTTCTACGAGTATGCTTGCTATGGACCTTACTCCCAACCGTCTGGAGGCGGCAAAGCAGGTTGCTGCGGAGTTCGTGAACAGTCGTCCGAGCGATAATATTGGACTTACCATCTTTGCAGGCGAGAGTTTTACCCAATGTCCTTTGACCATTGACCACGGTGTAATGCTCAATATGCTGAATTCTGTGAAGTGCGATATTGCAGCGCAGGGTATAATAGAGGATGGTACGGCTATAGGTATGGGTATCGCAAACGCTGTGAGCCGTCTAAAGGAGAGCAAGGCTAAATCCAAGGTGATAATATTGCTTACCGACGGTTCTAACAATCGTGGCGAAATATCACCCGAGGCGGCAGCCGAGATTGCAAAGAAATTTGGTGTCAGAATATATACCATTGGTGTGGGCACAAACGGTACAGCTCCTTATCCTTATGGTGGACAAGTTGTGAATGTGCCTGTGGAGATTGACGAGACAACACTTAACAAAATTGCTACCATTACGGATGGAAATTACTATCGTGCAACAAGTAACTCGAAACTGAAAGAGGTGTACGAGAAAATTGACAAACTTGAGCGTACAAAGCTCAATGTCAAGGAATTCAGCACTCGCGAAGAAGAATATCAGCTTTTTGCATTGCTGGCATTCGCAGCGCTTTTGCTTGAAATTCTGTTGCGTAATACAATTCTTAAAAAAATACCCTAATATACCAAGAGATGAAATTTGCGAGTCCCGAATATTTTTACCTGCTTATAATTATCCCCATAATTTGGGCGGTATATATATATACCAATTATAAAAGGAAGAAGAATTTGCAGGCCTATGGCGAAATGGATCTGTTGAAGAACCTTATGCCCGAGGTTTCAAATTATCGTCCCGGAATAAAATTCTGGCTGTCACTTGTGGCGCTTGCTCTCATTGTTGTGGTGCTTGCAAGACCACAGTTCGGCTCAAAGAAAGAGACAGTGAAGCGTCAAGGCATTGAGGTGGTTATAGCTTTGGATATTTCAAATTCAATGATGGCGCAGGATATTGCTCCCAATCGTCTGGAGAAGGCAAAAAAAATAATATCGCGTCTGATTGACAAATTTGAGAACGACAAAGTAGGTCTCATTGTCTTTGCCGGCGATGCCTTTGTGCAGTTGCCCATTACCAACGATTTCATATCGGCAAAAATGTTCCTTGAGACCATTACTCCGGCCCTTATCTCGCGTCAGGGTACCGATATTGGCGGTGCCATAAGCCTTGCTATGAAAAGTTTTACTCCCAAAGAGGGTATAGGCAAGGCCATAATAGTGATTACCGACGGCGAGAACCACGAGGGTGGTGCCGAGGAGGCAGCACGCCTTGCAGCAGAGAAGGGTATGAACGTATATCTGCTTGGTGTAGGTTCGCTTGACGGTGCGCCCATTCCTGTTGAGGGCACAAAGGATTATCGTCGCGACAAAGAAGGAAATGTTGTCGTTACAAAGCTCAATGAGGGGATGGCACAAACTATAGCGCAGGCAGGCAATGGCGCATACATTCGTGTCGACAATACCAACAACGCCCAAAAACTGCTTGAAAGCGAGGTGAACAAATTGGCAAAGGCCGATGTGGAGACCGAAGTGTATACAGAGTTTAACGAGCAGTTTGAGTTCGTTGCCTGGATTGCATTTCTGCTTTTGGTGGTGGAGTCACTGATACTCACCGGTAAAAGCCGCTGGACAAAGGATTTCAAACTTTTTGATAAATAACTATATGCCACATATGTTTAAAATTAAATATCTATTGCTGCTTTGCATCCTGTTCACTGCAGGAAATGCGGCCGCACAAAAGAGCTATCGCGAATATCTGAAAAGCGGTAACAGGCTGTATGCCGACAGTCTTTATGATAAGGCTGAAATAGAGTACCGCAAAGCGTTGGAAATAGATCCCAATGGCAGCCAGGCCTTGTATAACCTGGGTAACTCCTTGCTCTACCAGGAGAAAGCGCAGGATGCAATGGACCAGTATGTGATGGCCGAAAAACGTGAGACCGGAAAAAGCAACCTTGCACAGATACACCACAATATGGGGGTTATATGCCAGGCTTCAAAAGATTTTGCACAAGCAGTCGAGTATTATAAACAGTCGTTGCGCGAGAATCCTCACGACCACGAAACACGTTATAACCTGGCTGTTGCAATGAAGCAGTTGAAGGACCAACAACAACAGCAACAACAGCAGCAACAGGAAAACAAAGAAGAAAATAAGCAGCAAGAACAACAGCAACAGCAACAACAGCAAGAGCAAAAAGAACAACAGGAGCAGCAACAGCAAGAACAACAACAGCAGCAGAACCAGCAAGAGAAGGATGAGGAGATGTCGAAAGAGAATGCCGAGCAGTTGCTGGAGTCGGCTATGCAGGACGAAAAGGATGTGCAGGAAAAAGTGAAGAAGATGATGCAGATCCGTGGCCGCAAGCTAGACAAGGATTGGTAAGCGAGTGGCTGCAAGTTTGCTTGTAACCGCAAAGAGCGTGTAATATTTTTAGCGCACTGGCGCAGAGAAACAGAGAAAGAAACAAACATTAGGAAATGAAAAAAATATTTCTGACAACACTATTATTTTTGATTACGCTATCGGCAGTGTATGCCGACGACGTGTCGTTCACCACTTCGGCACCAAAGGCTGTGGCTGTGAATCAGCAATTCCGCTTGAAGTATACCGTAAACCGTCGTAATGTAAAGGAACCGAGAGTACCGAGTATTGAAAATTTCTCTATACTTGCCGGCCCCAACCGTTCGGAACAGTCTAGTACACAGATAATAAACGGAAATGTAACTTCCACTCAGTCGGTTACATTCACATACGTTCTTGTAGCAGAGAAAGAGGGAGAATTCACAATTCCCGGTGCCACAATAACGGTTGATGGCAAGGAGATAACTTCCAATAAGGTGAACGTAAAGGTTTTACCCGAAGACAAAACAGCTGCTGTAGCCCAACAACAGAATGGTTCGTCGCAACGTAACCGTCGACAGCAGAGCAATGGTTCTGTGGAAATTTCTGCCGACGACCTTTTTATGACCGCAACGCTCAACAAAACAAAAGTGGTGGAGCAAGAAGCTGTGCTGCTGACTTTTAAGATATATTCGGCAGTAAACCTCACTTCGCTCAATGGTAAAATCCCCGACCTGAAAGGTTTTCAGATTCAGGAGGTGGAACTGCCTCAGGAGAAAGAGTGGCAGCTTGAACACTACAATGGAAGAAATTACCGTTCTATACTCTGGCAGCAATACGTGTTGTTCCCCCAACAGACGGGTGAGATAGAGATTCCCTCGGCTGTGTTTGAGGGAGTGGTTGCACAGCAGGTACGTTCGTATGACCCGTTTGACTTTTTCGGAGGTTCTAATTTCGTGGAGGTGAAAAAGGATTTGCGTACTCCAAAACTCAAGTTGAATGTACAGAAACTCCCCGATGGCAAGCCTGTCGGTTTCTCGGGTGCAGTGGGTTCTTTCAAAATATCTTCTTCGATAAACACAAATGAACTGAAAGCGAATGAGGCGGTAACCTTGCGTCTGACAATATCGGGTACTGGCAATATGAAGCTTATAAAGACACCCGAGGTTCAGTTCCCCGAGGATTTTGAGGTATACGACCCGAAGGTAGACAATAAATTCTCATTGCGCACGAATGGCTTTTCCGGCAACAAAGTGATTGAATACCTTGCCATACCCCGCTATGGTGGCGAATATACTATTCCTTCTATAAAGTTCTCTTATTTTGACATTGCAAGCAAGCAATACAAGACTCTTGAGACCGAAAGCTACAACTTAAAGGTTGAAAAGGGCAAGAGCGAGGAGAGTGCTACCGTTGCATCCTATGTCAGCAAAGAGGAATTGAAATTGCTGGGGCAGGATATCCGTTTTATTAAGCGTGGCGATGTTTCGTACAAGAAACGTGGCGATTATCTCTTTGCTTCGCGCAGCTATTATATATGGTATCTTGTACCACTCGTACTCTTTGTCGTGTACATAATGATGCATTACAAGGCTATGAGCGAAAACGCAAATATTGCGGCAATGCGCACAAAGAAGGCCAACAAAGTGGCTGTGAAACGTTTGAAGGTGGCAAAGAAACTGCTTAAGGATAACCGCAGAAATGAATTCTATGACGAAATTCTGAAGACTCTCTGGGGGTATATGAGCGACAAACTGAATATACCCGTGTCACAATTGTCGAAAGAAAACATTGCGGCAGAACTTGAAAAGAAGGCGGTGGAACAGCAACTTGTGGCAGAACTGCACGATATTCTCAACGAGTGCGAGTTTGCACGTTATGCTCCGGGCAATGCCAATGAAGCAATGGATAAGGTGTATAATTTGTCTATTGCCGTAATCAGTAAAATGGAAAATTCAATTAAACAATAATATGAAGAAGATAACAGCATATATATTTCTCTCACTTTTTGCCGTAGTGGCATTTGCGCAGGACGGCGTTTCAGGCGCTACCGAGCAAATGTTGACAAAAAGCCTTGCCGACAGTTTCTATATGATCAATGATTACAAGGAGGCCATCTATATATATGAGCAGCTTCTGCAGAAAGAGGGCGAGTCGGCCGATGTCTATTACAACCTCGGTAATTCATATTACAAGAGCGACGAGGTGGCAAAAGCCATTCTTAACTACGAAAGGGCATTGTTGCTATCTCCTGCCGATAAGGATGTAGAGTTCAACCTTGCCATAGCAAAAAGCAAGACTGTTGACAAGGTGAACGAACCTTATGAACTCTTCTTCATCTCCTGGATTGTTGCAGTTGTGAATCTTATGGGCATTTCGGCTTGGTCTGTAATGGCTGTAGTCTTTTTCCTTGTGCTTCTTACGGCGTTGTTGTTTTTCCTTTTCAGCAAGAATGTGGCGGTGAAGAAAATCACCTTCTTTGTTTCGCTTGCAGCACTCATAGTTACAATCTTTGCAAATATGGCGGCTCTTCACCACCATACTTACCTCACCAAAAGGGAGGCTGCAATAATAATGATACCCAGTGTTACAGCAAAGAGTACTCCCGATGTTTCAGGAACCGACCTTTTTGTAATTCACGAAGGACGTAAGGTGCAAATTGTGGATGACACAATGAAGGGATGGAAAGAAATAGAACTTGAAGACGGTACAAAAGGATGGGTACCCACCGGCGCTTTGGAGAAAATTTAGAATAATTGATGTATGTACACTATACAGGAAATAATTGATATGGATAACCATTTGCTGCAGACAGTGAGTGGTGGAGGTTCGGCTTTCTTTGATGGCTGCATAAATGCCTATGTAACTCCCTGGCTGTGGTTGCCGTTGACGTTGGCACTCTTGTATGTGTTGCTCAAGAATAACAGTTTCAAGAGTTTTTCTGTGATAATTCTGTTGGTGGCGGCAATGCTTGGATTTTCTTACCTGCTTACAATATTCCTGCTGCAACCACTTTCCGATTATTTACGTTCAATATATAATACCGAGGCTTTGAACCTTCTCGACACTCTCAATTTCTACAGAGCAAAGAATGGTTCTCTGCTGGTATTGGCAACGATGGTTTCATCGCTTGCCCTGTTTTTGATGCTGCTTATCAGACATTGGGCTTTCAACATTTCGTTGTTCCTGTGGGCGGCTATATATTGTTTTGCCGGGGTTTATACTGCAGCGAACTACCCTTGGGATATAGTGGTGGGTATATTGTTGGGAGCTTTGTGCGCCATTGCTGCCTTTAGAATATATGGCAGCTATATGAAAAAACAGAGAGTGCGTCGCGACTGGGTGAGCAACCGCTATACAAAAAGCGGTTACGAGGTTTCCGACATTTATTTGTTGCTTGTATTCCTGTATGCCACATTCGTGGCAACACCCATTGTCTCGTTCTTCATTATGCCTCACTAATAGAGCGTAATGAATTCGTAGCTATTGCCGGTGATTGAGAGGTAACGCATAAATTCTTCCTGCGATATTACCACTGTGGCGCGGTTGTCGTTGGGGTGGAAACTTAATGATGCCTCTTTTCGCAGATTCTCGTCGATGAACAGATGAACGTGGTTCTCTGTGTCATTTATAAGCCCGAATGGCGAAACGGAACCGGGCTGCAATCCCAAATATTTTTCCATTCGCTGGGGAGAGGCAAAGGATAGCTTGCCTTGATGAAGCAATTGCTCCAGGTCGTGTATGGCAAGGTCGCGTTCGCAATCGAGTACCACCAGGTAATGCCTGTTGCCCTTATGGTTCCTGAAGAAGAGATTCTTGCAATGTTTCGACCCGTCGGCTCTCCATTGGGTGCGTGCAATTTCTATGGTTGGCGCCTCTTTATGGGTGTACCACTCATATTCTATTTGGTTGCCATTAAGGAACTCCAGTACTTTTTCAATGCGTTCACTCTCCATGCTTTTTGTTTTCCGCGAAGATAGGTATAAAATCCTTTCTCAGTATAACTTCGGGCTTCAAAATAGTCTTAATTTTATTAAATTATTTCCGATAGGGCCAGTACAAGTGGATTTAATTGAGTATCTTCGCAAAGATTTATAGCAAACGATAAAACTACTTATATGAGAACTAAAATCAAACAGATGGTGCTGGTAATGGTGGCCCTGCTTTCGGCCTTGCAGATATCGGCACAAGCCAATTTTAAGAATTTGCCCACAGACCCGGCTGTACGTGTCGGCAAACTGAAGAATGGGTTGACTTATTACATCCGTCACAATGCGGAGCCCGAGAACAAAGTAAACTTCTATATTGCACAGAAGGTGGGTTCCATTCAAGAGAATGACGACCAGCGTGGACTTGCCCATTTCCTGGAGCATATGTGTTTTAACGGAACCGAACATTTCCCCGGCAATGGTCTTATAAATTATCTTGAAACCATTGGAGTGAAATTCGGTGTAAATCTTAACGCTTACACCTCAATAGAGGAGACTGTGTACAATATCAACGATGTGCCGGTTGAAACAGCAGGGGCTATTGATTCCTGCTTGTGGATTCTCCGTGACTGGGCCGACGGTCTTACTCTCGATGGCGAGGAGATTGACAAGGAGCGCGGTGTTATTCACGAGGAGTGGCGACAGAGAAGCAATGCCATCTCGCGTATGTTCGACCAGGTACTTCCCATTGCTTATCAGGGCGAGAAATATGCTTATCGCATGCCTATCGGTACAATGGAGATAATAGACAATTTTCCTCATCAGGCTTTGCGCGATTACTACGAGAAGTGGTACCGCCCCGACCTGCAGGGTATTATCGTGGTGGGAGATATTGACGTAGACGATATTGAGAAGAAGATTAAAAAGATATTCAAGGGTATCAAGAAGGCCGACAAGAACGCTGCTGAGAGAATCTATTACCCCGTTTCGGACAACAAGGAGTTTATCTTTGCACAGGGTACCGACAAAGAACAGCAAAATTACGCTTTGCAGTTGTATTTCAAGCGCGAAGCTGCTCCGCGTGAAATACGCAACACAAGAGAGTATAAAAGTGCCGAGACCAAAATGGAAATGGTACTCGATATGTTGAACAGCCGTTTTGCCGAGATTTTAATGAAGGATAATCCTCCATACCTGAGCGCAGGTGCAGGCGATGGTTCTTTCATCCTCTCAAGTACTAAAGAGGCATTTTATTTTGCTTTAAGCTGTAAGGTTGATAAAATAAACGAGGCATTGCCTTATGCTTTGTGCGAGTTTGAGCGTGCAAAACGTTTCGGCTTTACCGAAAGTGAGTTGCAACGCGAAAAGGCATCAATGCTTGCTGCCATAGAGAATATATACGCCGAGCGCAACAAGACCTCCAACGACTCTTATGCACAGGAGTATATAAGTAATTTCCTTGACAACCAGTCGATAATGTCAATAGAGGACGCCTGTGCGTTGATGAAAGAGATAGTGGAAGGTGTTACACTTGAGGAGATAAACACCTTGTTGTCTGCTGCGTGTGGTAAGGAGAATCGCGTGGCAATATCTCTTGCTCCCGCAAACGACAGCATTGCATACCCTGTAAAGGAGGATATTGAAATGTTGCTGGCTGCCGTGGAACAGGCCACTCTCCAGCCCTATGTCGACACAATGAACGATGCTCCTTTGTTGGAGGTATTGCCCGAGGGTGGCAAGATTGTAAGCAGTGAAGAGGGTATATGGAATTCAACCGTCTGGACATTGTCTAACGGTATAAAGGTCGTGGTAAAGCCCACTGATTATGCAGCCGACAATATCTCACTCCTTGGTTATAGCTACGGCGGTACAAGCCGTTATCCCGACAGCGACAGAGTGAATCTCTCTCTTCTCGGTTCGGTAATGCAGCTTGGTGGTGTGGGAGAATTTGATGCTATGCAGTTGAACAAGAAACTGGCCGGCAGCACAGCCTACGCTAAAACAGGAGCATCTGCATTCCACGACCAGGTAAGCGGCAGTTGTTCGCCCAAAGACCTTGAGGATATGATGCAACTCCTTTATCTCCGCTTTACGTCACCCCGTAAGGACGAGGCTGCTCTCGATGGCTTCAAGACTCGTATGTACGGTTCTTTGAAGGACCGTAACCTTAATCCTATGACTGCGCTGAATGACACACTCAACAAGGCAATGTTTGGTGGTCACCCAAGAATGTTACCATTGCTTGCTGACGATGTAAACAGCATTGACTACGACAGAATCATAGAGATTTACAATGACCGTTTCTGCGATGCAGGTGATTTCGTCTTTGTGATTGTAGGAAATATTGATATCGAAACCTTGAAACCTATGGTGGAAAGATATATCGGTGGCTTGCCCTCTAACGGCCGTAAAGAGGAGCTGTATGACCACAAGATTGGGGTTCGCAGAGGTGTTTATACCAACAACTTCTCACGCAAGATGGAGACACCTACCGGTATCGAGGTTTTGATGTATTCTGGCGATATTGAAGCTACCTTGCAGAACACCATTAAAATGAGTTTCATAGAGCAGATAATGACTCTCCTCTACACAAGCGAGGTTCGCGAGAAAGAGGGTGGTACATACGGTGTAGGTGTGCAGGGTGAGATTGAGCGCTTGCCTAAAGGTGAATTTATGCTCACTATTCAGTTCAAAATGGCTCCTGAACGTCGCGAGGAACTTACAAATATAATTATCTCGCAATTGAAAAAGGTTGCAACCGATGGCCCCTCGAGCGAGTATATAGAGAAAGTACGCAGCTATATGCTGAAGACTTTTGACGAAAGTGAGAAGAAGAACGAAGCCTGGATGGAGTGGTTGCTCTCATACTATTTCTATGGCGACGACTTCTATACCGAATATAAGAATATTGTAAACTCCATTACCGCTGAGGAGCTACGCAAGTTCCTTGCCTATATTATTGAACAAGGCAACTTAATTGAGGTAAGTATGCTGCCGGAGAATTAAAGAATAAAAGATTCAAAACTCTGAAATGTAATAGGGTTGACTAAAAAGAGCCTTTTTAGTCAATGCCAAACAGATGAGGATGACTCAAAAGTTTTTTTGAGTCATCTTCATCTGTTTATAAAGGAATCGGTTCAAAAGGCAAGACCTACACGGAAACCAAAGTTGTTAAGGTTGCTTTGCTTGTAGGTCATCACGTTGCAACTGTTGGTCGAGAAACTGTAGTACATTGCAAAGTGGAAACCAATGCTGTTCTCCCACGGGTAATAATTGAAACCGATTTCCGGCTCCATATAGAAACCCCAGCTCTTTTCCTGCGTTAGAAATATGTAATAATAATTACAGAACTTTGTATAGCAGGCTCCAAGTTTCATTCCTGCGTATGGCTGGAAATCGCCTTCATTGAAACGATAACGCGCAAGTACGCCAAATGGCAAACGGAACATCTGGTGCTGTTGGTCGGTATTTATGGATTGCGTTGCACCAAGCCTTATTGTGCGTCTCGACAAATATTCGTTATTGGTGTGGAAACTTAAGAAGCCTCCAATGGCAACGTCCTGTGCAATATAGTATCCGCCTTCAAAATTCATACCCCAACCGCTTACATCACTGGCAAACTTGTTGCTGATGGGTATGTTGAACTGCCAATCGATGTTATAGTAACTATCGAGTGATATCTGTGCCTTTGATATGCCTATGCCCGACAAGGCCAGAATTATGGCGATAAATAATCTTTTTGTTTTCAGTTTCATAGAACTAAAGTTTTAAAGTTGCTTCTATTTCTTTAAATATGGCGACTGGGCAAAGGCTTGGTCTATTGCACCCATCGTGCGATAATAACTGAGGTTACTGCCATTGAGCAGGCCGGTTATATAGGTGTTCCAAACTATTCTGTACAGTCTGTCACTCCTGATATCCTTGCGATCTACAAGTTCTCCTATTATTGACCCCGTGCTATAGCTGTAATAGAATGTAAAGGGGTAATACCAGCCTGTTCCCCAGTTCCAGTATCCGGGGTAGTTATACCACCATGGACCTGCGGTGTTGCTGAAATAGTAGGTGGTATTCACGTAGCTCAACTGCAATACAAGGTCGGCATCTTCTCCTTTTTCGGTGGGCGTATAACCGCGGGAAATGAAGTTGCTGTTGAACGCATTTACAATAAGCCTGGAGTTCTCGTTCTTCCAATATTCGGGTTTTGTACGGTTCTCTATTATCAATATACTGTCTATGACGTGAAAGGTGCTGAAACGTGCAAAGTCGGTATTGCTGTCATAATTGGTGAGAACCAGGTAATCATCGTCAAGTTTGTCGACATCTGGGTCCTTCTCGCACGCTGTAAAGAACATTAGGCCGACAAAGAGATGTAATGCCATATACTTTTTCATCTGCAATAAAAGTTTTAATGGTGGCTATTTCTTGTGAGTAAGGCGGTGGGCAGGTTTGTCCGACACAGGCTGCATCTTGTCGTTGAGCTTTACCAAAGAGCTGTCGCCTGCAAGCTGGAAATTCATCTTTGGATTACCGTTTGCCGACACAAATTCATAAACAATGGCTGTGCTGTCGTTGGGCATTCCAATCATTACGAACATTTCACCGTTGTCGTTCTCTGTAGCAAGTGTCTCGTCGATATAGTCGGTGGTAATGGTGTAAGTGCCGTCGTCGTTTAGACTTATGGTCTCAATTGTAAGAAGCACATCGCCAATATTGTTTTCTTTCATTGGCAGGGTTCCCACGAAGGTGAATGTCTGCAGGTCTCCAATTGTGGAGTCGTTTACCATAAAGATGCTGTCGGTCTCTGTCATTACCCCTTGAGGAGCGTTATAACTGCCACAGGAATTACAAGATGACAGAAGCACAGACAGAATTGTTGCCGAAAAGAAAAAGACTGTTTTTTTCATTGTTGTTGTTTTTTTAGGGGTTATTTGGCAAAATAACGTTTCTGTAATATGGTAGGTTTGCTCTTTTTTGTTTAAGAAGAGGAAAAGATGTTATACCGGGTTAAAAAAGATGCGAGGCCGCGTTTAGTCGCAGCCTCGCATAAGAAATATGTGTCTGTTTTAGACCTTATTCGGGAAGGGTACCGGTAGCAATTAAATAACAGATATTATATAGCATATATTCCTGATTGTTGCCAAGAGGAGGAATAGGGTGGTATGCTTCTCCCTGAATCTCAAAGTCGGGCAGTGAGGGACTTGCTATCTCGCCCGCAGCATCATAGATATATGCAGTTGCGGGGTTAATCTCAAACGAATAAGGAGATGTAAACTTTTCTGTATAGAGATTCACGCATTCAGCAGCTTTGCCCACTGTCCACACATCGGATGTTCCGCGAAGAACCTGTATGCCTTTTATCATAGTTGTTGCAATTCCCTGTGTCTCTGCAGTGGTTATTATGTATAGCGGTTTGTCGCTTGCATTTGCTGTGCTTGCAGGTATTGTTATCGTTTCGCCATTTCCATTACCGGCATCGGTTACCAGCTCTTTTTGAAGCGAGCAGAAAACTTCTCCTTGCTTGTCGGCAGGGATGAATGCGGCAGCTATGGCTGCTGCATTGGGGAGGGAAAGGCTGCTGTTGTAGCGAAGGTCCAGAATGACGTTGTTTACCTCTTCTGCCAGGAGTGATGACAAGGCGTCGTTGAATAGCTCAATGTCCTCTGCGTTGTCGAAGCTGTTGAACAGGATGTAACCGCTCTTGCCGCTTGGTTCGTCTATTACGGTTACCACAGGAATTGACGTTTGTGTAAATTCCATTGCTGCTGGCATATATATGTCGCCTCGTTCCTGCCAATAAAAGGCCGAAGTGGCATCGTCGTACTCAATTGAGCAGATTGACAATTCCAGACCATCGCCGTTGTTCAGTTTGTTGGCCAAGCTTGTGGTAATTCTGTTGCCTTCTATTTCCGATATCCACATTCCACGTTCAAGGCCTGCTGATGCTGCAGCCGAACCGGGTTCGACATACTCTATGAGTGCATACATCTTTGAAGGCGATATTGCCAGCGGATCGCGAACCAGTTTATACTTGCAACCATAGCTTGCAGTTACCTCCTCATCGCTGAAAAACGAGATGTTGTCGGAAGTATGAAGCAACTTCTTGAAAAATTGTTTTGGGGTGGAGAACAGTGTCTTCTGGTCCATTTCTCCAATAGCTCCCGACCAGAGATATACCTCTTTCATCTTAGAGTATATCCATTGATTCTCCTGGGTTGCGGTGTAGAACTCTTCGGAACGGTCATCGCCACAACTGCACAGTAGTGTGGCAAGAAGTGATAGCACTAAAAGTATATTCTTATTCTGTTTCATATGGGCAAATTTACTCCTTATTAGTATCAAATGCAATGGTAGCTACCTCTTTTTTTATTCTTAACGTGCTTTTGGTGGACAAAAGAATAAAGGATAAGCAAAAAAACAAGAGGATACATCCTTGCGGATGCATCCTCTATTCTTGAGCATTTACTGCCTGAAGGTGAATTAAGCCTCTGCGGGAGCCTCTGTTGTCTCCTCAGCAGCTTCTGCGTTTGCTTTAGCAAGAGCCTCGGCAGCTTTCTTGTCTGCTACCTTCTTGGCAATAGCTGCGTTTACCTCTTTCTCAGCCTCCAAACGTGCTTTCTTAGCGTCACGTTTAGCCTGCTCTTCAGCGCTCTTGATACCGTTCAAAGTGTTAACCTTAGCTGCCTTCCAAGCGTCGAATTTAGCCTGAGCTGTAGCCTCGTCAAAAGCACCTTTCTTTACACCGCCCTGCAAGTGTTTCATCATATAAACACCCTCAGAAGAGAGAATGCTGCGAACAGTGTCGGTAGGAGTAGCACCGTTGTTTACCCACCACAAAGCTCTCTCGAAGTTGATATCGATAGTAGCAGGGTTAGTGTTGGGGTTGTAGGTACCGATTTTCTCGGTGAACTTTCCATCACGTGGAGCTCTCGAATCTGCAATCACGATAGAGTAGAATGCGTAGTGTTTACGACCTCTTCTCTGTAGTCTGATTTTTGTTGCCATTTTTTAAATGTTTTTATTAGTTAAAGATTTGAGTTATCCGATATCTCGTATCGGCGGTGCAAAAGTACTGCTTTTTTGCTTAATAGACAACTTTTTCGCCGATTTTGTGCTGCTGAAGGCGAGGTTTTCCCCGTCATATTCATCTTTCTTTGAAAAATATGAGTAAATTCGCGACAAATATTAAAAGTATACACTGTTTTATGATGGCTATCCTGTGGTTCCGTGTCTGGAACGCGCTCAATTATATCTATGGCTTCTTTCAATTCAAAAGCCGCCGGCGGTTACTCGCCTTGAAGGGGGCTTATGCCGGTAAAAGGTGCTTTGTGGTGGGGAACGGCCCAAGCCTGCGCACCGAAGATTTGCGTCTGTTACACGAGAGAGGGGAATATACTTTCGCCTGCAATTCTCTCATAAAGCTTTTCGATGAAATACCCTTTCGCCCCACTTTTTATCTGGCTCAGGACAACAAGATAATCCTTGACAACAAGGAAGATATAACACAGTACTGCGGTGCTAAATTCATAAAGGCACACTATGCCGGGCGTTATCATATTAAAGGAGCAACCTATTATAGTATGCTCTTTCCGCAGAACCCAATAGGTTTTTCTTTCAACCTGCCGTGGGTTGTGTACAGCGGACAGACTGTAGCATACTCAATGATACAGTTCGCTGCATATATGGGCTTTACAGAGATTTACCTTATTGGTGTGGACTGTGATTATTCCCCCAACAACGAAAAGATAACTGCCGACAGTTATTTCGACAAGAGGCTGTTCAACAGTGGCCGTTCATATTCACCACCGGAAGTCGGTACAAATCTTTCGGCCTATGCACGGGCAAAACAGGTGTGCGATGGGAGAGGAATCAAGATCCTTAATGCTTCGCGTGGTGGCAAACTGGAGGTCTTTCCTAGAGTTGATTTCGACAAAATTGTTTCATAAAAGTGAAGGAAGGTCGCTTTATACCTTCCTTCACTTTTATTATTGTGCAAGTAAACTATCTATTTTTGCAACCAATCCCGAGAATTCCTCCTGATTGAACAGGCGTGTTAGCTTAACTATTTTGCCATCTTTGTCTATGAGAACATTGCGCGTGATTCCCGAATTGCGTTCGGCATAAGAGGCAAAGGCATTGGCTGCTGTGTCTAGAACCATAGGGTAGGTGGTACCAACTTGCGCCGTGTAGGCATCAACTGTTTCTTTTGTCTCCTCGCGATCCACGCCCACAAGCACAAAAGCCGGGTTCTCTTTATGTCGTTGCCATATCTCCTTTTCTATATGCGGCATCTCCCTGCGGCAGACTCCGCACCAGCTTGCGGTGAACTGCAACATAACCACTTTGCCACGTTGTTGCGAAAGGGTGAAGGTGTCGCCATTGGTGAGGGGCAGGGTGAAGTCGGGAGCAATATCGCCAACCTTTACAAGATATTGATTCTCGTATACAGGCTGTGGCACATTTGCTTCGGTTGTGCTTTCTGTGCTTTTCTTATTGCCGCAAGCAACAAGAAGTGGAAGAAGGAAGAATAGAATCTTTTTCATTGGTTAAAATTGTTTTTTATATTCTGAAAGTACAGTGTTTACTGCTGCAATATATTTCTCGGTGGTTGTCGCTTTGAGAATAGCCTTGCGATGACGCTTTTCAATCTCGGGCAAAAGATACTCCCAATAGGGCTTTAATTTACTCAATAATTGTGTGTTGCCTTGCAGACGGGAATTCATTGTGTGAAGGAATTTATCGTGCATAGTCTGCACAAGCGAATAAAGTTCGTTGTGCGGCAGGGGAGTGCCACGATGATATTCGCACCCTAATGCAGGGTTGGCTAGAAGCCCACGACCTATCATAACTCCCAGTAAACGTGGAAATTGCGCCTCAATGGCTCTAATGTCGTCAAAGTTTGTTATGTCACCGTTGTATATCAATGGGTGGTGGCACTTTTCGTAAAAATCGGCAAAGGCATCACGGTCGGCCGGTTGCTTGTATTGCTCGCGTCCCAAACGTGGGTGCATTGTTATATGTAATAGTGGTGCAGCATTCAATATATCAATAAGAGCTTTCCATTCGTCTTTATTCTCCCAACCAAGACGCATCTTTACTGAAAAGGATACTTCCGGATACTTCTTTGTCTCCTCCATAAGTGCAGCAACCATCTCCGGAAAGGGCAATATTCCTGCTCCGTGTTTTTTCCTTGCTTGCAAAGGGAATGAGCAACCCATATTTATGTCAATCTCCCTGTATCCTTCATTTTGCAAAAGTTGCACAAGAGGCTGCATCTCTTCGGGTGTTGCTGCGATGATTTGCGGAACGACATTGTTAGGTATGTTATTTTTGCGCTCTATATCACGAATATCCTTGTTACGTATCTCACCGTGTTCGTAACGGATGAACGGTGTGAAGTATTTATCAATGCCGCCGAATATTTCGTTATGCAGGTTACGCCACACAGCTTCGGTAAATCCTTGCAAGGGTGCTGAATATATTTTCATTTCTTTTCTTTCCGCATTTATTCGCAAAAGTAATATTTCTCCTATGAAAATCCGAGAATTCCATATAAAATAGAGAGTGATTGCAATTTTAAAAATGATATTAAACATAATGTTTATTATCCACGAATAGTGGCGTAAATTACAGAATAAGGTTTTGAAGCATTTTCTATTAAATAATAAGGATTTTTTTATACATTTGCAGCCAAACATTTTTTAAGAACATTTATGCCAGAAATATCGGAAAGAGCCATACTAATGCCGTCGTCACCAATCAGGAAATTGGCACCTTTTGCAAATGCTGCAAAAGAACGTGGCATCAAAGTATACCATCTTAATATTGGACAGCCCGACCTTGATTCTCCCGAGGTTGCCATTGAAGCTATAAAGAAGATTGATCGCAAGATTCTTGAATATAGCCCCAGTGACGGTTTCTTGTCCTTGCGCGAAAAGCTTGTCGGTTATTACGACCAGTACCAGATTAAACTCAAACCCGACGATATAATTGTCACTTCCGGAGGTTCCGAGGCTGTGCTGTTTGCGTTTATGTCGTGCTTGAACCCCGGTGACGAAATTATTGTTCCCGAGCCCGCTTATGCCAATTATATGGCCTTTGCCATTTCGGCCGGCGCTGTAATACGCCCCATACGCTCAACAATTGAGGATTCTTTCGCATTGCCTCCTATGGAGCGTTTCGAGGAACTTATTAACGAGCGTACACGTGGTATTCTCATCTGTAACCCCAATAACCCGACGGGATATCTTTACACACGCAGCGAGATGAACCGTATACGCGACCTTGTAAAGAAGCACAACCTGTTCCTTTTCTCCGACGAGGTTTATCGCGAATTTATCTATACCGGTTCGCCTTACATTTCGGCTTGCCACCTCGAGGGTATTGAAGAAAACGTTGTTCTTATTGATTCTGTATCAAAGCGTTACTCGGAGTGCGGTTTGCGTATTGGTGCTCTTATAACCAAGAATAAGACTCTGCGTCAGGCTGTTATGAAGTTCTGCCAGGCACGTTTGAGCCCTCCCCTGCTTGGTCAGATTGCCGCAGAAGCTTCGCTCGATGCGCCTCGCTCTTATGCTATAAATACTTATGAGAAGTATATTGAGCGTCGCAACTGCCTTATCGATGAATTGAATAAATTGCCCGGAGTCTACTCCCCTATTCCTATGGGTGCATTCTACACTGTTGCTCGCCTTCCCATTGACGACAGTGACAAGTTCTGTGAATGGTGCTTGACCGACTTCTCTTACGAGGGAGAGACCATTATGATGGCACCGGCATCGGGTTTCTATTCCGATGAGGGTTACGGCAAAAACGAGGTGCGTATTGCCTATGCAATTGACAAGGCCGACCTTAAACGCGCCATATTCATTTTGGGTAAAGCGCTTGAGCAATATCCCGGCCGGGTTGATATTAAATAAATTACGAAGTTTATTATACAGAATAAGGTTGACTAAAAGACTCTTTTTTATTCAATCCCAAACAATGAATATGACTCAAAAGTTTTGAGTCATATTCATTTTCTTTTGCATTTCCATATATATAAAAAAATAAGAGACTGCAAAAGCAGCCTCTTATATAAATATAAGGAATGGAGTTCTTACTCCTCAAAGCCGTTGGGGTTATTCTTCTGCCAGTTCCAGCTGTCGCGGCACATCTCCTCGATACCGAACTGAGCTTTCCAACCAAGCTCTGCTTCAGCCTTTGCAGGGTTACAGTAGCAAGTTGCGATATCACCCGGGCGACGGGGCTTGATAGCATAAGGAACGGGAACGCCGTTAGCCTTCTCAAATGCCTTAACAACGTCGAGTACTGAATAACCGTGACCTGTACCAATGTTGTAGATGGCAATACCTTTCTTCTCTACGATAGCCTTCAAAGCTGCAACGTGAGCGCGAGCAAGGTCAACAACGTGGATGTAGTCGCGTACACCTGTACCGTCGTGTGTGTCGTAGTCGTCACCGAATACACCGAGCTCTGCACGTTTACCAACAGCTGTCTGTGTGATATAAGGCATCAAGTTGTTGGGGATACCGTTGGGGTTCTCACCAATTGTACCGCTCTTGTGAGCACCAATGGGGTTAAAGTAGCGGAGAAGAACGATGTTCCACTCGTTGTCGGCTTTCTGAATATCCATGAGAACCTCCTCGAGCATAGATTTTGTCTGTCCGTAGGGGTTTGTGCAGTGACCTTTGGGGCACTCCTCTGTGATGGGGATGATTGCAGGGTCGCCATAAACGGTTGCGCTTGAAGAGAAGATCATATTCTTGCAGCCGTTCTTACGCATAACATCGGCAAGTACAAATGTACCGTTCATATTGTTCTCGTAGTACTCAAGGGGCTTTGCACAGCTCTCACCCACAGCCTTCAAGCCAGCGAAGTGGATACAAGCATCGAACTTGTGCTCATCAAACACTTTCTGCAAGCCTTCGCGGTCGCGGATGTCAACCTTGTAGAAAGGAACATCCTTGCCAATAATTTTGGCTACGCGTTTCAAAGAGATGGGAGATGAGTTGTCCAGGTTGTCAACAACTACTGCCTCGTGACCAGCTTCAGTGAGCTCAATCAAAGTGTGGCTTCCGATGAAGCCGGCACCACCTGTCAATAGAATTTTCATTTTGTTTGAATTTATAAGTTGATAAGTTTTTATTCAAATCTTCTGGCTCGACAAGAGCATTCAATGCCTTATCGTTACAAAATTAAATATTCTTTTTAAAAATTCAAATTCTTAACCTTTTTTTTGCGCTTATACCCGGGTTTTATTGCCCGTTGTCAATCTTCAGATGCTTGATACGTGAGATTATTGCGCCGCGTTTGCGCTGGAAGTGGTCGGCAATTTCGTCATACGACAGCTGTTCAGCCACAAAGTCGCGCAATGCCGCATCTTCGGCCTCTTCCCAAGGTTTGTAGGCATTCGGATATTCAGCCTTAGCCGCCTCCTGTGAATACAAAGGTTCGTCATTCAGTTTTTTGTAAGCCTTGAGGTAACGTTTCAGTCGCTTCACATCCTTGTCCGAGAGATAAGGCAAACGGGTTATATCCATATTGTCCTTCAGGTCGTGGAGTTTTACGGCTGTAGCAAGAGGGTTCTTCTTTATTCTCGCAATGAATTTGTCATAGGGTTCCTCGGGCGACAGTTTGGTTATGCAACGAAGGGCTGCAATGATGTGGGGAGGAAACCCTTCGGCCGATAGTGCATCAAATGTCCAGTCGCTGTCCTCCACTACATCGTGTAGCACACCCAGTATCTTTTCGTCTATGGTGGCACCGGCCTCCATTACACGAAGGGGATGCTCAATATAGGGAGCACCGGCTTTGTCGGTCTGCTCCTTGTGTGCTCCAATTGCAATATCTATAGCTTTCTGTAAAAGGTTGTTCATAAGTAAATATAATCAGCAAAGTGGGAGATTGACTTTCTGGCAAACATAGCCCAAACGTAAAAGTTCAAGGCTTGCACCAATGCGATACATAACATTTACCACGCGGGTATAGGCATAGAATGCCGTGGGGCTTTGCGGTTCAATGCACTCGCGACGCAGCAGTGTGAGTGCCTGCTGTGCAAGACGGCGCATCATATCCTCAATATCCTTGGCTTCCTGTGAATCAGAAAAAACGCCCAAAATGTTATAGAGAATATTTTCGTCCATATCATCAAAGCCCTGCGCTCCATGGAATTCCTTGTATGGCCTGTCTTTATAGACCTCCCAGTTGTTGTCCCAATCGTTGGCCACAGCCATACCCAGATAACCGGCCCAGGCTATGGAGACTGTGGGGTAATCATTTATCTGCGGTATAGAGTCGTGCAGGTATTCGGGTGCAAGTATGTTCCAATGCTCCTCAATATCCTGCGAGGTGGGCAATATTCCATCAATGGCAACATAAGAGGTGCATAATTTGAGAATTTCACTGTAGACTTTTTTTTCAAAAGAGTCGAGATATTCTGTATTGTTCATTTTCAGTTCTTAATTGTGCAATTGTTAACCGTGACACTCGTGGTGGGAACATCCCTCTCCCGAGTCACTTATTTTACCCTGCAGGTACGCAGCAACAAGTTCGTCGATATCTCCCTGTTGTCCGCGTACGACCTTAATGTCGTTCGACTCAAGCACATTCCTTGCGCCCTCGCCCATACTGCCGGCAAGCATCACCTGCACACCTTTCTGGCGCAGCACAAGAGCTATCCCCGACTTGCAGCCACAGCCTTGTGGCGAGGGAAGAATCTCCTTCATTTTCACAACCCCATCGTTGATGGTAAAAATGGTATAGTGGTCGCAATGTCCAAAGTGGTTGTCGACCATGTTGTCTCGTGTGGGTACTGCAATTTTCATTATCTTACATTATTTAATATTATTAAAGCGGCAACAACCCCGGGAACCCATCCGCAAAGGGTAAGTAAAAATACAATCAGCATCGAGCCACACCCTCTGTCTATTACAGCCAAAGGTGGAAAAATGATAGCAAGAATAACTCGTATAAGTGACATATATTATGTGTTTATATTTTGTAAAAATACAACAATATTCGCAAACTGCAAAATACCTATGATTGCTTTGCTGCACGGCTGTAATTAACCAGTATCACTCCGGCAAAAACCGTTGCAGCAGCAACACATTTACCCCACCCCAATGTGTCCATACCAATATATATGCTTATGGCCGTTGCTACTATTGGCTGCATATAAGAATACATACTCACAAGTGTTGGGCGCAGATGCTTTTGCCCTATAGGTATGAGAAAATATGTAATAAATGTTGAAAAGACTATAGTAAAAAGGACCTCGCCTATAAGTATTTTGGGCCACGTGGCATAGTTGGTTGTAAATATCTCGCCACCGGCAAACGGCATCGCCAACAGGGAAGAAAAGAGGAATATCCACTTCATAAACGTAACCACCGAATAACGCATTATCAGCCGCTTGAAAACACCCAAATATACAGAAAAGCAGAAACCGTTCATAAAGAGCAGAAAAACGCCCAAAGGCTCGGTGGTTGCGGCACCGCCGGCGGATGTTACGCTGGTCATAATAAGAAACATCACGCCGGAAAGACTCAACAATACTCCTCCCGCTTTTTTTATCGTGATAGGCTCTTTAAGAACAATGGCTGCAATGAACATTGTGTATATGGGGGAAAGGGCTGTCATTATGGAGCAGTCCATTGGAGTAATGTGGGAGATTCCCACCAAAAAGCTTATCTGGGTGAGAAAGAATCCTGTGAACGATGCCGCAAATATCTTCAGTATATCATTGGGAGCTACTTTTTCGTGCGGCATAAAGAGGGATACAATCCAGAATATTAAGCCTGCACCTAACGAACGTAGCCCGAAAAGTGCCATCGGTGACAAAAGGCCACAGCCCATCATCTCTTTTGAGACAATAATATTGAGCCCAAATATCACATAGGCCAAAAAACAGGCCAAATGTCCTTTCAAATTACCTTTTCCCTTTTCAATCATACAATGATACTTATTCCTGCTTGCAGGAAAACCGATACAAAATTACTAAAAAAGCGGCAACTCTCACATATTTTTCAACGCTGATAATACCCGAAGTGTATATTTTCCCTATCTTCGCGCAATAAATTTTGTTATTATGAAAAAAGCTCTACTCTTTTTGAACTGTTTATTCCTATTCTGTGGCTTTGCCATTGCCAATGACGAGGTTTCAAAACCTACAACAGAGCCTATACACTTTGGGCTTTCAACAACGACATATCCCCAAGGAAGCATTGCCAAAACTATGGAAAGCGGCGCCGAAACAAGTTCATTCGACTTTGAAATTGGTTTGAGCAAGTTGCGACTTTTCGGCTACGGACAGATGTGGTTCGATTACAAACGTACAAACCATCAGAACAGTAACGGTGCAGAGGTAAAGCGCATTATACTTATGGCCGATGCGCAGATAACAAAGAAACTCAGTTTCTTCCTGATGTACGATGCAGCAGTGTCTGAACTGCACGAATATTACGCACAATATGCATTCACTCCTTGGTTGCAGGTACGTGTGGGACAGTTCAAGCAACCCTTTACTATGGAGAGCCTTTACTCCCCCACATATTTGAGCACTATCCTCTTCGACCCCTCGGTGCTTTACCTCGCAGGCATTGCCAGCGACCCCTTGATAGGTAACAACGTCGCGCGCGATATGGGTGTGATGCTTACCGGCGACTTCCTCAAAAACAGCAAAGGCCGCAATCTTATGAACTACAGCATTGGAGTTTTTAATGGTCCCGGTATGAACAAAAAGGAGAACAACAGCCAGAAGGATGTTATAGGTATGCTCAAATATATGCCTACAAAGAATTTCCTGGTAGAGGGCTCGTTTCTCGTTGGTACAGGACATGCTTTAACAAATTCGGCCTATGGAAATATAAAGCTCGGAGAGGATTATTCACGTCATCGCTGGAATGTGGGCGTTGAGGCAACCTTTTCCCCCTTCTATATTCGCGGAGAATACATACAAGGATACGATGGTGGCATTCACTCACGAGGCGGATACATAAATATGCTTTATACTCCTTTCAAGAAATTCGACCTTATACTTAACTGGGATTATCTCGATAAGAACACCCATTGCCACAAAGAGGAGCAGAAAGCCTACAATGCAAATGGCTGGGTAACAGAACAGCACACATACACAGCCGGTGCGCAATATTGGATTTACAAGCGCTGCCGTCTTTCGGCACATTTCGTGTACACCCGTCCTCGTGTGGGAGAGATTACACGCGAATTCATATCGCAATTGCAGATATCGTTCTAAACGAAAAAAACATCGGCGAGTCCCATAAAGGCGGCTCGCCGATGTTCGCTACTATGAAAAAGTTATTTATTGCAATGGTACCGAGTAGAATACACGCTGGCCGGCAGCATTGTAACCCGAAATGAACAACACCGGTTCAGTGGAACTATTGGCCTGTTTCACAACCTTCTGCAAATCCTCTATTGTGCGCATTGCGTTGCCGTTCACTTTCTGTATCACAACACCCTTCTTTACTCCATATTTTGAGAAGAGCCCGTTGCCCACACCGGTAACTTTAAGTCCGTAAGAAATCTTGAAGAACTGCTTCTCCTTATCATCGATGGGCTTGAACTCCGCACCCAGAATATCGAGGTCGACATTCTTCACCACACTTGTATTGCCTTGCACATTCACGAGAGTGACATCGAAATCCTTCTCCTTCTTGTCGCGCAGCACAGTCACATTGACCTTTGTGCCGGGAACAGTCTTTGCAAGAGTCTCTTGCAGTTCGGCCATAGTCTTTATGGGCTTTCCGTTGAACTTTATAATAACATCGCCCTTCTCAATGCCGGCACTCTTTGCAGCACCATCCTCGGTGACATCGGACACATAAACACCATCGACAGTGCCGAGATTTTCCTGTTCGTTGAGTTCGGCAGTCACAGTACCGCCCACAATTCCAAGCACGGCGCGCTGCACTGTGCCAAACTCTTTGAGGTCCGAAACAATCTTTGTCATTATTGATGTGGGAATGGCAAAACCATATCCGGCATAGGAGCCTGTGGGCGAAGAGAGAACGGCGTTTATTCCCACCAGCTCTCCGTTGGCATTAACCAACGCGCCACCGCTGTTTCCCTGGTTTATGGCAGCATCGGTCTGTATGAACGATTCGATACCACCATTATAGACACCCAAAGAGCGAGCCTTTGCACTCACGATACCGGCAGTTACTGTGGATGTCAAGTTGAACGGATTTCCCACTGCAAGCACCCACTCGCCTATCTTCAGATTATCACTATCGCCCACTGTAAGAAATGGCAACTCGTCTTCGGCCTCAATCTTCACCAAAGCAAGGTCGGTGTTTGCGTCCGTACCTATAAGCCTTGCCGGGAAAGTGCGGTTGTCATTCAGGGTTACTGTTATTTCGTCGGCACCGTCAATAACGTGGTTGTTTGTTACAATATAACCATCGGCGCTTAAAATAACTCCCGAACCGAAACCTACACGCGGCTGTGTCTGCACACGTTGCTGGCGGCCCATTCCGTCGCCAAAGAAGAAATCATAAATATCGGGAGCGCGGCGTATGACCGCTGTTTTTCCTTTCTCTGTCGATTTTATATGCACCACTGCGTGAACCGATTTATCTGCGGCATCGGTGAGGTTTATGCGATGCAACCCTTCGGGCGATACGGGCAGAGCTGCCTTTGTGATAAAGCTATTTGATACCACTTCTCCCGGTAACACCTCTGCTTTTTCGCAATTGCCCATAATGCGGTGAGAGGTGTACCCTGCTACAAGCCCGCTTACAGCAATTACCGACGCTCCAATAAATAAAAATTTAAATACTTTTTTCATAATCTTAAAAATGTATTTTGTTAAAATATAAGCAAACTGTTAATAAAAACAAGAACCATCAAAACGTTCTGTTCTGTGGGCAAATATACAGCAAAGTTATTCGCGAGCAATACACAAGGGCTGTTTTTTGGCTCTAATTAACAAAACGAGCCGTCTTTTAACAATAATTTAAATCAGAGCATCTTTGTTTTACATTTGTTAAACAAAGAAGAGAGAAATATTTTAGTTTTAAGCAAAAAAAGAGTATCTTTGCGACAGAAAAAGTATCACAGTCGGCCGGCTTGTCGCTGTTGTCGCAAGACAAAAGAGGAAAGTCCGGGCAGCACAGAGCACTCCACTTCCTAACAGAAAGCTGTCTGCGAGGGCGGAGTAACGCAGAAGAAAATAACCGCCCGCAAGGGTAAGGGTGAGAAGGTGGGGTAAGAGCCCACCGGCCGTGCAGCGATGTACGGGCCGTGCGTCTTGGAGGCTGCAAGTTCATGTAAACCGGTGTTTGAGGGTTGCTCGCCCGAGCCGGAGGGTAGAACGCTTTAGTTGTGTGGTGACACACAATATAGATGAATGACAGGCACCCTGCAAAGGGTACAGAACCCGGCTTATAGGTCGACTGTTTTTTATATAACAAAGAAGAGGAGTTGAGATTTTTTACATTCTCTGCTCCTCTTCTTTTTGTCATTATCAGAAAAAATGGCTCTGTAGCAAAATGTGTGGGCACTCACCATATACGATACCAAACAATCTTGCTTTTGACTTCCCGGTGTTATTTGTCGGTTATTCTCTCATTGAAAATATATCTTTGACGTTCTTTGTCGCGCAAAGAACAAAACGCCCGGCACGCGAGTAAAATCAGTCGCTCGGTTCTTTGTTCACGTCGCAGAAAGGTGAACCCTCAGTCGAACCTCCCTTGCCGTGTTTATCTTTATCGCATTTGCAGGGTGCACAACTTATTAAAGAATCAATTTCTCCACACTGAATTTCTACAGAACCAAACCAACATTAATTAACGCTATTTAATAACCACATAGCAAAAAAGATTGTAATTTTGCAAAGCGCAAAAAGCCCGGCTATGTATATTTTCTTTCTATTATTACCCATTTTATATCTTATAAGCAACGGTTACCTGTTCATACGTCTTATAAAAGCTATAAAAAAGCAGAATATATTTATAAAAATTGCTGCCTCGTTACTCTTTTGGATGGCTGCTGCATCATTTTTTCTTGCCATTGGGCTACGCAACGAAAACATCCCCGACACCCTATCGGGCATAATGTTCCGCACCGGTTCGCTGTGGGTAATATTCATTATATACACAGCCCTCGCATCTATTATATTCGACATAACACGCCTCATCTACAAGCGGTTCAAGTGTACCACGGTTCACGCCGCAATCATCGCAACAGCCCTTCTCTGCTACGGGCACTATAACTACCGCAACCCACAGATAGTCCCCATCGACATCACTGTGGATAAACCAATGAAGGGCTGCTTGAGAATAGCGGTTATAAGCGACCTGCATCTTGGGTATGGCACTGGCAAAAGCACTTTAAAACATTTTGTAGACATTATAAACAGCCAAAGCCCGGACATTATACTCATTGCGGGTGACTTGATAGACAACTGTATAAAACCTGTACAGAATGCAGCTATGCACGAAGAACTGTCGCTGCTGCAAGCACCACAAGGCATATATATGGCACCAGGCAACCACGAATACATAAGCAGTTACGAGGAGTGCGAGAAGTTCCTGAAACAGACTCCTATAAAGATGTTGTGCGACAGTATTGTAAACCTTCCTTACGGTGTACAACTAATACTGCGCGATGACACATTCAACAAAAAGCGATTAAAATTAAAGAAACTTCTTGCCCTTGCCGACAGCGCTCGCCCCACAATACTCGTAGACCACAATCCAAGGGAGGTGGAGAAGAAAAACGATTTAGGGGTGGACATTCAATTAAGCGGACACACCCACCACGGGCAAGTGTGGCCGGGTAATTACATAACCGACTACATATATGAACAGAGCCACGGCTACCGCAAGTGGAGCCACTCACACGTGTGGGTATCGAGCGGCCTTTCTCTGTGGGGGCCACCCATACGTTTGGGAACAAAAGGAGATATTGCTGTAATCACGCTGCGCGGAACCACCCCTCCACTAAAAGAGGATAAGAATAACTAAAAGAGAGAAGATATATTGCCACCAAAGCAATATAGTAGAATAAGGTGCAACAAGAGTATTGCCGGCAAGGTGACACGAAAATGCACCTTTTTTGTTTTGTGGCGAAAAAGCCATATACCCATCAAAGCACCCACACAGCCACCGGCAAAGGCCACTGACAGCAACACCCTTTCCGAAACCCTGCGCCACCCGCAAACGGCACACAACTTATCTATGCCGAAAAGCAGAAAGAGCACAATATTTATAGCTGCAATATAAGGAATCATCACCATTTACATAAATATACAAAGGCGACGGTTTCGTCGCCTTTGTATGTGTATTGTGGGGTCAATAATTATCCGCAGTGGAAGTAACGCTCAACAAGCTTCAACATCTCCTCCTGGTTACCGGCAATATCGCTGCGCAAGGTCTTGTCGCCATAAGAGCGCAGACGCTTTATTATACCGTCAATCATTGCAGGGCTGAAGACGTTGTACTTCTCGAACACCGCACGCTGCTGTTGCAAGCAGTCGGCCGAAGCCTCGCAGCTATCGGGGAGCTGTGCAAGGTTCTTCAACTTATCCTCGTTCTCCTTTTGGTGGATATTCACATTAACATAAGTCTTTTCCGCAATCTCAAGCGCATTGTCGAGTTCAAAACCGTAACGGCAAGCAACTGCCAATCCCGCAATGAGCTGATAGATATCGGCAGAACCGTCGGGAGAACGCATCTCCACTGTCTGTTTCTGTGTAGTATCGTAATTGCTGTCGGCCTCAAGAGGGTTCGCAATGCGACACATATCACTCTTGGCAGCCCAACCAAGCGGAACGCGTACAAGCACCGAGCGGTTACGGTCGCCCCAACAGATATTGGTGGGTGCCTCCTGGTGAGGAACAAGACGGAAATATGATGTGGGGTTGGTGTTACCGAAGGCGGTGATTGAAGGAGCAAGTTCCATCATTCCGGCAATAGCCTTGCGTGCAGTAGCCGAGAGAACACCGCCGTCGAGCATACGGTTCACGCCGTTCTCAACGATGCGCATATGTACGTGTAATCCCGAACCGGCTTTTCCTGCGGTAATCTTGGGAGCAAATGTAATATCGTAGCCCATACGATAGGCAAGGTTACGGATAATCCACTTGGCAATCATCAACTGGTCGGCAGCATCGCAAGCATTAACGGGAAGGAACTCTATCTCGTTCTGCTCGTAAATGAGGTTGTCGATGGTGAAGTTACCCACCTCGGAGTGACCATATTTTATCTGTCCGCCAGCCTGTGCAATATAGGCCATACACTGTGTGCGGAACTCGTTGAATTTTGCATAGGGAGCCGACTCGTGGTAACCCTTCTGGTCGGTTGCGGGGAAGACACCCTCGTCGGGAGCAATTACATAATACTCAAGCTCGCCCATTGCCTGGAAATCCATTCCTGTCACCTCGTTAAAGGCCTTGCAAGCCTTGCGCAAGGTATTCTCGGGAGAACTTTCGAGGGGCTCGCCATCCTTGTTGAAATAAGAGCAAAGCATAGAGAGTGTGGGAATCTCGGCAAAGGGATCGAGGAATGCTGTGCTGAAACGTGGCAACACATAAAGGTCGCTGCTACCTGCCTCGATGAAGGGGAAAAGGCTCGAACCATCGACACGCTCACCGCAAGTGAGTATAGCATCGAGATAAGCCGCGTTATTTATCACAAAATTCAAAGTCTTCAATCGGCCGTCACCCGCAGGATACATAAAATTCACCATTCTTATGCCGTTCTCCTTAATGTAACGCACAATATCGGCTTTTGTAAACTCGCTGCAAGGTTTTCCAAGATAGGCAACCACCTTATTGGGGTTCATTTCAAGTTCTTTATTCATAATCTTTGTATTAAATTTTTCTTGTTATTCACATTTTACAAATGTAGAAAAAAATCCATTATATAGGTCATTTTCAAAAAAAATATATCTATTCGGCGGGAGAATAACTAAAAACCCTGCTCCGTTGCAACAAGCGAGCCACAACAGCGTACGTTTTCCCGCGCCACAGCAGGCTCCATTGCCTGTGACAGAGGCATTCCGGCAGGCGTTGCCGCATACACAGCCGCAAACCCGGCACGGTTCAGTTCTTCGCATAGTTTCACCGTACCGCCAACAGCCACCACGGGAACACCGTGCAAACGCGCCACACGCAATACTCCGCAAGGAGCCTTTCCCATCACCGTCTGGTGGTCGATACACCCCTCACCCGTGACCACAAGAGAAGCACCCTCCACAACATCGCCAAAGCGCAATGCATCGAGCACCATATCCACGCCACGCACAAGACGCGCACCAAGGAAAGCCACAAAAGCCGCTCCCAGGCCACCTGCGGCACCCGCACCCGCAACAAAGGAAACATCAACACCCGTGCAGCCAAGCACCACACGCGCATAGTTACGCAGCCCCTCGTCGAGGCGGTGTATCATAGCCTCATCGGCACCCTTCTGCGCGGCAAAGACAAACGCCGCACCACGCTCGCCAAAAAGAGGATTATCGACATCGCAGGCTACAGAAAAGTCACACTCACGCAAAGCCGGGTTTGCGTTAGAAGCATCAACCCTCTCTATGCAGCCCAATATATTTCCACCGCCTGCAAGTTCCCTACCCTCCGAGTCAAAGAAACGATAGCCCAAAGCGCGCAACATACCCACACCGCCATCGTTTGTGGCACTGCCACCAATTCCCACAAGAAAGCGTCGGCAACCACGCTCAATAGCATCAGCTATAAGCTCCCCCGTGCCGTAAGTCGATGTCATCCATGGGTTGCGTTCCTCCTCGGCAAGCAGGGTAAGACCACTGGCGGCTGCCATTTCCACCACTGCACAATCACCACCCGCAATGCCGTAACGCGCCTCCACGACAGCACCCAATGGCCCTTGCACGGGCACCTTCACAAACTCACCGCCCAACGCTGCAACAAGAGCCTCAACAGTACCCTCGCCACCATCGGCAACAGGCAGTTTTACAAACGTGCAGTCACCCGCAACCGCAGAGAACCCCTCGGCAAAAGCGTCGGCAACCTCGAGCGAAGCAAGCGACCCTTTGAACGAGTCAAAGGCAAGCACAATTTTTCTTTTATCGGCAGGCATAAAATTCACACTTTAATCAACGGGGCGAAGATACGTAAAAAGAGAAAGATTTGTCAATCTAGCTGTAAAAAATTATTTTTGCAACAGAAATTACAAATAAGGAGTATGAAAGAGCAGACTATTGAGATTACAGCCAACACAGGACTAATCCTCGAAGGTGGTGGTATGCGCGGAATATTCACAGCCGGTGTTCTCGACAATTTTATGGACCGCGGCATACGCTTCCCCTACACCATTGGCGTGAGCGCAGGAGCCTGCAATGGACTCTCATATATGTCGGGGCAACGCGGCCGAACCAAATATTGCGATATAGATATGCTCGACAAGTATAAATATATCGGTTTCAAGCAACTGCTGTTCAAAGGCTGCATTATGGACTTCGAGTTTCTCTTTCACACCTTCCCCGAAAAAATCTCCCCTTACGACTACAAGGCATTTGCAGCGTGCAACGAAAAATTCGAGATGGTAACCACAAGCTGCAAAAGCGGACAGCCCTGCTATTACGACGAGAGTAAAAACCCCTCGCGCATTATAGATATTGTAAAAGCATCGAGCAGCCTCCCCTACGTTGCCCCCATTGCCTATGTCGATGGCGAGCCGATGCTAGACGGCGGAATATCGGACTCCATTCCCCTGTTGCGCGCACGCTCACTAGGCTACAACAACAATATAGTTGTTCTCACCCGCAACAAGGGCTACCGCAAGCCCGACAAGCAATCACACGTATCCTTCTTCTGCTACCGCAAGTACCCAGCTCTGCGCGAAGCCATACGCAACCGCAACATTATGTACAACAAACAGATAGCACTAGTGGAAGAGCTGGAAGAGCGCGGAGAACTCACCGTTATACGCCCACAGAAGCCCATAGAGGTGGGCCGTATGGAGCGCGACACCAACAAACTGCTCGCCCTTTACGAAGAGGGCTACAACTGCGCTTCAAAAATAAAATTCACGGTAAAATAAAAGTAACAATATGGCAGTTGCCCCAGGATTTCTTTGTTAATGTCATCCCGACAGAGCGTAGCGACGAGGAATCTCTAAAACAATATTGAGATTTCTCACATACGTTCGAAATGACACAAACACCGGGTTATCGCAACTTGGGTCAATATCTATATTATTACCTAAACAAAAGCTACTTCTTACCGCGGTTAATCACATAAATACCCGCCATTGCAAGCAACGCCGCCACGGCATACTTCCAATAAAACGGTTCTGCCAAGCAAAGGCACGATGTAACCGCACCCACAACAGGGATTAGAGAATTAAAGATTGCCACCTTGCCCACCGGGTTACAACTTATGAGTTTATTATAGAGCATAAAGCCCATAGTGGAGATTCCCACAAGCAAAGCAAGTATAAGAACTCCTGTTAAAGTAACCGAAGGTAACGAAGCACCCATCGCCAATGCCGGAATAACAAGCATCACACCACCAATGGCAAGGCTGTATCCCGTGCCAACAAACACATCAACCCTCTTTGCAATACCACGCGTGAGCAAGCCGGCAAAGGCAGCACACAGGGCATTAAGCACAATCATTCTATCGCCCATAAAGGTAAACCCACCACTCTCGCCACCACCGGCATTCAGCGCAAGCACACCGGCAAAGCCAAGCAGACAACCCAGCACCTTATTAATGGTAAGTTTGTCGCTCTTGAAAAAAAGGCAAGCAAGCAACACCAGGATAAACACGCCAAGCGAATTAAGCACCGCAGCCCTTGCACCAGCACTGTGCGACAAGCCTATATAGAAAAAGGCATAATGCAACGCAGTATTCAGCAAGCCATAAAAGGAGACATACCACCAACCGTCGCTACGCAACATAGCGAATTTACGCCCTGTGGCGCGAGCGATAAGAAGAACTATCGTACCCGCAAGCACAAACCTCACACCGGCAAACAACATCTTCTCGGCTGTCATCTGCGGCAATATGCCGAACTCCTCAAAACCAAGCTTTATCAACGGGTAGGCCCACCCCCACGCTATTGCTGCCGACAGCGCAAAGAGAGCAACCCACACTGGGCGCGTGAACAAAGAAACCTTTTTACTTTCCATAGAAAAACAAATATCTGGAATACTTTACAAAAATAGCTACAAACGAGCGAAATAATACCAAGCTTGCTTGAGTATTTCACAGCGAGTGCAGACTATTTTCGAGATTTATTTCAAAAATAGCTACAAACGAGCGAGATTAATGAAACTTGTTTCAATTATTTCACAGCGAGTGCAGACTATTTTCGAGATTTATTTCAAAAATAGCTACAAACGAGCAAAAGAATACCAAGTTTGCTTGAGTTTATCGCTCATTTGTTTATTTTTGCATATCTCACACATATTTAAAAAGCAAAATAAGAGATATGAAGAAATTTAAAATCGGACTACTTACCAAAGTTGTCATAGCAATTGTATCCGGTATCATCTGCGGATTCGTTCTACCCGAGTGGCCACAACGCCTCTTTGCTACGTTCAACGCACTTTTCAGCAACTTTTTGGGATTCTTTGTGCCACTACTCATTTTAGGACTAATCGTTCCCGGTATTGCCAACGTGGGCAAGAACGCTGGCCGTTTACTGGGCATCACCCTTGCCATAGCCTACATTTTCACTATCTGCAGCGGCATATATTCGTGGGCTTGTTGCGAAGCTATCTATCCCACTCTGCTAAAGAATGTCACCATTGAAAAAGTAGAGGGAGCAAGCAGTGCGATAGCCCCATTCTTCACCATTGAGATACCACCAATAATGGGAGTTATGAGCGCACTCACGGCAGCCTTCATCATAGGCATTGGAATAACCATTGTGGGAGGTGAAACAATAAAAAAGGTATTCGACGACTTCCAGGAGATAATAACGCTCACTATAAAGCGTGTTATAATACCTTTGTTGCCAATATACATCTTTGGTATATTTCTTGCAATAACCGCCGACGACCAGATTACAAGCGTACTCGAGGTCTTCCTAAAGCTGATAGTTGTAATTTTTGCATTCACAGCCGTGCTGCTCTTGCTGCAATTCTGCATTGCCGGCATAGTGGCTAAACGCAATCCCCTGAAAATGTTGCGCACAATGCTCACCGCCTATTTCACTGCACTGGGCACACAATCATCGGCAGCCACAATACCGGTAACATTGCAACAGGCAATAAAGAGCGGAGTGAGCCCCTCCATCGCAGGTTTCGTGGTGCCCCTTTGTGCCACCATACACCTCTCGGGCAGCACCGTAAAGATTACCGCCTGCGCAATAGCCATTATGTCAATCACCGGTATTGATTACACAGCCGGTAGCATCATAGGCTTCATCTTTATGCTCGGAATTACTATGGTTGCCGCCCCCGGCGTTCCCGGTGGAGCCATTATGGCAGCCATCGGCATTCTGCAATCGATGCTCGGGTTCAACGATACAGCCATAGCACTAATGATTGCGCTCTACATTGCTATGGATAGTTTCGGCACTGCAACAAATGTAACGGGCGATGGCGCTATTGCAGTAATTATTGACAAGATAAGCAAGAAAATAAAACTTTGACCAATTTAATACAACAAGAAAAGGTTCGGATGCACGCATCCGAACCTTTTCTTGTTTATACTGTACCTCACACAAAGGATTACTTGAAATATTGCAAGTTATCGAAAGAAGGTTTAAGCTCGCCACGTTCAATTTTATGCACAATCTCCACCACGCGGTCGTTCATTGGTGTGGGGAAACCAACCGTTCTGCCATACTCCGACACCGCACCGTTTATGGCATCCACCTCGGTGAGTTTACCTTTTTCAAGGTCTTGTAACATACTCGCCTTCAGCTTCGCGTGCTTGCGTATTGCAATGGGTATAATAAAGAACGAGAAAGCACGTTTCAAGGCATTAGTGTAGTTCAGGAGTTTCACTATATCCTTGCCCTGCACAGGCTCGATGCGGATACCACCCACCTGACACACATCGATACACTCTTTTATCAAAGCCTGAACAATGCGTCGCGATGCACGTGGACCTGCAGCCTCGCCAAACGTGCAGCCAAGCACCGCACTCATACCCGAGAAGGCTGCATTTATAAGCAACTTGCTCCAGCGTGTGCCCAGGAAGTTATCCTCAACATCCACCGTACCCATATGCTCGAGCACCTCTTTAACCTTTGCAAAATGCTTGCTGCGTCTTTCCGAAATAGAGCCCAAAGAGAAAGAGAGAGCGTCGGGCTCGCTTGTAAGCTCGCACACACCGGGAGATTGAAGTGTAGCACCCCAGGCAACTGTGCAACCAAGCACCCTCTCTTCGCCCAGCTGTGCCGCAATCTGCACCTCGGGCAAGCCATTTTGAAAGGTTACCAACACACCGTCGGGCGCAAGAAAACCTTTAAGCATCTGCACCACCTCTTTGTTGTGTTGCTGTTTGGTCATCAGGAACACCACATCGTATTGCCCGCTCATCTCGTCGGGAGTGTAGGCTGTAACAGGCTGCGTAAACTGCACCGTGCCCACCACCTGCGCACCATTCGCCTTCAAAGCCTCAACGTGGACTTTGTTACGGTTTATCAACTCGACAGGCACGCCCGCCTTACTTATGTATGCTCCAAGTATTGTGCCCAAAGAACCGGCACCATAAATTGCTATACGCATAAACTAGATTATTTTATTCGAACTAAAGGACTCATCGGCATCCAACGCTTTTCGTGGGTGGCAGACTCAATCGACAAACTTTATTTTTCCCAAATCTCTCGGCTTTGCCTCGGGCTGCTCGTCGGGATACCCCACGCCAAGCACATAGCGCAGTTTATAACCCTTGCTGAAACCGAGTTTATCGAGATAAGGCTTTGCCTTTTCATTAGTGGTCAAGAACACGGCAGGGCCACCCATAACACAGGTTCCAAGCCCCATATCCAGCGCTGCAAGACACATATTCTCGCCCATCAACCCCACATTTATAAGTGTCATTCCCGTGGGGTCGTCGGGGCAGGCAACAGCAATTATAGCCGAGGCATTGCGGAAACCATTTCTGAAGTTTGGCGCGTCGCTCTTCACAAAGAAAGGCATATCCACCTTCATCAATTCGGTAACCTCGTTCAGGTAATTCATATCGTCCACAATGCGCACCTCCCACTCCTGTTTGTTAAGAGCGTTGGGAGCCATCACGCCACATTCGGCAATCTTCTGCAACAATTCGCGCTCAACGGGCACATCCTTGTACTGACGTATAGAGCGACGCGACATAATAGCATCAATCACAGCATTCTCTTTCTTTTCCATAGCCTTCTCTTCCAACTGGCAACCACACAGCATTACCGCCACAGCCATTGCCGTTACATTCAACATTTTAAATATCATTCTCATAAACATTCAAATTACCGCTTAATCACCTCTGCAACCAACTGCAGCGTTCACAGCCATCTAAACAAAAGTATAATAAACATACGAGATATACAAGCAAACAATAATATTAAACAATCTTCGCAAACATATCAGTTTTTAATCTTATCTTTACGCTAACAAAAAAAGAGCAGTCCGAATATGCAAAATACATTCAAAGAAAAAGTGGTGATTGTTACAGGCGGAGCAAACGGCATAGGCAAGTGCATTGCCAACGAGTTCCGTGCCACCGGTGCCTGTGTCTATGTTATAGACAAGCAAGCGGGCGAACACTTCGTGGGAGATATCTCAAAGAAAGAGACGCTCGAAGCCTTTGCCAATGAGATTCTGGGCAAGCACGAAAAGGTCGATATCATTATAAACAACGCCCTGCCCCTGATGAAAGGCATCAATGAGTGCAGTTACGAGGAGTTTCAGTACGCACTGAGCGTGGGAGTAACAGCACCCTTCTATCTGGTAAAACTACTTACGCCCCACCTTGCCACAGGAGCATCCATTGTAAACATCTCCTCGTCGCGTGACCGTATGAGCCAACCGCAAACCGAGAGCTACACCGCAGCCAAAGGTGGCATTGCAGCACTCACCCACGCTCTTGCCGTGAGCCTCGCAGGGCGTGCACGGGTAAATTCCATATCACCAGGGTGGATAGACACCACCGGTACCACATACAGCGGTGCCGACGCAGTGCAACAACCGGCCGGTCGTGTGGGCAACCCGATGGATATTGCCAATATGGTGCTGTTCCTTTGCTCCGAAAAGGCGGGCTTCATCACCGGAGAGAACATCTGCATAGATGGCGGAATGACCAAGCAGATGATTTACCACGGCGACAACGGCTGGAAATTAGAAGTATAACACCCACTCACAAGTAGAATTATGAAAACCGAAATAAATCCACAAGAAACATCGCGCGCCGCAGCCTTCTCGCTGTGGATTACATCGCCAATGCCAATGGTTACTCTCACCAAAACTTTCAACGTTACCAACCTGCTGAAAGCAAGCAAGAAACAAGGCATTAAGTTCAACACCCTGCTCTGCTGGTGCATAGGCAAGGCGGCGAGCCAGATAAAAGAATTTTACATTCTCCCCGAACAGGGAAAACTCTTTAAGTACGACCGCATTGGCATAAACATAATTGTAAATAACAAGGACGGCGGAATAAACTCCTGCGACATTGCATACACGCCCGACATTAAAGATTTTGCCAGCGACTATAACACCCTCACCAAGCAAGCGGCCGAGGAGTGCGAGAGTTCTTTTCTCGACGATTATATGATTGTGGGCACATCGGCAATGGTGCTGACAGAACTCGACTGTATTGTGAACCAATACACCGACAAGTTCTGCAACCCAATGGTTATGTGGGGAAAATACCGCAAACAGTGGTTCAAGACCACCCTGCCCATCTCCTTCCAATTCCACCACACACAAATGGACGGAGGTCACGGCGCAAGCTTCCTCGCACTGCTACAACAAGAGATAAACAAGCTGTAAAGGGGCTCACTCACAAACAAAGATAAGCGTGTCGTCGTAGGGCCAATGCGGCTGATAGAAAAGAGGTACAGAAGCCAGCTCCACACCACCCCAATCGACACAGGCCAAGTGAGCAAATTCAGGTGGCCCAAACTCAAAAGAACGGCCATAAAGCACCACCACCCTGCGCTCCTCGTCGTAGCGCCAAAGCCCGCCACCAAAGGAACACCCTTCGTTCCTTCGCAACAAGTTACGGTGGTGATAAACCTTCCCAAGCCTCAGCACCCCATCGTCCGTTATAATAAATTTCTGATACATATCTTACAACACACGGCAACGCCGTGGAAACATCGGCAAAGATATACTTTTTATCGAAAACCCATTTATTCCACCGTCTATGTTTTGTTTATACAGAAATAATATTGTAGGTTTGTGTGAGCGAAAACAACAGCCATAACATATAGCGTAACATTATATAAAACAAGATTATGACACCTCCGGCAATAGAAAACTCCACCAAATATGAGCGACAAGCATACGTACGTGAAGCTTGGAAGTGCCTGCACAACTGCGATGAGTGCGGCAAGTGTCGCATACTCAAAGGCAGGGATGCCGAAACCCTCTATGCCGACTACATCAACGGCACACGCTCATATATGGAGATTACTTTGGAGATAAGGGACAACAGCCGCAATAAGCAATAATTTGAATTTATAAAAATTGAAGAAACAATCCCCTACTGCCTCGCAAGCCAGAACCGCCGTACGAAGCAAGAGTAGAGCTAAATTAATTTAAGCTATGCCTTGCGAGGAGAAGGAAGACGAAGTCAACCGAGGGATGCGAACAGAACATATTGCGGAAATTATTAACCGCCAACGCTTGCATATCCGCAAGGATGTGCAACCTGTCACTTCCAATCAGGTTTATGCGGTGATTTGTCGCTATCCTGAACCGACGAACGAGCGAGAGCAGAATCAAACTTGATTGTGTTTTGCCGAGCGAGGAGGAGGAAGACGAAGTCAAATGTTTACTAAGGCAGAAGGACGGATAATGTTGATGATATAAAATAGAAAAATATGAGCAGATATAAAAAAAGTCAGTATGTACGCCAAGAAGATTTGATAAATAATTCCGACATCTTCAGTGGAGACAAAGGCAATGGGTATTTTATGGGTAAGGCTAGGCATTTTGTTCTTAAAGATGGCATGAATAACCTCTATGAGCCTATTCGTAATGGTGTTATCAGGTATTTCAAGGATAATGAAATTTCGTGGTGGGGAGGAGGCAAGCCCTCTGGTCATACCCTGTCTTCGCAAATAGCTTGTCTAAATCATCTTTTTGCCATAATGAATGATAAATCATCCGTTCTTGCTA
>JAZRMX010000020.1:0-37461 GCA_045647885.1 Bacteroidaceae bacterium
AAACGCCCGGCACGCGAGTAAAATCAGTCGCTCGGTTCTTTGTTCACGTCGCAGAAAGGCGAACCCTCAGTCGAACCTCCCTTGCCGTGTTTATCTTTCTCGCATTTGCAGGGTGCTGTGGGACTTCCTCAGTTAGTTGCCCTGCGGCACCTAACTCGCGGGCAAACATTCCTCGCACTCTCTCCTGCAAATGCTCGGATAAACACTGTGATTTTAACGGTGCCGGCTTCTTTTTGAGAATTACCATTGCAGGAGATAATTTGTTACACATAGGATGGCGTGAGGGAGCACAACTTATTAAAGAATCAATTTGTCCACACTAAATTTCTACTGAACCATTATTACCTAAAATATTGCCGAGGCGCAGTTTTTCTAAAAAACAAACGCTGCACGGCTTGAGCCGTGCAGCGTTTGCTATATCAATTATTTTAATCTGCCGTTTACTTCACAAATACCTTCTCGCCATCTACCAGGTAAATGCCGGCAGGCAAGCTGAACACGTGAGAACCGTCAACATAGGCCTCTGTTACCTTGCGGCCCATAATATCGAACACGGCAACCACTTTGGGGCTCTTTACAGAAACACCCACGCCACCTTCGGCCACAAAGAATGCAGCCTGTTCAGCCTCATCAACATCCACAATACCCACAGTGCCGAGTGTGTTCTCCATACCAACCTTCTGGTAAACGCGCACCCAGTCAAAGAGAGTCTCATAGGTATGCTTAACATCGGCATTTGCCGCCCACGCACCATTGCCCACACTCTGGTTCAGAATAATGTGGAAATTATCATCAAATGGCCACTGTCCCTTGCTCAAAGCATCCTGTGACGACGATTTGCTGTACTGACCAACCTGTTTGCCATCGACAAACCACTTGATAGAGGTTTCGTCCCACTCAAGCGAGTAGATATGGTAGCGGTCGAGAGGAGTTGCCACGTTGAAGCTTGACTGTGGGTTACCGGTGTTGCCCAAAGTGTAAGTCCATTTACTGTGTACAGTGTGCCAAGAACGTTCCTGTGTGTCAATAGTCTCCCAAATATCAATCTCGCCATCATTGGGCCAACCACCCGACTGGTCTTCGGGCATCATCCAGAAGGCGGGGAAGTTACCTATCCAGGGGTTCGACTTGATGCGACCCTCTATGCGGCCGTATGTAAAGCCGAATTTTCCACGGCTCCATATACCACCGGTAATCATAGGAACATTATCCACAGAAGTATCGGGGTTAGGTATTGCGCGTGTAACGAGCTTGCCGTCCTCAATATACACAACCTCCTCGCGGTCGCTCAACCAGCGGTTCCAGGTTGCATTCTGGCGCATACAACGGCTCCACCACTCGCTTGCAGGCTGTATGCCGTCGGCAGCGTTGAATTCGTCGCTGAAGACAACCTGCCACTCGCTGTCGCCCTGTTCAAAGGCTACAAGAATCTCAACATCACCATCAACAAACTCGGCCGGAATGGTCATTGTACCATCCGACGGAGTAAACACCTCCTCGCTCCACTGCTTGTTGCCGTTTACATACTGCTCACCGGTTAGGTTAAAGCCGTGACGTACAACAACCTCGTCGGCCTCAAAGCCGGGAGCACCGGGCAACAACTGGAATTGTATCTGTTGCAAGGGAGTTGCCACCATAGGAAGTGCCGAATTATTCACACCAATAATACCACCATTAAAGGTATTGAGTTCGAGAGAGCAATTACCCGAAACAATGCTCAACAAGAAGTCGGCAACCATACCGCCATTCTCAATGATATTGGCAGAACCGGCAGGAGAGATATTGTTCTTGTCGGCCTTCACGCGCACGCGATACACCCCGTCGCCCATAGTCTCGGGGAACTTGAACAAAGGCAAGGACTTGCCGGGATTCGCTACACTTGCGCCCTTGCTGTCTTTACCATTATAGTATGTAAAGGCAACCAACTCGCTCGAATAAGAAGGCAACCCGTCACCGGTCAAAGAGGCCGAGAACTTGCCGTCGTTATTCATATCGATATACATATAATAATGCATACCCTCCTTGTTGTCATCAACTGTCAAGCTTATGGAAGCAGGAGAAACAAGTGTAATTTTTGATTCAGCATAATCTTTATATACATTATTGCCCTCGAGTGCGAGCTCATAATCTTCAAGACCTGCAGCAAAGTTCAACACGCCGTTGTAACCCTCGGCAGCTGTGGCATCCTTACCGAACGAGAGCGCATAACCCTCGCCGACGCCATCCTCGGGAGCCGCAACAAACATAGGCTCAAGAGAAAGCTCACCATCGACATACTCGGCAGGAATCTCAATGATATCCTCAGTCATCATATACGCGGGGATAACCACATCGGCATACTGTCTTACACCAAAAAGCTCCTCCTCGCCATCAAAATTGTGGCCGTGGCGCACTTTGAGTGCATCGAGAACATAACCCTCGGCAGGAACAACCTTCACTCTCAAAGCCTCGCCAAAAGCTACCTTTGCAGGCAGAGCCGAACCGTCGGCTGCAAGCAACGCACCATTCTCGGCAACAACAGAGAGAGCATCCTCGGCCTCGTGGATATTTATGCAGACATCACATATAGCACCACCGTTCTTTATGATACCGTTGCCATCCTCGGCACGACCGGCAGCATTCACCGAAGCCCAATCGACCTTGTAACGCATAAGATAGAAACCGGGAGCAAGCGTAGAAGGAATCTCGAATGCTGGGGGATTCAGTACATTTGAATTAGTTACACGGGCACCCGTGCTGTTGTATCCCACACCCGAACCAACCTCAGGCTCGCCGTATGAGAAAGCCATAATATCGCTCAATTCGGGTATAGAACCATCGCTCTCAAGCTCGGCTGCAAAAGCACCGTCCTGGCCGCAATCCATATATACAAAACCATTCATCCAGGTTCCTGTATAACCAAAGACAGGAGTAACAGTCTCACCGGCTCTTGCTGTAAGCACAGCATTGTCTATCTTGCTGTAAATCTTAAGCGGAGTGGGCAAAGAGATTGTCTGGTTACCGTCGGCCGAACCATTAAGAGAAATAGTGTTCAAGCGACGAGAATTGTGGGTATAACCTAATGACTTGTCGAAAATCACAGGATAAGCCTCAACCTCCTCGTTACCCTCGGAGATAAGGCGCATACAGTCAATATCGGCCATCCAACCGTTTGCGTTATACAACCTTACGGTATTATTACCTTTATTGAGAATAACGTTTACATCTACCGTGCCCACACTGTTCCAGTTGCCATTGTTGGTGGTAACCTCAACAGGCTCTCCCCCGTTCACGCTCACCGACATTTTGCGGCTGTCGCCCGACACGAAAGAGAAACGCAAGGTATACTCTCCACCATTTTTGCTATAGACATTACGCCACTGAAGGTCATTTTCGGCACGGCCTCCCAACCAGCCCACAGCAACACCACCCGAGCAGATACCCTTCTCTGAATAGATTGCAGTACCATAAACCTCGTTGTTCTTCAATTCCTGGTAGCAAGTAAGCCAAGCAGTTTCGGCCTCATAGAGAGTGCGCTCAAGGCGTTTTTCAGCCACAAGCTTATAAATGCGTGTACCGTGAGCAGGTACGGAAATAGAGAGAGAACCCTCGAATTCACCTCTGTCCTTCTTCTCGAAAAGGTCGCGCACGTTCACCGTGCCGGCAAGGTCGAGCTGCGAGAAGTCCACGCTCATAGCAAGCTCTGCGTCTGTGGGGTTGTAGAAAGCCACCACACGTTTATTGCCACAGAGTTCCTCAACATCCTTCACAAGAACATAACCGCCATTCTCCCTCTTAACCACATAGGCCTGCAAGCCAAGAACATCCTGGTTCACAGCAATAAGTTCCTTGTTCTGCATAAGAGAAAGAGCGTCGCCCTTAATATCGTTGAGGTCGCAACCAATGAGCAGAGGAGAGCTCATAACACACCACATACCAAAGTGAGTCTTGTCCTCCTCGGCAGTAAGGCCACGACCAACTTCCAACATATCCATATCGTTGTAGCGGCCACCGCCTGTGTAAGCCGACAAATAGAGGCTCTGGTTTATAATGCTCTTCACCGAAGCCCAACCAAGATAAATATCCTCTGTTGTGCGCCAAGAATCGACAATATCACAAGCCCAAGTACCGGGAAAAGCCCAACGGCAGATATTCCAGGTAATATCATCGCGGCCGGTAGCCTTTATAGCCTCATAAATCTCCTTGTAACGAGTTTCAACATCAAGGTCAAGACCCTCGGAATTATTCGCAGGGTCGGCACCGCAGTAATCGACCTTAATAAAATCGAAGTCCAGCTCATTGAAGAATAGCTGCATATCCTGGTCGTCGTGACCATAAAGACCAACACCTATACCGTCGGAGTCGCCACCCCAGAAAGAGCCACAAGTATTGCGACCAGCATCGCTGTAGATACCTGCCTTCAGCCCCTTGCCGTGTATATAATCGACAAGCGGACGCAAACCATTGGGGAAACGGGTGGGATGGATGAGAAGTTTTCCGTCAGCATCGCGGCCACCGAAGAAACCATCGTCGATATTCACGTGATTATAACCACACGCCGCAAAACCAAGCCCGGTCATCGCATCGGCTTGAACCTTGATTACAGAATCGTTGATTTCAACACCATAAGTGTTCCAGGAGCTCCAACCCATCAAAGGAGGGTTCACAGCTACCGCCACCACAGAGGCCGTTACAAACGCCAAAAAAAGTAGATATTTTCTCATAAAAAACATATAATTAAGTTCTTTCTTTATTTTTTTGTAAAAATAAGAAAAAGAGAGGGAAACTAATAAAATTTCAACCATTTTTTTAAAAAGGAATAACCGCAAAAAAAGGCTCAACAGCAAAAGTTAGGGGAGTAAAAGAGCCTTTAACTCAAATTCTCGGTGTTGTTTGGCGGTGCCCGTTTCTTTTTAAAATTACTTATGTGGGTGCTATCAAGGGCGCACACATCGGTGCGCCCCTACAGCAGAAACAACCATAGCAAGAGTTATTTCAAAGAATATGTATATTGAGAGAACACCTCGCGGGCCACCGAGATTTTTAAAGCAAAAATAGAGCGATGTATTAAACTCCTCCCCTTGCGAGGCGGAGGTGTCGGCTTGCCGACGGAGGGGAGCGGAAAAAACACGAAAAACAACATCATCCCCCTCGGCCTTAAAGGCCACTCCCCCTTGTCAAACAAGGCGGGAGAGTTTTTGTACATTGGTTGAGCCATACTCCCCCACACTTTGCCGGTGAGCAAAAAAAATACAACCGCCCATTGAAAGAGCGGTTGTATAATATTGTATCTTATGCAAAAGAACCTGTCAATCCTTAAAACGGACATATTTTCTTGTTGCCTGTTCCTCACCCTCGGTGGCAGGCTCTTTCAAGAAAAGAGTATCTTCTTTAATAGCCATCTCGAACTTTCTGGAAGTTCTATGTGTTATAGAGTCGGCTTTATAGATAAAATTCACCTTCAACAAAGAATCCTGCCTCCACTTAATATTGCAATAAAATGTGTCGGCAATAAAGACAAAGCCCTTATTGTCCTCGGTGAACAGCATTTCGCACTTGCTCTCCATAACAGGTTCCAACTGTACCCACATACCCCACAAGGGATTGACCACAACCTCCGGTTCGGCCTTCTTGCCACCGCAAGAAGCGAGCGACAACAGCGCAAAGATTGCAACAACAAGCTTTTTCATATTAACTGTGTCTTTCGGCAAGTTCACGTTCAACATCCTCGAGAGTGAAGCCCATCTGCTCGTTAAGCACAAGCAAGTGATACAAAAGGTCGCAAGCCTCGTAGAGGTAACGCTCCGTGTTGCCATCGATAGCCTCGATAACAGTCTCCACAGCCTCTTCGCCCACCTTCTGAGCAATCTTGTTCACACCCTTGTTAAAAAGCATTGTGGTGTAAGAACCCTCGGGCATAGCAGCGTGGCGTCCCTGAATAACCTTCTCGAGCTTGCGCACAAAACCCTCATTCTCGGGAGTGTCGAAACAGCTTGTAGTGCCACGGTGGCAAGCAGGGCCATAAGGCTTACCCATAATAAGGAGAGTATCGTTGTCGCAGTCGGGGTACATCTTAACAACCTCAATAAAGTTGCCGCTTGTCTCGCCCTTTGTCCACAAAGCACCGCGTGAACGGCTGTAGAAAGTAGCCTTACCTGTTGCCACAGTCTTTTCAAAAGCCTCCTCGTTCATATAAGCAACCATCAACACCTTGAGTGTTGCATAGTCCTGTACAACAACGGTCAAAAGGCCGTCGCCGCTCTTCGATAAATCAAAATCGGAAAATTTCATATCTTTTTATATCTTTAATTTATTATAATCTCACCTTAATATTCTGCTTGCGCAACTCACGCTTCAGCTCCTCCACGGTAATCTCGCCATAATGGAAAATACTTGCCGCAAGAGCCGCGTCGGCACGGCCTTTAGAGAGCACGTCGGCAATATCACCGACACCGCCGGCACCTCCCGAAGCAATAATGGGAATTGAGAGCATATCGGCAAGCGCAGCAAAAGTCTCGCAAGGATAACCGTTGCGTGTGCCGTCGTGGTCCATCGAGGTAAAGAGCAACTCACCCGCACCACGCTCCTGTCCCTCACGTGCCCACGAGAAGAGCTCCTTCTCGGTAAGCTGACGACCGCCGTGAGTGGTTATGCGCCACACACCATCGATAGTCTTTGCGTCCACAGCAAGCACCACAAACTGGCTGCCATACTTCGCAGCAATCTCATCTATAAGCCCGGGGTTGCGCACCGCCGCGCTGTTTATAGAGATTTTGTCGGCACCCGCATCGAGCAAACGCGCCGCGTCGTCAATGGTGGAGATACCGCCACCCACAGTAAAGGGAATATTTATATTCTTTGCAATGCGCTCCACAAGCGATGTAAAAGTATTGCGTCCCTCGTGAGTGGCGCTGATGTCGAGATACACAAGCTCGTCGGCACCCTGCTGGGCATACATACGGCCAAGCTCCACAGCGTCGCCCACATCCTGCAAACCCACAAAGTTCACACCCTTAACGGTGCGTCCCTCTTTCACATCCAAGCAAGGAATTATTCGTTTCGCAACCATAGCTCCAAATCCTTTAAAGTTATTCTGCCCTCATAGATAGCCTTGCCGATGATTACACTGTGCAAGCCAAGCTCGGCAGCTTTGCGTATATCGTCCATAGAGCTGATACCTCCGCTCAAAGTAGTGTCCACCGTGGGATACTTCTCCTTCAATTCCACATAAAGCGGAAAGTTAGGCCCCTGCAACATACCATCCTTTGAGATGTCGGTACAAATAAGTTGCTTGAGCCCGAAGGGCAGGAACTGCTCTATAATATTGTCTATTGTCACTTGCGACTCTTTGAGCCAGCCGTGGGTAGCCACATTGCGACCACGCACGTCAGCACCCAGAATAACGTGCTCGGCACCATAGCTCTGAAGCCACGAAGCAAAAAGCTCGGAATTGTCCACCGCCACACTACCGCATATTACACGGTTAGCACCGGCATTTATGGCCGAACGCAACGCCTCGGTACTCTTGATGCCACCACCCCACTCAATGTCGAGCGATGTCTCTGTAGCCAAACGCTCCAGTACACGCAAGTTGCAGGGCTCTTTCGCCTTTGCACCGTCAAGGTCTACAACGTGCAGGCGTCTCACTCCGCAGTCGGCATACATCTTTGCCATATCCACAGGCTCTTGCTCATAAACCTTTTTGTCGGCATAATCGCCTTGAGTAAGGCGCACGCAACGCCCCTCTATCAAATCTATCGCAGGGATAAGTTCTGTCATAGTTCAATGAAATTTTTGATAATCAACTCGCCCACAGCACCACTCTTTTCGGGGTGGAACTGCGCACCGTAAAAATTATCCTTGTTAATCGCCGCAGCAAACTCACGACCATTGGCCGATGTTGCAATGGTTCCCTCGCACATATCGGGAGCGAAAGAGTGTACGAAATATACAAAAGCCCCCTCGTCGATACCCTTGAAAAGCGGTGAACGCAGATTCTTTATCTCGTTCCACCCCATATGAGGAACCTTCACGCCCTCGGCAGGAGAAGGCACAAACTTACGCACCACCGTGTCGAAGATACCCAGACACTCGGCATTACCCTCTTCGCTGCTCTTGCACATAAGCTGCAAGCCTATACATATACCCAGCACAGGCTGTTTCAGCCCCTTAATAACCTCGCACAAGCCACGTTCCTGCAACTTCTTCATAGCCGACGAAGCCTCGCCCACACCGGGAAGAAGCACCTTGTCGGCCGAACGTATAATGTCGTGGTCGTCGGTAACGCAATACTCTGCGCCCACACGTTCGAGCACATTACATACCGAACGGAGGTTACCTGTATCGTAATCTACTATAGCAATCATAGCACACCCTTACTGCTTGGAAGTTCATAACTGAAAGGCTCGCGTTTAACCGCCATACGCAACGCACGCGCAAAAGCCTTGAAAATACCCTCGGCAATGTGGTGGTTATTCTCACCCTTTGCCGATATATGCAAATTACAATTCATAGCCGCCGCAAGAGCCTTGAAGAAGTGGCTGAACATCTCGGTGGGAACATCACCCACATACTCGCGGGTAAATACCACATCCCAACAGAAATCTATGCGACCACCAAAATCAACAAGCACCATCGCACGGCTCTCGTCCATAGGCAACACAAAGCCGTAACGGCCTATGCCACGTTTGTTGCCGAGTGCTTTAACTATTGCATTGCCAAGCACAATGGCAATATCCTCCATTGTGTGATGCTCATCGACCTGAAGGTCGCCCACAGCCTTCACCGACAGTGAAACACCGGCGTGGTGAACAATTTGGTCGAGCATATGGTCAAGGAATTTAAGCCCTGTGTCAATACCCGAAGCACCCTTGCCGTCGAGGTCAATGGTAACACTTATATCGGTCTCTTTTGTCTTGCGCTCTATGGTTACACGGCGCTCCTCGCAACGCAGGAACTCGGCAATTTCAGCCCAGCTATCGGTAGCAAGCACACACACATCGGCATAAGGCAAGGCGCGCATCTCCTCCACGCGAGCTTTGTCGGCAGTGTAAAGAATAGCCTTTGCACCAAGATTCTTTGCAAGTTCCACGTCGGTCAAGCGGTCACCAATCACAAAACAAGCCGCGAGGTCATACTCGCCCGACATATACTTGCCGAACATTCCTGTACCGGGCTTGCGGGTAGGTTGGTTATCACTTTTATATGTTACATCTATAAGCTGGTCGTCGAAGGTTATTCCCTCACCCTCGAGCACCTGCAACATCTTATTATGTACTATATCGAACTGCTCCTGTGGATAAGAGGGGGTGCCAAGACCATCCTGGTTGCTCGCAATCACAAGCTCAAAATCCATTTCGGCAATTCTGCCCAGAGCACCAATTACACCGCGCTCAAACACCAACTGCTCAAGAGTATCCACCTGCTCTGTCACAGGCGGTTCCCAGATAATTGTTCCGTCGCGGTCTATAAATATCGCTTTTTTCATAGTTATTTCCAGTTTTCAACAACCGCAAGCATACGGTCGTTCTCCTCGGGCGTGCCGATGGTTATTCTCAAACACTCGTCGCAACCCTTTACCTTTGAACGGTCGCGCACAATCACCTGCTCGGCAATCAGTGCATCGTAAAGGGCACGCGCGCTGCTCACCTGCACCAACAGGAAGTTCGCGTCGGAGGGGTAAACCCTCTTAACGCAAGCACATTTTTTAAGAGCCTCGGCAGCACGCTCACGCTCGCTTATAATTGTCTTTATCTCACTCTCAACATCACGGGCAAGCAGCTCCTTTGCACGCTCCATACCCGCAAGGTTTATGTTATAGGGATATTTCACGTTGGCAAAAAGTGCCATAACCTCCTCGGCAGCAAAAGCAAGTCCCAGGCGCAAGCCGGCAAGGCCGTAAGCCTTTGAGAGAGTTTGCAGAACAATGAGGTTAGGATACTCGCCAAGCAAGGTTGTGAGGCTCGGCTGCGAAGCAAAATCTATATAAGCCTCGTCCACCACCAACATCCCCTTGAAGCCGTCGAGCAGGCGACGCATCTCATCGATTGAGAAAATATTTCCCGAGGGATTGTTGGGTGAGCAGACAAACATAAGTTTAGTATGCTCATCACACGCTGCCAACAACGCATCCACGGGCAAAGAGAAATCCTCGCCCAGCTGCACCTCGCGCACCTCAACATCGTTAATGTCGGCCGACACGCGATACATACCATAGCTGGGAGCTATCGCCACCACGTTGTCAATGCGCGGCTCACAGAAAATACGAAAACAGAGGTCGATAGCCTCGTCGCTACCGTTACCAATGAACATCTGCTCCACACGCACACCTTTCTTGGGCGCAATGATAGCCTTGAGTTCTGCCTGACGAGGGTCGGGATAACGGTTATAACCATTCTGGAAGGGATTCTCGTTGGCATCCAAGAAAACGCCCAAAGCCCCCTTATATTCGTCGCGTGCAGTGGAGTAAGGCGCAAGAGCCTTTATGTTACCACGCACAAGCTGTAAAACATCCTGTATATTCATTTTATCAAATTTTCTTCCCCATACGCAAGAGAGCCGCATTAGCGTGAGCATCGAGTCCCTCGGCCTTTGCCATCGCAACGATGGTGCCTCCAAGAGCATCTATACCCTCTTTTGTAAGTTCCTGATAAGTAATCTTGCGCACAAAACTGTCGAGATTCACACCGCTGCACGAACGCGCCCAGCCACTTGTGGGCAAAGTGTGGTTAGTACCCGAAGCATAATCTCCGGCACTCTCGGGCGAGTAGTTACCAATGAACACACTACCCGATGCTGTAATCTCGGCAGCAACCTCCCAAGGGTTATTCATAGAAATTATCAAGTGTTCGGGAGCGTAAGCATTCACAAAAGCCACCTGCTCCTCCTTCGCGGGAAGCACAATCACGCGGCTGTTCTCGAGAGCCTTCGCTGCGAACTCCTTGCGCGGCAACTTTTCGAGCTGTGCTGCAACCTCGGCATCCACAGCGTCGGCAATAGCCTCGCTGCTGCACACGAGCAACGCCTGTGAATCCACGCCGTGCTCGGCCTGTGAGAGAAGGTCGCTTGCCACAAAAGCAGCGTCGGCACTCTCGTCGGCCATCACAAGCACCTCCGAGGGGCCTGCAGGCATATCTATCGACACGCGGTTTGTCACGCGCTCCTTCGCTTTTGTCACATAACGGTTACCGGGGCCGAAGATTTTATCCACCGCAGGGATACTCTCCGTGCCATAAGCCATAGCAGCTACCGCCTGCGCGCCACCCACCTTGAATATGCGGTCTACACCACACACCATAGCAGCCGACAACACTGCCGGAGCAACCTTACCCTGCTTGTTCATTGGCGTGCAAAGGATAATCTCCTTGCAGCCGGCAACCTTTGCAGGAATGGCAAGCATAAGCACTGTAGAGAAAAGCGGCGCAGTTCCGCTGGGAACGTAAAGACCAACTTTTTGAATGGGCACGGCACGCTGCACGCACTTCACGCCCGGCGAGGTTATTACCTCAATATCCTCAAAACGTTGCGCCATATGGAAACGGGTAATATTACGCGCAGCCTCGGCTATCGCATTTTTCAGTTCCTGCGGCACAATCTCAAAAGCCTCGCGCTTCTCCTCGTCGCTCACCTCTATGGCATTGAGAGCAACACCGTCAATCTCCTGTGCAAGCTCACGCAGAGCCTTGTCACCGTCGCGGCGCACCCTTTCTATAATAGCATCCACGCGACCGGCAATAACAGCATCGTCGGCAACCATACGCTCGCACAACGCCGCCCACTCGCCTCTCGCGGGATTTATATATCTTGCAATCATAATGCTCACTATTACAATACAATTTTCTCGAGCGCGAGTACCAGAATATCCTCTGCGCCGATAGCTTTCAGTTTCTCAATAACATCCCACAACTGTTTCTCATCGACCACAGTCTGCAATGAGCACCAACCCTCCTGTGCAAGAGGAATAACTGTCGGGCTACGCATTGCAGGGAGAATCTTAACAGCCTCCTCGAGCGACGATTTTGGGATGTTAAGCAAAAGATACTTCTTGCCGGCACCCTTGAGAACCGAATCGAAGCGCGACATCAACTGGCGCGCAATAGCCATCTTCTCCTCTGAAAGACCGGGAGTACCAATGAGCACAGCCTCGGACTGGAGCACCTGCTCCACCTCCACAAGACCGTTGGTGATGAGAGTACCACCCGACGACACGATATCAAAGATAGCGTCGGCAAGACCTGCTGCAGGAGCAATCTCCACCGAACCGGTTATAGTGTGAATCTCGGCTTTAATGCCATTCTCCTCGAAGAACTTTGAAAGCACGTTGGGATACGATGTAGCTATGCGCTTGCCGTTAAAATAGCTTAATCCCTCGTACTTGTCGGCCTTGGGCACAGCAAGCGAGATGCGGCAACCGCCAAAACCAAGCTTCTGCAAAATATCAACCTCGTAGCCACGCTCGGCAACCTCGTTGTAACCAACAAAGCCCAAGTCGGCAGCACCCATCGACACAGTCTGCGGTATATCGTCGTCGCGCAGGAAAAGCACCTCCACGGGGAAATCCGACGCACGCATCAAAAATTTTCTTTTCTCCTCCTTAATTGTCACGCCGGCATCGCGCAACAACTGCATACTCTGTTCATTCAAGCGACCTTTTGTCTGTACTGCAATTCTTAACATATCTTTTTTCTATTTTTATTTTCAAAAACAAAAAGAGCCCACCGTAATGCAGGTAAGCTCTCTATTTCGCTGTTCACTCATATACACGCCCCACTTACCCGGCTCTTTTTAGAGAAAGGAAATGATGTTGGTGATGTACGTTCTGTGTAAACATTGCTTATCTCTCTATCAAATTATTAACTGCAAAGGCACATAATTCACATTTTGCAAGCATTTGCGCCTCAACGGGTGCGAAGATAATAAAATTTATTGTATAACGTAAACAAAAGCCTTTTTTTTTAACTCCAAGATGCAAAAAAAGCAAGCAAACAGCACTTTTAACATTCTTTAACTAAACGGGGGGTAATTACAATACTTATGATTACATTTGTTAAATTTTTTAAGTCAATACCAATGTAAAAACGTACAATAAATAAATTCAATTATGAGAAAAACTTACCTAAAAACCCTGCTCGCAGCCCTTTTGTTACTGTGTAGCACCATTGCCACCGCCCACGACTTTGAGGTCGATGGCATTTTCTACAACATTCTGTCGAGTACCGACAAAACCGTAGCTGTAACCTACAAAGGCAACTCTTGTTTCGAGTATTCCAACGAATATAACGGTGCGGTAACCATCCCTGCAAGTATTACTTACAATAGTACAACTTACAGCGTAACTACTATTGGAGTTGACGCGTTCAATGGGTGTCGCAGCCTCACAAGCGTAACAATACCTAACAGTGTAACAACTATTGGAAACCACGCGTTCAGCGGTTGCAACGGATTTAAAAGCTTAACAATTCCCAATAGCGTAACAACTATTGGAAACTACGCGTTCAGCTATTGCAACGGACTTAAAAGCTTAACAATTCCTAACAGCGTAACAACTATTGGAGATAACGCGTTCTATCAATGCAACGGACTTACAAACATAACAATACCCAATAGCGTAACAACTATTGGAAACGAAGCGTTCAGCGGTTGCACCTACCTTACAAGCATAACAATCCCTAATAGCGTAACAACTATTGGAGATAACGCGTTCAGCTATTGCTACAGCCTTGCAAGCATTAAAACAGAAAGTGGCAATACAAAATACGATAGCCGAGAAAATTGCAATGCAATTATAGAAACGGAAACAAATACGCTTATTGCCGGTTGTAGAAATACAGTAATTCCCAACAGCGTAACAACTATTGGAAACTACGCGTTCAGCGGTTGTATAAACCTTGCAAGCATCACTATCCCGGGCAGCGTAACAACGATTGGAAACTACGCGTTCAGCGGTTGCACAGAGCTCACAAGCATAACAATACCTAACAGCGTAACTACTATTGGAGATGGCGCGTTCAGCAGTTGCGGCAGCCTTGAAAGCATTAAAACAGAAAGTGGCAATACAAAATACGATAGCCGAGAAAATTGCAATGCAATTATAGAAACAGAAACAAATACGCTTATTGCCAGTTGTAATAATACAATAATTCCTAACAGCGTAACATCTATCGGAAACAACGCGTTCAGCGGTAGCAGACTTACAAGCATCACTATCCCTAACAGCGTAACAACGATTGGAAACAACGCGTTCAGCAGTAGCAGACTTACAAGCATCACTATCCCTAACAGCGTAACAACGATTGGAGAAAGCGCGTTTGAGCGTTGCATTAGCATTAAAGAGGTACATATTACAGACCTTGCAGCGTGGTACAATATAGACTTTGGAAACGAATACTCTTCTCCTTTATATGCTACCAATACATCCAAGCTATACCTCAACGGAGAAGCTATCACCAACATTGTAATCCCCGATGGTGTTACAGAGCTAATGCCTTATGCGTTCAGCGGTAGCGGCCTTACAAGCATCACTATCCCTAACAGCGTAACAACGATTGGAAACTATGCGTTCAGCGGTTGCACAGAGCTCACAAGCATAACTATTCCCAGCAGCGTAACAACGATTGGAGAAGGCGCATTCAAAGGATGCACAAACCTTAAAGAGGTATATATTACAGACCTTGCAGCGTGGTGCAACATAGACTTTGCAAACGAATACTCTTGCCCTTTCTCTGCTACCACATACAACGATATCAATAATACAACCAATCTATACCTCAACGGAAAAGCAATCAACAACATTGTAATCCCCGATGGGGTTACAGAGCTAAAGTCTTATGTATTCGGTGGCAACACAACACTGACAAGTGTTACAATACCTAACAGTGTAACAAGCATAGGGCACGATGCGTTCAGCCGTTGCATTAGCCTCATAAGCGTAACCATACCCAACAGCGTAACAACATTAGGAGTTGGTGCATTCTATAATTGCTCCAACCTTGAAAGTATAACCATAGGTAACGGAGTAACAAGCATAAGATACGACGCTTTTCTTTATTGCAATAAACTTAACGAGGTTCACATTACAGACATTGCAGCGTGGTGTAATATAGATTTTGAATTAAACTCAAAACTTTCTTATGCATATTGCTACTCCAACCCGTTGTGTTATGCAAGTAACCTTTATTTGAATGGCGAGAAAGTAACAGACCTTGTTATACCCGAAGGGGTTACTATAATCAAAGACTACGCATTCAACCATTACTGGGTACTTAAAAGCGTAACAATACCTAACAGCGTAACAACGATTGGAAGCAGCGCGTTCAGCATTTGCAGCGGCCTAACAAGCATCACTATCCCGAGCAGCGTAACAACGATTGGAAACAACGCGTTCTACTATTGCAACGGCCTTGAAAGCATTAAAACAGAAAGTGGCAATACAAAATACGATAGCCGAGAAAATTGCAATGCAATTATAGAAACGGAAACAAATACGCTTATTGTCGGTTGTAAAAATACAGAAATTCCTAACAGCGTAACAACGATTGGAAACAACGCGTTCAGCAATTGCAGCGGCCTAACAAGCATCACTATCCCAGGCAGCGTAACAACGATTGGAGAAAACGCGTTCAACAATTGCTACAGACTTGAAAGTATAACCATCGGTAACGGCGTAACATCTATTGGAGAAAATGCATTCGAGGATTGTGAAAAGCTTAAAGAGGTACATATTACAGACCTTGCAGCCTGGGGTAATATTGACTTCTACGATTACAAAGCGAACCCGTTGTATTATGCAAAGAACCTATACTTAAACGGGAATTTAGTAACAAGCCTTGTTATACCCAACGATGTTACAGAAATAAAGGCTTATGCATTCTATAACTGTACAGGGCTCACCAATGTTACAATACCGACAAGCATTACAAGCATAGGAAACGAAGCCTTTTTGGGTTGTTACAACCTTAAAAACGTATACAACTTCTCAACATTGAATATAATAAAAGGCACAGCCTCTCACGGCAGTGTAGCTCGCTATGCCGACATTTTAATAAGCATACTCGGCGGAACTGCCGAAGAGGATTTTATATTCGATGAGAACGGCATACTTGTGGCATACGCAGGCAACGACAGCGAGGTTGTTCTCCCTGCCCATTACAAGGGCGGTAGTTACAGCATAGGAAACAATGCCTTCCGTGGCAACACCACAATCACAAGCATTACCATACCTGCAAGCGTAACAAGCATAGGTGAGTGCGCATTCACCGGTTGCAGCAACCTCACAAGCATCTATGCCGAAAGCAGCCTACCCTCTTGGCTTGCCAGCGATGCCTTTGCCGAGCACTACAAGAGCGCAACGCTCCACGTGCCTGCCGGTACAAAAGCCGCATACTCTGCAACAACTCCGCAAAGGGAGGATTACGAGGTTACCGTTCCCACTACAAATTTCAACGACCTGCAAGGCACAATAAAGAGTTGCAATACTAATGCATCATATACAACAGTAAATGTTGCCACACAGAACCCCGATGTTACCGGCATCCTTTATGGTTCCGACTACTTGCTCGCTTATACCAATGAGAAGAATGCTACTAAAATGCCCTCTGCAACTTTCTGTATTACCGATACAAATAGTGGCCGATACAAGATTGCCCTGGTTACTGCACCCTGGTTCATTGAAAGTTACGAAGATACTCTTGTAACATCTACCGATGCTCCCAAATACCGCAAATCTTATTTGCGTGTGAGTGTATCGCAGAACAATGAACTCCTTGGTATGTTCCCCAGCGACTCTGTGAAATTAAGAAGCGGAGGCTATGGCGTGCTTGCAACAAGCGCTATTGTACCCGATAGTGCGCGCATTGATACCATTTTCCTGAAGAACTCAAATGGCAGGGATTTTGTTTTCAACCTAAATCACAGCGGCTCTATTTATGAGACAGACCTTTCTAATTCTATCGATATTAAGGTGGAACTGCTTGCTCCTGCCTATAAGAGAGGCAGTGTCTATATGTCTATGAATACCAACCACCACGCGTTCCGTTTCTTGCTCGACCAGATAATGTTCGTTCCCGTTGATGACAAAAAGATTATATCAACCGTTTACTGGAGCAATTTCACCAACATTGTGGAAATGGAACCCGACACAACACTCGGTGATATCACTGGCGACGGCGAGGTGAACGTTGCCGATGTTACAAGCATCGTAGCTATGATTCTCGATCCTTCTACAGTAACAGGTGTAGCTGACATCACTGGTGACGGTGAGGTAAATGTTGCCGATGTTACAACCCTTGTAAGCATTATTCTTGGTACAAGCAACAACGCTCCTGCACGTGCAGCAGCTACCCGCTCTGCTGACGCTCCAGTTGTAAGCGCAGAGTTCGACGAGGACAACAATATGTACATTAACGTAGCTAACCCCGACTATCCCTTCACCGCTATCCAGTTCGACCTCGCATTCGAGGGTGGCATCAGCGTTGTTACCGATGGCGAGTACTTTGATGTATTCTTGGGAAGCCGCACAACAAGCCGCAACCACAGCGAGCCCGAGTGCAATCCCCAGCCCGACGGTTCACTCCGCGTGGTTATCCTCTCTTTGAAGAACAAGAACTTCACTGGCGAGGAGGGTGATGTTGCTACTGTTGCTCTCAACCTTGATGGTGTTGCTGATGGTTCTTACAGTTACTCTATCAAGAACATCGTTCTTTCCGACCCCTCTTCTGTTATCAAATATCCTGCCGACGTTGAGGCTTGGGTAAATGTAGCAGGCGGTGTAACCGGCATCGACAGCATTGCTGCTGATGGCGAGAACGCTAACGAGGCTATCTACGATCTCAGCGGCCGCAAGGTTGCTAACCCTGTTAAGGGCGGTATTTACATCAAGGGTGGTAAAAAAGTTATTATGTAATTTTCACAACCTTTCTATACTCAACGAGTCGCGGTACAAACGTATCGCGACTCGTTTTTTTAGGTTAAACAACAACTTTTTGTGCGCATGGTATAATCCCCCTCGCCTTACAGGCCTCTCCCCCTTGTTGCATCAAGTGGGAGAGTTTTAATGCCCTAAACATTAATAATACATAAGAACAGGGCGCACTAATCGTGCGAGGTGTAGGGGCAGACCGGCGTGTCTGCCCGAAATAAAATAAGACAGAAGAACAGAACGCACAAAATGTGCGCACAAAAGAACATAATAAATAAAAACGCATATGCCGTAGGGGCGAACCGATGTGTTCGCCCTTTATTGTTGGCGTTATTGTTGTATTCTTGCTTTGTAGTTCTCGGTGACCCGAGAGCAATTCTCTCGTTTAACCCATATTGTTTATGCACTTTTTTCGAAAAAAGTGCTCAAAAAACTGAGGCTGTCGTACTTGCCGGTCGGCACTTGCTTTGCTCACAAGTCGCTTACGCTCGCTGTAAAAGCATATTTGATTATGCTTTTACTCGCTTACTAGCGACATTCTTCGGTCGCTTCGTGCCTTGTCGCTCGCCGTATGTCGCAAGTGCTCGGGCCGTTCAACGACTCGCTACGCTCAAACATGTCTCCGCCTTTTCCGAGCATTGCTTGACGTACTCTCTGCGGCGCGCCACGCAGCCATTTCGCTTTCAGCGACGAATTACTCTTGCAATGGTTTTTATTGTTGTAGGGGCGAACCGATGTGTTCGCCCAAAATAAAATAAGACAGAAGAACAGAGCGCACACACAGGTGCGCACAAAAGAACATAATAAATAATACCACAAAACCGTAGGGGCAGACCGGCGTGTCTGCCCGAAAAAAAGAATACAACAAAAAGGGCGAACACATCGGTTCGCCCCTACAAAGAAACTTACAATAAAGCCCTTATTACTTCCGCTGCACAATAAGCGCACCGGCAGGCACACTGTCGGTAACCCAAATATTACCGCCAATAACAGCACCCTTACCAACGGTAATGCGGCCCAGAATAGTAGAATTACTATAAACAATAACATTATCCTCGAGAATGGGGTGACGGGGAATACCCTTAATGGGGTTGCCCTTCTCGTCGAGAGGGAAGCTCTTTGCACCAAGAGTAACACCCTGATAAAGCTTCACATTATTACCAATGATACAAGTCTCGCCTATCACAATACCCGTACCGTGGTCTATGGTAAAATACTCACCAATGCAAGCACCCGGGTGAATATCTATACCGGTCTCGCTGTGTGCAATCTCCGAAATGATACGGGGGATAAGAGGCACACCAAGCTCGAGCAAGCGGTGAGCCATACGATAATTGCTCACAGCCTTCACGCCGGGATAACAGCTTATAACCTCGCCGAAGCCTGTTGCAGCAGGGTCGCCGTTAAAAGTAGCCTCAACATCCTTTGCGAGTTTCTCGCGAAGAACGGGAAGGTAAGATATAAAACCGAGTGTAGCCTCCTGCGCTGCGGTTGCAGCATCGGCCGACGACATATCCTCGTCGCCGTAACACAAGCCGGCATACACCTGCTCGTAAAGCAGTTTATAGAGCTTGTCCACGTTCATACCTGTTTTGTACGAGAGGGTGTGAGCCTCCTGTACCGAGTCGCCGAAATAACCGGGGAACACTATCGCACGCACAAGGTTCACCACCTCGCTTATTACACGCCACGAGGGCATAGGCTCGCCGTCGCGACGGTGACCGAACATCTCGCGTGTACCATCCTTTTCAACAAGTTCTTCTATCGCCGCAGAAAACACGTCGGCAATCTTTTTATTACTCATAGTAGTTTTATATTTTTCTTAATCAATTTACTTTCCTAATCTTTAAAGAGGTCGGTCGAGAGGTAACGCTCACCACAGTCGGGCAAGAGAACCACCACGGTTTTCTCTCTATTTTCGGGGCGACGCAGTAGCTCGGCTGCTGCCCACAATGCCGCACCCGAAGAGTAGCCCACGAGCAAGCCCTCGGTTGCAACAAGGCTGCGCGAGGTAGCTATGGCATCTTCGTTCTTCACGGGGATAACCTCGTCTACTACTGCGGCATCGTAAATTCCGGGAATGAAGCCGGCACCAATACCCTGCAGTTTATGAGCGCCCTTCTCGCCACCCGACAGCACTGCCGAAGAAGCAGGTTCCACGCCCACAATCTTTATTGCAGGGTTCAACTCTTTAAGCCTGCGCCCTGTACCGGTAATGGTTCCTCCCGTGCCTACACCAGCCACAAAGATATCTATTTTACCATCTGTATCGCGCCAAATCTCCTCGGCTGTGGGGTTGTGCGCGGCAGGGTTCGCCTCGTTCTCGAATTGTTGCAGAATAACACTGTCCTCAATCTCCGCAGCAAGTTCCCCGGCTTTTTTAATGGCACCGGCCATTCCCTCGGCTCCGGGGGTGAGCACAAGCTGCGCACCATAGGCACGGAGAAGGTTCATACGCTCGGCACTCATAGTCTCGGGCATAGTGAGTATAAGTTTATACCTCTTAACTGCCGAAACAAGAGCAAGTCCCACGCCTGTATTGCCGCTAGTGGGCTCTATTATGGTGGCACCTTTGCAAAGGGTTCCGCGTTTTTCGGCGTCGTTTATCATAGAGAGAGCTGTGCGGTCTTTTACGCTACCGGCAGGGTTGAAATACTCTATTTTAACTACAGGGGCGTTCTCTAACCCTGCTGCCGCAGCATAACGCGACACGCGCAAAAGCGGCGTGTTACCTATGAGGGATGTAATATCTTCGGCAATTTTCATACTCAAGGAATTGTTTTAAGTTCATTATAAAGCCTCTGCACGGGCAAGCCCATCACGTTAAAGTAAGAGCCGTCGATACCAGAGATACCAATGTAACCTACCCACTCCTGCACGCCGTAAGAGCCGGCCTTGTCCATAGGGCGGTACTTATCTATATAATAACCAATCTCCTCGTCGGTAAGTTCGGCAAAGGTTACCTGTGAGCAGGCAACAAAGCTGCGCTGCACCTGTTTTGTGGTTATTGTAACTCCCGTGAACACCGAGTGAGTCTTGCCCGAGAGGCCACGCAGCATAAGGCGTGCATCGGCTGCATCGACAGGCTTGCCGAGTGCCTTGCCGTCGAGCCACACAATGGTGTCGGCAGTTATCACAAGTTCCTCGTCGGACATAAGCGAGAGGTAAGCATCGGCCTTTTTCTTTGATATGAACAAAGGGATATCACCACCCTGCAACGTTGCGGGGAAGGATTCATCGACGTCGGGCAATGTGCGTACCTCAAAATCAATATCTAACCCGGCGAGGAGTTCACGGCGGCGGGGTGACGCCGACGCTAGTATCACTTTATATTTTTTTATATTTTCAAGCATAACAGATTACCATCCAAAGGCGTTAGATTCGTCCATCCATTTACCCTGAGCACGCATCACCTGCTCAATGACATCACGGCCACAGCCCTCACCACCCTTGCGGGGAGAGATATAGCAAGAGATATTCTTTATCTCCACGGCTGCATCGGCGGGGCAACAGGGAAGACCACACATCTGCATAACCTCGTAGTCGGGAATATCGTCGCCCATATAAAGAATCTCTTCGGGTTTAAGGTCGTACATAAGCATAAGCTCCTCGAAGCAGTCGCGTTTTATTGATGCTCCAAGATATACATCGGTTATGCCGAGACCGTTGTAACGAACCTTGACAGCCTCGGTGCGCGCTCCGGTGATTATTGCCACGCGGTAACCTGCCTTTACGGCAAGCTGAAGGGCATAGCCGTCTTTTATGTTCACCGTGCGCATAGGCTCGCCACCGGGGTACATAGTTATTGTTTCGCGGCTCAACACGCCGTCTACATCAAAAACCAGAGCCTTTATCTTTTTTAAATCGTAGTTTATCATAGTTGTAATTCATTTATTACCATTACTGTTTGCTGTTGCAGCTATATAATCGCTCACAAGAGCGTAAATATCTTTCAAACGCCCGTCGAGCATCGACAGGTGAGCATCGACCACAACCTTGTCGCCACGGCGTGCCGGCCCCGTCTGCGCCTCCACAGGAGATATCTTATGTACCTTCTCCACAGTTTCATCTATGAGAGGCAACATAGCCTCGAAAGGAAGACCGTTGGCCTCCAGGAGCTCCGCCGCCATACAGTATGCAGCGTTTGCGAAGTTACAGGCAAAAACCGCGCCTATATGCAATATTTTACGTTGCTCGCTCGATGCCCTTTTCACGTTGGGAGTGAGCTGCGCGGCAAGCTTTTCGAGTGACGACAAGGAAGCCTCGTCGCTACCCTCCACAAAAACCGTCAGTTTGGTAAAATCGGCAGCACGCTGCTTGCTGAAGGTCTGCATAGGGTAAAACACTCCGTAACAAGCAGCCCCGGCGCGCTCAAGCACTTCAATAGAGACACTGCCGGCAGTGTGCGCAACCAATGCACGGGGGAAACGCCCCACCACGGCACGCGCAACCTCCTCGATGGCAGAATCGGTAACAGAGATTATTACAATATCGGCTTCGGGGAGCGCATTGATATCGCAGAAGGCAGGGCAACCGACCTTTGCACCAAGTTCCTCGGCCGACTCGGGAGTGCGGCTCCACACAGCAACGGGAGGCATTCCCGCCGCAGAAAGAGCAAGCCCCAGCGACGTCGCAAGGTTGCCTGCGCCCACAAGCAATATTCTCTTATTTGCCACCAAAAGTTCCAATGTGAATCTTTTCCCACTGCATTCTCTCCTCGTCGAAAGGCTTTGACTCGCGAGCCTTGTGACCTACTGCCACAATTGAGAGAACGGCATAATTCTCGGGAATATTCAACAATTTTCTCACATTATCCTCGGCGGGGTTGCCTTCGGCGTCCACGCGACGACGTATCTGCACCCAGCAAGAGCCCAAGCCCAATTCCTGCGCTGCAAGCTGAATTATGATGGTGGCGATGGAGCAATCCTCAATCCACACATCGGTTTTTGTGGTATCACCAAGCACCACAATGGCCATTGCCGCACCTTCGAGCAACGCCGCACCCTGTGCTTTTGAAACAGAAAGTGCTTTGAGCGCCTCTTTATCCTCCACGAGTATAAACTCCCAAGGATTATAACGATGACCCGAGGGCGACATCAAAGCCGCCTTCATAAGGTTACAAACATCCTCTTTATCCACAGGCTCGCCGGTAAACAAACGGCAGCTGCGTCTATTCTTCAATAAATCGAAATAATTACTCATAACAATACATTTACTGCATTATAGCATAAATCACGCGAAGATAAGACAATATCATTAAAACTCAAAAAACAAAACCCAAAAAGAGGCGGACAAAAAACCTCGCACGCCGTAAACCATAAACCACAAAGAGATGTTTTCTTACAAAACATAATGGGTTATGAATAATAAGTTAGAAGAAAAAGCCCTTGAATACCACGAGGGAGACAGACCGGGAAAAATCGAGGTGGTGCCCACCAAGCCTCACGCCACGCCCGAGGATTTATCCCTCGCCTACACACCCGGTGTGGCAGCCCCTGCCGCCGCAATAAACAAGGACAGGTGGCAAGCCTACCGCTACACGAACAAAGGCAATCTTGTAGCAATAATATCAAACGGCAGCGCGTTGATGGGGCTGGGCGACAGCGGAGCATTAAGCTCCAAGCCTGTGATGGAGGGCAAGGCTATGCTATTCAAGATTTATGCCGACATTGATGCTTTCGACATAGAGCTTGCCGAGAAAGAGCCCGACATCTTCATAAAAACCGTACAGGAGATTTCCCCTACCTTCGGTGCAATAAACCTCGAAGATATTAAAGCCCCGGAATGTTTCTACATAGAGGAACGCCTGCGTAAGTTGCTCGATATCCCAGTGATGCACGACGACCAGCACGGCACTGCAGTAACCATTGCCGCAGCACTTGCCAATGCCTGTGAAATAGCCCAAAAAGAGATAAGCACCCTGAAGATTGTGATAAACGGCGCAGGGGCTGCAGCCATTGCAACGGCAAAGACTATTGTCGATACAGGAGTAAAGAGAGAGAATATTATAATGCTCGACAGCAAAGGAGTGATAAGCCTTTCACGCGACAGACTCACGCCACAAAAAGCAATTTTTGCCACAGCAGACACCAAGATAAGAACTCTTGCCGACGCCATAAAAGGGAGAGATGCCTTCATTGGGCTCTCTGTGGGCAATGTTCTCACAAAAGAGATGCTGCAAACAATGAACAGCACACCCATAATATTTGCTCTTGCCAACCCCACTCCCGAAATAAGCTACCAAGAGGCAAGAGAGGCGCGCCCCGACGCAATAATCGCCACCGGACGCACCGACGCTCCCAACCAGATAAACAACGCAATAGCCTTCCCCTACCTCTTCCGCGGAGCACTCGACACCCTTGCCACAGACATAAACCGTGATATGTTGCAAGCAGCCATAAAGGCAATTGCCTCGCTTGCCCACGAACCCGTACCCGAGGATATAAAAAAGAGATATTCCACCGACCTTAACTTTGGCAAAGAGTATATAATTCCCAAGATAAGCGACAGCCGACTGCTTGTTTCCGTGGCAATGGCAGTTGCACAAGCCGCTATAAAAAGCGGTATTGCCCGACGCAGAATAATATCGTGGAGCGAGTATGAAGATACCTTGCAGTGCCGCATTGAACGGGAAAACCAATATTGCCACCATATGCACAACGGCGGCAAGGAGCAGCTTCATAAAAGATATAACAAAAAGATGGATAAATTAAACCCGTTATGAAAAAGATAAAAAGCAACCCACAGGAACTGGTGCTTGCCGTGGAAAAGTTCATAAACAACCTCACGGCACAGGAGAGTGCAAAACCTCGTTACAAAAGAAGTATATTTGACTGCATCTCCCCCACATACACCGACGAGGAGGACGAGATATACGAAGATTACAACAGCGACGACCCCTCACCCATAGACGAAGAGCCCGAGTACGACACCGACGAGGAACTGTACCTTCTCTACCGACGTGCGGTTTTACTACAGCTTAACTGAAACGAAATATTTTTTACAGGAAACAAGAGGTAAAAAACATTTCATTTACTAACTTTGTGGTCGCGCAAGAAAAAACGCGCCATTCATATAAACATAAATAAAAGAAAAGAATATGACACAAAGTTGGTTCGAAGTAAAAGTAAGTTATGAGCGTGCAGGCGAGAAAGGCTTGAACACTAAAGTAAACGAGGTATATCTTGTACAGGGTTTCAGCTCCACCGAGATTGAGAAGCGCATCACACTTGAATTGCAGCCCTCGGTAACAGGTGAGTTCACCATAAACGAGATGAAACGTACAAAGTATGGCGAGTTGGTGGACAGCCCCAGCGAAACTGCCGACAAATGGTTCAAGTGCAAGATTGCGCTTGTAACAATTGACGAGGTTAGTGCAAAGGAGAAAAAGACCTCTGTGGTTATTCTTGTAAAGGCAGAGGATTGCGCGGGTGCCGTTGCCGGCCTCAACAAGCATATGGAGGATTCTGTTATGGCATACGACCTTGCTTCGGTAAACGAAAGCTCAATCGTGGACATTTTCCATTATGAAGCAATACTCTAAAATAGGAGAAAAGATAGAAAAGATACGCGCGAGCCTGCCACAAGGTGTAACGCTGATAGCAGTCTCGAAGTACCACCCCATTGAGGCCATTCAGGCCGCATACGATGCAGGGCAACGACATTTCGGCGAGAGCAAGGCGCAAGACCTGGTGGTTAAGCAACAGGCTTTGCCTGCCGATGTATGCTGGCATTTTATAGGACACCTGCAGAGCAACAAGATAAAATACATTGCTCCGTTTGTGCACCTCATACACAGCATAGACAGCCTGCGCCTCCTGCAAGAGGTAAACAAGCAGGGTGCAAAGAACGGACGCAGAATTCCCTGTCTGTTACAGATACACATTGCCCAGGAAGATACAAAATTCGGCTTCACACCCGACGAGTGCCTCGCGATGCTTGAAAGCGGTGAGTGGCGCGCACTCGAGAATATTGAAATACGCGGCCTTATGTGTATGGCAAGCAACACCGACGACACCGGGCTGATAAGGAAGGAATTCTCTGCTGTCGGCAAGCTGTTTGCCACTATACGCGACAAATATTTTGCAGGCGGTGGGTTCGATGTTCTGTCGGCGGGAATGAGCGACGACTACCCCATTGCCATTGAAGAGGGCAGTAACCACATACGCGTGGGTTCATACATCTTTTCCGAGGAGTAAAAAACAGAAATAACAATTTAAAGAGCCTTCCCTTACCGGGAGGGCTTTTTTTGTCAGCCCACAAGAGAGCAAATAATTTTCACAACCGTTTTGCACATTTTGAAAAAGATTTATTCCTTTTTTACACCAAATGCACATTTTTTATGAAATTTATTATTATTTTTGTACAAAATCTCCACCACTTTAAAACAGAAAACAAAAGCATAGAAATATGGCAAACGAAAGAAGTTTTACAGGGCTGTACGAAAATAGTTTCAAGGAAAACTGGGAAAGGGCAGCTCTTACCGACTACCGCAGCGGCACTCTGAAATATAAAGAACTTGCCGCGCAGATAGCCCGACTGCACATTTTCTATAAAGATTGTGGAATAAAAAAAGGAGATAAGATATCCATTTGCGGCAAAAACTGCAGCAACTGGGGAGTGGCATTCCTTTCGGTATTCACATACGGCGCCGTAGCCGTACCCATACTGAACGACTTTAAGGAGGACAACATACACCACATAGTAAACGACTCCGACTCGCGTATGCTTTTTGTGGGAGCATCGAACCTTAGCAAACTCACTGCTGAGGAGGTGCCCAATCTTGAATGTATACTGAAACTCGAGGATTTTTCACTGCACACAAGCAGAAGCAACGCTGCAACAACAGCCCACAAAGAACTTGAAGAAAAATTCACCACAGCCCACCCCGCAGGGTTCACTCCCGATGATATATCTTACCACAAAGACTCACCCGACGAGCTTGCAATAATAAACTACACCTCGGGAACAAGCGGTTTTTCAAAAGGAGTGCTCATACCCTACCGCGCCCTCTACAGCAATATGGAGTTTGCGATAAACGCTGTGCCTTTGATGCCCGGCGACAACGTGCTGTCGATACTGCCTATGGCTCATATGTATGGAATGTCTTTTGAATTCCTCTATGAGCTCACACGCGGTGTACAGGTATTCTTTCTCACACGCACCCCGAGCCCACGCATTATATTCGATGCCTTGAGCAAGATAAAACCCGCCATAATAGTTGCCGTACCGCTTATTATTGAGAAGGTTATACGCAAGACAATATTCCCCAAGCTCAACAAACTGCCTATGCGCATAGCTACCCACACACCCATACTCGGCAATCTTATATATAAAAAGATATGCAAGCAATTGATTGCCGCCTTCGGTGGAAATTTCAAAGAAATAATTATTGGAGGAGCCGCGTTCAGCCCCGATATTGACCGTTTCCTGCACAAAATAAAATTCCCCTACACCGTGGGATATGGAGCGACCGAGTGCGCACCCATAATATGTTACAGCGACTGGAAAGAGGCCAAAGTGGGGAGCTGCGGCAAACCCGTGGTTAATATGGAGGTAAAAATCGCCAGCAACAACCACACAAAAGAGGCCGGGGAGATTCTTTGCCGTGGAGAAAACGTGATGCTTGGATATTACAAGAACCCCACCGCCACCGCCGAAGCATTGGATGCAGAAGGATGGTATCACACGGGCGACCTCGGCATATTCGACAAAGAGGGTTTCCTCTACATAAAAGGGCGATGCAAAAGTATGCTCCTCGGAGCCAACGGACAGAATATCTACCCCGAAGAAATTGAGGCGCGCCTGAACAACCAGCCCTGCGTAGCCGAATCTCTAGTGATACAAGAGGGAGAAAAACTTATAGGGCTTGTATACCCCGACTACGACAGTATAAAACAGGCCGGCTACAACACTAACGACCTCGCAACACTTATGGAACAAAATCGCGTGGAACTCAACAACCAACTCCCGGCATACTCACGTATTTCCACCATACGAATACAGGATAAGGAGTTTGAAAAGACTCCCAAAAAGAGTATAAAAAGATACCTGTACCAATCAACAAAATAAAAAAAACACGCGTGTTTTTTTATTTTGTTGCTCTACGCAACAGCAACATTGTATACATAAAAGGTACAAGATACATAATATCGGAAAAAACCGCAGCACCCTGCTCCGTTACACCGAGCAAAGATAGAAGCCCCACACGCTCGGCACAAGGCACTATTCCGGTCGCAGGAATCACAGCCACAAGTGCCGGAGCATAGAGCGAAAATGCCTCACCTACTGAACGTGCCACATCGACTACACTACGATAGTTACCATAGATAAAACCATAAATAATGGTCACAGGCAACACCCCGGCAAAGCAGAGAATTATGCGCCCTTGCAACAAGGGGGAAGTATAAAAACTTCCCGTAACACCAAGCAACAGATTCCACGGGTATACGGTACACATAAAAAGCAACAAAAGATAGAGGGCAAATACCACCGCTGCCGCCAACCAGGCACGTTTCTCTACAAGAGTAAGGGAAGCACCGTGGAAAGCCGCGCGCGCACTCCTTACCATTCCCGAACCGACAAACAGCCCTATTGAGGTTATAAAAAGCATTATAGTTGCCCACGGGGCAGCATCGAGCGATGTTGATGCAGAACGCACAGCCCAACGCACCCCCTCGAAACTCACAAGCGAAGAGATACCCAGGCCATCGCCAAGCAACAGCCCTGCCACCTCCATAACCCAGGAAAAGAGCCACACCCCCACAAGCAACAAGGCATAAACAACTGCAGGGTAATAAAAGAATCGTCGGTTATTCATCGGCTTCAAGATTTTCCACATCAATAATATTCAGCTCCACAGCCCTCACCACAAGGCGCGTAACATTTATTCCTCGTTGCTCATCGTCGGGGAAAAGACGCATTATAAGGTCGGCCTGACGCTTCTCGAGCGACTTTACACCGAAAGGCATTGTTTTAAGCCCGGCAATCATCTCCTTTGTATAACCAAGAGCCAAGTGACGCAAGAAGCACTCGTCGTAACGGTCTATGTCATATTTTATAATAGACTTCTTGCGCGTTGCCTCGCGCATAACCCCCTCGCGGAACCTTTGCACAATTTTCTCTAAAATGGGAGTATTAAAAACAGGCTTCTTGCCTGCCATTACCGCCATAATCTCGTGCCTTGTGAGCAGTTCCCCGGTCTTTAGAGTTATACCGTCGGCACCGGCATCGAGCACATCTACCCACAGTTTCTCGTTCAACAACTCACCGGTAAAAACAAGCACCTTAACCGTGGGACATTCGCGCTTTACTCTCTCACAGATGGTTACTCCCACCGTGGTGGAGCCACCAAGCCCCAAGTCGAGCAACAGCAACTGCGGAAGCTCCTTCGCAAGCAAGGGGTAAAGTTCATCCTCGCACGAAGCAACACCAATTATTTCGGCCTCCGGAATCTCGGAACGGAAAATCTCCTCCGTACCCTTAAGTTCCAGTTTGGCATCCTCAACTATTATTACACTGAATTTTTCACTCATAGCATACTCTTTTTCGGCAAAGTAAATAAATACAAGACACCATCATCGGTAGCACGCGCCTCTATGCGGCCACCACGTTGCAGAAGAGCATCTTCGTGCAAACGCATAACCTCTTTAGCAACAAGGTATTCCATTCCGGCAAGACCACCGTCGGCAGTTATATTGTTACGCGAAGGAACAAACATCAACGAAAGAGCCTCTTTCGACAGGCTCAAACGCTTGTCGAGCAGCTCTATGCGCACCACATCACCCTCGTCAACCGCACACAAGCGAAGCACACCGGAAACCTTATTGTTCAACGAAGCCTCTAAAAGCGACTCGAGCAACGCTTCAAGCATCACTTTGTCGCAGAAGACATTGAGAGAGGTGGGCTCAACATCGAGCACAATATCCAAAGCTGCCCTTTTGGCCTTGCGCGACACAAAACCACGCATAGCAGCAAACAGGTCGAAAAGAGGAACCTGCACGCAGGAGAGGTTCACCTGGTCGAGCTGACGCGTTACGCAGTTGCTTAATATTCCAAACACCGATATATAATAATCCATCAGCTCCACCATTGCAGCAACCTTCTCGCGGCACAATTGCACATCGCCGGCGCCGGCAAGCGCCTGTTCCACAAGTGCCTTTATGCGGCTGGGGTAATAAATTGTTTCGTGCTTTATTACAGACAGGCAGTTATCCATAACCATATTCTGCACGTGCAGACGATTCTCCTCGAAGCTTACACGCTCGGCATCCTCCTCCACGGCAGCAAGCAGCCTGTAATGCTCGGCCATACGCACTGTGGAGTGATATGCCACCGAAGCTGCATAGCGCGCCACAAGTTCAAGATTAAGCACCTCGCTCTCGCTTAAGGGGCGCCCCGACTCAAATTCAAGCGCACCAACACAATGTTTCTCACCCGAAACGAGTACGGACATTGGGAGAGTAAGCAGCAATTTATCTTCCGACACAAAAGGTTCGCCGCTGTCGCACACTGCACGCATATAAAGAGAGGATACTGCTATACCTTTTTCGGGGAACGACACAGCAACACTCTCGTTTTTCAGGAACATTGAAACACGGTCGATGCACATAGCCTCGCCAAGAGCAATAAAAATCTCACGCGACATAGAGCCTGCAAGTTCACCCGGTGACAAACGAGCTTCGTTCTTGGAAACGGCAAGCAGACGACGGTTAAGGGTAAGGACCATACGGCTTGTCATACGCCCTATAACGGCGTGACGTACATAATAGATTGCATACACGACAAGCATAAGGATAATTACACAAAGCAACAGCGCTATTGCTGCCTGGCGGGAATTGGCAAGCTGCTGCATATTCTCGTAATGCCCCTCAAGCCCCTTATCCTCGTGTACCAGGCGGTAGAGGGATGCATAAATCCCATTATTATAACGATAATCACTCCAACGCTGCAATGCAAGGGCGGCAACAGCAAGTTCGTTACGTATGTCAAGGATATTGAAGTATATATCCTCTTTCAATGAGGGTGGGAAAATCTCTTCGCGCCACCAGAGTAGCTCCGCTGCCGTGCCACCGGAGAGCGACAAAGTATCGGTACCGCCAACAACCTCACGGTAATATCTGTTAAGCCCCGAGATTGCCTGTTCGGCATAGCTATAGGCTGCGTCGTACCTGCCCTCAACGTTGGAGATAAAGACAGAATCGGCACAGGCGCTCACCTGCGAGAGTATATCACCGGCAAAAGCCGACAATGGCATAGCCATAGCAAGCAGCACCACAATACTGCGAACTACGCCTCGGGGCAAACGGAAGGAGAAACGGCTACCAGCTCCCTTACGGCTGCTGATATTCATACTGCAAACAGAGAAAATCTCGTCGGTTTTGCGATATTTTTCAATAATACCCTTACAGTTCATAAGCCCGAAGCCACCGCCCTTGTTCTTTCCCGAGAGGTCGGCCGACTCACCTATCAAGGCTGCATCGTAAACCTTCTCGCCAAGAATAAGGTCAATATCATTTTGAGTAAGCCCCACCCCGCTGTCGGTAACAGAGAGTTCCACAAAATTGTCGCTCTCCTGCGCTTCAACAATAATAGAACCGCCCGAAGGGGTGAACTTTCCGGCATTCTCCACAAGGGTATTTACCATAAAGAGCGTCAATGCTCTGTCGGCACGCACCACTATATCGCTCCTGCGCACATCGAGCATAATGCCACGCGCGCTGAAATAAGGCACGCTCTTTTCTATTACATCAAAAATCTCGCGCACCGAGAAACGCTCCACCTGCAGGTTCATCTCGCCACGCCTCATCTTTATCCAGCGCTCCAGTATCACATTGTAGTCGGCAAGTTTGTCGGTAAGCTCGGCAACATACTGCAGACGGCGTTCAACGGCAGCCCTCTCTCCGTCGCACGACAGATGGCGCAATTCGTTCTGTATACGGTCCATATAGGGGCGCATACCATTCACAACCGAGGCCGAGACACGCTTCAAGAGATTCTCCCTCTTATACTCGGCAAGATAAAGTTCGTGGGCAAGGCGTTGTTCCTGGAAACGCAACTGCTCGTCACTAATGTCGGCAATGCGCAAACCCTCCTCAACAGCCACTGCCACATAAGGCAGCGCCATCTCAAGAATCGCTTTTTTCTCCTCGTCAAGCTCTTTTTCTGCTACAACATACAATGTATAGCTGCGATTACCGGCAACAGGCGGCAAAGAGAAATTATATATATAAGGAGTTTCACCACACACTTCAAAAGGCGTGGTAAGGGAAAAACGCAGGGAACCAGAAAAACCCTCCATACCCTTGGAAAGGATTTTGCACACGGAAAGGCAGACAGCCTCTTCGCTGTCAAGTTCGTGGGGAAGAGAGGAGAGGAGCCCTCGTGTCAATTTAAGCAGACGCTTAAGGTTGGAGGAATACACCTCGTTGCAACGGCGCTGTCTTCTGTTCATCAGCCACAAGAGAAGCGCCACAACCACAAGAGCTGCAACCACAAGCAACGACAGCCAATAAAGCCTCGATGCGGTGGAGGTTGCCGCCTGCACGCGACTCTCCATCAACCTGTTCATACGCGTGGTACGCAAAAGGTCGAGGTAAGCCTCACGGTTAATATCGGAAAGTTCCTTATCGCCCAAGCCGGCATAAGCGCAACTTGCCTCACGCCTTATACTCAGAAGACATTCGGGAATATCCACAGCAGTGCCATTCTGCAAGAAGGAGTAATCTTCAGCCTCATCAAAATAAGCAAACGAGCCCAAAGATAAAGTATCAATCACGCCAGAGCCATACTCCTTGTAATAAGCATTCACCTCATCGACAGCCTCACCAAGCAATACCAAGGCTTTGCTATACTCCCCTATCTGAGTATTGCACGACGCCGCCACCGCAAGTGCCTCAATCTTCATATAATTGTCGCCATAAAACGAAAAGTCGCTCACAGCCTCGCCGGCCAGCAATAAAGAAAACTCCTCGTAAGGCAAACGCTCCGTATTCAGCCTCTCCAACACAGCCGGAACACCCTGCGAAAAGACCTCGCCACGCAGAGTTATAGCCAATAATAGACGATAATTTCCTGTCAGCCACGTTAAACCACTCCTTTTTGCCATAGAAAGACCAAGAGCATAAGCCTCGGCCCTCTTTGTCACATCTGTTTCAAAAGCGGCAAGCATCATTCGTGCATAAATGCGTAAAGCAACATCGTCGCAATCCTCAATTTCCAGGGAGAGAGCCTCGCGCGACATCTGCGCCTCTTCCACAAGACCAATATTTGAGAAATAGCAGAGAGAAACAACCTCGAATTCCACCTTTGCGCGCACAAAACGAGCCTTGTCGGCCGGTGGCAAAAAAGCAGCCTCCTCTTCTATACGACGCATACGCGCTTGAGCCATAGCTCTATAATCGAAGAACTCCCTGTTGGCAGAAACCCTGTAACAGAGAATCATCATACCCACATCGGCAGCCAAACGCTCAATCTCGCAATGCGATACAGCGTGTACCTCATCGTACAGAGCCTTTGCTGCACAAAAATCCATACGCATCATTGCCGAATAAGCAAGAGAAGCCTTCGCCACAGAATTATACTCATCGGAGATATTCAAGTTCAATAGCTCCCCTGCCACAACCGAAAGTTTCTCTACACTCTTATAACGATAAACGTCGAGCAACAAGCAGAGCGAGTCGGCACGCCCGGCAGACTCCACACCCGAAACAGCACCACCACACGAAAAAAGCGACAGCAGCACAACCGTAAATAATATGTAAAGAAGTTTTCGCATAACTCCTGCGAAGATAAGCATTATTGTGAAATGATAAAAACAGTAAAACAAAAAAGAGCGTCTGCACAAAAAGAGTGCAGACGCTTGGATTATTGTTATTAAAGGTAACTATACGGGATTATTCTTTCCAGGCCGATGAATTCAGATTGATAACCCACACTACATTGTCGGTTGTTACGGTTATATACATTTTACTGCCGTAAACCAAAATATCATTAGCTGTGTCGCCAATACCATAACCGTTTACAGCCTTGAAACAACACTCCGGCAACACCTCACCACTCTCCGTATTATAACGGGTGAGCGAAGCATTATTGTCATTCATAATACCTGAATTCAGTACATAAATATACTTACCTGCCTCAACAACCTTCACCGGGTATAAGCCCACAGGGAACGAAGATACTTTTTCTCCACCCTTTGAAAAAAGATAGACATCGCCATTTGCAGTATAAGTAGCAGAGGTGAGAGCTATATAATCACCTACAGTACACAATTTATAGGGATTGGAAACAGTTGTACCGTCTGTAATCCACGACGATGGAGAAAGCTCGCCTGTGAGTGTATTATAGAGTTTATACGAAATTGTCTGATTCCATTGCGCATCATACTCCGATAATATGCCATACAACAACCCGTCGGAATAACACATCTCGCTCATATTCACAGGCGACAAATCGGTAACTTCACTGGTTGTTGCATCAACTTTCTGCAAGGCTGCAGGAATATCGGCATAATTACCGTATGATACAAGATACAACGTACCGTCGCCAGCATTAAGAATATTGGAAGGATTGGCTACGACCTCTATTTTACGCTCCTCAACAAAACTCGGAATATCTACAACTGAAACTGTTTTGTCATAATTAGGATAATCAAGACCACCGGAGTTTGCTACAAACAATTTGTTAGCGGAAATACACAACTGTTCAGGATTGCGACCTACTTTGACAGAAGCCTCCACCGAGAGAGATACAGTATCAATACACACAACATTACCAGCTTGGGATGTTACATACACCTTGCCCTCGTGTGCCACCATAAAACGTGGCGAAGCACACTCCACTGACACTGTCGGAGTAATCTCTTCCGGGATGAAAACCACATTCTTGTCATCATCACTACACGATGCAAAACACAATGCTGCAGCCACTGCACAAAATAAATACTTTTTCATAATTTATATAAGTTAAAAGGTTATACAAGCCGAAAATCTCCACTGTCGTCCTGGCATTGGATAATAGCGTATTACATCGTAATTCACATCGGTAAAGTTCAACAACTCACCCTGCAGGCGCAAACGTGCCCATTTTCCAAGAGCAAACTCCCTGTTTGCGGCTAAAGTATGCTCCACATAGGAAGCGACCTCGTTTTCCACAATATTCTGAGGCAGCATATAGCGTACACCCACGGCAGTTACCATATAAGACACATTCACCCATCTATTGTTAAAGGAAAGCGAGCCGTTACCTGTATGTCGCGGAGTATAAGGGATTTGGTGAGCATAGTTTTTTGCCTCTTTGTCGCTCTTGTCAACCGAATGGCAATAACTATATGCAGCATTGAACAGAAGTTCCATATCTTGTGACAAGCGTAAGGACAACGAAGTGGTAACATCAACACCTTTCATCTCCACCTTGCCATAATTCTTCATTCTCCATATATACATCGTGGGCAAAGCCACAATCTTATCCTTTACACTATTATAATACCCATCCACCGATAGAGAAAAACTACAATCAGCACCCTCGACCCAGTATACAAGCCCTGCATTGTACTGCGTAGCACGCTCCGGGCGTAATGAAGTATTACCCATACGCAAATAATAGAGGTCAGTAAATGTAGGTACTCTGAACACATCTTTATACGAGGCTCTCAAACGGAGAGGGAAAAAGCGCAGAGGTTGCCAAGAGAGAGAAAAAGAGGGAGAAAGACGCTTTTTGTCTTCGGGATTATTTCCATCATCAGCCCTGTCGGCTATATAAGTGGCAAGCAACGAAGCCGTCGCCAGAAAACGGTCATTTTCATACTGTGTGGCAAATACCGTCTGCGAATTAAGACGACGCGGTTCACCACACGAAGAAATATTGTTCCTCAACACGGAATGCGTCAAATCACTCGACAAGACCACCGCTACATCTTTACAAATATCATAATTCACACCCACGGTGGCATAATACTCGTGCTGTGTGTTACGGTCTTCCCTGAAACCGGCAGAATAAGAACTGTTCTCATCGCGATAACGTGAAAAAGAGTAATTATATTTCACGGACGAACGCAGCTTCAGTTTATCGGTAAGAGAGAGATTATAAGACGATTGTACAAAGAAATTATCATCCCACAGACGCTCTTTGCTCAATCTGTTATACAGATTCACAGCACCAGGCAAACCACGTTCCGAGGCAAAATAATAGACCTTCAACGAGAGGTTGCCGCCTGCACCAAAATCACCGAACAGATTACCTTCGGCCGTCAGACTCTTCACATCGCCATTTTCTCGGAATCTCTCACTTGACAAAATACCATTTTCAAGGTTGAAAGGATAATCGCCATCAACACGTTGCATATTCACAAATGCCGAATAGCTCCAGACATCGTTAAAAACCTTTTCACGGAGCAACGTACCCCCTATTGTTCCAAAATCGCCAAATCCGACCTTGAGTGAAAGAGTGCTCGCAAGCGGCTTGCGCGTTGCAATATTTACAACTCCGGCCGAAGCATACTCCTTTGCTGAACGGAAAATATCACCCCCTTGCCCTATTGACAAGGAGAGCATACTCACATTTTCCGTAGTAAAACGCCCAAGATCAACCAGCCCACTCTGCGCATCGGCAACAACCACTCCGTCATAACTTACAGCGGTATGCTTTGCTCCCAAGCCTCGTATCGAAACCGTTTTCAAACCACCGACACCGCCGTAGTCGTGCATCTGCACACCGGCCATACCCTTAATAACCTCGCTAACAGTATTATAGCCAAGACGCTCAATATCTTCACGGCTCACCTGTTGCAACAAGGAACCCGATTGATAATTCACATCTATAGTTCTCCCTACAACCTCGATTTCCGATAAATCAAGTGCTGTAGAGACAGAATCGACCACCTGGGCACTACATAAGTTGCCGCACGAAAGCCACAAAATAAAGGTACACAATAAGTGCCCCAATAAAAATCTATGCATAAAAAATAATTTACCAAGCCTTTACCCGAGGCGTTGAATAACACAAAAAGATAAGGCAGGTTTTCTGGCTTGTCCGTCTACGGCGCCTTCCCATTACAAAAAATAACAGTGGCATTGGATTACCGCGACAATAATGGACACACAGCTACGGGTATAGCTCCGGATTCTGACCGGATTCCCTTTTACTAACCGCGCCCGCAACGGGCAACAGTTACACCTTTATCCGCCGACAAAGGTAATCCAAACGAAAGATTTCTGCAATAAATTTCTAAAAAAAATGCAAACAGCCCCGTGTATCACTACAGAGGGCTGCGAGGGGAATTGAATGATTAAGAAAAAGTTTTTATATAGTAAATCAAATGCTGTTCATAAATACAACAGCACAGCTTTCAAAAAAGTTCACGCAATGCACAAAAAAAGAGTTCAGTAGAAATTTAGTGTGGAGAAATTGATTCTTTAATAAGTTGTGCTCCCTCACGCCATCCTATGTGTAACAAATTATCTACTGCAATGGTAATTCTCAAAAAGAAACCGGCACCGTTAAAATCACAGTGTTTATCCGAGCATTTGCAGGAGAGAGTGCGAGGAATGTTTGCCCGCGAGTTAGGTGCC
>JAZRMX010000021.1:0-38827 GCA_045647885.1 Bacteroidaceae bacterium
ATAAGTTGATTTAAAATAATGGAAACAGTAGTTTTTAAAAGAGATTTGCTTAAAATGCAATCTGAATTACAAAGATTTGCATTTAAATTAACAGCCGATAAAGAGGAAGCCAATGATTTGTTACAAGATACGTCGTTAAAAGCTCTTGAGAATATGGATAAATATACTCCCGATACAAATTTTAAGGCTTGGCTATATACGATTATGCGTAATATTTTTATCAATAATTACAGAAGAGTTGTGCGTGAACAAACATTTGTCGATTACACTGACAATTTATATAATATAGATAGTACTCAATTGACAAAAGATTCTATAACAGAAAATGATTACGACAGGAAGGAACTTTATCGCGCAGTCAATTCTTTACCCGATAATTATAGGGTACCTTTTTCGATGTTTGTTTCTGGATTTAAGTACCATGAGATAGCTACCAAGTTATCTTTGCCGTTGGGTACGGTAAAAAGCAGAATCTTTTTTACAAGGCGTTGTTTACAAGAAGAGTTAAAAGATTTCAGATAGCTACTTGGCTGAAGAAATAAATGAAGATGACTCAAAAGTCTTTTTGAGTCATCTTCATTGTTTGGGATTGAATAAAAAGAGTTATTTTTAGGCTTGCGAAGGCCGAAAAAAACGCAACCGACGCTGAACGCGAGAGCAGAGAATGGTTACATTCTATGCCGAACCACGAGGAGGAAAAACCACATTTGTGGTTTAATTTACTGAGCGTAAATGAGCATTTTAAGGACGAGCATAACAACAAAAGAGCCTTTTTAGTCAACCTCATTGAGATGACAGGCTTTCTCGGCATTGGAGAAGTAATGTGCAAATGAGTTAATGAAAGTCCCATACATTTACAACGGCAACGCAAACGAGTGTTGCTTGCGACGGCTGAAGTTTTAGCTTTGCAAAGGAGTATTGCACATTGCAATAAAGCCATTACTCGCAAAAAGGCAACAATCCCATAATAGTTGCTATTTCGGAACGGTTATTAAGGGTTGTTTATAGCTCGTTTAAGACCACTCTTCAGATGGTCACAAAATTCAATTTTACACAAACAAAGAAGCCCCTCTTAATTATATTAATAAGCAGAAGCGAAGAGATTAAGGATTTTCACTTATTCTTTATCTCTTCGCCTGCACTTGTCGCGTTATGAATTTCTATTCGAGTGTCGAGAAATCAATATCAGGAGATTCGGTCACATTGCCTTTACGCTCAAAATAGGTTCCAGATTTCATATACTCATCAAAAAAACCTCCCATAGAAAGGAAGAAGCAGTCTCCCTCTATGCCACCTGTATAGTCGAAACGCATCTCTTTGGCACCCGTCGTATCACAAGTGAAACGTGCTTTAGATACAGGAACCCAACGACCGTCAGTTGTACGTGCCCATTGGTTGGTATAGTATGCTTTTCGATTGATATAGCCCATTACCGGATTAAAGTTTTCAAGAAATGAATGCGCTCCTGTGTACCAAGTAGATGTCTGAGGGCGACGGAATGATGCGATAAGAGACCATTCTCCCTTGTTGTTATCAAAAAAGTAAGCCGTATAAATAGTATTACCATTACCATCAGGTTTTACCCCCATAAGAAAACGACAACGCTCGCCAGCCTTCCAATCATAGTGTATGTAGCTTTGACCACCCGAACCTTCATTTCCAAAATCATTTATTATCGTATTCTCACCTTTTTTTACCAGTGTCACTCGCATAGTATCCGGTATCTCGGCAGGATTGTCTGTTTCAAAAGGACTCCACACCGAGAATAACACCCTTCTCTTGTGTGGGCTGTTATTCTGCATTCCGAAGTAGCCTTGACTGAATCCACAAGCCATATAATAACTGCTGGGTATATCGCCTTCCTCAGGAACAATAACTTCGTTGTAGAACCACTCCACATCTTCTTTAGGGAGAACATATCCTAAATGCACAGACGGGCCACGACGTCCGAAGTGGGTACTGAAATCGGGTGCCACAAACGCTATATTTTGCATTTCGCCCCCAACAATAACAGCAGCGACGGAACCAAAGCTCTCACCCTCATTTATTTTAAGACCACGAATATCCATCTTTATATATCCGGGAGTTTTCACCTTGAATGTTCCAACATCTATACGCGAGAGAGTATCACTATTGAGTGTAACCTTTTTTCTCTTGCCTAACAAAGAGACCTCAATGCGAGACTTGCCTTTTGCCTGCAAAGCAATATCAATTTTACCGCACTCATTTGCTCTAAAATAAAAGCTTATTACAGTTTCTTTGTCAATCCAATTGCGTATTGTATTACTGCGTTCGTCAATAGAGGCAGAATTTCCAGAGGTAATATACGCATTACCTGCTGCATTGACTACATATTCACTTTGAGCGACTGCTGGCAAATGAGCCAAAAGAGCAAGCATTAAGGATGCCAGCAATAAAAATCCTTTGAGTTTCATTGTAAATTATTTTATTAATTAATATTGTTCTCTAACATTTTACAAATGTATAAATAATTATCCACTTGCTTGTAAAATTTACGTATATTTGCAATAAAATTGCGAATATTATCTCAAATGATTTCCCGTTGTTATCTTGAAATAACAAACATCTGTAACCTCAACTGCGTATTCTGCCCCAAGACCGACAGAGAGAAACGCCGCCTCACGCTCGAGGAGTTCAACACCCTAACCGACCGTTTGCAGGGAGAGATACAATTCCTGTACTTTCACCTGATGGGCGAACCTTTGCTGCACCCGTTGCTACCGCAGTTCATAGAGACGGCACGTGCAAAAGGTTTCGTGCCGGTAATAACCACCAATGGCACACTGCTATCGAAAGCAGAGGGCATCATTGAAGCACAACCATACAAGGTGCAGATATCACTCCACTCACACGAGGGGAACAACAAGGAAAACGCAACAGAGTACATTAACAACGTGATGCAATTTGCCACCAAGGCCGCTGCAAGTGGCATAATCATTGTGTTGCGTTTCTGGAACCAGGGTGGCTACGAAAGCAGCAATGAGGCACTCACAAACCTCATATCCCAGTACACCCCCACTCTGTGGAAGAAACAAAGCAACGGTTGGAAGCTTGCCGACAAGATATTCCTCGAGTACGACAAAATGTTTGAGTGGCCCGATGCCACACGCGCCGAATATGACCAGGAAGATTTATTCTGCTATGCACTCCGAAACCAGATAGGCGTTCTTGTCGATGGCACCGTTGTGCCCTGCTGTCTCGACCACGCAGGAGATATAAACCTGGGCAACCTATTCCAAACCCCTTTGCAAGAGATACTGTCATCGCCACGTGCAAAAGCCATATACGACGGGTTCACCCGCCACACAGCCGTAGAACCCCTTTGCCGCCGCTGTGGATATGCCGCCGTCACCAAGCGTTACAGGAAATAAAGATTACTGCACAAGCAGAGCGCCACATAACCTTACACACTTTATTCACAACCAGGAACTTCCCTTCTGCTTTATTTTACCGGTTTCAAATTCATTGAATTGAACACATCAACAGGAGCAACAGCATACTGCTCCAGTGTTATTCCTCGCTTGTTCATTTCCTCTTCAATACCCGATAAATACTTTATTCCGGGGAGCATATAATCGGCAATCTTCTTTGGCTCACACAGTTCAACACCCAACTGATTTTTGTAAATCTCGTAAACAAGTTCAGAACAATAGAGCTTGTCATTACCAAACTTGAAAGCCAAATCATAAGGTGTTCCCAGATAATTGTCGTACGTAATTTTTATATTATCTTTCTCCGGGCGTTTCAACCAATATCGGCCCTCCACACCACGAGCAATAAACTTATCCAAAGGAGTAAGGACCAATGTCTTTCGCGCTTCAAGCACATACGGTTCTCCATCTTTCATTACCACAATTCCGCAGTGGCTTATTTTGGAGCGAGTGGCTATTTGTATCATCTTTGATTGGTTCGATGGCGAAGTCTGGAATATTACATCGCCCTCCCTTACACAGGGCACTTCGTTTGTCTGTGCAGTAAGAGATTCCGTTATCATCGATGCAAAAGGCAATGCCAGCAACAATAAAACAACACCTGCAATTATAAATATCTTTTTCATTAGTTTCATTTTTTTACTCTTTCAAAAAATAAATGTTTATTCACCACCGTTTCTGTTAGCTTCAATGAAAGCTACGCGCATAATTTATGTCGTGTTTCAATATCATAAGTAACGGCTTTAACAGAAAAAAATTGTCCAGCCCTTCCTTAAATATTGAAGCAAGCTACTTTTATTTGACTTCGTCGAAGTTTGTTGCGCTCGTTGCGAGTTAAAATAAATTTCACCTCACTCGCTTTATAAACTTTCTTGCTCGCTTGTTAGTATCTTTGACAAAATCGAAGATACACTGCGCTCGCTGTAAAAAATATTGAAGCAAGCTTCATATTTCTTGCTCGCTTGTTAGTATCTTTGCTACAATTATGGAGAAGTTCGTACCACATACAATAGATGACAACCGCTCATTCAAAAGCGAGTCCTTGGGCAATGTTAAAGCAGGGTTCCCATCACCGGCCGAGGATAACCGTGAGCAACTCGACCTTATTAAATTGCTTGTAAAGCACAAGGCATCCACTTTTTTCTTTCGCATAAGCGGGGTGTCTATGGTCGATGCAGCACTTGACGAAGGAGATATTATAATTGTAGACCGCGCTGTTGAACCTTACAACAACTGCAAGGCGGTGTGTTATATAGATGGCGAATACACCGTTAAACGTGTTGAAATGGGAGAGAACAAGCTATGGCTTATGCCTGCCAACGAGCAGAACAGCACCTATAGACCAATAGAGGTTACTCCTGATAACGAGTTTATGGTTTGGGGCGTGGTTACCTATGTAATAAAAAAGATGTAACAATGTTTGCCCTTGCCGACTGCAACAACTTTTTCGTCTCCTGTGAGAGGGTCTTCCGCCCCGACTTGCAGGGAAAGCCGGTCATTGTTCTTTCAAGCAACGACGGGTGCGCCATAGCACGCAGTAACGAGGCAAAGGCACTTGGCATAAAGATGGGCGACCCATTCTTTAAGATAAAAGGATTGGTGGAGAAACACAATGTAGCGGTATTCTCGGGAAATATGGCTCTCTATGGCAATATGTCGCAACGAGTACGCTGGGTACTGGAGGAGTTCGCTCCATCCATTGAGGTTTATTCCATTGACGAGGCTTTTCTCGACCTGCGAGGAATGGGCAATATCGATTTCAACCAATATGCAAAGAGTATATCCCTCCGTTGTTGGAAAATGACCTCCATTCCCGTATCGGTGGGCATTGCACCCACAAAGACACTTGCAAAGATTGCATCGAAGCTCTGCAAGCAGTACCCCAAACTGAAAGGCGGCTGTTATATGCACCGCCCCGAGGATATTGAGAAGGTTCTACGCAAATTCCCCATTGAAGATGTCTGGGGCATTGGCCGACGCTCTGCACCAAAGCTAAAAGCAATGGGTGTTATTTCGGCCAACGACTACACCCGGCTACCCCAAGACACCATAAGAAACCTGTTTGGTATTACGGGTGTAAGAACCTGGAAAGAACTGCAAGGCGTTCCCTGCATAGAATTTGAGGACGGCTTTGAAGCAAAGCAATCAATATGTGTCTCGCGTAGTTTCTCTTCTGAAATTTATGATGTTCAGGAATTACAGGAGCAGATAGCAAACTTCGCTTCCTCACTTGCCGAGAAGCTGCGCAAACAGAATACCGTAGCCTGTGAAATATGCGTGTTTGCCTATACCAACCGGTTCAAGGAGAACGAGCCTCAGGTGTATGGCAACCAGCTGATACAACTGACACCTCCCACCAATGACCAGAGGACAATTGTTGCACGCTCCGTTGCTGCAACAAGAGAACTATTCCGCAATGGTTACGGCTACAAAAAGGCGGGTGTTGTAGCCACAAGAATAATCCCCGTGCAGAATGTAATGCGCTCCCTGTTCGACGACACCGCCTCCATAGAAAAAGAGCATAAACTAACCTCGGTTGTCGATGCCGTGAACAGAGCCTTTGGCAAGGGCGCCATTAAGTTGGCAGTACAGGGGAGTGGCAGGATAAAAACATCGAGCGAGAACCAGTCGCCACACTACACAACCCTGTGGAGCGACATTCCAACCGCCACAGTCAAGTAGCACGTCGGGTATTAGTTCCAAGTTTATTTACTTAATACGAAGTTGAAAAGTATTTTATCAATTAATTTTGGCAAGCGCCATATTATTGCCAGAATTTTTATACTTTTACCAAAATGAAATACCACCCAAAAACAGAAACAATATGGCAAAACACTCTTCAACACCTCTTTGGTTAGACCTTTAAATTGATTATATAGACGAAAATTTCAACAAGGTATTTCATTACATACACCAGAACAATACCACCAAAACCGATGCCTTCTACAACATCACCATAAACCTGTTGGAGAAAAGAGTAGACGCACTGGTGCAGGAATTCCACTCCCAACCACTGTTGCAGGACGAGTCATTATCCCAGGACAAAGAAAGACTCACCTTCATTGCCAGGCTTTTGGGACTATACCTGCTGGCGGGAAACAACACCTCTAAAAATTACAGAACAGGCTTCATACTATTTATATACGCGCTTACCCTGCTCGAACCAAAGAATATTGGTATAAATTTTGTTGCAAATGCCTTAAGATTTGTACTTGGAACACTCCCCTCAAAGAGCCTTCTCGAATGGAATGACATTGAACAATTCTATCCCGAGATAATAGCCCATAAACTCAATATAGCAATGTCCTCAAAGGCAGGCATCATAAAGAGTGACTGTTTCGAGATGATGGGAACCCTGCAACTCGCATCGAAAAAGCTACAGCTTTCCGCCACAAACCGCTTTGGAATAAACCAGTCGTTTGTCTCCTCAATATCAGTTGTTGACGAAATAATCCATATCATCACCCCCAAAGCAGACAAACTGAAACAGAGCAGATCCTCCGACATAGAAAACATAAAAGAGTTTACATCACAGTTTGTTACCGACCAGCTCAAGGTGTGCAAAAAGCTTAAGAAATACACTATTGGCAGCGAACTGATAGTAAAGTTGACAGGCAAGAAAAACAATCATCTGCAAGTTGTATCGACCGACGAGAATTACCAACAGATACAAGGCGAGGTGGAATTCACCAAGAATTTCTTCTTCTACAACGAGCAGGATTTCATTGAAGCCTTGAATATTGACGATGAATTTGATGTTGTGTACAAGGGAGAAGGCATCTTCGACTTGAAGGACTCATTCATCAAATATGCAGAGAATTATCTCTATGAGCAAGGTGAAGTTGTAAGGGCAAAAGCCGTTTTGTTACACAAAGACAGAATTGGTTGGGGTACAGAAACTGGATTCGGAGTTTACACCCTTTCTAATTTTATAGAGAATGTCAATTTGGGAGATTGTGCCGAGATAAAGCTAAAGCAGTTCGTACTCGATAAAGAGGGCACCCCCACCGGGTGGATCAATGGCGAATTCATACAGTTCATAGACGAAGAAATAGACTACAACAATGTCAAATATGAAACCATTGCCAACAAATTTGTGTACGAGAAGGAAGAAGATGAAGCACCGGTAACAATACTCAACCAGCAACTTATAAAAACCATCTACCGCCTGTTGACACTTATTCAGCAATATAGTGTATCAAACCCCACAGAGCGCTACAAGATACTATGCGTAAGCCAAATGCTGGCAAGCCTCATTGGATACGAGAACGATGCTGCCTACATTAGCTTCCTTGCCGAATACCTTGAAAACCTGGTACGCTTTGCAAGGAACGAGTATGACGATATAACAATGCCGTCGTTCACAATGGAGGAGAAACCGGAAAGCGTAGTCCGTCGCGAAAACATCATATCAATATTAAAAGCATACGGTTCTACGACCAACACCGAAGTGCTGGACGAAATCATTGACAACAGTGAAGATGCGCTGCTCGTGAAGATAGCCACACTTGTCCAGTCCTGTAACAGACTGGAAACAGTCATTAACCGTTCAATGCAAAATATCATCAAACGAGAAATTATTGCAAACCTCGCTGTAGAGACAGAGGGAGACACCGACCTCGAAGAAGACAACGGTATTTTTCTGGGAATGGAGAATAGTCGCCAGGAATTCAAGACATCGTTCTTCCACGCCCCACAGACAGCAAAAGAACAGCGCCAGCATATGAACGTCTTCAAGGGCGTGTGCGCATTCCTCAATACAACAGATGGCGGAACCCTCTACCTGGGTGTCAACGACCTTGGATATGTCAACGGCATTGAAAGTGAAATTGCCTATTTGCAAACCATCACCTATAACAACTATAAAGGAGTTGATGGATATATGCGTTACATCACCGACCAGGCCAAACTATTCTTTGACATAGACGTGGTGGCAAACATAAAGACACGCCCGATGTACGACAACAAGGTAATTGCATTGGAAATTACACCATACGAATTCGGAATAGTATACCTTGAGGATGTCGCATATCTGCGAGTGAACGCTGAATCGGTAGCAATAAACGAGGCTGCCATACAACGCATCTCGAACCGCAAGAAACTAACAACCATTACAAAGGACTCAAGTATTGAAATACTGTCAAAATCAATACGTTCACAGCAGTGTGTAATTCTGCACAATTACCAGTCTTCCAATAGCGGAAACATAAGAGACAGGAAAGTGGAGGTTTTCGATTTTACCGAAAATGGAGAATCCATCTGGTGCTACGACCTCGAAAAAAGAGATATCCGCCTGTTCAACATTGCACGAATTGGCTATGTAGAAGTCACCAAGCAAGGGTGGGCCAACAAGGAGAAGCATAAACGTGGCAACATAGACATATTCAACATGACAGGCAGCGTTGCCATCGATGTATGTCTTAAACTTAATTTAAGAGCCAAGAACCTGCTGACCGAAGAGTATCCCCGTGCCAAGAATTACATTACAAAGGAGGACAACAATTCGTGGCTTCTAACCACACAGGTATACAACATTGCAGGCGTTGCACGCTTCTACATAGGACTGGCCAATTCAATAGAAATTGTAAGCGCACCCGAGCTCAAGAGTTATGTAAAAGAGTTCTGCAACAAACACCTTGCATAACCCGGCTTTGTATACCGGCAAACAAAAACCACCACTAGCGCGAATCACTCTCTGCCTGATAAAATCAAACAGATGGCATTAGCAATACGCGCCATTACACTTATATAGCACATCATATTTAATTACACAACAGAACCACTTTGTTCAAAAAAATGAAAATGTTTGTTTTTTTTACTTTTTTCCCTATTTTTGCGCAACTTAAACATAGTGGATTATGGAACGAGTAACCCTGCTACCCCCCACCGCACTTAGCGACGGGTGGATAGACCCCAAATACCTGCCCGAAGGAAAAGACAAATACTACATACGCAACCAACAAGTTAAAGAGCCCAGCGGCGGGTGGCGTCACCTGCGCAGCGACGAGATTGAGCAGTTGGTAAAGAACAACAACACCGCATCGTCGTGGGACACATTGTGGGTTACCGACGAATTTAACGCTGCCAAAATAAAGGACAACAAGTTCTATGGCACGGTACGCATAGGGCGTGTGTGCAACGGAGCACTGCAATTCCACGACCTGCGCCTGCCCGTGGGTATCACAAACTCCAGCATACACTCGTGCGACATTGGCGACGACTGCGCCATACACGATGTACACTACCTCTCACACTACATAATTGGCGCCCACAGTATGCTCTTCAACATACAGGAGATGTCAGCTACGGACCACGCCAAGTTCGGTAACGGCATTGTAAAGGATGGCGAACCCGAAGCTGTGCGCGTGCTCATTGAGATTATGAACGAGACTGGAACACGCTCCGTGGCACCTTTCGACGGAATGATACCTGCCGACGCCTATCTGTGGGCAAAATATGTCGATGACGCAACGTTGCAAGAACGCCTTCTCCACATAACACAGAACACCAAAGACCACCACCGCGGTTACTACGGCGAGATTGGCGAGCGCTGTGTGATAAAGAACACCTCCATTATTAAGGATGTGAAGATAGGCACCGACTGCTACATAAAAGGAGCATCAAAACTAAAGAACATTACCATAAACTCATCCAACCAGGAGCCCACACAGATTGGCGAAAACGTTATTCTCGTCAACGGCATCGTGGGCTACGGCTGCCGCATATTTTACTCCTGCACCGCCGTTAAGTTCATTCTTGGCAACAACTCAAACTTCAAATACGGAGCGCGCCTCATAAACTCCATAATGGGCGACAACAGCACCATTTCGTGCTGCGAGGTTCTTAACAACCTCATATTCCCCGGGCACGAACAACACCACAACAACTCGTTCCTCATAGCCTCGGTGATTATGGGACAGAGCAATATGGCGGCTGGAGCTACCATAGGCAGCAATCACAACAGCCGCACCAACGACGGCGAGTTAGTTGCAGGGCGCGGTTTCTGGCCGGGGTTGTGCTCTTCGGTAAAGCACTCGAGCCGTTTCGCATCGTTCACCCTTCTTGCAAAGGGCGACTTCCCTGCCGAAGTGAACATACCACTCCCATTCGCATTGGTAAACAACAACGTAGCAGCCGACCGCCTCGAAGTAATGCCGGCCTACTGGTGGCTATACAATATGTATGCTCTGGCACGCAACACGTGGAAATACCGCACACGCGACAAGCGCATCACAAAGGTACAGAACATTGAATTCGACACCTTTGCGCCCGACACTATGCAAGAGGTAATAAAGGCACGCACGCTGCTTGAACTGTGGACAGCAAAAGCATACCTGAAAGCACAGAACAACCCCACCACTCCGCTCAACGACGAGGCTTCACTCATAGCAACCGGCCGCAGCCTCTTCCAAGGCGACCGCAAGGTCGTGGACAGCCTCACCATACTGGGCGAAGGCATAGAAAACAGCCGCCGACCGGTGCATATACTTAAGGCTTACGATGCCTACCACGCTTATGGCGATATGCTCATACACTATGCAACGAGCAACATTTTGAGCAACGTAGAGAATGCCCGTGAGATTATAGATGGTTCAATAAGGTTTGAAAACCAAACCGCTGAACCGGAGCAGGAATGGATAAACCTCGGCGGACAGCTTGTAAAAGCAACCGACATTGACACCCTGCGCCGTGATATCTGCAACGGCACGCTCAACTCTTGGGATGCCATACACCACCGTTACGACGAATTGTGGCTCCGCTACCCCACCGACAAACTGCACCACGCACTACACGCACTGCACACTGCACTAAATACCGGAGCAATGAGTAAAGAACTATGGGCAGAGACTTTGGCACACGCAGAACGCATACAGCTCCACATCGACAAGCAGGTGTACACATCGCGTAAGAAGGACCACGACAACCCCTTCCGTTCTTGCACCTGCCGCAACAGCGAAGAACACCTTGCCATATACGGCAACGCCGAAGAGAACAAATTTGTGAACCAAGTACACGAAGAAACAGCCACAAACATTCAAAAAATAGAGCAGCTGAAACAGCTGTTAGCTTAAAGGTTGTATGCTACCAATAAAAGCGAGGCAACAAGGATATCCTTGTTGCCTCGCATATTTGTGAAAAGCACCGGGCTTGCCAAACAAATAATATATATTTATTCCAACACGGTCACATTCATCACCACATCGGTCTTGGGGCGGTCACCCATAGAAGTCTCAACTTTCTGAATAGCCTCCACAATCTCAAGGCTCTCTTCAACCTCGCCGAATACGGTGTATCCGCCATCGAGGAAGGGAGTACCGCCAAGTGTGGTATAAGCCTCCACCTGTTCAGGAGTAAAGGCAGGGTTGCCTAGTTCCTTGCTCTTCTCCATAGCCATTTTACCCAATTTCTCCTGTAGCTCCATCAAGCCGTCGCGGTCGCGGTTACGGCGAAGATTCATAATCTCCTCGCGACGCTCCATTGCAAGCGCATTAAAGATATTCTGCTCCTGCTGCATCTTCATCTGGTGCTCAAGCTGTTTAAGCTCGGCAGGTTTATAAACTTTTCCCCAAACAATGTAGAACTGGCTGCCACTGCTCTCCTTTGTAGGGTTCACCTCGTCGCCAAGGCGTGCAGCACTCAACGCGCCACGTTTGTGAAAAAGAGTCGCAGGCTGAATCTCGGCAGGAATGTTATAGCCGGGACCACCACTTCCAAGATTCTTACCGGCAGGAGCACCTTTGCTCTCGGGGTCGCCACCCTGAATCATAAAATCCTTTATCACACGATGAAACAAAGTACCATTGAAGAAACCCTCTGAAGCAAGTTTCAGGAAATTATCGCGGTGGAGAGGCGTCTCGTCGTAAAGGCGCACTGTAATGTCGCCCAAAGTAGTTGAAATTTTAACTTTTGCCATAATATTTATCAATACAATTTATTTACATTCAATTCACACTATCCTTAAGCGCAATACTCTCGAGGCGCATCACAAGCGAGTCGCGCAAAGCATTGAACGCCGGCCTGCCAGCCTCGGAAACAGGCTTTTTAGGCTGCGACTTTATTGTGAGAGGGTTAATGGGCTTGCCATTCTCGTGCACACGAAAATCGAGGTGAGGCCCCGTGGAAATTCCCGTAGAGCCAACATAACCAATAACCTGTTTCTGCTTCACGGCATCGCCCACCTTAAGCCCCTTCGCAAAACGCGAGAGGTGCATATAAGTGGTCACATACATACTATTGTGACGAATTTTCACATAATTGCCACCGCCACCCGCCTGATAATCCTTTGCAATAACCTTACCACTGCCAACAGCATAAACGGGACTACCCACAGGAGCAGCATAATCGACACCGTGGTGGGCACGGGTTCTCTTCAGCACGGGGTGGAAACGGCTGTTTGAAAAGCGCGAAGAGATGCGGTAATAATCGAGCGGAGCTTTAAGGAAAGCACCCTCGAGGCTGTTTCCGTCGATGTTATAGAAAAGTTCCTCACCATCCTGAACAAAGGGAATAGCATAGACAAGACTATCGGAAGCGCAGAATGAAGCAGCTAAAATACGATAATTGTTAAGCGGAGCACCATCGACAAACTCCTGTGCATATAGCACGCGGAACTCATCGCCACGCTGAATGCCGAAGAAATCGACCGACCAACCGAAAATATGCGACAACTGCACAGCAAGCAAGGGCGAAGCCCCACTCTCCTGCATAGCAACCCAAAGCGACGACTGCACCTTGCCGGCAACCTCAGCCTCGCGCCACTCAACAGGATTAGAGCCTCTCACAGCCTTGTAACCATTGGTAAGGTCAAATACAACATACTCCTTCCGGCTCTCCTCATAAACAAGGTAACGCGGACGCGCCACGCTATCTCTCTCCGAGAGAAGCACACACACCTGCCCGGGACGCAACCTGCGCACGTCGAACACCGAGTCGGGGCACTGTGAAAGCTCAAACACCTGACGGGGTGTAAAACCAAAACCGTGCAAAAGTTCAGCAAGCGTCTGGCGCGGGCGCAAAGTATCGTAGCGTGCATCGAAATACTCTATGGGCAAGCCATACTTCTTCAACGTATCCACGGCAAGAACAGAGTCGGTAGTAACACCCCCAGCGCCGGCAACAGATTTTTCACCCGAGGGAGCAAAATAAAAAACAACCCACGCAACAACTGCCAAAGCCGCAAGAATATATATTAGAGATTGTTTTTTCATCAAAAAAGCATTAAGCATTCAGGAGTAAGTATGCCGTATAGGCAACATAACCGGCAACAAGCACCCCACCCTCAAAACGGGTAATAACACTCTTGCCACCAAAGCGCGTCACCGCATAAATGAGCAACGACGAGGCAAGCAACACATAATAATCCACAAAGCTGAAACCATCGAGCAGAATGGGAGTAATGGTCGCACTGCAACCAAGGATAAAGAAAATATTCAGTATATTGCTGCCAAGCACATTACCCAACGCAATACCCACATTACCCTTACGCGCAGCATTTACCGACACGGCAAGCTCGGGCAAAGAGCTACCGGCAGACACAATTGTTATACCAATCACCGCCTCGGACAAGCCCAAAGCACGAGCAACCTCAGTAGCCCCATCAACAAAAATATTACCTCCGAAGATAAGCGCCGACAAGCCAGAAATGATATACAAGGTTATCTTGCCCACAGGAATCTGCTCCACCGCCTCGTCATCGTCGGCCGAAGGAATGGAAAAAGTATAGCGCAGGAACACAGCAAGAAAACAGAGCAACAAAAGCCCCCCGTAACGTGTTATATACTCGCCCTGCGCACCACCAACAAGCATACTGCCCGACACGAGCAACAGAGCCACCGAGGCAAGCAGATTAAAAGGTATTTCACGGGTGAGCATTCTTGCAGAAAACCTTATGGGCGCAATGAGAGCCGCAACACCAAGAATCAACAAGCCGTTAAAAATATTGCTGCCGATAATATTACCCAACGAAATTCCGGAGCTACCTTTCACAGCCGAACCCACACTGATAACAAGTTCCGGCAACGAAGTACCGAGAGCCACAATTGTGAGACCAATCACCAACTCGCTGATATTAAAACGACGCGCCAGCCCCGACGCACCCTTTGTAAGCCAGTCGGCACCCAAAATCACCAACACCAAGCCGGCGATAAAAGACAAAACAGAAAATATCATAAACAATAATAAAATAAACATTTTCGGTTATCGCACCGGCACAACAACAGCCCAGCCCGATAACCAAAGAAAAATCACAAAATGCAGCCACGCATAAAACGCGGCCACACTATTCAATCACTTAAAATACAAGTTTCTCAACAAAAGAAGATTTCCCCTCAACCTTACCCTCAACGGTATATACGAGAGAACCATCCTCGGCAGCCTCGCAGTGACGATAAATTTCCACCACATCACCGGCCTTCACCTCGTTGTTGAAGTTAATAACCAACTCCTTCAGATGCTTGTTGTTCACCACATCAAGCTCTATAGCATTCATAGCCCACTCGGTATACTTCACATTATTAACGTGCCCCACCATATCGAGGTCGCTGTAATTTACCGCGTGGCTCATAACGTGCACAGGCTCGGCATCCTTAGGCATAGCAATCTTTGCAGGCTGCTCGGCAATAACATCCTCTTTAATACACTTGTCATCGCTGTCGGCAAGTTCGGGATACTTCGACAAACGGCGGGTATCAATATCGATAACCAACCACGAAGTAGTAGCCGAAATAAGTTTCTCGTTACCCTCCTTGTCGAACACAACAAAGTCACGGAAGAACTGGAAACCGTTTGCACCCTTGTGCCAAGACTGCACATTTACCATATCTTTCCATTTGGGAAGCTTGTGAAAGATAACGTGCATACGGGCAAGCACCCACGCCTTACGGGTAATATGCATAGAGTCGTAGCCTACACCTATTACATCGGCGTGTATATTGGCAGCCTCCTGAGCATAATTCAAGAACGAAGCCGGTCTCATAGTAGCCGACATATCCACATCAAAACTGGGTATGCGCTTTATTGCGCTGTATTTTTCTACCATACTTTTATATTATACATTAATCAAACCAATTTACAAGACGGCGCTCAACAGCCTCGGTAGCAAACAGGATATTTATAAATTCCCGTGCCGAAGCCTTCTGATAAGCCCCTTTGAGCGTGAGCAACGAAGCCTGCATCACATTCCCCGGCTCATCTATGGGTATTGCCCTGAAACGCGAGTTGCCAAACACTGCCGAGGTTGAAAGAACCGTGGCATAGGTTCCGGTGGAAACCATTTGCAACAGAATGTTGGTCTCGTTCAGTTCAAGACGCGAAGTAAGCTTAAATTCCTTTCCCTCCATAAGCCTGTCGAACATACTGCGTGCCTGCAAACCAGCAGACGGCAGCACCAGACTATACGCCTGCAGTTCTTCGAGCTTCACCTTGTTGCGGCCGGCAAGCGGGTGAGCCTTATCAACCACCACGGCCAATGCATTGTCGAAAAGAGGCTTCGCCTCAATATCGGGGGCATCCATAAGCGGCTTGTACGATAGAATAAAATCCACCCTTCTCTCCCTGAGCAAAGCAAGCAACTCCTGCACGGTCTTGTAACAAACCTCGAGCCTTATACCGGGAAAAGAACGCATAAAAAGCATCAACCCCTCGGTGAGCACAGTACTCAAACTGTATGTCACACCCACACGCAAAGTACCGGTCTTCACATTCTGCAAGTCGTTTAGGCGCTGCACGCTGTCCTCGGCATCCTGTATGGTGCGCTTTGCAAAGGGAAGAAACTCCTCACCTGCCTCGGTGAGCGATATATGGCGGCTGTTACGCAGAAAAAGCGTAAACCCAAGCTCAAACTCAAGTTGCTTTATCTGCTGCGACAAAGTACTCTGTGTAATATACAAGTGCTTCGCAGCCTCCGAGAAATTCAGATACTCGGCACTCTTTACAAAATATTTAAGTTGTCTTAACTCCATAACTTGCCAAATTGCTTTGCGAAGATAAGAAATCCGGCTCACATAATAGCTAAAATATTAAACTTTTAACTACTTGCGAGCCGGACTAACCGTTATATTATAAAATTTGTTCTTTTTAGAAACCGATGAAGATAAGCATCAAATATCCGAGCACAAGACCCAAGACACCTACAATAATACCCACAGTCATCATATCCTTCTGCTCTATAAAACCGGTAGAGTGAGCTATCGCATTGGGAGGTGTACTGATGGGAAGAATCATAGACACCGAAGAAGCAATAGCGATACCCACCAACATTGCCTGAGGACCACCCACACCATCGAGAGCTGTACCAAGACCACTTGCTACCACGCCAAGCACGGGCACCAAGAGAGAGGTTGCAGCCGAGTGCGAAATGAAGTTAGAGAAACCGAAGCAGATTACACCGGCAAGAACCATAACCATAATGGGAGAGAACTCACCGAAAGGCACCGATTTAACAATGATGCTGCTGAGGCTGGTAGAACCTGCACCGCTGTAGTTCAGCGCAACACCAAGAGCAAAACCACCGGCAACCATCCACAGAACGCTCCAGTTGATCTCCTCGAGGTCGCGACGTGTAAGAATACCTGTGGCACAGAAAATTGCAATAGGAATCATAGCCACTACATTAGTGTCAATACCCCAAATATCGGTACCAAACATCCACATAAATATTGTAACGGCAAAAGCAATTACAACCGACCAAGTCTTGTAGTTCCAAGTAATGTCGCCCTCAATCTCAATCTTTATATTCTTCTGCTTGAAGGGGAAGAGGAAGCGCAAAAGCAACCACGAAAGGAAAAGAAGAAGAACAACAAAAGGAGCCATCTTTATAGTCCAATCAACAAAGCTGATACCCATACCCTGTGATGCCAAATAATCGAGAGCAATCATATTGGGAGGTGTGCCGATGGGGGTTATCATACCACCAAGGTTCGCACCTACGGGAATTGCAAGAGCAAGAGCAATACGGCCCTTACCATCGGCGGGCAAAGAACGCAAAACCGGGCCAAGGAAAGCAAGCATCATAGCTGCTGTAGCAGTGTTGCTCACAAAAGCCGAGAATATTGCGGTAACAAGCATAAAGCCCAGCAAAACCACCTCCGACTTTGTACCGAAAGGCTTTAGCAATACACGGGCAAGAGCCACATCGAGCTTCACTTTTGTCATACCGATTGCAAGCACGAAACCACCGATAAAGAGCATAATTGTGGGGTTCGAGAAACAAGCAAAAATACTTTTGAAAGGAACAAGGCCCACACCACCCTCGGGACGGAGGAAATTAAATGCACTTGTCGAAACCGTAAACAACATCACGGTTACCACAATCATTGAAGTCACCCAAGAAGGCATAGTCTCTGTAAGCCACATAAGCGCAGCAAACACAAACAATGCAATAATACGCTGGTGAACAACTGTCAAGCCCTCAAGCCCTATCTCGTGATAGGTTTCTGTGGGAAGTAGCGCCACAACCATAGTTATGGCAACGATAAGAATAAGTTTCAGCGTACTGAGAGAAAGTGCTCTCTCTCTCTTTTGTGACTTGTCCTTCTGAATCTTCTCCAAAAGATTGAAGCCGGGGAAAATTTTAAACATAAATTACAATTTTTATTTGGTTAATTACATTATTGCCAAAAAAAAGATTTACCAAAATGGCGAACTCAAAATTCACCATTTTATCAAATAAATGCTTAAATCTTACTAAACTTTGCAAAAATAACACTCTTTTTCACACCACAAGGAGCATCACTCATCGTTTTTATCTATTACAGCTATTGGGAGAAACGATAACACTAAAAGCAAGGAAGCATTTTTATTAAAAAACACAAAAACGCAAGGAAAATTATACAAAAACACATATCTTTGTAATATAAATTTGGCAAAAGCCACATTAACAACCAAGAAAATAATAAAAAGACAGATAAACCAATTATGAAAGCTTTTGTTTTTCCCGGACAGGGAGCACAATTCAAAGGTATGGGAAAAGAACTGTACGACAGCAACCCCACAGCAAAAGAATACTTTGAAAAAGCGAACGAGATATTGGGTTTCCGCATAACCGACATTATGTTTGAGGGAACCGACGAAGAACTTAAACAGACCAAGGTAACACAGCCCGCAGTCTTCATACACTCGGTAATTTCGGCAATAGCTCTCGGCGAAGACTTCGCCCCCGAAATGGTTGCAGGCCACTCACTCGGAGAATTTTCGGCACTCACAGCAGCCGGAGCATTATCGTTCGAGGACGGCTTGAAACTTGTGTACAAACGTGCCCTCGCAATGCAAAAAGCGTGCGAAGCACAGCAATCGACAATGGCAGCCATACTTGCCCTCTCCGACGAAGAAGTAGAGCGCATCTGCGCCGAAGTGAGCGCAAACGGCAATGTCGTGGTAGCAGCCAACTATAACTGCCCCGGGCAGCTTGTAATATCGGGCGATATTGAAGGAATAAACAAAGCCTGCGAAGCTATGAAATCCGCAGGAGCCAAGCGCGCCCTTCCCCTTGCCGTAAGCGGTGCCTTCCACTCACCCCTTATGCAGCCTGCAAAAGAGGAGCTTGAGGCAGCTATCGTGGCAACAGAATTCAAAGCCCCCCTCTGCCCCATCTACCAGAACGTAGACGGCAAAGCCCACACCAACCCCGAAGAGATTAAGAACAACCTTATAGCACAGCTCACAGCACCCGTACGCTGGACAGCAAGTGTACAACAAATGATTGCCGACGGCGCAACCTCATTCACCGAGTGTGGCCCCGGCGCAGTACTTCAAGGAATGATTAAGAAAATTGCACCCTCGACAGGTGCCGAAAATATTGAACTATGTCACGCATAATAATATATCAGATGTTGCCTCGCCTCTTCGGCAACAGCAACGCCAACTGCGTTGCAGGCGGAACCATTGAACAGAACGGCTGCGGTAAATTCAACGATATAACCCCCAAAGCCCTGCGCGCCATACGCGACCTCGGCATAACCCATATATGGTACACAGGAGTTATAGAACACACCACCCGCACAAGCTACAGCAAATACGGCATTGAGGATACCCACCCCGCAACAGTAAAAGGCGAGGCTGGTTCACCCTACGCCATCAAGGACTACTACGACAACGACCCCGACCTCGCAGTCGATGTCAATAAACGTCGCGAAGAGTTCCGTGCCCTCATCGAGCGCACCCACAAAGCCGGAATGAAGGTTATTATGGACTTCATCCCCAACCACGTTGCACGCCACTACAAGAGCGACAACCGCCCTGCCGGCACATACGATTTCGGCGAATTCGATGACAAGAACGCCTTCTTTGTAGGCCACAACAACTTTTACTACCTTGGCGACCAGTCATACGGCTGCAATATCGACGCACAGGACTGCGCCGACGCCCCCTACAGCGAAAGCCCCTTGCGCGCAACAGGCAACGACTGCTTCGGCAGCCCCTCTCGCAACGACTGGTACGACACCGTAAAGCTGAACTATGGTATAGACTACCGCACAGGCAACCGCCAATTCTCGCCCGTGCCCAACACCTGGGTAAAAATGCTCAAGATACTGCAATACTGGGCAGCACAAGGCGTTGACGGCTTCCGTTGCGATATGATAGAGATGACACCCGTGGAATTCTGGCAGTGGGCAGTACCCAAGATTAAAGCAGAAAACCCCGGCATAATATTTATAGGTGAGATATACCAGCCCCACATCTACCGCACATTCATAAAGGATGGTGCGTTCGACTACCTGTACGACAAGGTGGGCCTCTACGACACCCTCAAAGGAGTTATGAGCGGCCAGACATCGGCAAACAACATCACATACACCCTGCAACAGACGGCCGACATACGCGAAAATATGCTCACCTTCCTCGAGAACCACGACGAGCAGCGCATAGCATCGGACTTCTTCGCAGCAAAAGCCGAGAGAGCCCTCGCCGCAGCCATCGTATCGGTAGCCATCGGCAAACAACCCTTTATGCTCTACGCCGGTCAGGAGCTTGGCGAGCGCGGAATGGACAAAGAGGGCTACAGCGGAGTAGACGGCCGCACCACCATCTTCGACTACTGGAGTGTTGACACACTGCGCCGTTGGAAAGGAGAAGGTAACTACGACACCACAAACCTCACCGAAGAGGAGAAAGCCCTGCAGGCCTTCTATGCCAAACTGCTCAACCTCTGCAACAGCAGCGAAGCACTCAAAGAGGGTGAATTCTACGACCTGCAGTATGCAAACCCCTACAGCGACACATACGACAGCAACCACATATACACCTTCCTGCGCGGCAGCAAGAAAGAACTTGCACTCGTCGTAACCAACTTCAGCGACACAGAACGCGACTGCGAGATAACCATCCCCGAAGAGGCTTACGCATACTTCGGCATCCCGAGCAGCAACAAAACAACAACAGCAACAGAACTGCTTGGTGGTGAAAAAATGGAGATTCTCCTGAACTCAGCCCAGAAGATATCCGTTAAAGTAGCAGCAAACAATGGACTTATAATAAAAATAAACAAGTAACAATGAAAAAGATTGTAACACTTATAGCAATGCTTGTTACCATAATGGCAGCAAACGCGCAAGAGCAACTCGACTACAAGACCATAAAAGAGATTGTGGAGAACGAAAAAGAGTACTATAACGACATACTCGGTGTATACCTGAGCGACGACCCCCTTATCCGTATCGACGACTATGCTCTCGTATACTATGGTCACACATTCACACCCGAATACCGCGGAGCAAACGACGCCCTCGAGGATGAACTGAAGAACTACGCAGCAGCAGGCGACATATTCAAGCAGTACGAAACAGCAAAAAAAATCCTTGAATACAACCCCGTGAGCCTTAACGCCCTCTTCTATGCGTGGCGTGCAGCCGACGAGCTCATCAAACCCGATGAAGAAACACAGTCCTATGTCAAGAAATACCTTGGCATACTCAATATGATAACTACCAACGGAGACGGCAAGAGCAGCCGCACCCCCTACCGCGTTATCACCCCCGACGACCAGGACCACATACTCTACGGCGTGCTCGATGTCAACAACATCATCTCACGCAACCTCGACACAGGAACACTCTGCAACATCGTAACCATCGAGCCCACAGAGAAATTCCAGTCGCGCAAAGTATTCTTCGACGTTAGCCGTTACCTATCTCACACCGCAAAAGAGAAGAAATAATTGAAAAAGATACTCAAGACAACAACAATTGCTATGCTCACACTAATCCTGTCGAGTATAGCAATTGTTATATTGTACAAGTACATCCCCATACCTGCCACGCCGCTAATGATCAGCCGGAACATAAGCGAAGAAACACCCATAAACTATAAGTGGACACCGCTCGAGGATATAAGCCCAAACCTCGCCCTTGCTGTAGTAGCATCAGAGGATAACCTCTTCACCACCCACCACGGATTCGACTTCGAGCAAATACGCATAGCCCGCAAAGAGGCACAGAAAGGCAAACGCCAGCGCGGAGCAAGCACCATAAGCCAGCAAACCGCCAAGAACGTATTCCTGTGGAACGGCCGTTCCTGGCTGCGCAAAGGGCTCGAAGCCTACTTCACCCTGCTCATAGAAACCATTTGGGGCAAACAACGCATAATGGAAGTATACCTCAACTGCATAGAGATGGGCAACGGCATATACGGAGCAAGCGCAGTAGCCGAAAAACACTTCAAGAAACACCCCTCCAAGCTCACCCGTGCCGAGTGCGCTCTAATAGCCGCCACCCTGCCCAACCCACGCGTATACAGCTCAAGGAAGCCATCGAAATATATGCTCCGCAGGCAAAAGGCAATACTCAAGAATATGCAGAATATAGGGGTGGTAAAATACGAATAAAAAGCATATGCTTTGTATAAGCATATCAACCTGTGCAATTTTTGCACATACCAAGAAACAGAAGTACTTTTGTGTTGATTATTCACGAAATTAAACAACCAATGACAACCGATACCCCACAACTAAACGAGCATAACAAGACGGAGTACCCGCCCATGCACACCACCGAACACATCCTTAACCAAACAATGATAAGGCTATTCGGTTGCGAGAGAAGCCGCAACGCTCACATAGAGCGCAAGAAAAGCAAGTGCGACTACACCCTGCCCACCGAGCCCACAGCCGAGCAGATAGCACAGATTGAGGAGAAAGTAAACGAAGTAATAACCCAAAACCTACCTGTGACCACAGAATATTGCACACGAGACAATGTACCGGCAGGAGTAGACCTCGGCAAGCTCCCCGACGACGCCAGCGAGACACTGCGCATAGTACGCGTGGGCGACTACGACACCTGCGCCTGCATAGGCACCCACGTGGAAAACACGTCGGAGATTGGCACGTTCAAAATTATAAGCCACACGTGGGAGAACGGTACCCTGCGCCTACGTTTTAAATTATTGCAAAATTAAGAGGGTATTTTCATCTTTTTTAAGCGTTTTTTTATAACTTCGTAGCTTGAAAGAATACCGCAGAATGTTCGACAAAAGACAAATAGTAGTAAAGGCAAAAATACAAGGCACACTCAAAGAGATGTGTCACGATATTTTCGCATCCATCAGCGAGCTCAACGTCTTAAAAATCACATTCTTCGGCCTCCCTGCAAGCAACAAAGAATATCTCACGCTAAACCGCGAATACCACTGCGTGGTAAAGGAATATTTCGGCGAGGAAGCTCCACTCGTAAGCTTTGTGGCACAGAAAAGCAGCTCGGCAACCCAAATTGCCGAGGTAACATACCTTGCCGACACCGATGCAAGAATAACCCACCACAGCCGTTACAAGGTGCTGGAGCGTGGCACCACAAAAGAGCTGATAACCGAGGGTATCATACCAGCCGACATCGAAGCAACCACCTTTGAGCAAGCAAAAGAGATATTCGCGGCAATAGAAAACATTCTCACAAGCGAAGGATTCCAGGCCAGCGACATCTATCGCCAGTGGAACTACATAGAGGACATCACGGTAAAGAACGAGGATAGCCAGAACTACCAGGAATTCAACGACGCACGCAGCATATTCTACAGCAAGGCAAGTTGGAGCAACGGCTACCCCGCAGCCACAGGAATAGGCACTGCACGCGGCGGAATAATGATAGAACTGTACGCCATAAAAGGCTCTCCGGCAACCAACAAGCCCATTGACAACCCCATGCAGGTGGCCGCACACAACTACTCGCAAAAAGTTCTCGAGGGCAAAGTGATGAAAGAACTAAGCGAGCGCACCACCCCAAAATTCGAGCGCGCGCGCATACTCGGCAACACAATCTACATATCGGGCACAGCAGCCATAAAAGGCGAAGAAAGCGCAACAAGCCAAGACACCGTGGCACAAGCAGAACTCACAATGCAAGTGATGAATAACCTCATTTCAAGAGAAAACATCCCCGTTGAAAACAGCGGTGCCACATACGACCTCCTGCGCGTATATGTAAAGAACGAAGAGGCAATACCCACCGTAAAAGAGTATATGAACGCCCACTACCCCACAACACCCAAGCACTACCTGGTGAGCGACATCTGCCGCCCCGAACTCCTCATAGAGATAGAAGGCGTCGCACACATCTGAAAACAATTCCTAACCAAAACAAAATAAACCAAAACGGGCGAACAACCGCCCGGGCATACCCATTATACATTTACAACGGCAAGAAGAGCCGCTTTAATGTATAACAATTAAAACCCTTACAACAATGAGTATGCCCATGAAACGCGGAGCGCAGCAGTGGCTCCCCAGCATTTTCAACGACTTCTTCGGCAGCGATTTCATTACACGCACCGGCAGCACTGCCCCCGCAATCAACGTTTTTGAAACAGAAAAAGAGTACAAAGTGGACGTGGCAGCACCCGGAATGAAAAAAGAGGACTTCTGCATTAAGTTGAACGCCGACAACGACCTCTGCATCACCATAGAGAAAGATTGTTGCTGCAAGGAGAACGGCAACGAGTGCAAGTGCGACGAAAAGAAAGAGGGAGAAAAATGCAAGGACGACAAGTGTAAAGATGAAAAATGCTGCGAGCACGACGAGAACAAAGGCCGTTACCTTCGCCGCGAATTCTCTTACACCAAGTACCAGCAGACACTTATACTCCCCGACGATGCCGACACTGCAAAAATCGCAGCAAAAGTACACCACGGAGTACTACACATAAACATTCCCAAAAAGACACCCGTACCCGAACAGAAGATGAGCCGACAGATAGCCATCGAATAAACCAGCAAGAATGTGACTTTCGAGCCACCCTCTTGGTTAGGGATTGAATAAAATTTTATTCAATCCCTTTTCATTTCCACCGCAAAGAGCGCAGCAAATCCTTACGCTCTGGCGAGAGCCGCAAACTCTCCACAGCCTTCTGTATAGCCTTATTATGCACCGCGCGAGGCAAGCGACGCTGTTCAATATAAGGCAATGCACTCTCCCACCGTTTCACAAGCGCAAAACTGAAATACCACGCAACAGCCATCATAGCATAATACTCCCCGGACGGCACGCAGGCAACATCGCGCAACATACCCTCCCGGAAATTATCATCAAGAAAATAGGTCATCGAAGCAACAATACCATAACGACGCACATATAAATGCTCACTCTGCAGCCAACGCTCCACAAAAGCATAAACCTCCTGCGGATGTTCAGCAAAGCATTTTGGGCGCAACTGGTCACACACAGCCCAGTTATCCACAAAAGGCAAGAAAGCATCTACCCGCGCAAGCAGCTCCCCAACCGGAGCACGCCACAGCGACAACAAAAGAGAGTGCAAGAGATTCTCCTCGAAAAAGCGGTGAGGCAGCTGCTCCATAAAATCAGCAGCAGTGCCATTGCGCAACATCTCACGCGCAAGCCGGCGCAATTGCGGAGTGCGCACACCTATAATGCGCTCGCGCTCCACGCCGGGCAACAGACGAGCCGTAAAATCGCCAAAAGCATCGTCGCGCAACTCACTTAAACGAGCAATAACCATTTCCACCTTATTTATATTATACTGCTAAGATATAAAAAAGAGAGAAAAAAACGAACAATAAGGCTCCATTTGAGAAATATTCACTATATTTACTAAATATTACTGAAAAACATATGCTTAAGGAATTATTCGGATTCGAGAAACAGACTCACAACCTGCGTACCGAGATTAGTGCAGGCTTGACAACCTTCCTTACCATGGCATACATACTTGCCGTGCAGCCCAGCATTATGGAAAGCACAGGAATGGACAAAGGAGCAGTCTTCACAACAACAGCACTCATCAGCGCATTCGCCACACTGCTTATGTCGCTATACGCAAAGCTACCCTTCGCCCTTGCACCGGGTATGGGACCGAATGCCTTTTTCGCATTCACCATCTGCGTGGGAATGGGATACCCTTGGCAATTTGCGCTCACCGCCGTGCTGTTAGAGGGATTAATATTTATTCTACTCACCATCACCAACCTGCGAGAACAGATTCTCAACTCAATACCAGAGTGCATTAAGAATGCCATTGGAGCCGGTATAGGACTTTTCATAACCTTCATAGGCCTCCAGAGCGCAGGAGTGATAGTAAACAGCGATGCAACCCTCGTACAGCTTGGCGAGCTCACAACCGGCCCGGCACTGCTCTGCAGCATCGGTTTGCTTATAACATCCATACTCATCGTGCGCAAAATATCTGGCGCGCTGCTCTTGGGAATAATCATAACCACACTATTGGGCATACCTTTTGGAATAACACATTTCAACGGCATTTTCGACACACCTCCATCAATAGAGCCCATACTCTTTAAGTTCGACTTTTCGCAGATACTCACAAAGGATATGCTCATCATAGTATTCGTACTATTATTTGTAGATATGTTCGACACCATTGGAACACTCATAGGAGTGGCTACCCACGCAAATATGTACGACAAGAACGGCAAACTCCCCTGGATTAAGAAAGCCTTCGCGGTAGACGCAATAGGTACCACAATGGGAGCTATGATGGGAAGCAGCACCGTAACCACCTTTGTGGAGAGTGCCGCAGGCGTGCAACAAGGCGGCCGCACAGGCATCACCTCACTAACCACAGCAATATGCTTCATCCTGGCAATCTTCTTCGCCCCCTTCTTTATGTCGGTACCGGCAGCAGCCACAGCACCCGTAATGATTATTGTGGGAGTGATGATGATGGCATCGTTCAAGAAGATAGAGATATTCGACTACAGCGAGTCAATACCGGCATTCATCTGCGTGGCATTTATGCCTCTCTCTTACAGCATATCAAACGGCATTATGCTCGGTATAATCAGCTATGTAATAATAAACATAGCAAGCAAGAACTGGAAGAAAATGAGCATAGGCAGCATCATACTCACAGTGCTATTCATACTAAAATTCATCATCTAACAAGCCAACAGGCTCATACGTTTACGGGTTGCTCTCTCCAGAGCAACCCGTTTTTATTTGCAGCTATTAAACCGCCCAAGCCAACAAAACAGAAGTAATTATTTACACCCAATCATCACCAGCGATAGAAGGAAAACCACACTAGGCAACCCCCATCACCCCCACACAATATTAGCAAAGGAACGGCAATAAACATCGCCACTGCACACAAAAAAACGGCCCCCGAAACGGGAGCCGTTCATTTTTATAACACTAATTGGATTAAGCGTTAACTGTTGCCATGTGAGCGATAAGGTCGAGAACTTTGTTAGAGTAACCGATCTCGTTGTCGTACCAAGAAACAACCTTAACGAAAGTATCTGTCAAAGCGATACCAGCTTTAGCGTCGAAGATTGAAGTACGAGTGTCACCCAAGAAGTCAGCAGAAACAACTGCGTCCTCTGTGTAACCGAGGATACCCTTCAACTCACCCTCAGAAGCCTCTTTCATAGCTGCACAGATCTCAGCATATGTAGCGGGCTTAGCCAAGTTTACAGTAAGGTCTACTACAGAAACGTCCAAAGTGGGAACGCGCATAGCCATACCTGTCAATTTACCGTTCAAAGCGGGGATAACCTTACCTACAGCCTTAGCAGCACCTGTAGAAGAAGGAATGATGTTACCAGCAGCAGCACGACCACCTCTCCAGTCTTTTACTGAAGGACCGTCAACTGTCTTCTGAGTAGCAGTTGTAGAGTGAACTGTTGTCATCAAACCATCGGTGATACCGAACTTGTCGTTCAAAACCTTAGCGATGGGAGCAAGACAGTTAGTTGTACAAGAAGCGTTAGAAACGAACTGTGTACCCTTAACATAAGTCTTCTCGTTAACACCGCAAACGAACATAGGAGTATCGTCCTTAGAAGGAGCTGACATAACTACATATTTAGCACCAGCGTTGATGTGAGCCTGAGCTTTGTCCTTTGACAAGAAAAGACCAGTTGACTCTACAACATACTCAGCACCTACTGCATCCCAAGCGAGTTCGTTGGGGTCTTTGCATGCTGTTACACGGATAGCCTTACCGTTAACGATAAGTTTGCTGTTCTCAACGTCAGCCTCGATAGTACCATCGAAGATACCGTGCATTGTGTCATACTTGAGCATATATGCCAAGTAATCTACGGGGCAAAGGTCGTTGATACCTACAATCTCGATGTCGCTTCTTTTCATAGCGGCACGGAAAACGAAACGGCCGATACGACCGAAACCGTTAATACCTACTTTTGTCATAATTCTTTTATTTATTAAAAGGTGAAAAAAAATAAATCCAAACTAACCGCAGTTACAATATTCCGCAGTACTGCAAGCTGCCATAAGCAACATTACCAACGCAAAAAGAACTATTTTTCCTACACGTTTCATACTACGCCTTTTTAAACTGCGATGCAAATTTAATAAAATGTTTTTATATATAAAAGAAGAAAACTTCATTATTTAAGCAAAAAAGTAAAATAAAGCCCTTCGTGCTACCATAACACCAAATTTCACCCACCGGCAAGAGCTATAAAAAGCAACATAAAACCTAAAGAGCCCACAACTTTTTACTCACAACAACAATTATTGCACAAAAACATTATGCGTAATTTACAAAAAACAACTATATTTGCACAAATTTAGGTAATAACATAAATATTGACCCAATTTGCGATAACCCGGTGTGTCATTTCGAACGTATGTGAGAAATCTCAATATTGTTTTAGAGATCCCTCGTCGCAACGCTATGTCGGGATGACATTAACAAAGAAATCCTGGGGCAACTGCTATATTGTTACTCAGATTTAAGGGGAACCAAGCCCCCCACAAGCACAGATATTAACTTTTTAAGAAAATAGAACTATGGCAAAAAGCACTTTCCTTCAGGATTTCAAAGCCTTTGCAATGAAAGGTAATGTAATCGACATGGCTGTCGGTGTTATCATCGGTGGTGCATTCGGTAAAATCGTAACAGCGTTGGTAAACGACGTTATTATGCCCACTATCGGTTTGTTGGTTGGCGGTATCAACTTCAAAGACCTCAAGGTAATCCTCTCTCCCGAGGTACTCAACGAGGCTGGCGAGATTGAGAAAGCAGCCGTTACACTCAACTACGGTAACTTCTTGCAGCAGACATTCGATTTCATCATCATCGCATTGTCAATCTTCACAGTTATCCGCATTGTAACCAAGCTTACAACAAAGAAAAAAGTAGAAGAGCCCGCACCTGCACCCGCACCTGCGCCTGCACCCGAGCCCTCGGCAGAAGAGAAACTGCTTACCGAGATACGCGACCTCTTGAAAGAGAAGAAATAACACGTGCACATACAAAAACGAGCGAAAGAAATTCGCTCGTTTTTTTGTTAATAAAAAACAGCGGTATACTGCGTATAAACAGAGAAAAAGCAGTATCTTCGCACAAGAAAAAGAAACAATATAAAATACAAGTAGTATGAAACAGGATATGATTGTCATTCTCGACCTCGGCAGCCACGAAAACACCGTGCTTGCAAGAGCCATCCGTGCATTGGGAGTATATAGCGAAATCTACCCCCACGACATCACAGCAGAAGAGCTCAAAGCCCTTCCCAACGTAAAAGGTATCATCATCAACGGTGGCCCCAATAACGTAATAGACGGCGTAGCCATCGACGTAAACCACGAAATATACAGCGCAGGCTTCCCAATTATGGCAGCCGGCCACGACAAAGCACTCTGCGATGTTAAAATCGCACAGATAGGCAACGACGTGGAAGCAGTGAAAGAGGCAGTAAAATCTTTCGTATTCGACACCTGCAAAGCCGAGACCAACTGGAATATGACAAACTTCGTCAATGACCAGGTGGAACTCATACGCCGCCAGGTAGGCGACAAAAAAGTGCTCCTCGCCCTTTCGGGAGGTGTTGATAGCTCAGTAGTAGCAGCCCTTTTGCTCAAGGCTATCGGCAACAACCTCGTGTGCGTACACGTAAACCACGGTCTTATGCGCAAAGGCGAGTCAGAAGCCGTTGTTGATGTATTCAGCAAACAGCTCTGCGCAAACCTTGTATATGTAGACGCAACCGACCGTTTCTTGGGCAAGCTCGAAGGCATTGCCGACCCCGAAGAGAAACGTAAGATTATCGGCGGCGAGTTCATACGCGTATTCGAAGAAGAAGCACGCAAACTCGACGGCATCGACTTCCTCGGACAGGGAACCATCTACCCCGACATCGTGGAGAGCGGTACAAAGACAGCCAAAATGGTAAAATCGCACCACAACGTAGGTGGTTTGCCCGACGACCTCCAGTTCGAGCTCGTTGAACCCATCCGTCAGCTCTTTAAAGACGAGGTACGCGCCTGCGGTCTCGAGCTCGGCCTCCCCTACGATATGGTATACCGCCAGCCATTCCCCGGCCCCGGACTCGGCGTACGCTGCTTGGGCGCAATAACACGCGACCGCTTGGAAGCCCTCCGCGAATCGGACGCAATCCTTCGCGAGGAGTTCAAAAACGCCGGCCTCGACAAGAAAGTATGGCAGTACTTCACCGTAGTACCCGACTTCAAATCAGTGGGTGTACGCGACAACGCCCGTTCTTACGACTGGCCCGTAATCATACGCGCCGTGAACACTGTAGACGCAATGACCGCCACCATCGAGCAGATTGAGTGGCCCATCTTGTTGAAGATTACCGACCGCATCCTTGCCGAGGTTCCCAACATCAACCGCGTCTGCTACGATATGTCACCCAAACCCAGCGCAACAATTGAATGGGAGTAATTTTTGCCTAAAAACGGCAAAAAAGATCGACAAAGCGAGCAATCGAAGACCGCACGAAGCGTGGATATAAACACCACCACGCCGACTACAAAAGCAAGTTTTGTCAATTATAATCAATAAATTACAAGCAGCATCAGCACAAAAGTGCTGATGCTGCTTATTTTATTTTGAATAACAAGCCTTATTTACAAGAAAACTCACTCAAATTGTCAAAATCTATATTTTGACACCACTTTTTGACACCAGTAGGCCCAGTAACGTTAGCACTGCACAGAGGATAAAGAGAGAGTTTTGTATTTAATTTCAAAGCATATTTCATTCATAAGTTGTTGCTCCAGGCATAGCCGGGAGCAACAACTTTATTTATTAATATAACTTGATTTAATAAATACAAATAAATATTTTTGTACTACATAAATTAAAATCAATGGGTGATTTAAAATACAAATATGCTTTTGATGAAAAAGGTAATATTGTTTCAATAGAAGACATTACAAAAGAAACAAGCAAACAAGAAACATTCAAGTGTATTGTTTGTGGCAGTGAGTTACGTCCAAGAGCTATTGGCAGTAAACAAAGAAGAGCGCACTTCTATCATAAGGAGATAGTTTCGTGCAATGGAGAAACTTATTTACACAAACTTTGTAAATTGTATATAAAACAACATTTTGACAAATCCGATAAATTTGAAATTTCCTACGGAGTCTCTAAAAGTTGTAATGAGCATAATTGCAAATTCAGAAACTATAAATGCCATAAGGAGCACGAAATAAATCAAGTTGATTTAAAAAAATTCTACGATACTTGCACGATTGAAACAACAATTAAAGGATTTGTCGCAGATTTACTACTTACAAATTCCAAAGACAAAAGTATTCCACCTACCCTAATTGAAATATGCGTTACCCATCCCTGTGAAGAAGAAAAAAAGGAATCAGGATTAAAAATTATAGAAATATCCATAAAAACCGAAAAAGATATAGAAAATCTATTTTCAGATGGAATATTGTCAGAAAACTTAAACAAAAGAATTGGAAATAAAATTGAATTCTTTTCTTTCAAACGTGATATAGAAGAAAAAATGATTTCTCCTATATCAAGATATATATATCATCCTAAATTTTCGCCTAATCCTTTTGAAAACAATATAAAATGCGATATAGCTAATAGTAAAATATTTAAAGATTCTACAATCGAACTAAACGTAGTCTGTACTAAACGTAGTTTCCACGAATATCATTACGATATTGCATACGATTGGCTGACAAAATATCTTAAACTTAAAAGATGCAATATGTGTAAATTTTATTATGCGACTATGGATGATAAATATGCCTTTTGCAGATTAAGCACCAAATACGATAAACCCAAATTCCCAGAAATGGATTATGCAGAAAACTGTAATAGTTATAGAAAATCAGAATACCTACTCTCGTATTCAGAAAATAGTGATTACAAAATATCAAACATAACAAACGAGCAAACAAATGCCAAAGAGACATACTGTGTTATCATTGCAGGAAGTAGTGGATTTGAAGACTATACAAAATTTGAAAACAAATGCAACTATTTTCTTTCAGAAAAAATCAAAACACATAATATCGTTATTCTATCTGGAACATCATATAGAATAACAAGTATTATTAATAAATACTCATACGAACACAATTTTATTACAATTCCCTTTTATGCAGAATGGGGGAAGTATGGTAAAAACGCAGGAAACATATCTAATGAAAAAATGATAAATTGCGCAGATGCACTTATTGCATTTTGGGATGGGAAAAGTACATTCACTGCAAATCTAATAAATATGGCAAAAGCAAAAGGGTTAAAAACTGTTGTGATTAGAATCTAAAACTATAATACACCAACTATATTAAATAGGAGTGACACTAATAGTAAAATATTCACTAACGAATTTGCATTATTTGCCTTTTGCCCCTACGGGCGGCGACCGTTGGTTCATTCGCTTGAGCTATTTAGCTACACTGAATATAGGCTACGCTCATTGTAAAATAATTTGCAAATAGATTTGCATTATCTCATTCGCTTGCGCTATATTTGTCTAAAGAAAAAATATTTAAGATGAACAACATACTTAAATTTAGCGAAGACGGCAAATCTATTCTTGGAGTAAACGACATCAGCATTACCAGCATTACAATCCCCGATAACGTAACGACGATTGGAGACAGCGCATTCAGGTTGTGTTCGGCATTGCAAAGTATCAACATTCCCGACAGTGTAACGACAATAGGAGAAAATGCTTTTAGTGGTTGTAAAGCACTAAAAAGCATCGACATTCCAAATAGTGTAACGACAATAGAAAACTACGCTTTTGAGGGTTGCTCAGCACTGCAAAGCATTGACATCCCAAACAGTGTAACAACAATTGGAATCCGCGCTTTTGAGGGTTGCTCAGCACTGCAAAGCATTGACATCCCAAACAGTGTAACAACAATTAACAGTTGCATATTTTGCGACTGTAATTCACTCAAAAGTATAAGTTTTCATAAAAACAATCTTAATTACACTTTTAAGAAAAATGCTATTTACAGTAAAGACTTATCTATTTTCATAAAATACATTAACAATTCTACAGTCAATAGTTATATTTTGCCCAATGAAGTGTTAATTATAAAAGAAGGCGCATTTTGTAAGTCGACACTACAAAATATTGGTATATCCAATAACCTAACAACTATAGAAAACAGAGCTTTTAACGGCTGCTCAGCACTGAAAAGCATTGAGATTCCCAACAGCGTAACTACAATAGGATACCATGCGTTCTTGGGTTGTACGACACTGCAAAGCATACATCTACATTGGACACAATTAGGCAATATTCAAATTGATAATTATGCTTTAAGTGTTAATTTTGAAGAATGTACTCTGTATGTACCACCTGGCACACGTTGGGAATACCGACACCACCCTGTTTTTGGTAAATTCAAAAACATAGAGATAGAAAAACAAGAATAACCACTTTCGACACCAGTAGATCATTATCAGCCAGGTTTTAATATCGGCTTTATTACAACTGTTATTTCTGTATTTACATAAACTTTAAAGCAACAACCACAAGCCGCCCGCGGGCGGCTTGTTTCGTTTATCAAAAATAAGTATTTTTGCAGGCGATTTTAAACCCCACGCCCGGTTACAATGAAATACATTATACAATTTGAGATTATACTCGCAATATCGCTTGTGGGCGAGTTACTCAACAGGCTCATTCCTCTGCCCATTCCGGCCAGCATATATGGTATGCTCATACTTTTCATAGCCCTGTGTACCGGTATTATAAAATTATCGGCAGTAAAAGAGACCGGCAAGTTTCTAATAACCCTTATGCCCTTAATGTTTATACCCGCCACTGTGGGGCTCATTGACAATTGGGAGGTAATGAAAAGTTTTCTTGTAGCATTCATTGTTATATCACTTGTGAGTACAGTGGCGGTGATGGCAGTGTCGGGGCACGTTACGCAGTGCATAATAAAACGCAGAAAGGAGGGCGAGAAATGATTGACATTATAAAAGAGTCACTCTTCTTTGGAGTTGCAATAAGTGTGGGAGCATACATTCTTGGAGTGCAGCTAAAGAAAAGGTTCAAACTATTTATCTTTAACCCGTTGCTTGTTTCCATTACCTGCACCATTGCAATGCTGCTGCTCGCCGGCATAGACTACCAATCGTACTACAACGGAGCAAAATACCTCAGTTACCTGCTCACGCCTGCCACCGTAGCGCTTGCAATTCCCTTGTACGAGCAAGTTGTGTACCTAAAGAAGAACCCCACCGCCATACTTGCCGGTATAACATCGGGCGTTTTTGCGAGTTTCTTCTCCATTTTTGCACTTGCGCTTGTGTTCTCACTCGACCACGCACAATATGTCACCCTGTTGCCAAAATCCATAACTACAGCCATAGGAATAGGCCTCTCACAGGAGCTTGGTGGGTACGTGGCAATAACTGTATCAGCAATAATAGTAACCGGGCTTTTCGGCAATATAGCCGGAGAACACCTTTGCAGGCTCTTAGGTATAACAAACCCCATAGCCAAAGGAATATCAATAGGTACTGCAACACACGTTATGGGCACAGCCAAAGCAATGGAGATGGGCGAGATTGAAGGAGCTATGAGCAGCCTGTCGGTAGCCGTTGCAGGAAGCATCACCGTGGGAGTTGCTATAATTTTCGAGCACCTTATATAGAAAAGATTTGTACAAATCGCAGATTATTCATACTTTAGCAAAGAAAAAACAAAAAGACCTTATGATAATAGCTGTAGACTTTGACGGCACTATAGTGGAACACTGCTACCCCGAGATTGGCAAAGAGGTTCCTTTTGCCATAACCACACTTAAAATGCTTGCCAACGACCACCACCAACTTATACTGTGGACAGTGCGCCGTGGCGAGTTATTACAAGAAGCTATTGACTGGTGCAAGGAGCGCGGTCTTGAATTCTATGCAGTGAACAAGAACTACCCCGAGGAGCAAGTAGACAACGAGAACGGTTATAACAAAATAAACGCCGAGCTTTTCATTGACGACCGCAACCTCGGCGGCCTCCCCGACTGGGGCAAAATATATCAGATGGTAAAAGAATCAAAAACCTGGGACGATATATACAACGGTAGTTCGGCAGAGCGGGAACTGCCCAAAAAGAAGAAAAAAAGTTGGTTCAGTTGGTAAAAAAAGCAGAACCTTTCGCCACCATAAAAGGCCCTTTCCAAGCTTTGGAAAGGGTTTTCTGCTAAAAAAAGCCTATAAAAAAGGTAAAGATTGAGGAAAATAAAAAAATATTGCATTTTTCATAAAAAAATATCGTGCAGACTATTGTTTTATATTTTTTCTCACTATATTTGCCAAAGAGCAGATAAACATACTGCAACAGTTAAATGAATATATACTATCAACATACAACTTCCTCCCGAGGTACTACCATAGGCATCACTATCGGTAGAACTTGTGGTTGTACATCCACTGGTACTACCCTTTAGGGGTAGAGATAGTATTTTTGTTTCTGCGTGAAACATATTTTTCAGCAACTTTTTTTTAAACAAAACGACAAACGCCGCAAAGGCCTGTCAAAAGAGATTAAGAGATTCATTTTCGAATGAATTTCAGGGCGTATAAGATATATGCCGGGAAAGTTTCAAAGCTGAAGCATTTCCAACAAAGAACAATTAAGAACTATACAGAAACGAATTTTATGAAACATATAATAATACTTGGTGATGGAATGGCCGACTGGCCTGTTGAGGAACTTGGAGGAAAGACACTGATGCAAGCCGCGCACACACCTTATATGGACAAGCTTGCCAAAATGGGACGATGCGGACAACTCATAACCGTAGCACCCGGGTTCCACCCCGGCAGCGAGGTTGCAAATATGTCGGTACTCGGCTATGACCTCCCCAAAGTATACGAAGGCCGCGGCCCTCTCGAAGCGGCAAGCATAGGCGTGGAACTTGCACCCGGCGAGCTTGCAATGCGTTGCAACATAGTGTGCATTGAGGGCGACACCTTAAAAAACCACTCATCGGGACACATAACCACCGAAGATGCCGATATTCTTGTTAAATATCTACAGGAAAAGCTCGGCGACGAGAGAGTGCGTTTCCACACAGGCGTGCAATACCGCCACCTGCTCGTGATAAAAGGAGGCGACAAGCGCATAAGCTGCACCCCTCCCCACGACATTCCCGGAAAAGAATTCCGCCCCTTCCTTGTAAAAGCCGATGTTCCCGAAGCCGAAGAGACAGCACAGCTAATAAACGAGCTTATATTCAAGTCGCAGGAATTGCTAAAGGAACACCCCTTGAACAAGCAACGCGCAAGCGAAGGAAAAGACCCCGCCAACAGCATCTGGCCCTGGGGTGGCGGCTACCGCCCACAGATGGAGTTGTTGAGCGATAAATTCCCCCAAGTAAAAAGCGGTTCAGTAATATCGGCTGTAGACCTAATACGCGGTATCGGACACTATGCAGGCCTCAAAGTACTCGAGGTAGAAGGCGCAACAGGCCTCTACGACACAAATTACGAGAACAAAGCCAATGCCCTGCTGGAAGCACTCAAGCACGACGATTTTGTATACCTACACATTGAAGCGAGCGACGAGGCCGGCCACGAAGGAAACATCGCACTAAAGATAAAGACCATCGAAAACCTAGACAGCCGCGCAGTGGGCCCCATCTACGAAGCCATAAAGGAGTGGGACGAACCGGTAGCCATAGCAGTGCTCCCCGACCACCCCACACCCTGCAAATACCGCACCCACACAGCCGAGCCAGTGCCGTTCCTCGTGTGGTACCCCGGCATCACCCCCGACAGCGTAGAGACCTTCGACGAAATCTCTGCTGCCGACGGAAGCTACGGCCTTATGAAAGAAGACCAGTTCATAAAAGCATTTATGCAAGAATAATACCCAAAGTGTATAACAATATAACAGACAACAATGAAATACTATAGCACAAACAAGATAGTAAGCGAAGTGAGCCTTGAGGAGGCTGTTATAAAAGGACTCGCCGCCGACAAAGGACTCTATATGCCCAACAACATAAAGAAACTCCCCGCCGAGTTCTTTGAGAATATCGACAAAATGAGTTTCCAGGAGATGTCCTTCCGCGTAGCCGAGGCATTCTTCGGCGAGGATATCCCTGCCGAAGACCTCAAAGCCATCGTGTACGACACACTCGCATTTGACACCCCCGTAGTAAATGTAAAGGACAACATATACTCACTCGAGCTCTTCCACGGCCCCACCCTCGCATTCAAGGATGTCGGTGGTCGCTTTATGGCACGCCTCTTGGGCTATTTTGTAAAGAACAGCCAGGACAAGAGAGTAAACGTACTCGTAGCCACATCGGGCGACACCGGTAGCGCCGTTGCCAACGGCTTCTTGGGCGTCGAAGGCGTACACGTATACGTACTCTACCCCAAAGGCAAGGTGAGCGAGATACAGGAAAAACAGTTCACCACACTCGGCAAGAACATCACCGCGCTCGAGATTGAAGGATGCTTCGACGACTGTCAGGCACTCGTAAAACGCGCCTTCCTTGACGAAGAACTGAACGAAAAAATGTTCCTCACCAGCGCAAACTCAATCAACCTCGCACGTTTCCTCCCGCAATCGTTCTACTACTTCCACGCCTACGCACAACTGAAAAAGATGGGCAAAGCCGACAACGTAGTAATATCGGTACCCAGCGGAAACTTCGGAAACATCACCGCCGGCCTCTTTGCACAGGAGATGGGCTTGCCCATCAAACATTTCATTGCAGCCAATAACCGCAACGACATATTCTACAACTATCTGCGCACAGGAAACTTCGAGCCTAAAGCATCGGTATGCACCATTGCCAACGCAATGGACGTGGGTAACCCCAGCAACTTCGCCCGCATACTCGACCTCTACGACCACAACCACAGCAACATCTGCGCTCACCTGTCGGGTGCAACATATAACGACGAGCAGATTGCTAAAGGCGTAAAAGAGACCTGGCAAGAGTGCGGTTACCTGCTCGACCCCCACGGAGCCTGCGGTTACCTCGCACTTAAAGAACAGTTGCAACCCGGCGAAACAGGCGTATTCCTAGAAACAGCACACCCTGCAAAATTCAAGGACACAATAGACAACATTCTGGGCGAGGATATTGAAATCCCCCTCCCCTTGCAGGAATTTATGAAGGGTAAAAAAGATACAGTGGAAATGAGTAAAGAGTTCGACGACCTTAAAAATTTCCTTCTAAAAGAGTTGTTATACACTTCCAATGAAAATTTCTACTAACAACTTGCAAACTGGTTGCCTTTTTACGGCAACCAGTTTTTGTTAATAATCAACCAATTGCCCAACATCATCCAAACAAAGTTAAATTTTATAATTATTTTTCAGCAAAAAGATTTGCGGAATAAAAATAAAATCGTACCTTTGCAACGCTTTAAGGCATAAGAGTTGCGCTGTTAGCTCAGTTGGTAGAGCAATTGACTCTTAATCAATGGGTCCAGGGTTCGAGTCCCTGACGGCGTACAAAGAAGAAAAGGATTGAAAATCAACGATTTACGTTAGAAATTCAGTCCTTTTCTTTGTTTTTATGCCTTTTTTGTTAATAAAATCGGATCAACGCAAAATTCTGAGGGATTTACAAATCAAGCATACAATTTTGTCAACCTGAAAAGGAAAAAATCTTTATCTTTTACACCTCTGAACTGCGCCCTGAAAGCCTTGATTTTTGCATTGAATGATTCTGATGCAG
>JAZRMX010000022.1:0-129785 GCA_045647885.1 Bacteroidaceae bacterium
GAGAAAGATAAACACGGCAAGGGAGGTTCGACTGAGGGTTCGCCTTTCTGCGACGTGAACAAAGAACCGAGCGACTGATTTTACTCGCGTGCCGGGCGTTTGGTTCTTTGCGCGACAAAGAACGTCAAAGATATATTTTCAATGAGAGAATAACCGACAAATAACACCGAGAAGTCAAAAGCAAGATTGTTTGGTATCGTATAGGTGAGTGCCCACACCTTTTTGCTACTGAGCCGTAATAATATAGATATTGGCCCAAATTGCGATAACTCGGTGTTTGTGTCATTTCTAACGTATGTGAGAAATCTCAATATTGTTTTAGAGATCCCTCGTCGCTACGCTCTGTCGGGATGACATTAACAAAGAAATCCTGTGGCAACTGCTATATTATTGCCATATTTTATAAATTCTACTTTTTCGGCTTGCATTATCTTTTGCTTCGCAGAAGATAAGCTGCGCCTCGGCAATATTTTATAAATCCTGCTTTTTTGTGCGAAAAAGTTTGCTTATTCCTCACGTAACAAGCAACTCTCGCTTTGCTCGCGTTGTAAATTATTGCTCTTCAATTCTTTTGTAAAGCGAGCTTTCCAACGAATTTTGTGCAATAATTTATGTTGCTTTTTTCGTTGCTTTTGTTGTGGTGAATTTTCTTGCTTTTTTCTTCTCAAAAAAACCAAATTTATTTTGTATTGCTCTCGGCTTGCATTATCTTTGTACGTCCAGAGTCACGTGTAAACAGGCCATGGGTTTGGACATTACTTTTTTTGATTATTAAATACAAACTTTCTATATGGCTGAAACTAAATTCATATTTGTTACCGGTGGCGTTGCGTCATCTCTTGGTAAGGGTATTATCTCTGCCTCAATCGGTAAACTTTTGCAGGCAAGAGGGTACAAGATTACAATCCAGAAGTTCGACCCCTATATAAATGTTTCTCCGGGTACGCTTAATCCGCAGGAGCACGGTGAGTGCTATATCACTATCGATGGTCACGAGGCCGACCTCGACCTTGGTCACTATGAGCGTTTTACCGATATAAAGACTACACGTTGGAACACTTTCACAACCGGTCGCATATACAGCGAGGTTATTGAAAAGGAGCGTCGTGGCGAGTATCTCGGCAAAACAGTGCAGGTTATCCCTCACATTACCGACGAGATTAAGCGCAAGATGAAACGCGGTAGCACAAAGGAGAAATTCGATTATGTTATTACCGAGATTGGCGGTACTGTTGGCGACATCGAGGGCTTGCCTTTCCTCGAGGCTATCCGTCAGCTCAAATGGGAGCTTGGTAACCGTGCAGTTTGTGTGCACCTTACTTATGTTCCTTATCTCTCTGCTGCCGGTGAGTTGAAGACAAAGCCCACACAGCACTCTGTGAAACAGTTGCAGAGCCTCGGTATTCAGCCCGACTGTCTGGTATTGCGTGCCGAGCATAAGTTGAGCCAGGGTCTTTGCAAGAAGGTGGCAAGTTTCTGTAACGTGCGCCCCGACTGCGTGGTGCAGAGCCTTGATGTTCCCTCAATCTACGAGGTACCCATCAAAATGCAGGAGCAGGGATTGGATACTGCTATCTTGAGCCTTACAGGCGAGCCCATCGGTGAGACTCCGGCGCTTGCTCCCTGGCGTTCGTTCGTGGAGCGCAGAAAGAATGCGAAGAAGGTTGTGAATATCGGTCTTGTGGGTAAATATGACTTGCAGGATGCGTATAAGAGTATACACGAGAGCCTTTCACAGTGTGGTACATACTGCGACTGCAAGGTGAAATTGCACTTCATTAACAGCGAGAAGATTACCGACGAGACTGCTGCCGATGTTCTCCGTGGTATGGATGGTTATGTAATCTGTCCCGGTGTCGGTCCCCGTGGTTTTGAGGGCAAGATTGCTGCTGCAAAGTATTGCCGCGAGAATAACTTGGTGACTCTTGGTATTGGTCTTGGTATGCAGGTAATGGCTGTTGAGTGTGCCCGTACACTTTTGGGTTATACCGACGCTAGCAGCTATGAGATGGACGACAAGACTACACACAGAATTGTGGATATTATGGAAGACCTCAAGAGCGTTGGTAACCCCTTCGGTACAATGCGTCGCGGAAACTATGATACTGTGATAGAGAAGGGTACAAAGGCTTACGAGGCTTATGGCGAGGAGAAAATCACAGAGCGCCACTATCACCGCTATGAGTTGAATGTAGTGGAGTATCGCGATGAACTTGAGAAGGCCGGTCTTAAGTGTTCGGGTGTGCATCCCGAATCGGGGCTTGTGGATATTGTTGAGTTCCCTGCGTGTGACTGGTATGTGGGAGCTATATATGAGCCTCAATATTCAAGCACAGTGCTTCATCCTTCTCCCCTTGTTATGGAGTTTGTTAAGCAGGTTTCTAACCGCAAGGGATAATAAACTGATATAAAACAAAAAAGCAGGAAACTTTCGTTTCCTGCTTTTTTGTTGCTTTTTATTATTAGCAGCTCATTGCGCCACAGCAGTTGATTACTTGTCCGCTCACATAGGCCGAAAGGTCGCTGGCGAGGAAGAGTGCTACGCCTGCAACATCTTCGGGCTGGCCGGCACGGCGCAAGGGGATGTTCTTTGCCCAAGCTTCGCGCATATCTTCGGGTATGGCTTCTGTCATATCGGTGAGGATGAATCCGGGGGCAATACAGTTGGCTCTGATACCGCGGGGGCCCATCTCTTTGGCTACAGATTTTGCAAGCCCTATTACACCGGCTTTCGATGCCGAGTAGTTGCACTGTCCGGCGTTGCCGTGTTCGCCCACGATTGATGTCATATTGATGATGCTGCCGGCTCTCTGCTTTGCCATAAAGGGTACTACGCAGCGTGTGAAGTTGAATGCCGATTTAAGATTCACGTTTATTACGCTGTCCCACTGCTCCTCGGTCATACGCATAAGCATTCCGTCTTTTGTGATGCCTGCGTTGTTAACGAGGATATCTATTTTGCCGAAGTCGGCAATAATCTGTTTAACGGTCTCTTCTGTTGCTGCATAGCTCGAAGCGTCCGATGCGTACCCCTTGCAGCTTACACCCATTGCTGTTATCTGGTCTATGAGCTCCTGTGCGTTGTTGTTTATCTGTCGGTAGGTAAAGGCTATGTTAGCTCCTGCCTCTGCGAATTTTACCGCTATTGCACGGCCTATACCGCGTGTGGCACCTGTTACGAGTGCTGTTTTTCCCTCTAATAGTTTCATATCCTGTAGGTTTTTATGGTTTTGTCATTTATAATATTGCGAAGATAATTCTTCGGGGTTATATATTCTAATTTTTGTGTCAAAAATAATTCCTGTTTGGGGTAATTGCTGTGTGTTATATAAAAAATGAACGGAACCTCGCAAGGTTCCGTTCATTTTGTTTCTATATGAATACTTCTTTATTATTCGAATGAATAGGCTGTGGGTGTTTTAAGACCGGGAGCGCTGAAGTATTTCTCGAGTGAACCGGTAATGGTCACTCTCTTGCCCAAGTTTTCAGGGTTGTCGATAAGATTGAGTGCTTTTCTTATATCGCTGTTGCTGGGGAGTGCAACGGGCAAGCATTTTGAAGAGTCTTCTTCGTTGGGGTTGTCGGCGATAATGATGTTTGATGCAACTTTACCATCAGCTTTGAATACTCCAACGAATGAACCATTTCCTGTCTGTGCGTAACCAATGATGTAACCTGTAACGGTCTTTTCAATCTTTTGGCCATTTACGTATGCTGCAATTGCCTGTGCTACGCTTATAGAGCCTGCCGGTACGATAACATCTTCGTCTTTGTCCTCCTCTTCGTCTTTGTCGTCCTCAACGATGTCGTCGTCGGGGGTAGTGGTGCTGCCGCCTTCGGCTGCTACAACGCTTGTTGCCATTGTGTTTACATACATACTTTTGCTTACACCTATGGTGTAGCCTGTAACGATAACCTCTTTACCGTTAAGACTCTCGTCTACAATGCCGCTTTTGGGGTATGACAAGCTGCCCTGCACGGCTGTTGTGCCGTCAATAATAATGTTGTAATAGTAACCGCTTATCTCAAGTGTTCCTTTGTATGTTACATACTGTATTGTGGGGTTGCTGAGGTATGCTGTAAGGTCGCTTGCGCTCATGGATTTTGCGGTTACGGCGGGTACGCTTGTTGTGCCGGTTACTTCAACTGTTGCGGTGTTGCCGAACTGGAGAAGGCCTGCGTATGTGGTTGTAGCTCCGCTTACTGTTACAACATCGCCCTTTGCGTATCCTTTGTCCTCGCCGAGGTATACAAGAATGCTGCCGGTGTTATCGCTTACAAGGAAACCACGCTCGTATGTGGCTACAATGGTTCCGCTAACGCTTGCGTTGCCGGGACCTGCTGCAATTGCTGCAGCAATAGTGCCGGGCTCGGCTGTGGGGTTGTCGTTCTCTCCGTTGTCACCGCCGGTGTTGTCACCGCTGCCTTCGCCACCGGTTACTACAACGTTCATAACCTCCCAGGTGCTTGATGCCGATGTGGTTGAGGTGTATTTGAATGCGATAACCACAGCCTCTTTACCCATAAACTCTTCGGGGATGGCAATGTCGCCGCTCTTGCGGAATGTCCAGGTACCGTCGTTTGTTGCACCAAAAGGTATTTCCTCCCAGTTGGTCTGGTAGAAGTCGCCACTGTAGCTCGATGTAATCATAAGCTTGTGGTTTACAGCTGCAAGGTTTGCATCGCCCTTGTTGATTACATATTCAAAGCTGATTGTTGCTGCTGTTTCGTTGCTGAAGTCCATTGCGGGTGAGATGAGCCAGCTCTCTGCATCCTGGCTTGCATTGTTGGCGAAGCCCGATACTTTGGCATATCCTTTATTGTTGTATACCTCGTGTTTCCAAGCATACTCGTTTACCATCTGTGCGGCTGTGAAGCTACCGAGGTCGTTTGCAAATGTCTCGTTGATGTAAACTTTGCCTGTGGGCTCTTCCTTGTCATTGTCTTCCTCACCCTCGAAGAGTGCTTTTGTAACGGTCTTAAGACCTGCTTTGCCGAAGTATGCCTCGAGTGAACCGGTGAGGGTTACTGCTTTCTTGTAGTTGCCGGGGTTGCTCTGCAAGTTTACTTTGTTACGAATCTCGCCTGGGGGGAGCTGAATGGGAAGACACTTGTTAATATCGGTCTCGTTGGGGCTGTCGGCAATGATGATGTTGGTCTGTGATGTTGCCGAGCTTGCAAATACAGCCTCGCTAATGCTCTTGTCGGGGATGTAACCTACGATATAACCTTTTACAACTGCCGATTTTGCTGTGCCTGTGTATGCTGCAAGTGCCTGTGCAACGGTCATTACATCGCCGTCTTCTTCACCAACTGTTTTATTTGTGACTTTAAAGTTTTTAACTTCCCAGGTACCAGCTTTGTCTGCTGCTGTATATTTGAGTGCAATGGTAATGTTGCTCTTACCGATGAATTCCTTGGGAATAGCGACATTTGCGTTGTAGAAGGTTGTCCAATCTGTGCCTTCTACAGCACCATAATCCATATTTATCCAATTTGCTTTTGTGGGGTCACCTACATAATCGTTGCTTATCAACAACTGGTGATTAGCTGCGACTTTGCCTGTTTCGGCATAGCGTATAATGTAGTTGAAAGAGATATACGCTTCAGTCTCATTAGTAAGGTCTATGGGGCTTGCTATAAGCCAACTTTGTGCGCGGTAATTCTGATTGTCTACATACGCAGTTGCTTTTGCGGTGCTGTAGTCAATTATCCAAGGATATTCTCCCTCGGTCTGAATAGGTGTGAATACTCCAAAGCCATTTTTGAAACTTTCGTTTATAAGAACTCCTTCCGTACTTTCGCTGCCATCCTCGCTCGAACCGTTCAGTGTCGGGATTGTGTAGGGGGCAGGTACATCTTCGCAGGCGTTGAATGTGAATGCTGCCAACGCTGCAATGAATAGATACTTTAATGTTTTCATTGTCGTATTTTTTTTATTGTTTTATTTTCTGTGTATGGTTTATTCAGCAGGGGTTATGTCGGCTGTTGAGCTTAACATAAACTGCCAATAGTTGTTGTAGCGTGTGAGCACACCCACAATGTCGAATGTTCCTTTGGGGAGTATCTCATTGGCAAAGTCGGCGTATGAGCTCAAGCGGAAGATAATGTTTTTACCACCTATTTTTACGGTTCTTTCCACTGCGCTGTTCTGCACCTCCTCTTCGGGAGCATATCTGTTCTTGCCGTCGGCCTCCTCGAACGAAACTCCTTTAAGGCGAACATAGCGGGGGAGCAGGTCTTTGTTGCTGTCGTCAGACAGGAATTCTGCAGTGAGGTCCTCGGGTATGAGCTCGCTGTAGTAGGGGTTGGGGGTGCCTATGAGCTTTATGTGCTGCTCAAAGGCGTCTTTGTTCATACGTCCTATGGCTTCTTCACCATATTTATTGGTGTAGGGCAAACCTATTTGGGGAAGCTTTCCGTATGCGCCAACGCAAAGGCCTTTGCAATCGATTGCCACCATCTGGCCACGGGGCAGATGGGCGTACATACCTACATCGTCGACAGAGATGAGCATTGCATCGTTGTTGTCGTTTATTACAATCTGTTTGTAGATGTTGCCGGTCTCGTCGTTGCACACCACAACTCCTTTTATTATTACGTTGTCGGTAATTTCTGTGGGTGCTGTGTTCGACATTGCGCTTTTGTACTTTGTTTTGAACTCGGTTATCGACATATTGGGCGCACCTATGTAGTTGTTACCGTATGCGGGGAAGTCGCTGTCGGGTTCGTCGTGGTCGTTCATACACGATGCGAGTGCGAACGCCGCAAGGCTTATAAAAAGATATTTTATTGCTTTCATAATATTTTTCTCCTTCATTGTTTTTAGAAACGTAGGCCTATGTTAAGGTATGCGTTGAATGAGTTTGCATAGTAGAGGAAGGGGTTCTTCGAGAATTTGTAGATCTTCTGCTCGTTGTTCTCGTTGAAGTCGCCACGGTTCTGCTCATATCCGCCGGTAACCATCTTCTCGTTGTTGAGGATGTTGCTGAGGCTGAGGTTGATGTTGAGCTTCTTGCCACCTCTGAGGTTTATGCTTTTACCTATAGATGCGTCGAGCATAAAGCCGCCTTTGCCCTGGTATTGTGAGGGGAGGTTTGTTACGGTGTTACCGTTGATGTCAATACCACCTTCACTTGTTACAATGCTCTCGAGACGTGCATAGAGTGAGGGACTTACATAGATACGGTCGTAGTAGTTGAGGTTTGCGCTCAAGTACCAGCCGTTGGTGTTGTAATCGACACCCAGGCTAAGGGCTGTGAGGGGTGAACCTCCGATTCTTGCTCCGTCCATATATACGGTAGACTGGCTGTTGTCGAGTGCCTGCTGGTCCTCGGTCATAAGTGTTCCGTGGGCGTTCTTTGTGTATTGTGCCTCGGTGATTGATGCAAGGAAATTGAATGAGAGTGCCGATGTTACGTTGTACACCAGTGAGAACTCTCCGCCGAAGTAGGTCTTTTCAACACCTGTCATTGTGAGGTATGTGAACTTGCCCTCGGAGTCGTTGTAGAAGGCGCTCTGCTGAACGGCATCCTGTATGCGGGTGTAGAATCCGCTGATTTTGGTTGAGAAGGGGCCGTATTTTGCAGCGTATGAGATTTCGCCGTTCAATACTTTCTCTGTTTCGAGTCCCTCAACGAAGTCTTCGCGTATACGGGGTGCTATGAATGAGTTGTAGGCGAGGGGTGCGCGGTGTGAGTAACCACCACCAATCATAATCTTGTTGTTACCGTTGATGTTCCACAAGAGTGATGCTTTTGCACCACCGGCAAGGAAGCGTGCTATGTCGCTCTTTCCTTTTGAAATGTCGTGCATTACTCCGTTCTCGTCGAACCAGGTTGCACGGCCGTTGCGCATATTACCCTCGCGCTGAATTGTTGTACCGTCGATGTTTGCACCGGCATAGAAGTGTATGTGGTCGTTGTCGTACAGGTATTGTGCAAAGAGGTTGGCTTTGTTTACATAGATGTTATAGTCGTAACCGAACTTGTCGCCCTCGCGTATGAGACGGTTGGGGTTGTCGAGGTCGTTCTGTATGATGTAGCTGTTTGTGCCGTGGTCGCCTGCCGAGAATTTGTCGATGTCGGTGTATTTGTGTGCGCCGAGCAGGTCGTTCATCTTCTTGTAGTGCATACCTTTTGTTGTGTTGAGGTTTACACCAATGTTACCGCGGTGTCTTTTGTTGAATTCGTGCTCCAGAACAGAACCTATGCTCAACATCAACTGGTCGTTGTGGCGCTCTTCTACATAGTAGAGGCACTCACCGCCCACGGCGTTGGCCTGACGGTTGGCAAAGTACATATAATCCCAGTCGAGCTGACGGTTGGCCTTGCTGCTTGTCCATTTGTTGTAAAGACGCCACCAAGCGTTGTAGTTGTCTTTCTGGTTTATGGCGTTGTCGGCATCGTCGTAATAGTTGAGGTCCCAAACTTCGTAGGCCGAGCTGGGGAGGTTCTTGTAGTAGTTGGGGCGGGGGTCGGCGGCGTTACCGTTCCAGCCGAGGGCTGTTGTGCCGTAGATACTGTATTTTGCTGCTGCCGATGTGGTGAGCTTTGTCTCGCGGTTAATCTTGAAATCCCAAGTCAAGAGGGCTGTTGGCTCGTATGAAGTAACCACGCGAGCGTTACGTTTCTCGCCGTTCTGGTATCCCCAGTTGGGGTTGTAGTAGTGGTCGTTGGCAAGCCAGTATGCCTCCTCGGTTGCTGCTCCCTGCTGTCCGCGCTCGGTGGGTGAGCCCCAGGTTGCTATAGAGATGCTGTGCTTGTCGTTTATTATCTTCTGTGCGCAGAAGTAGTAGCCAAGTGAGTTGTAGAAGGTTCCCTCGATTACACCCTCGTTGGCCCAGCGGTATGATGCCGATGCGGTAAATGCCCAGCCGTTGTTCATAAGGCCGGTAGAGTAGGTGTACATAAGGCGTGCGAGGTAGTTGCGGTTGCAGGCTACGAACGACATCTTGTGGCCTGGAGCGTACTGGCTGGCGCGCATATTGATGTTGCTGGAACCGCCCACGCTGCTGTAACCATAGCCGCTGTTCTCAAGGAAAGTGCTGCTCTCCTGGTTGCGGGTAGCGTCGTTGAGACCGCCAATCATTCCGTAGCTGAATGTTCCGCGCTCGGCGTCGTTGAGAAGTGCGCCGTTGGCGTATACATTATTATATTGTGAATCGTAGCCACGGTGTTTGAAACGCATTGAACTCCAGCGGTAGCCTATCTCGGAGAGGAAATAGTCGTCGCTCGAGGTTGTCATTGCCGAAGTACCCTGTATCACATCCTCGTCTTCGTCGAGCATATTCTCGTTGAAGGTAAACTGGTCCTTGTCGATACCGCTGATTCCGGTGAAGTCGGGGGTGATGAGAGTGGTTGCACCAGTGTTCTGCGCTACGGGGGTGAATGCTTTTCCTGCATCCTGTACAGGCATTTTTATGAGCGGAGAGGTTGTTGCTTCCGAGGGCTTGTTCTCGGTGGCAGGCTCTGTGGTGGTGGCTGCTGCAATCTCTTCCTTCTTCTCTTCGGGAATAACAACGGTTACAACAACCACGTTTTTCATTCCGTTGAATTCTCCCACGTTGTTGGTGGTGGTGAAGGTGTTTTCGTTTATTCCCGTGCGGATGATAAGCTCCGATTTTACTCGGTTGCAACGTATCATAGATACCTGCTTGCTGTTGCTGTATCCGTCGACATATACCGAACCCTTACCGGCGGCATTCTCTTTGAGCGTGTTGCAGAGGATGTCGAGGTTGTCGGCATTCTTGTCGAAAGGTACATAGAGCATATCGTCTCCGTTTACAAATCGAAAAACAACTTGTACGGGGTCTTTCTCGTCGGTGAGTGCCAGGGCGTTGAAACTCCAAGCGAAACAGACGAGGAGGAGTGCTGTGTACTTAATGATTCTTTTCATTTTTTAATATGTTAATGTTTAAACTTTTATCGTGTTTGCCTGTTGTCTGTTACAGGGAGAAAGTGTCATTTCGTGTTAATATTCCGCAAAGATTATAAAAATAACTCTATTTATAAAGCAAAAATATGTTTAAAGTTACTTCTGATTTAAAGTTTGTCTTTCTTGTGGCTTTTATAAATAAAATGTATTACTTTTACGCGAACTTCCGTTTGGAAGGTTGTTTTTAAAGAATTTTGGTTATATGAGAAGACTTTTTTCTGTTCTTTTGTTGTGTGGCTTGCTCTTTACATTGCAGGCTCAGGCGCAACAGAAACGTTTTGAATTGTATGGTGTGGGTTTCTATAACCTGGAAAACCTTTTCGACACTATTCACGATGAGGGTAAGAACGATTTTGAGTTCCTCCCCGACGGTACAAACAAGTGGGGTACCATGAAATATGTGAATAAGGTGAAGAATATGTCGGAGGTGCTTTCGGAGATGGCTACCGATATGTTGCCCGTGGGTATGGCCGCTGTGGGTGTTTCTGAAATTGAGAACAGCCGTGTTATGCAGGCGCTTATAGAATCCGATGCTCTTGCCGAGCGTGGCTGGAAGTTTATTCACGTTGAGGGCCCCGACAAGCGTGGAGTCGATTGTGCTTTGCTCTACAACCCCGGTCTTTACCAGCCTTATGCATACAAACTTGCGCCTTACTTGCTTGAAAATGGCAGTGACGAATATAAAACCCGTGGTTTCCTTGTGGTAAGCGGTCTTATGAGTGGTGAGCATGTTCACATTATTGTAAACCACTGGCCCTCGCGCTATGCAAAATCTCCGGCTCGTGAGCGTGCCGGGGTGCAGGTGCGTGAGCTCAAGGATTCTCTTATGAGGGAGAATCCCGAGTCAAAGGTTATTATTATGGGTGATATGAACGATGACCCCGACGACAAGAGTATGAAGACCTGCCTGGGTGCTATGCGCGACCGTAAGGACTTGAAAGAGCCTTCGGATCTCTACAACCCTTGGTGGAAGATACTTCGCGAGGATGGTGTGGGTACTTTGAAGTATAAAGGTAGCTGGAATCTCTTCGACCAGGTGGTGTTTACCGCTAACCTTGTGGGCAAAGATCGCACCACACTCAAGTATTACAAGCCCGAGATTTTCTCACGCAATTATATGTTCCAGGTCGATGGCAAGTATAAGGGTTCGCCCAAGCGTACACACGCCGGTGGTGTGTGGCTCAATGGCTACAGTGACCACTTGCCGGTTATTATTTACCTTGTGAAAGAGGTTCAGGAGTAAATAAATCTTGTGCTATAAAGTAAATCAGGTTGATGCACCAGCATCAACCTGATTTTTATTTATTATACATCCAAGCGACTCTCCACCATCTCCCAATCCACTATTTCCCATAGATGCTTGACGTGGTCGGCACGGCGGTTCTGGTAGTCGAGGTAGTAGGCGTGCTCCCATACGTCTATGCCGTAGAGTGGTGTCATATGGTGGCGTATAGGGTTATCGCCATTGGGGCAGTTGAGTATGTTGAGCTTGCCAGTTTCCTCCTGTGCAAGCCACACCCAGCCGGAGCCGAAGAGGGCTGCGGCAGCATCCTCCATTCTCTTCTTGAGGGTTTCAAAATTTCCGAAGTCAAATCTTATGGAATTGTATAGTATGCCGCCCGGGCGGTTATTCGAGGGTGCAGTGGGGGTGAATTGCTCAAAGTAAAGCGAGTGGTTGAGTACTTGTCCTGCGTTGTTGAGCAGCGGGCCTTCGGGGGCTTGCTCCACAATCTCGCGCAGAGTCATATCCTCGTATTCGTTGTCTGTAATAAGTTCGTTAAGCTTGTTTATGTAGCCCTGCAGGTGCTTGCCGTAGTGGTATTCTATGGTTGCCTGGCTTATAACCGGTGCCAGGGCACTGGTGGGGTAGAGAAGGGTTGGCATCTGGAAACCTGTAATACTGCTTTTTACTGTTGTATTCATAATAGGTATAATTTTATCTTTCATTCAAATAAACAAGGTTTGTTGTATAATGTTCGTCTTTCTCTCTTTTTTTCTATATCTTCGCAGAATATTTGTGGTAATTATATAATAAGGTAATGGGAATAAATTTTGAGGATGAATTGAATGCGGCGCAGTTGGAGGCGGTGACATATTGCGATGGCCCTTCGTTGGTTATTGCAGGAGCCGGCTCTGGCAAAACAAGGGTGCTTACCTATAAAATAGCCTATCTGTTGCAGATGGGTTATGAGCCGTGGTCTATTCTTGCTCTTACCTTTACCAACAAGGCTGCAAAGGAGATGAAAGAGCGCATTGCCGCAAGTGTAGGCAAGGTCGATGCTTCGGCTATATGGATGGGTACTTTTCACTCTGTTTTTTCTAAAATTTTGCGTAAAGAGGCGCATCTTCTGGGTTTCGACTCGAATTTTACCATATATGACCAGGCCGATTCACGTTCCTTGATAAAGAGCATTGTGAAGGAGATGCAGCTCGACGAAAAAGTATACAAGCCGGCTGTAATTGGCGAACGTATATCGGGCGCAAAGAGTCGTCTTATATCCCCAAACGAGTATGCTGCCAATGCAGGGCTTGTGGGCGACGACCAGCGTGCGCGCATTCCTAATACACATTATATATATAGCCGTTATTGCGAACGTTGCCGCCAGGCCAATGCAATGGATTTCGACGACCTTTTGCTCTATACTTATCACCTTTTTGAGGAGTTCCCCGAGGTGCGCGAGAAGTATGTGAATAAATTCCGTTATCTGCTTGTCGACGAGTATCAGGATACCAACCAGTTGCAGGCAGCTATAGTGTGGCAGCTTACAAAGGAACGTCAGGCGGTGTGCGTGGTGGGCGACGATGCGCAGAGCATCTATGCCTTCCGTGGAGCCAATATCGGTAATATTCTCGGCTTTACGCAGCGTTACGACAATGCCAGAATATTCAAGCTTGAGCAGAATTACCGCTCTACAAAGATGATTGTGGGTGCGGCAAACAGCCTTATAAGAAAGAATGCCCATCAGATAGAGAAAAATGTATATTCGGAACGTGGCGAGGGTGAGCCTTTGCAGGTGTGTTCGGCATACTCCGATTTTGAGGAGGGCGAGATTGTTGCGAATAAAATAACCGAACTTCGTCGCAGGGCAGGGCTGCAGTTTAGTGATATTGCAGTGCTTTACCGCACAAATGCCCAGTCGCGTATATTTGAGGAGGCTTTCCGCAAACGCTCTTTCCCTTATCGCATTTATGGTGGTCTCTCTTTCTATCAGCGCAAGGAGATAAAGGATGTGGTTGCTTATTTCCGCCTTTTATCCAACAAACACGACGAGGAGGCTCTGAAGCGTATAATAAATTATCCTGCCCGAGGTATCGGCGACACCACCTTGCAAAAGGTTAAGGCTGCCGCCGTGGACTGTCGGGTGAGTATGTGGGAGGTGTTGAAGGAACCCTCCTCATACGGGCTTGAGGTGAACAAGGGTACGCTTGCCAAGTTGCAGGGCTTTGTGGGGCTCATAGAGGCTTTTGCCGAGGAGGTGCCACACAAGAATGCTTATGAACTTGCTACGGTGGTGGTGCGCGAGAGTGGTGTGTGGGGCGATATCTTCCGCGACCAAAGTGTCGAGGGAAAGGCGCGCCAGGAGAATGTTGAGGAGTTGATGAACGCCATCAAGGAGTTTGTTGATATGCGTCTCGAGGAGGGTAACAGCTTTGACCGTCTCCCCGACTTTCTTGCCGAGGTATCTTTGCTGTCCGACCAAGAGAGTGGTGATGACACCGATGGTAACCATATAACACTTATGACCGTTCACTCGGCCAAAGGACTTGAATTCGGTACTGTTTTTGTTGTGGGGCTCGAGGAAGAACTGTTCCCTAACCAGTGTGCGCAGACTTCTCCACGCGAAATGGAGGAGGAGCGCCGCCTTTTCTATGTGGCAATAACCCGTGCGAAGGATATTTGCGTTCTCTCTTATGCAAAAACACGCTTTCATTATGGAACAACCGATTATCACGACCAGAGCCGTTTTATAAAAGAGATTGACGAGCGTTTCCTCTCGGGTAATAGTGTTGTGCGCCCCCAGCAGCGTGTCGGCGGAATGTTTGCCGGTTCAAATATGAGGGGTGGGGCGTTTACCGCAACTCGCGAACGTGCTTTTGGTGGTGGTGTGGCAACTGCTGCACCCGAGCGTCAGCAGGTGCAACAGCGCACTATTCACGTGTCGGCATTCAACGAGAAACCCAATTTGCGCCGAATGTCCGACGTTACTCGCGACTTCTCGGCACCGAGAAGCTCACACGCGGCATTGTCGGTGGGCGCAATAGTGCAGCACGACCGTTTTGGCGTGGGAGAGGTGCTTACCACTGAAGGTGCAGGCGAAAATGCCAAGGCTACCATAAAATTCAAGAATGCGGGAGTTAAAACCCTTTTGTTGAAGTTTGCAAAATTGAAAACTATAGGATAATGGATAAAAATATTATTGAAAAAGTTCAGTCGCCTTGCTATGTGATGGAGGAGGTTTTGCTACGCCGAAATCTTGCGCTTATATCCCGCGTGGCGAGTGAGGCTGGCGTTGAGATTATTTTGGCGTTTAAAGCCTTTGCATTGTGGAAGACTTTTCCTGTCTTCCGCGAGTATATTGGTTCTGTGACTGCGAGCTCCATTTATGAGGCTCGTTTGGGCTTCGAGGAGTTCGGTAGCCGTGTGCACGCATTCTCTCCTGCTTATACCGATGGGGAATTTGCCGAAATGATGCGTTGCAGCAGTCATATTTCCTTTAACTCTCTCACGCAGTATGAGCGTTTCTATGAACGCACCAAGAGTGCAGAGCATAAAATCTCGTGCGGAATAAGAATTAATCCCGAATATTCCGAGATTGAAACCGAGCTTTATAATCCTTGTGCGCCGGGCAGCCGCTTTGGTGTTACTGCCGACTTGTTGCCGGCTGTATTACCCGAGGGTATCGAGGGATTCCATTGCCACTGCCATTGCGAGTCCGATTCTTATGCGCTTGAACACACACTTGAGCATATTGAGGAGAAATTTGGTGCCTGGTTGCCTAAAATAAAATGGTTGAATCTTGGCGGTGGTCACTTGATGACACGCAAGGATTATGATGTTGAGCATCTTATTGGCTTGCTTAAGGGGTTGCGTAGTCGTTATCCTAATCTGCAGATAATCCTTGAGCCCGGTTCGGCATTTGCTTGGCAGACAGGTTCGCTTGTTTCGTCGGTAGTGGATATTGTGGAGAGCCGTGGCATACGCACTGCGATACTTGATGTTAGCTTTACTTGCCATATGCCCGACTGTTTGGAGATGCCCTACCAACCAAAAGTTACAGGCGCCGAGTCGCTCGATGCCGATGCTGTTAAGGGCGCTCCTTTTGAGGAAAATATTTATCGTTTGGGTGGAAATAGCTGCTTGAGCGGTGACTATATGGGTAGCTGGCGTTTCCCACAGCCTTTGAAAATTGGCGATAAGGTGGTTTTTGAGGATATGATTCACTATACCACGGTAAAGACAAATATGTTCAATGGAATTTCGCATCCTTCAATCGCCTTTTTGCGCGAAGATGGCGGGTTGCAATTGCTTAAAATCTTCAAGTACGAGGATTATCGTGACCGTATGTGCTGATTTCCGATGAAAAAATAGTTTATTCAGAGCCGGCCTTTGCCCGGCTTTGAATGTATATAAAAGCAAGTTTTGAGGGGCTTTGTAGCTTTTTAGGGGTGTTTTGAGATGTTTCCGGGACTTTTTTTGAAGTTTTTTTGAAAAAAAGTCTTGAAAAACTTTTGTGGGTAAGAAAATTTTTATACCTTTGCACTCGCTTGAAACAAGCAAGCAGAAATGTCTGCGAAATAGATTGCGGAATTTTCGTTGCCAGTGAGTGCAGAAGAATTTATTCTTATGCCGAGCGCAGCAGAAAATCTTGCATTTTGAGAAACAAAATGCGGAAATAGCTCAGTTGGTAGAGCACAACCTTGCCAAGGTTGGGGTCGCGAGTTCGAGCCTCGTTTTCCGCTCACATCTTTGAAATATTGAAAAACAAATTGCGGAATTTTCGTTGCCAGTGAGTGCAGAAGAAATTGTTCTTATGCCGAGCGCAGCAGAAAATCTTGTATTTTGTGAAACAAATTGCGGAAATAGCTCAGTTGGTAGAGCACAACCTTGCCAAGGTTGGGGTCGCGAGTTCGAGCCTCGTTTTCCGCTCTTTTGATAAGCGTACCCGTGCGTGTATAGATGCCCAGGTGGCGGAATGGTAGACGCGCTCGTTTCAGGTGCGAGTGTTGAGAGACGTGCAGGTTCGAGTCCTGTTCTGGGCACCGGTGCTGCGCTGAATTTGTTAAGAATGGAGAAGTGGCGGAATTGGTAGACGCGCTACTTTGAGGGGGTAGTGACCGTTGGGTCGTGTGAGTTCGAGTCTCATCTTCTTCACTCTGAAAGTTTTTCAATATTATCTTGCATATTGCGAGGCAAATTGCGGAAATAGCTCAGTTGGTAGAGCACAACCTTGCCAAGGTTGGGGTCGCGAGTTCGAGCCTCGTTTTCCGCTCGAAGTTAAGGTTGCTTTTAGCAATCTTTTTTTTATGTCTTTTTGTGAGTTACAAAATTTTGAAAAAGAAAACGGAGAGGGTTTTCAACTCTCTCCGTTTCAGTACCCAGACCCGGGATCGAACCGGGATGGGTTGCCCCACTGGTGTTTGAGACCAGCGCGTCTACCGATTCCGCCATCTGGGCAATTGTTTTGCTCAATTGCGATGCAAAGGTAATGCTTTTTGTTTATACTGCAAACAAAATTGCATTTTTTTTCAAAAAAAGTTTTATTTACTTGTCTATCTCGTTGAAAAAAAGTAATTTTGCAGGCCGATTATTATCAGCCCGTGAATCGGGCAGTCGATACTTTAGGTCTCTGAGTCTGTTTTAGATGCAATCTAGCCAATTGATCGGGCAGGCGCGAAGAGGGTTTCTGTGGAGCCTAATTCCGTGAGGTTCAAGCAGAGAAGTGTCGAGGAATATGGAATTATTAACTATTTTAAAAAGAATTAAAGTGGATACTTTAAGCTACAAAACAATTTCAGTCAACAAAGCAACTGCTCAGAAAGAGTGGGTTGTTGTAGATGCAACAGACCAGGTAATTGGTCGTCTTGGCACAAAGGTTGCCAAACTTTTGAGAGGTAAGTACAAACCTAGCTTCACTCCCAACGTGGATTGTGGTGACAATGTAATCATCATCAACGCAAGCAAGGTTAAGATGACAGGTAACAAATGGACCGACCGCATTTATCTCCGTTTCTCGGGTTATCCCGGTGGTCAGAAATCTTTCAGCCCCGCTGACGTGGCTAAAGGTTACAAAGGTTACGAGCGTTTGGTTAAACACGTGGTAAGAGGTATGCTCCCCAAATCACGTCTTGGTGACCACTTGCTGAACAACCTTTATATTTATGATGGCCCCGAGCACAATCACGCTGCTCAGGCTCCTAAAACAATCGATATTAACTCTTATAAATAATAACAGCAGATGGAAATGGTAAATGCATTAGGCAGACGTAAAAGCGCAGTTGCCCGTATTTTCGTTACTGAAGGTACCGGAAAAATTACTATCAACAAAAAGGATCTGCAGGATTATTTCCCCTCTAGCATTCTTCAGTACGTTGTTAAACAGCCTCTGATGACAATCGATGCAGTGGAGAAATATGACATCAAAGTAAACCTTGACGGTGGCGGTTACACAGGTCAGTCACAGGCTTTGCGTCTTGCAATTGCTCGTGCTCTTGTAAAAATCAACGCTGACGACAAGAAGGCTTTGCGTGCCGAAGGATTCCTTACTCGCGATGCTCGTGAGGTTGAGCGTAAGAAACCCGGTCAGCCCAAGGCTCGTCGTAGATTCCAGTTCAGTAAACGTTAATATTCGGTCTCGAAATATACGTTTAGTATCTAAACCGCTCGGGACTTCACCTTATATAATATATACAGATTGGTGGGCTACCCGAGAGGTTGGTTAAAAATTAACTAAAAAGAAGGTAAACAATTTAAAAAACAAAGAAAATGTCTAGAATTACATTTGACACACTTTTGGAGGCCGGTGCACACTTCGGTCACTTGAAACGTAAATGGAATCCCGCTATGGCTCCCTACATCTTTATGGAGCGCAATGGTATCCACATTATAGATTTGCATAAAACAGCAGCTATGACTGAGACAGCTGCTGAGGCTTTGAAGCAGATTGCAAAAGGCGGTAAGAAAATCCTTTTCGTTTCTACAAAGAAACAGCTTAAAGAGATTGTTGCTGAGAAGGCACAGTCAATCGGTATGCCCTACGTTATCGAGCGTTGGCCCGGTGGTATGCTTACAAACTTCCCCACAATCCGTAAGGCTGTGAAGAAGATGGCTACTATTGACAAGCTTACACAGGACGGTACATACTCTAACCTTTCAAAACGTGAGATCCTCCAGATCTCTCGTCAGCGTGCAAAGCTCGACAAGAACCTTGGTTCTATCGCCGACCTTACACGTCTTCCTTCAGCTATCTTCGTAGTTGATGTTTTGAAAGAGCACATCGCTGTTCACGAGGCAAACCGTTTGGGTATCCCCGTATTTGCAATTGTAGATACAAACTCTAACCCCAACAACATCGACTTCGTAATCCCCGCAAACGACGACGCAACAAAATCAGTAGAGGTTATCCTCGACGCTTGCTGCGCTGCTATCGCTGAGGGCTTGGAAGAGCGCAAAGTTGAGAAGGTAGACACAGAGGCTGCTGAGGGTTCAGAGGAGAACGCAGAGAAGAAACCTGCACGTCGTCGCACAACACGTGCTCGTGCTAAGGCTGAGGACGCAACTGAGGCTGCTGAGTAATTTTTCTCTTAATTACTAATTTTTAAAACAATATTACTACTATGGCTGTAACAATGGCTGATATTTCCAAGCTCCGTACAATGACCGGTGCTGGTATGATGGATTGTAAAAACGCTTTGACTGAGGCTGAGGGCGATTTCGACAAGGCTATCGAGATTATCCGTAAGAAGGGTCAGTTGGTAGCTGCTAAACGTAGCGACCGTGAGGCTTCTGAGGGTTGTGTACTCGTTAAGGCTGAGAATGGCTTCGGTGCTATCATCGCTTTGAAGTGTGAGACTGACTTCGTTGCTCAGGGTGCTGACTTTATCAAGTTGACACAGGATATCTTGGACGCTGCAATCGCTGCTAAGTGCAAGACTATCGAGGAGGTTAAGGCTCTTCCCCTTGGTGATGCTACTGTACAGGACGCTATCGTTGCTCGTTCAGGTATCACAGGTGAGAAGATGGAGCTCGATGGTTACAAGACTCTCGAGGCTGAGAACATCTTCACTTACAACCACCAGAAGAAGAATATGCTCTGTACAATGGTAGCTCTTACACAGGCTAACGAGGAGGCAGGTCACGAGATTGCAATGCAGATTGCTGCTTCTGCTCCCCTTGCTCTTACAAGCGAGGATCTCGACCCCACAGTTATCGCTAAAGAGCGTGCTGTTGCCGAGGATAAAGCTCGTGAGGAGGGCAAGCCCGAGAATATGATCGCTCGCATCGCTGACGGTCGTATCCAGAAGTTCTACAAAGAGGTTTGCCTCTTGCAGCAGGGCTATTGCCAGAACGAGAAGATTTCTGTTGCCGATTTCTTGAAAGGCTTCGACAAGGAGCTTACAGCAACAGGTTTCCAGCGTTTCACATTGCGTGCTGAGTAATTTTACATTACACACAATAACGCAAGCAGGGCAACCAATTGGTTGCCCTGCTTTTTTGTTGCTTGTTGCAAGGAGAAGTCTTGCCTCTATTTTATTTTGTATTCTCTATTAGGATGCTTGTTTACAGCGAATGCTTTTGTTCTTTTGTCTTAAAAAGATATTTTACTCAAAAGCAAGTTCCAGTTGTTTGGGCTCCTCGCCCAGGAGGTTGAACGACATACGGTGGTGGGGTGAAACGCCGAACTCGCGTATGGCTGCGCGGTGCTTGGCGGTGGGGTAGCCCTTGTTGCTTTTCCAGTCGTACATAGGGTATTCGCTGGCGAGAGCAAGCATATAATCGTCGCGGTAGGTTTTTGCCAGTATGGAGGCCGCTGCAATGCTCATATATGTTGCGTCGCCTTTCACCACGGTGTTGTGTGTGATGCCGGGGTAGGGGCTGAACTTGTTGCCGTCGATAAGGAGGTGTTGGGGGCGTACTTTTAGACCGTCTACGGCACGGTGCATAGCGAGTATAGATGCTCGCAGTATGTTTATTTTGTCAATCTCGGCAGCGGTAACCACGCCTACAGCCCACGCTACAGCCTCTTTTTCAATAACCTCGCGCAGTTGGTAGCGTTGCGACTCGGTGAGTTGTTTCGAATCGTTGAGCAGTGTGTTTTCAAAATCGGGTGGCAGAATGACGGCTGCTGCATATACGTCGCCGGCAAGGCAACCGCGCCCTGCTTCGTCGCAGCCTGCTTCTATAACTCCTTCTGTTTGAAATAGTTTAAGCATTATGCAAACATTTTGACGGCGCGTTTAATGCCATCTATGAGTGTATCAACTTCTTCGCGTGTGTTGTATACGGCAAAGGATGCACGCACGGTGCCGGGAATACCGAGGTGGTCGATAAGGGGTTGCGCGCAGTGGTGTCCTGTGCGTATTGCAATTCCCAGGTGGTCGAGTATGGTGCCGAGGTCGGCAGGGTGTATATCGCCCACGAGGAAGGAGATTGCTGCTCCATCGGGCTTGCCGAAGATGCGTATACCCTCTATTTCTTGCAATCTCTCGAGTGCATATTGAGTGAGGGCGTGTTCGTGAGCTGCAATATTTTCTATTCCCATCTGCATAACCCACTCAAGGGCTGTGCCGAGAGCTATGGCGCCTACATAGTCGGGGGTGCCGGCCTCAAATTTGTATGGCAGTTCGTTGTAGGTGGTTTTTTCGAAGCGTACGGTTTGTATCATTTCGCCACCTCCGTGGTAGGGCTGCATAGCGTTAAGGTATTTTTCCTTGCCGTAGAGCACGCCTATGCCTGTGGGGGCATATACTTTGTGTCCGCTCATCACGAAGAAATCGGCATCGAGGCTTTGTACATCCACTTTTATGTGGGGACTGCTCTGCGCGCCGTCTATGAGCACGGGAACATTGTGGCTGTGGGCTATCTCTATTATTTCCTTTACGGGGTTGGTAACGCCCAGTACGTTTGATACGTGGGTGATGCTTACAAGGCGTGTGCGCTCGGTGATGAGTCTCTTGTATGCTTCTAGGTCGAGCGTTGAATCCTCTTTCAATGGTACTATGCGCAGGGTTATACCTATGCGGTCGCGCAACATCTGCCAGGGCACTATGTTACTGTGGTGTTCCATTGTGGAGATGATTACTTCGTCACCCTCTTTAAGGAAGGTGTTGCCGAAGGATGTTGCCACGAGGTTTATGCTCTCGGTGGTGCCACGTGTGAATATTATTTCGTGGCTGTGTGCTGCACCTATGAACTTCTGCACCGTGCGACGGGCTTTCTCAAATTCCTCGGTGGCAACCTGCGAGAGGTGGTGTACGCCACGGTGCACGTTTGAGTTTATGGTGCAGTAGGCGTTGCTTATTGCCTCTATTACGCATTGTGGCTTTTGTGTGGTTGCCGCGTTGTCGAGGTATACAAGAGGTTTCCCATACACTTTTTGCGAGAGTATGGGAAATTCTTTTCTTATTTCTTGCGTGTCGAGCATCTTTTTTCTTCTTATTTACAGAGTGAACAACCTTTGCAACGGTTCAGCTCTCCGCGGAAACGTTTTTCCACTAAGAGGTGCAGGCGGTCGCGTAGGGCCTCTATCTTTATGTTTTCTATAACTTCGCCTGCAAATGCGTACATTAGCAGGTGGCGTGCTTCGTCGGCGGGTATGCCGCGCTGCTGCATATAGAAGAGTGCATTCTCGTCGAGCTGGCCCACGGTGGAGCCGTGGCTGCACTTTACGTCGTCGGCGTAAATCTCGAGCTGTGGCTGTGCATACATACGGGCGCAGCTTGTGAGGCAGAGGTTGCGGTTTGTCTGCTCCGACATTGTCTGCTGTGCATTGGGGTGTATAAGCATTTTACCTGCAAAAACGCCTGTTGATTCCTCGTCGAGGATGTATTTGTATAGTTCGTTGCTGTTGCAGTTGCTCACTTTGTGCTCCACGAGTGTGCGGTTGTCGATGTGCTGCTTGCGGTCGCCAATGGCGAGTCCGGTGATGTTTGTTTCGGCACCGCGTCCCTCGAGCGATACGTTTATACGGTTGCGTGTGAAACCGTTCGTGAGGGTTATGTTGCAGTGGTTGAAACGGCTGTCGGCCTCCTGGTGCACCAGCAAGTGGCCTATGCGGCTGTTGCTGTTGTTGGTCTCCTCGAGCTCATATATGTCGAGCGATGCTCCTTCTCCCACAAAAACCTCGCTTACCTGTGTGGAGAGTGTCTTTTTGTCGGTTGAGGAGTGGTCGCAGATAAGCAGGCTTGCTTTTGCGCCACGCTCGAGTATGATGAGCAGGCGGCGGTTCGACATCATATCCACGTTTGCCTGTATGAGGCTTACAATCTGTATTGTTTCCTCTATCTCTGTGTTACGGGGTATGTAAAGTACAATACCGTCCTGTACAAATGCGGTGTTGAATTGTGCTATACAATCGCTGCCGGCTGCCAACTTGTTGTAGTAGGGGGCGATAAGCTCTTTGTGGCTCTCGGCTATGCTGTTAAGGCTGCCAAGTAATACACCCTGAGGCAGTTTGTTCTCTTTCGCGTCGGCCTGATACGAGTCATTGACAATGAATGCTCTGTGGGTCTTAAGGTTGGGTACATCGCAGGTGAAGATGTCGTGCATCGTTGCCTGTGATGCTACGCGCCCAAGGTTCATACCGTAGTCTGTGGCAAATTGTGCCGCAACGTCGGTGTGTAGCCAATCCTCCTCTTTGGTTGTGGGAAAGCCTGTTGCCTTGAACTTTGCGAATGCCTCGTGGCGTGCCTCGTTGAGCAACGCTGCAGAGGGCTTCTCTATAAGCTCTTTGTGTGCTTCGTACAGTGCTATGTATTCCTGTTCGTTGCTCATTGGGTTATTGGTTTTCGTTTTTAATCCAGTCGTATCCGCGTTCCTCGAGTTCGAGAGCGAGTTCCGGGCCAGAGGTTTTTACTATTCTGCCGTTGTAGAGTACGTGTACTATATCGGGCTTGATGTAGTCGAGAAGGCGTTGGTAGTGGGTAATCACGAGGGTTGATGTGTCTTCGCGTTTGAGTTTGTTCACTCCCTCGGCCACAATGCGTAGCGCGTCGATGTCGAGACCTGAATCGGTTTCGTCGAGTATGCTGAGTGTGGGCTCTAACATTGCCATCTGGAATATTTCGTTACGTTTTTTCTCGCCACCGCTGAAGCCTTCGTTTACCGAACGGTTTGCCAGCTTGCTGTCGAGATTCACCAGCGCACGTTTCTCACGCATAAGCTTGAGGAACTCTGTGGCGTTCATAGGCTCCAATCCTTTGTATTGGCGTTGTGCGTTTATTGCTGCGCGCATAAAGTTGGTGATGCTTACGCCTGATATTTCCACAGGGTACTGGAACGAGAGGAATATTCCTTCGTGGCTGCGGTTCTCGGGCGAGAGCTCGAGAAGGTTTTTGCCTTTGTATATTATTTCGCCTTCGGTTACGGTGTAGGCGGGGTGTCCCACGAGTACGTTACTCAATGTGCTCTTGCCCGAACCGTTAGGGCCCATTATTGCGTGTACTTCACCTGCTTTCACGGTGAGGTTTATTCCTTTGAGTATCTCTTTGCCGTTTATGGTGGCGTGCAGGTTCTTTATTTCGAGTAGATTTTCCATTTTATGCTATATCTTTTATCCTACGGCTCCTTCGAGCGATACGCTCAAAAGTTTTTGTGCTTCTATGGCAAATTCCATAGGCAGTTTGTTTAATACTTCCTTTGCGTAGCCATTTACTATGAGGCCGATAGCTTCTTCGGTGGGTATTCCTCGTTGGTTACAATAGAAGAGCTGTTCCTCCGATATTTTTGAGGTTGTTGCTTCGTGCTCTATTATTGCGCCGTTGTTGTGAATGTCCATATAAGGGAAGGTGTGTGCTCCGCACTTGTCGCCTAAGAGCAACGAGTCGCACTGGCTGTAGTTGCGTGCTCCATCGGCGTTCTTGCTCACGCGAACAAGTCCGCGATAAGAGTTCTGGCTGTGTCCGGCCGAGATTCCTTTGCTTATTATGGTGCTGCTGCAGTTTTTGCCGAGGTGTATCATTTTTGTACCTGTGTCGGCCTGCTGGTAGTTGTTGGTGAGGGCTACCGAGTAGAATTCTCCCTGCGAGTTATCGCCACGAAGTATGCAGCTTGGGTATTTCCAGGTTATTGCCGAACCGGTTTCTACCTGTGTCCACGATAGCTTGCTGTTGCAACCGCGGCAGTCTCCACGTTTGGTAACAAAGTTGTATACACCACCTTTTCCTTCGGCGTCGCCGGGGTACCAGTTCTGCACGGTGCTGTATTTTACTTCGGCATTGTCGCAAACTACAATCTCTACAATTGCCGCGTGCAGCTGGTTCTCGTCGCGCATAGGTGCTGTACAGCCCTCGAGGTACGATACATAGCTGTCGTCGTCGGCCACAATGAGTGTGCGCTCAAACTGTCCTGTGTTTGCGGCGTTTATTCTAAAGTAGGTCGATAGCTCCATAGGGCAACGTACTCCTTTGGGAATGTACACGAAAGAGCCGTCGCTGAAGACTGCGCTGTTCAGTGCTGCGAAGAAGTTGTCGCGGTAGTTTACTACTGTGCCAAGGTATTTGCGCACAAGGTCGGGGTACTCCTGCACCGCCTCGCTCATTGAGCAGAAGATGATTCCTTTTTCTTTGAGCTCCTCTTTGAAGGTGGTTTTTACCGACACAGAGTCCATAACGGCATCCACGGCTGTGCCGCTGAGTGCCAGGCGCTCCTCAAGGGGAATACCCAGTTTTTCAAAGGTCTTCATCAACTCTGGGTCTATCTCTGCGTTCTTGTTCTCCTTCTTTTTAAGAGGGTCGGCGTAGTACGAGATTGCCTGGTAGTCTATGGGGGGTATGTTCAAGTGTGGCCAAGTGGGCATCTTCTGTGTGAGCCAGTATGCATAGGCTTTGAGGCGGAACTCCAAAAGCCATTCGGGCTCGTTCTTCTTTTTAGAGATGAGCCTGATGATGTCTTCGTTGAGTCCGCTTTCTATGATATCGGTCTTGATGTTTGTAATAAAACCGAATTCATAAGCTTTATTGGCTATTTTCTTGAATATATTGTTCTTCTTTTTCATCTGTTTCTAAATCTTCTTTTCAGCCTCGTCGATGATTAAAGAGGTCAATATTTTTGTATGTTTATATAACAAGGAATTCTTTTGTGAGGTTTTCCCGGTGTACTCGTTATCGGGCATAATGTTTTCGGAAAGTGTAACAGCACCCACAAAAATGAACATTGCTACAATAGCCGAGAAGAGTGCGCCCAGTATGCGGTCGATAAAGGCAAGGTTGCATAACTTGAGTATTCCTGCAAGAATTACTCCCGCAACCTTGAATATTATGACTACACTGATGAGTATGGCAACAAATGCTGCGGGAATTGCAACCCAGTCGGCCCACTGCGTGTAATCCTTTATCCACACGGTTACAGTGGGGTAGAACAACACTGCTTGGAGCAGGCCTAATGCTATACCTGCTCCAAACGATAGTTGTTTGATTATTCCCTTGCAGTACCCGTAGATGAATCCTATGAGTATAACTGCTGCAAGGGCAATATCGAGTGTGTTCATTCCGGATTATTAAAGCTTCTGTTTAACCTCCACCTCAACAAATGTCTCGATGATGTCACCAACCTTGATGTCGTCCTGGTTCTGAAGGCTGATACCGCACTCGAAGTTGGTACCCACCTCCTTGACATCGTCCTTGAAACGTTTGAGGGCTGCAAGGTTGCCGGTGTGTATAACAATACCGTCGCGTATGAGGCGTGCGCGGTCGGTGCGTTTCACCTTTCCTTCGCGTACCATACAGCCGGCTACTGTACCAACCTTGCTGATGTGGAATGTCTCGCGTACCTCGATGGTTGCGGTAATCTCCTCTTTCACAATGGGGGCAAGCATACCCTCCATAGCGGCTTTCACCTCCTCGATAGCATCGTAGATGATAGAGTAGATACGTATATCCACACCCTCGTTCTCTGCCACCTTGCGGGCGGTTACAGAAGGACGTACCTGGAAGCCCACGATGATGGCATCTGATGCAGCTGCAAGGCTTACGTCGCTTTCCGAGATTTGTCCCACAGCCTTGTGTATTACGTTTATCTGTATTGTCTCGGTTGATAGTTTTATGAGTGAGTCGCTCAAAGCCTCAATAGAACCGTCCACGTCACCCTTAACAATAATGTTGAGTGTCTGGAAGTTACCAAGTGCTATGCGGCGGCCAACCTCGTCAAGGGTAAGCATCTTCTGTGTGCGGAGTCCCTGCTCACGCTGCAACTGCTCGCGCTTGCCGGTGATTTCGCGTGCCTCACGCTCGCTCTCAACAACGTTGAAGGTGTCGCCGGCGGTGGGTGCACCGTTGAGACCGAGGATAAGTGCGGGCTCGGCAGGTGCAACGCTCTTAATGCGCTGGTTGCGCTCGTTGAAGATGGCTTTTACTTTACCCCACTGTGTACCTGCTACAACTATGTCGCCCACTTTGAGTGTACCGTTCTGTACAAGCACTGTGGCAACGTAGCCACGGCCCTTGTCGAGGGTAGACTCAATGATGGAACCTGTTGCTTTGCGGTTGGGGTTCGCCTTGAGATCGAGCATTTCGGCCTCGAGAAGCACTTTCTCCATAAGTTCCTCAACACCCATACCAACCTTTGCCGAAATCTCCTGTGACTGGTATTTACCACCCCAGTCCTCGACAAGCATATTGAGCTGTGCAAGTTCCTCTTTGATGCGGTTGGGGTCGGCAGCGGGTTTGTCGCACTTGTTAATGGCAAATACGATGGGTACGCCGGCAGCCATAGCGTGGTTGATGGCCTCTTTTGTCTGGGGCATCACGTTGTCGTCGGCTGCGATGATGATGATTACAATATCGGTTACCTTGGCACCACGGGCACGCATCGCTGTAAAGGCCTCGTGACCGGGAGTGTCGAGGAATGTGATGTGCTTGCCGCTCTCCATCTTCACGTTGTAAGCACCAATGTGCTGTGTGATACCTCCGGCTTCGCCTGCGATTACGTTGGCTTTACGTATGTAGTCGAGCAACGATGTCTTACCGTGGTCTACGTGTCCCATCACGGTGATGATGGGGGCGCGCTCCTGGAGGTCTTCCTCGGCGTCGGCCTCAACCTCAATGGCGTTGGCAACCTCGGCACTTACATACTCGGTGGTGTATCCGAACTCTTCGGCTACGAGGTTGATGGTCTCTGCGTCGAGACGCTGGTTGATTGATACCATCATACCAATGCTCATACAGGTTGCAATAACCTGTGTTACCGAGATATTCATCATGCTTGCAAGCTCGTTGGCTGTTACAAACTCGGTGAGCTTGAGCACTTTGCTGTCGGCCATTTCGGCATCGAATGCCTGTTGCTGGCGCTCGGCTGCCTGGTCGCGTTTGTCCTTACGGTATTTTGCCGACTTGTTGTTCTTGCCACGCTGTGTAAGACGGTCGAGTGTCTCGCGTACCTGCTTTGATACGTCCTCCTCGCTTACATCGTTCTTGTCGAAACGCTGGTGCTGACGGTCACGGTCGCGACGGCTGCCCTGTGAGGGGTTGTTGTTGCCATTGCTCTTGTTGCGGTTGGCGCTCCAATCCTGGTTTCCACCCTGTTGGTTGTTGTCGCTAACCTCGTTTATGTTAACGCGCTGGTTGTTTATGCGCTGGCGCTTTTTCTTGTTACCGTCGTTGCCGGCTGCGCCTGCGTTGTTCTGCTGACGCTGGGCATCGCGCTGTTGTTTGCGCTGCTCCTCGCGCTGCTTGTCCTTCTCCTCGCGTTCTTTTCTCTTTTCTTCCTTGCTCTTTTTCTTTGGACGTGTAGACTGGTTAATGGCCGAAAGGTCTATCTTACCAATGATGTTGAGCTTGGTTGCAACCTCGTCTACCTGTGTGAGAGTGGCCTGGGGCTCTGCTGCGGGTTCCTCTTTCACCTCGGCTTTGGGCTGTTGGGGAGCAGGGGCAGGCTGGGGCTTCTCCTCGGCAATTACCTGTGCGGGCTCTTGCTTGGGTTCTTTCTTGGGCTCCTCTTTCTTTGTCTCTGCGGGTTTTGTTACCTCTTTTTTTGCCGGTTTGCGGTTGAAGGCATCAAGGTCTATTTTGCCTGTAACCTTTATTTTGTTTTCAATTACAGGTTTGCTATCTTCTTTAGTCTCGGCTTTGGGTGTCTCTTTCTCCACAGCCTTGGGCTCGGGCTTTGCTGCCTCAACAACCGGTGCTGCAACTTCCTTCTCAGCTTCAGCAGGTGCGCTTTTGGGCTTCTCCTTGTTCTGACGCTCTTTTGTGAAGTTGTCCGATTGTATGCGAGCTTTCTTGTCGGCACTAAATTCCTCGATAAGCAGTTTGTAACCCTCTTCGGGTACAACGGCGTTGGGGTCTTCCTTTATCTCGAAGCCCTTCTTCTGGAGGAATTCCACAATTGTGGATAGTCCCAAATTAAGCTCTCCTTGTACTTTATTTAGTCTTATTTTCATTCGTTGTTCTTTGTTTGGTTACTGAAACTGTTTATTCTTCGTCTTCCTCAAATTCGGCCTGAAGTACCGAAATAAGGTGGTCTACAGTGTCCTCCTCGAGGTCGGCTTTCTCGATAAGTACCTCGCGGGGTGTGTTCAGAACCGCTTTAGCGGTGTCGAGGCCAATTTTCTTGATGGCTGCGATTACCCACTCGTCAATCTCGTCGGCAAACTCCTCGATGTAGATATCGTCCTCCTCCTGGCTTTCAATCTCGCGATATACGTTAATTGTATATTCTGTGAGCATACTTGCAAGCTTGATGTTGAGACCGTCCTTACCGATAGCGAGTGAAACTTCCTCCTGTTTGAGGTTTACATCGGCAATGCGCTTCTCCTCGTCGAGTGTGATGTTCAATATCTTTGCGGGGCTCAATGCACGTTTGATGAAGAGCTCGGTGTTCGATGTGTAGGGGATTACGTCGATATTCTCGTTACGCAACTCGCGTACAATTCCGTGGATACGTGAACCTTTAACACCTACGCAAGCACCTACGGGGTCGATGCGCTCGTCGTATGTCTCCACAGCAATCTTTGCGCGTTTGCCGGGGATACGGGCAATCTTCTTGATGGTGATGAGGCCGTCGTTTATTTCGGGTACCTCAAGTTCGAAGAGACGCTGCAAGAACATTGGTGATGTGCGGCTCAAAATGATTTTGGGGTTGTTGTTCTGGTTGTCAACGCGTGCAACAACCGCGCGCACGTTCTCGCCTTTGCGGTAGAAGTCCGAGGGAATCTGCTCGGTCTTGGGGAGAATGAGCTCGTTGTTCTCGTCGTCTACGAGGAGAAGCTCTTTCTTCCAAATCTGGTATACCTCGCCGCTTACAATCTGGCCAACTTTTTCGCTGTACTTGTTGTAGAGGCTGTCTTTCTCGAGCTCCAGAATCTTTGAAGCAAGTGTCTGACGGAGGTTGAGGATTGCACGACGGCCGAATTCGGCAAAGTTTACAATTTCACTTACATCCTCGCCAATCTCGAACGAGTCGTCAATTTGCTGTGCTTCGCTCAAAGAGATCTCCATGTTGCAGTCCTTTACATCGGCATCGGCTACCACGATACGGCGGCGCTGAATCTCGAAGTCGCCACGGTCGGGGTTTACGATTACCGAGTAGTTCTCGTCGGTACCGAACATATTTATCAACACTTTGCGGAAGCTCTCCTCGAGCACGCTGATCATTGTTGTACGGTCGATGTTCTTCGACTCTTTGAATTCTTGAAATGTATCAAGAAGGCTGATTGTTTCTTCTTTCTTTGCCATTTTATTTGAAATTTATAATATACTTCGTGTACTTTACGCTGTCGTAGGTGAAACATAGGTCTTCCTCGACAAGCTGGGGGCGTTTGCAACCCTCTTTTTTCTCTTTCTTGGAGATTGTGAGCACAAACTCCTTCTCGTCGGCACTTTTAAGTATGCCTTTGAGCTTTTTTCCATCTTTTGTGAGTACCTCAACCTCGAGACCTATGTGGTTGATGTACTGCTGTGTCACCTTGAAGGGCTGTCCCAGGCCGGCTGAACCCACTTCGAGTTCGTAATCGTCGCCCTCTTCTCCCAGTCCGGCACCGATGTGGCGGCTAAGTTCGACACAATCTTCAATCCACACACCTTCGGCGTGGTCGATTTCTACTGTAATTTTGTAATCCTTTCCGATGATTACATCTACCAAAAAGTACTCCTTGTCTGCGAGCCACTCTTTTGTCAAATCGATTACTTGCTGTTTGTCAATCATATAGTAGTTTTCTTTATGATGGGAAATATGATTCCGGCTTGTGTATTTATAAAAAAGAGGGGCTTGCAGGCCCCTCAACAATCATCTTTACTCTGCAAAAATAGTATTTTTTTGTTATACGCACAAGTTTTTTGCGTTTTTTTATGGAATGCGTTCCCAATGAATTTTCTTGCGTGTAAAACATTAAAACGTTTGTGTGGTTTGTGCCTCTTTTTGTATCTTCGCACTGTAAAACGGAAACCTTGTGAAGCTTTATATCTTTAACCCGGAAAACGACCTTGCACTTGCCGACGGAAATAGCAACTATTGTCCGCCTCCGGCTGCGCGTGCCATAGCTCACGACCTTGCGACATTGCCCTTGTGGTATGCCGGGGAGGGTGATTGTGTTTGTTTGCCCGGTGCTGTTCATTGGGAATATTGCAATACTGTGGGTGTGGATTTTTCTCTTGCCCGGCCTTTTGAGCAACGTATGTTGCCGGCTATTGAAGGTTGCTCACCTTGGGGGTGGAGCGCGCAGATAAGGCGTCGTCTTTCCGATGCCGGTGTGGGCAGTAATCTGTTGCCTGATGATTGTTTTTTGGAGGGTGTGCGTGCTCTTTCAAACAGAAAGACTGCTATTGCTTTGTTGAAGGCTTTGCACAATGCCGGTATTGATACCCCCGAGATTCCGCAATATCTTACTTTGTCCAGCGATGTGGCAGCTTTCATTGAGAGTATGCCACGCTCGGTCATAAAGGCTCCGTGGTCGAGCAGTGGTAAGGGTATTGCGTGGGGAATAGGTCGCGTTGAGGTACCTGTGGAGCATTTTTACAGGGGTGTCATAAGGCGCCAGGGTGGTGTTGTGTGCGAGCGCTTCCTCGACAAAGTGGTGGATTTTGCAATGGAATTTTCCGTGTCGGGTGGCGTTGTCTCTTTTGCCGGTTACTCTTTGTTCAAGTGCGACGGCAGTGCCTACTCCGGGAATATTCTAGCTCCCGACTGTGAGCTTGAAAACTTTATAGCCTCTTTTGTGGGGCGCGATGTGCTTGCCACTGTAAAAGAGAGGTTGGGCGTGGAGCTCGAGAGGGTGCTTACGCCCGTAGGTTATTCGGGCTTTTTGGGTGTTGATATGCTTGTTTATCGCACAGCCGAGGGGTATCGTCTGCATCCTTGCGTGGAGCTTAATTTAAGAATGAATATGGGTGCGGTGTCGCGTCTGTTCTATGATAAATATGTGGCTTGTGGCCGTGTTGGACGCTTTTTTGTGTCGAATTTCAGGCAGGATGGCGAGGCGCTCGCTCTTCACGAAAAATACAGCGATGAGGCTCCTTTGTGCGTGCGTGACGGCAGGGTGCAGAGTGGTTATCTCAATCTCTCGCCTGTTACACGTGAGAGTCGTTATATTGCTTATGTTCTTCTCTTTGATGAGGCTTTTTCTGTGCAACAGCTTTACGGCGGTGAGTAAGGGTTTTGTGCTTTTGTGCTAAAATGTTATCTTTGTGCCCGTAAAATAATTTCTTTATGAGCATAGCAAGAGGGCGCAGAGCCAATATGAATTTTCTATACGGCAGTGTATTTTTCTTTTTCGTGATAATTGTCACAATTGGTCTTTTCTCCTATTTTTCGTTGTATAAATATTGGAGCAAGCCGGGAGACAAACGTTTCAGTTACGAGATTTCTTTTGCGCCGTCGTTTGCGGGCAAGGCTTATAGTGTTTATATGAACGACAGTTTGTTGTATACCGGTGCGCCTGTTGATGCCGACACGCTCATTCGTGTGAACCGCTTTGCCGAGGAGAATGCCTTGCTTGTGGTTAATGCCGCTACCGATGGTGTTTCCATTATTCAAATTCCCGACCGTGGTAAAATTCTCTTGCGTCTTAAAGAGGGTGGTGCGGTGAGTGCCGATATCAAGTAGTTTTGCGGTAAGAATTATTTTTATATAGTATATGCAGTAGGGGTAGACCGGTGTGTCTGCCTGAAATATTGGGGTGTATTCTTGCTATTATTTTTTCGGGCGAACACATCGGTTCGCCCCTACAAAGAAACAGCAACCCGTAGGGGTAGACCGATGTGTCTACCCGAATTACCACTTTGACAGAAGAACAGAGCGCACTGATAGTGCGTCCCTTCCGTCACTGCACTAAACAAAATCTACTCCTTTGGGAATATAAATATTCCGTCGTCGCAAACGGCGCTGTGACTTCGCGCCGTCCCTCGCACTCACGTGCAAGTGGCGGAGTTAAAACCTGCCGCCGCTCCCCCGGCATAAACCACACCCCGCTCACCGAAAAGCGGAGAGCGGGGTGATGCTATTTATTCACTTACATTACTCACACACAGGGCGGACCGATAGACCTGAATTACGGTATTCACATAACCACCAGCCGTCGTTGCTGTTGAAGCTCAGACCTTCGGCGTTGTTGCTATTGTAGTAAGTGAATAATGAACTCGCCCAATAGGAGCCGATTGTTCCCAGGCTGCTCAATCCCGAAACCGTGTAACTTCCCGCTTTGGGCAGGAAGATGCTGTTGCCGTTGGGGCCGGTTACGCGATAACCGTTTACGCCATTGATGGTAGTTTCGTTCCAAGTGCAGTTAGTGCGTAATTCTTCCATTTCAACAAAGGTGGGCATACGCCAAGAGCCACCCCATTTAACGTGGGCAACATCGTCTTCGGCTTCGAGGGTGGTTTTATTGTCTACTGTGCCGTGATCGCTATAAGTGCAGTATTTGGTCATTGAGGTGGAGGTGCCGTTGCAATATTTGTAGGTACTCCAAGAGTAATCGCTTTTTTCCTCGGTTTCGCCCCAAGCGTAGTAACCGCCATACTCTTCGGGCTTTGTTGCACCAACGTTGCAACTTGCCCATTTAACCGAGAGACCAAGGTCGATGGCTTTGCCGGTGGTGGGGGTAACAGAGTTGTTGCCACCGTTTAATATTGCCTTCACTACAGCTGTAACATCGACAACATTAACATCATTGTCGCCATTGATATCGCAATCGTAAATCTGCGAGTTTCCTCCGTTCAGTATTACTTTGACCACAGCTGTAACATCAACGACGTTTATCTCTCCGTCGCCATTGACATCGCAATTGTTCGTCTGTGCACCAGCGCTCAATGTGAATAGCAGGGCAACAAGAAAAAAGCAAATCTTTTTCATAGTGTGTGTTTATTTTGTATTTGCATATATTCTACAAAGATAAATTAAAAGGTTTAGTAATTACCCCCCCGTTGTTAAATTGTGTTAAAAAACTGTGTGAATATGTGTGGGGGATAAAAAATACGGTTGCGATTGAGTAGCAAACGTATTTTAGTATTCTTTTATTGCAAGAAACACTCTTGCTGTTCTGTTACTTTTTGCTTGGTGTGAGTATTTTTTTATACTCGTCGCTGTCGGCAAGTATCTTGTATGCCTCTTTTATGTCGCTGTCCTGGCGCAGGCTGTATTCTATACTGCCTTTATTGCCGTAGTAGCGAACGATTATTTCGCTTGCTATGAGCTCTTTAATGTCTTCCTTGAAATGCTCGAGGGAGTGGTCGATGTCGTTCTGCAGTTTCTTTTCGAGTGAGCTTATCTCCTCTTTTGTTATTTCTGTGTATCCCTCGAATTCTATAAGCTCTTTTAGTTTCTCAACAGCCTTCAGGCTTTGTATATCGTAGCTGAAATTGGCCGATTTAAGGAACTTCTTGAAGTCATTGTATTCCTCGTCGTTTATTTCAAACTCGGTGGGGGAGGCTATGGTGTCGTGTTTCAGTTTGTACCCGGTTGCGTAGTCGAACACTGCAAGGTCTTGTACAAGGTAGAACAGCATTGTGGATAGCTCCTGTTCCTTGGGCTCAATATCGGGGCGTATGCCGCCGCCGTCGCGTACTTCGCGTCCGGCTGCTGTGTGGAAGGTGGTGGTGAGGCTGTCGGCGATGCGCGTGCTTCTTCCGTCTTCCATTAAGTGTGAGTAATCAAGTGCTTGTATGCAGCGTCCGCTGGGTATGTAATATTTGCTTGTGGTTACTTTGAGGAAGCCACCACCGGGAAGCTGGCGGGTGGTCTGTACGAGTCCTTTGCCGTAGGTGCGCGAGCCGATGATTACGGCGCGGTCGAGGTCTTGCAATGAACCGGCTACAATTTCCGATGCCGAGGCGCTGTGCCCGTCAACGAGTATGGCAAGGGGCGATTCTGTGTCGAACGGCTCTTTTGTTGTCTTGTATGTGGTGTTGGCTTGTTTTATCTTGCCTTTTGTGGTTACGATGGTGAGCCCTTTTGGTACAAAGAGGTTTACTATGTCAACAGCTTCGTTGAGCAAGCCACCACCGTTGCCACGAAGGTCGATTATAAAGGCCTCGGCTCCTTTGTTCTTTAGTTCTATGAGTGCGTGGCGCATATTGCGGGCGCAGTTCTCGGTAAAACTCTCGAGCTGTATGTAGCCTATGTTGCCGTTCTGTATGCCGTAGTAGCTTATTGCGGGCATCGATATGCTTTCGCGTGTGAGTTTTATTGTCTTGGGCTTTTTCTCGCCGGGGCGTTCAATCTCCAGTGTGAGAGTGGTGCCGGCCGTGCCTCGCAGCATATTGCTCACACTGTCTATCCCCATTCCGTGAATGTCGGTGCCGTCAATGGTTTGTATGAGGTCGCCTATCTTAAGACCGGCTTTTGCCGCAGGCATTCCCTCATAGGGCGAGGCTATAACGGTTGTGTTCTTTCCCTTGTGGAAACGTATAACAGAGCCTATTCCGGCATATTTTCCGGTGGTGAGCAGTTTTAAATCGTCGGCATCATCCTCGGAGTAGTATTCAGTGTAGGGGTCGAGGTTTTTCAACATTGCGTCGATGCCTTTGTCTACCATCTTCTTGGGTTGTATGGTGTCGACATAAAAGAGGTCGAGCTCTTTAAGTATTGCATTGAAGATGCTTATTTGTTTCGACAATTGGTATTTGCGGTTGTCGTTACTGAATGCCAGTAATGACAATATTGCTATGGTTGCAAGGGGAAGAATGATTAAAGATTTTCTTATTTTCATATTTTGGGTTTATACCTTTAAATATTTATATGGGTATTTTGTTCTTGCGAAGATACATATTTTGTGGCTTTTCCTCGGTCTTACACGCTACTTTTCTCGTTTTTTGTGTGAAAAAAGGGTAAAAAACGACTTTTTTTAATTTTTTTCGCAAAAAAAGTGCGAAATACTTGCACGGTTAAAATATATATACTACTTTTGCATCGTCAAACAATGAGGGACACATTCTTCAATAGCTCAGTTGGTTAGAGCACCTGACTGTTAATCAGGGGGTCGTAGGTTCAAGTCCTACTTGAAGAGCGAAGCGAGCTTAAAAAGCTCGCTTTTTGTTTTATATAATTTTGCCATTTTTGTGGGGCGCGGCCCGGGCTCAGGCTCACCTGCAAAGTCTGGGGGATGATTTGAAAATATTATCTTCGCGCTGTTAAAAGACTGGTCAATTCGCTGTTGTTTGCAATGTAAAATAAGATTGTGGGCTGCTACTCGTAAGCGTCTTTTGTGCTACTTTTTATAGCATCTTATTATTGCCGAAATTTCTTCCAGGATTGTTTCAATCTCCTTTTTTGCGCTTAATGCACTTGGATCGCCGTAATTTATCTTTTCTGCAAAGTCTGTTACCTCCTTCTCGTGTCTTTTGCATAGCTTGTCGTAGTCGGCTAGTATGCTGTGGAATCGTTTTTCGCGTTCATCTTTGTCTGTGATGCCTTTTATCTCCTCTATGCCACTGTTGAGCAGATATTTTATCTCGTATGTTATAAATGTGACACTGCGCTCTTTCCAGGCGTTGTATCCGCCGTCAAGTTCCACAACGTTGAACCCTGCTTGCGACAATTGTTTGGCAGCGGCTTTGCTGCGGCGTCCGCTACGGCAGTAGAGTGCCACTGGTTTTTCTTTATTTAGCGTGGCTGTGGCTCTCTCTATGAATGTGGGTTCCTTTACATCTATATTTATGCTGCCCGGGATGTGTTCCTGGGCGTGTTCTTCGGATGTGCGCACATCTACAAGTTGTGTCTCCGGTTTTTCAGCCTCGGTCCTGAATTCTTCGGGGGGCAGTGAGGTGAAACTATTGCTGCACGATATGCTTGCTGTTATTGCAAGCAAGGTAAAAAGGGTGGGGGCTTTCATTGTATTATATGTAAAGAAAAACGAGCTACCACCTATGTGATAGCTCGTTTGTGGTTTGTTATTAGCTTCTATTAGAAGAAGATGTATCTGTTGTCCTCAATTTCAGCTCCCTGGATAAGGGTATTAAGGAAACGGCTGGCCTCGTATGTGCCCTGTGATTTCATTCTCTCCTCCTCGGTTTTTGTGTTGAACTCTGCATTTTTAGCGTTCTTTGCTATGAGTTTTATCACATAAACACCGCTGTTTCCTTTGATGGGGGCGCTTTCCTCGCCAACATTCATCTTTGTAACGGCTGCGCTGATTGCGGGCTCGCTTGATGATGTTGCGCTGATGTATGCAGGAGCGTTGAAGCTGATGCGTTTTGTCTCGCAAGTTTTAGCGTTGGCATCTTTCTTGAGTTCCTCGAAGCTCTTGCCTTTGATGTCGCCAATGATTTTGGCTGCTTTTTTGTTGTTGCTTGCTTCGTAAGAGAGCATAGGTTTAACAAGCTCAATGTCGGTATAACCCTTCTCGTTGATGCTTGAAACTGATGCTACAAGGAAGTTGTCGTTCTCGCCACACTCGTAGAGGGGTGAAATCTCGCCCTCTTCAGCCTCGAACACCCATTTGAGTGCCTCGCGTGTGCCTGCAATGTTGGCAACCTTGTGCGATCCTGTTGTTACACTGTTCTGTGTCATAACACGATAGCCATACTCCTCGGCGTTCTTCTCGAGGTCGGCAAGGTTCTTGCAAGACGCTACGTACTGGCTGAAGTTGTTGTAAGATGCGTTGTATGTATCTTTGCTGAACTCTGCTGTGCGCTTGAGCACGATTGTGTTGTATTTCTCAACGGGGTTCTTTGTGTCGAGAACCTGGAAAATGAATTTAGTGGGTGAGTTGGCTATGCTTGTCATTGTGTACACACCCTTCTTGCTGGCAAAGATGCTCTTGAGTAAGGTTGCGTCGTCGCCAATGATAGCTGCACCTTCGTATTGTACCGATGTGAGCCATATTGAGTCGCTGTTCTCCTGGCCATATTTCTTTGCAATAGTCTTGTAGTCGGCACCGCCCTTGAGTGCTTTGAAGATGCTGTCGGCAGTCTCTGCGTTAGCAACAGCAAGCATACGGTACTGTATAGAGTCGGGTACAATGCTCTTTGAGATTGTCTTGAACACGGTGTATGAGTCGTCAGACTGGTTGTAGAAGGGGCCTGCAACCTTGTTTACACCAACTGAATCGAGGCGCACCTGTACCTGCTCGGGGTATGCGCTCTTCTGCCAAGCGAGTTCAGAGAATGCTATTTCGCTGCCGGCAAGGCGTGCGATGGTTGCATACTCTTCGTTTCCGGCTTTCAGTGAGTCGGCCCACTCGGTGAGCTCCTCGTTGAGTTCGGCGCGGTCTTTTGCGCTGGGTGTCACGCGGTAGCTTACATATTTAACGGTGCGTGTCTCTGTGGGGTTCTTGTAGTTCTCTTTTCTTGAGTTGTAGAGTGCTTTTACTTCAGAGTCAGTAGCTGTGAAGTCGCCCTCGGTGATAGCAGAGTAGGGGAACGCTGCAACCTCAATGTCGTATGTGTTGTTGTTGATCTCGAAGTTGCTCTTTGCTACGATGGGGTTACCAATGAATGAGTTCTGTATGAGTGCCTGGTACTTGCTCATCAGGATGTTCTGCAAAAGAGTCTTTTCAATGAACTTCCAATAGTCGTACACGGGCTTGTACTGCTCTACAAACTGCATATCCTCTTTGTTAATCTCGTACTGTGCGAGGAAACCATTGAGGATGTCCTTGTCGAATGCACCCTGCTGGTTGCGGAAGGGAGTCTGCGCAAGAATGGGGTTGGTACCCTCGTCGATAATTGCCTGCAATTCTGCTACGGTTACTGTAAGACCAATTTTTGCTGCTTCGTCGGCAACGAGCTTGTTGCAGATGTATGTGTTCCATACCTCATCCTTTATCTGGTTGAGCTCGTCCTCGCTGGGAGCGTTTACACCTCTCGCGAATTTGAATACGTTGGTGTACTCTTCGTACAATTTCTGGAATTCCATTGCCGAGAGTTCCTCTCCGTTGATACTGCCTACTGTCTGGGTGGTAGTGTGTGACTGGATAAGTCTCCACGCGTCACCTGCAATAAATGCAAATAGTGCCAAGCCCACGAAGATAACCAAAAGTGGGCCCATGTTGCGTAATTTTTGTAATGTCGCCATAAGTTTATTTTAATTTATATTATATTCATTATATGCCATTTTTCGGGCATTGGTCGCAAAGTTACAAAAACGCTTTTAAAAATGATAATTTTCTGCAAAAAAGTTATTCTACAATTTTCAACTTTATCAATTCTATTTTTGTGCTGCGTTTCTTGATAATCTGTATCTGGAACTTGTCTATTTTAATGGTTTCGTTCAGTTGTGGGAAACGTTGGTGGTGGGAAAGTATGAAACCGCCCACTGTTTGGTACTCTTCCGATTCCGGAAGGTTGAGCCCGAACAGCTCGTTTACACGCTCTATCTCCAGGCGTCCCGAAAGCAGATACTCCTCGTTGGGCAGTTGCTTGGCCACAAGATTGGTGTTGTCGTGTTCGTCTTCAATCTCTCCGAAAATCTGTTCTACAAGGTCCTCGAGCGATATTATGCCCGATGTGCCACCGAACTCGTCGACAACCACTGCTAGTGATTTCTTCTGCTGCATAAGTGTGCGCATAAGTTTGTGTGCCGACAGGGTTTCGGGTACTATGGGCATTTTACATATTCTCTGTTGCCAGCGTCCAGGGGTGCGGAACAGCTCGGAGGAGTGTATGTAGCCTATGATGTTGTCGATGTTCTCCTTGAATACCACTATCTTGGAGTGCCCCGATTCTATAAACATTGATTTCAGCTCCTCAAGGGGGGTGTTTACCTCCACGGCTTCTATTTCGGTACGGGGTACAAGGCATTCGCGCACCTTTATGTTCGAGAAGTCGAGTACATTCTGGAATATTCTCACATCGTTGTCAATCTCCTCTTCCTCTTTGGCGTTCTCTATAGAATCCTGAATAAGGTTGTTGAGCTCGCGCTTGGAGAATGTGGTGTCGCGCGTCTCCTTGCCCACTTTTATATTTAACATACGCATTATTATGCACGACAGCCAGGTGGTGAAACGCGAAAGAGGGTAGAGCAGTATGTAAAGCAGGTAGGTGAAGATCGCAAATCTCTTGAGAGCGCGGTTGGGGTTGGCTCTGAAGAGTGCCTTGGGCATAAATTCTCCTGTAAATATTATGATGATGGTGGAGATAAGTGTCTCAAGGAGCAGTTTTAGTGATGTGGATGTGGTCAGCTCTTCAAGGAACAGCGTGTTCAGTATATCGGCCATGAGCATACTGTAGATGACCAATACAATGTTGTTTCCCACCAGAAGGGTGGAGAGAAAGTGGTTGCTGTTGTTGTAGAAACGGTTTATTACATAAGATGTTGCTCCGCGTCCGTTGAGGTCTATCTCCATAAGTAGCTTGTTCGACGCAATGAAGGCTATCTCCATTCCTGAAAAGATGGCAGAAAGGAGTATGACTGTGAGCAGAAGCAGGATGGTCGTTGTCATATTATCAATGCTCGATGGGGTATATTCCTTTGGTGTTTCTTATGTTCCAGGTGTTGAGGTTCTGGTCGGCTGTGAAACCATAACCTTCGGTTATCTGGTCTTCCTGTTCAATTTTTATATGGGCATCGGAGTATATCTCCTTTTTCTCCTGGCTCCAGTAGAGCAGTTGGGTGAAGAATTTCTCCTTCTTGCTGTTCTGTATATCCACATTGCCAATGAGCTTCCACAGCTTTTCGCCGGTGAAGAAGTATGCAGTGTCGCACTTGATAGTGGCCTCAATATTCATATCGCGGTCATATTTCTCAAGATATACACCCTTTTCAAAGGCCCAGCGGGGTGGAATGCGCTTGTCGTATACAAGCCACTCCTCGGCATCAATCTTGTAGCTGATGCGCCCGGAGTCGCTTACAAGGTTGCTCACCCCGTATGTACTCATTGTGGGAAGGGTGTCGTTCTCGTTGCTGACAACAACGGTTTTCTTGCTTTCCTGGCAAGAGAATTGAAAAAACAGTACAACAATCGCTGCTATGGCGATTGTTGTACTTGTGATATTCCTGAACATATTAACGTATTGTTGTTTTCTCATTTATCCAACCGCCGATGGTTACAGTGTCGCCGGTCTTGTAACCCTTCATGAAGAGGTCTGTTGTCTCGGGGGTGTATGTTGAGTATGAGGCGATGAATTTGTCGGCCTCTTTCTTCACCGAGGGGTCAACAGCCTTTGCACGGTAGAGCTTGTCGAGTGCGGCAAAGTATGTACACTTGCTCATAATGGGGTCGCTGCTCCAGTTGGGGGTAGCTGCGTAGCACTGTGCTATAAGGATATAGGGCTGTCCGAATTTTGAGTTGTTTTCAATGGCCTTGAGGGCGTATGCACGGGCTTTGCTGTAGTTCTTGAGGCTGTAGTGTACGGCACCGACCTTGTAACACATATCGGCCTTGTTGGTAACACTGGTCTCAAGTTCAATAGCCTGGTCGAAGAGCTCCATAGCCTTCTCAATGTCGCCTCTCTTGAAGTAGCGGTAACCGCAACCCATCGCAGCCTTGGCTGTGGGAGCGAGGGCAAGAGAGTATTCTGATGCAAGGAGGTATGCATCCTCGTTCGTACATTTAAGCATACTCATCACAGAGATTACCTTGTTCAAATAGTCGATATTCTCTTTGTTCTCTTCAATTTTTGCTGCATAGATGTTGTTGAGGTCTTCGCACGATGCAGCACCGCTGTTGATGAAGTATGCGTCGATGTTGCTGCGTGAGATACGTGCAAAGTCAATCATTTTGCTGTAACCGTCGGCACGTACGCTGTCCTTGGGGTCCTGCAACTCCTGGTAGCGGTTTTTGTAGAACTCAATTCTTTCATAGTATTTGTCGAGTACCTCCACTACATATACCGATGAGTTGAGGTAGTCCTCGATGATCTGCTCGCCGTGGCTCTCGGGGTTTCTCTTGTATTTGAGTGCCGAGTGCTTCATAAACTGCTCGGTAACGATGTACTCCGACATTCCTTTCTCAATCTCCACCGATTTTGCAAGCATTGCATATATGCTGTCGGGGATTGCGTTGGGTACAATCTGCATATAGTCAATGGCTTTCTTACCGAGGATAGCTCCTTCAGAAAGGGGTGTCTTGGTGATTTCCTGCAGTTTGTCGAGGTATTTTATCTGCTGGTCGTAAACAGACATAAGCTCGTCGATATATGTTGCTTTCTTTTGGGGGTCGGTCTCTTTTGCAATGAGTCCCTTAAGAAGCTTTATACCGTTTGTATATGTGTCCACACGTGCGATGGGGTAGTTTGTGAAAAGCTCTTTCCACAAGGGGTATGTCTGAACGTATGTCTCGTAAGAGGGTGCCTTGGGTTTGAGGGCCTGGTTTACGAGGAATATGTTCTCGAGGCACTTTACGCTGTCTTCGCCGACACCGAAACGGTTGTCGTTGGTGATACCGTTCTGGGCATAGAGGTAAGAAACGGCCAAAGTCATAAATAGAAGAATGCTTTTTTTCATGTCGTTTATGTTTTGTTATTTCAGTTTAAGTTTCATGAACCAGCTTTCATTGAAAGTGATTCCTATGTTAAGGCGCAGGTAGGTCTCTTCTATCATTCCTGCCGATTTAGGGCGCATACGTATTACCTGTCCCGACACGTGCAGCAATGAACGGTTGTTTATTCGGTTTATAATGGGGAGTGTGAAACCCACGCTTGCACCAAGTTCCTCGCAGCCGGCTTTGCCATTGATTTCGTTGTAGGGCTGTGAGTAGAAGGCACCCATACGGTAATTCATACGTTTGAGTATGTTGCGCGAAATTTTGTTTGGGGAGTATTCTGCTCCCACCGATATCTTGCTGCGGTTCATACCTTTGTCATAACCGAAGAATTCGGCTGCGCCCCAGCCTTGGTATGTGTAGTCGATACCAAACTTCCAGTTGTTGTTGTAGTCATAAAGCACTCCCACGCCGAATGTGTGGGGGAGCTTGAAGTCGCCGTTGGTGCTTACCGAGTCGCTTTGTGCAATTGTGGTAATCTCCATAATGTCGGCATTGATGTCGTGACCGAGCGAGTAGGTAACTCCAAAGGTGAGGTTCTGCTTTTCTGTAAGTTGCGCGGTGTATTGTGCGCCGAAGTCCAGTTTGTAGCTTCTTATGTTTATCTGAGTCTTTCTTGAATAGTCGTTCAAGGCTGTTTCAGAAAAGTCTTTCTTTGTGTTGTGGGTAATGTCGCCATAAATGTACGATGCCATAAGACCCACAGAGAGGTTCTTTATGGGTGACCAGCCAATTCCTATATAAGGCTGGTAGATGCCACCTTCGCCGTTGTAGCTGCTGGTGCTTGCAATGTTGTTCTCGTTGTCGCTTGTGGCGAAGGAGTATCCAACATTGGAGTATGGGAGAAAACCAATGCTGATACCTACACCTTTGAATGCGCGGAACTGCATTGCTATGTAGTCGAAGCTGGCGTTGCTGAAGTTCTTTTTTACACCTGCCTCGGCTATATTTATATTTTGCATTGAGAAACCGCTCTCAAACAGCATTGTAATGGTGTCGGCCTCGGAGAAGGATGCGGGGTTCAGCAGGTTTATGTAGCTGTTGCTGCGCAAGGCATAACCCAAACCTCCCATCTGGCGGTTGACACCGAGGTTCTGGTTCGACAACAGGCCTATGCTGTGGCGTGAATAGGGTGAGTTTATGCCGTTGTCGGCAAAAGCCACGGTTGCTGTTATTATTAATGTTATGAGCGCTAAAAGCTTTTTATTTATTGTCATAGTGTGTTAAAATTCTGTTCAATCCTTTTGCAACGAGGAATTTATCGGCAAAGATGCGATTTTTTATCTTATCAATCAACGTTTTTTCGTCTCCGCCCGTTAAAAAAACCAAAACAGGGCCTTTTTTTTCTCTAAATTCGTTAATATATCCGTCAATCTCGTGGCAAATGCCTCTTATTACTCCACAGCGTATGGCTGTTTCTGTGCTGTTGCCGTGGCTTGGCAGTTCTCCTTCCTTGTCGACAAGAGGCAGGCGGCCTGTGTACTCGTGCAGGGCTTTCAGCCTCATATCCACTCCGGGTGCAATGTTACCTCCACAGAAGTTACCGTCTTTGTCAACAATGTCGGTTGTTATGGCGCTGCCGGCATCTATTACCAAGAGGTCCTGCCCGGGTGCCTCACTTGCGGCTCCCACTGCGGCTGCAAGCCTGTCGCAACCAAGAGTGTGTGGGGTGGTGTACTTTATTCCCAGTGGAATGGGAGTTGAATTGCTGAACCAAAGTACGGGATAACCAAAGCTCTCTACTCCTTTCCTGAATTCTTCTGTAACATCGACAACGGTGGAGACTATGGCTCTTTTTATTGAATAGTTTCTGCTCCACTCGGCAAGCAATTCCATACGGTTCTCTTTCTTGCGTGTGTGCAGAATAATCTGTTCGCCGCTGAAGAGAAAGAATTTTGCGCAGTTGTTTCCTATGTCGATTATCAGGTTCAAGGTGTAATTTGTTTTTCCGCGCAAAGGTACTGCAAAATATTCATTTTTCAGCCTTTTTTCTCAATTTATACGCTTTTATCAGCTGCTTATTTGAAAATTCTCAAGCAGTTGTCGTTGGGGCGGCGTATGTGTAGCATATTGGCAAGTTCGGGAGCAAGTATATTGGCCGGGGTGAAGTCGTCTATTACCTTGTGGGTGACTCCTTGTCCGTATATTATAATGGGGAAGCTCACCGGGCTGCGGCGTACAAGGTTGGTTGCCGAGACTACATCCTTGGCCATCTTCCATCCGGGCATAAGGCGCAGCCATATATCGCCCGAACATTTTGCGTTGTAGCCGTTCTTTACATATTGCAGTTCGGGGCTAAGCATACCTCCAAGGCGGTATATTGTGAATACATCCTCTATGCCGTCGACCGACTTGAGGAATTCCACGGCGTGGGCTACCACATCCACCTTGTTCATCTGCAACTGCTCCATCTTCTGCTTGTTCAAGTAGAACTCCGAATTGAAAAAGCCGTCGATGTATTCGCCTTTTCCAAAGAGGGCTCCAAGGTATACGTTGAGCAGTGCCTTTACGCGGTCCATATGTATGGTGCCCGAAGGGAGGCGGTACTGCAGGTCGTTGGAGTCGTCTTCGACAACGTAGCCGGTAGAGGATAGTGAGATTATTATGTTTTCCATTCCTATGCGGCGGTCGAGCTCTTTCAGCAGGTCGGCAATGTTCTTGTCAAGACGTGTGTATATGTCCTGTATCTCAATGGGGCGATCCTCCATGGATACGTTATTGAAATTACCGGCGTAGTAGGTGATGGAGAGCATATCTGTGATGTCGTCCATTCCCATATCCCCGCTGCGCAGGCAGGCGATGGCCACCTCGTTCACCTCGTCGTTCATGCCGGCGCTTGTCTTGTATGAACGTATGTCGTCCTTGCCGTTGAAACTGTAAGAGAACTCCTTGGGCGCCTTCTCGCCGAAATTGTTGTATAGCTCAGTGGGGAACATCGGTGTCCACTTGCTGCCGCGGCCCACCACATCCTTGTTTATCTTGGCTGCCCATTCGGGGTATTGTCCGTAGTATGACGAACTGCACCAGTAGCCAGTGTCGTTGTTCTTCCAGAGCACCTCGTCGGCATCGTGGCCACCTTGCATTACTGCCATATCGCAGTCGGGGGCTATCACGCATATTTTAGCCTTGCCGCGTGTGGCGCGCTTCATTTCGTCGGAAAGGGTGATGGCTTTTTGTCGCACAGGGGATACCTTGTCATTGGTGTAGAGTCCCTGCTGCTTGCTGTCGTCGGTGCAGTTCACTATGCGTAACGAGGAGCGGTCGAGCCACCTTTCGCCCACTATTCCGTGGGTGTAAGGGTTGGTGCCGGTTGCCAGAGTTGCAGCTGCCGATGCGCGGTCTATGCTCTCAAAGGCGTAGTATGCATTTGAGTATACTTTTCCACCGGCAAGCAGGCGCTTGAACCCGTTGTCGGTATACAGGTTTTCAAATTCGTACATAAAGTCGCTACGCAACTGGTCTATAGTTATGGTTACCAGCAGTTTGGGTGACTCAATCTTCTTTTGTGCCGCAAGCAGTGTGGGGAATGCAAGCAGGAGTATCAGTATAGGCTTAATTCGCATATTCTTAGGCGGTATATGTGAAAGAGTGAACGTACAAGGGTTGCTATTGCAAATATGAATACGGGGATGGGGTAGCTCTGTGGCACAAATGGTGCGCTTGCGATAAAGAGAATGGCAATGGCTGCCTCAATCCACATAAACGAGAAGTTGCTCTTGTGCTTTATTGTGCTATACACAAGTGCCGGTATTAAAATGAGCGGCACTGGGTTCAGCAGTATAATGAGATAGTTGTTCCCAACCGCTGGGTGTTCCGAAAACAACGCCATAAAGAGCAGCATAACTCCGGAAATGCCTTGCGCTCCCATAAGCAGTATGTCATATCCCCAGAACAGTTTGCGGCTGCGCACTTCGCACAGCATAATTATCATAGTAAAGAGCAGGAGCAGAAGAGCACTGTTGAACGGGGTGAAGTGGTTGAGTACCAGTTTCTTCTCTGTTGGTTGCAGAATCTCTGTCTGCTCGCATACCAAAGGTGTGCCGCCAGCTTGTGCTGTGGCAAGGTCGTTCATAAAGTATGCAGGCAGGTACTGCAGTACCTCGCGTGTAGCAGGTTTGTCAGCATCGGCACCGAGCATAAGGTTTATGCCGAGCGCTGTCCATTGGTGCGACGATGTGTGCTGTGCTATGCTCTCGCGTAGGGTGGCAGCTTGTAGCGGAGTGCTGTATGTGATGTCGCCCTTCACCTGTTTGAAGAGTACATCGCGCACTTTTGTGGTGCAGTTGTTGTAGAAAATATTGTAGCGGTAAGTGGAGCTGCTGGGGCTGCAGTTTGCCACAAGAATCTCAAATAACGCTTTCTTCTGTAAAGAGTCCAATGATATTACCTGTTCGGTTACGCCGGAACCGCGTAAGCTGTATTCTTCTATGAAGTCACTGTATTTTACAGCACCGGCAAAGTAATCGGTCTCTCCCAAAATGAATCGCCATACAAAATTGGGGGTATTGAAACTGAAATATCCGTACCCGAATATCACATCGAGCTTTTTGTCGGGGTCGGTGTAGCGCAGTGCTGTGTGCCCGAAAAGTTCATATACCTCTTCGCCCGGTGAGCAGGTGAGCAGGCTCACTCGCGTGTTGTCGGCCTGTGCCGGCAGGAGTGCTGTGAGCATTAGCAGCAGAGCTATCGTCTTGTTCTTTAAAAATCTTGCCATTTCGTGTTCTGTTTCTGCTTGCGAAGATACAATAATTTATACTATTTTTTGCTGCTTGAGGCTAAAAAGAGACTCTTGTTTTTCTTTTTATAGGATTATAGATACAATTATAGGCTGCAAAGGTTGCAGCCTATAATTATGCTTGTTAAGGTATTGTATTATTTTACGAGAATTTTCTTTCCGTCTACAATGTATATACCGGGGTGAGTAATGCTCTCAATCTTCTGTCCGGTGATAGTGAAGATGCCGGTTGCAGTCTGGGTGTTATTGACATTTACAGTCTTGATGCCGGTTTCAATGCATTCGGGAGCGGCCTCAAAGAAAACTCTTGAACCCTCGTCTTTTGAGCCGTTTTCTTTGTAGAGTCCCATATATTGACCACCTGTCTGCCAGTTGCCGTTGTGGCTGAGGAATGTCTTACCGTTAGATGTCTTGAAAGCATAGCAACCGTTTGTGTTGTCAAGTATCCAAGTGTAATATTTGCCGGCAGCATCTTCTTTGCTCCAAAGTTTTACACTTTTAGGGCTGTCGGTTGTGTTTGCTACAGAGATAAGTGTGTTGTCATAGGCAGAAATTATCATAATGTTGCCATCCTCGGCCTCCATAAAATACCACAACTGCTCAAGGAAGTTTCTAGGGTCTTGTCTGCTGAGTCCTAAACCGTCGTTGCTTGCATTGTATGCTCTTGTGTTAGAGAATACATAATCACCAATACCACCATTACCATCTCTACCGCTATAGATGAAGTACAATACGGGCTCTTCACCGGGCTGTGTGAGTGTGAAGGGGTAGTTCTGTGCTGAAAGGGTTGCTGCGAAAATCAACAGCATTGCGAATAGTGAGGTAAATTTTTTCATAGGCAAAAATGTTTTGTAAATATTTTTTGCAAAGGTAGTTGTTTTATTTGTAAAAAACGGATTTTCAAGCATTAAATTTATAATTTGCTCTATTACATAAAGTAAAAACGCAGGGCTGTCCCTGCGTTTTTACTTTATTTATTACAATCAATATTGTTGCTCTATATTCCACACGAAAGCACGAAGACCGAGCATCGGTGTCTCTTTGTCTATTGCTTCAATAGCTTTGAGCAGGGTGGGAACTTTCTCGTCCTCCACAATGGCTATGATAGCAGCTCCCATAGAGGGCCACGCGTGTGAGCCCAAGTGAGGGTCGCCGGTCTTTGAGCCACGGCCCTGAACCTGGTCAAAGAATGAGTATCCACGGCAACTGTTGTGGGTGAGCATATTTATTATCGCCTCTTTGTGCGAAATGTCAAATGTTATAAACAGGCTTTTCATAATGCGTTATCTATTTGTTTGACAGCCTTGTGCGCCTTTTTTGGGGAGAGGCGTTCAAGGTGTTGTCAAATATGTTTTTTAGTTCTTGTCTTTACCTTTTAATTGCTCAATGTCCTTGTGCTCGTTCCAGTAAGCCTGTAGCTCACGTTTTTTCTTTATGGCACGACGTCTGTTTTTAATACCTATACCGGCAAAAATACCATACATCGCAGGAACGTATACAAGAGTCATTATGGTTGAAACGATAAGACCACCAATAACGGCTACACCGAGCGGGCGCCACATTTCGGCACCTACACCGTGGCTCACAGCCAAAGGAACCATACCAAGGATGGTTGTAAGTGTGGTCATAAGCACGGGACGCATACGGCTCTTTGCTGCGCCTACGCAGGCTTGTATTACACCCAATCCTCTTTCACGCAACAGCATAGTGTAGTCGATGAGCACGATACCGTTCTTCACCACCATACCAATGAGCATAATACCACCAAGCATTGACATTACGTTAAGTGTTGTTCCGCTTACAAAGAGTGCCAGTAGCACACCGCTGAATGCGAAGAGTACCGATATAATGAGGATGAAGGGGTATGTGAGTGACTCGAACTGCGATGCCATTACAATGAACACCAGGATAATGATGATGATACCGAGCTGTCCGAGGTCGCGGTTCGACTCCTGCTGGTCCTCGTAAGAACCTGCAACTTCAATTGCGATACCCGAGGGTATGGTCATCTTGTCGATGATTGCCTGGCCGTAGTTCACTCCGTCGCTAAGTGCTGTACCGGCTGCGAGAACTGCGTCAACGGTTACAATACGCTCACGGTCCTTACGCTCGATGGTAGGGGGCATTTCGTTGAGTACCACCTTACCAAGCTCTTTTATGCGCACGGGAGTTCCGGTGCTGCTGTAAATGGTTACGTTCTCAATATCTTCAATGCTCTGTCGTGCTGTGGGCTCGTAGCGTACCTTAACATCGTACTCATCACCGTCCTCGCGGTAATATGTGGCAAGAGCACCGTTGTAACGGTTGCGCAGATAGCCTGCAGCTGTGGTAAGGTTAAGCCCGTGCATAGCAAGTTTCTCGCGGTCGAACTCTACGCGGTACTGGGGCTGGTAATCACTGCGGCTGATGTTTACCTGTGTAACCTTCTCCCACTCGCGCAAAGAGTTTGCGAGCTCTTTTGAGAGGCGGTCGGTCTCATCAAAATCGTAGCCGTAAATCTCGAACGAAGCCATAGACTGTCCGCCCATACCACCGCCCTGGCTACCACCAAGTTTCACATTGCTCTTGGCTACTTCGGGGAGGTTCTTAAGGTCGGCACGCATCTCGTCGCAGATGGTTGCGAGTCCTTTGTCGCGCTCGTTCGAAGGTATAAACTGCACGTTGAATGTGATGATGTGTGTACCGTTGTCACTGAGCGAAGCAAAGGTGTTGTTCTCGTCGGCCTGGCCCACAGTGAAACCGCAAACGGTCATTTCGGAACCGTAACGTTTCTGCCATAGCTCTGTGAGGTACAAACCAATCTCCTGAGAGCGTTCTACGCGTGTTCCTACAGGCAATTCGGCTGTGATTCCCACGCGGCCGTTATCGTTCGAGGGGAAGAATTCGCCCTTAATGCCTTTGGCACAGATTAAGCTCAAAAGGAAGAGGCCGAAGCATAGTCCGAGGGTAGACCAACGGTGACGCATTGCCCAGTTTACAATAGAGGCATATCTTATGTCAATAAGGTCGAGCACCTTCTGGATGGGTTTGTAGAATGTGATGAAGAAACGGCTCTGTTTCTTTTGCAGCTTCAGCATCTTGGCACACATCATAGGTGTGAGTGAGAGGGCTGCGGCAGTAGAGATGAGCATAATGATACACATCATCCATCCGAGCTGTTTGAAGAGCACACCACTCATACCTGTAACCATAGTCAAGGGGAAGAATACAGCCCACATTGTGAGGGTTGATGCCACAACCGAAACGGCAACCTCGTTTGTTCCGTGTACGGCAGCGTTGTTGGGGTCGGAGCCACGCTCAATGTGCGTGGTGACATTCTCCAGTACCACTATGGCGTCGTCCACCACAGAACCGATGGCTATACTCAAACAAGAGAGTGAGATGATGTTAATAGAACCGCCTGTTGCAAAGAGGTAGATAAATGATGCAACGAGCGAGAAGGGAATGGTGATGGCGATGATTACCGTTGCTCTCCATCGGCCGAGGAAGATGAATACAACGAGAACCACGAATATCATAGCATCTCTGATGGTGTCGGAAAGTGTGTTTACGGTATTCAGAATGTTCTCCGAGGTGTCAATCATAATGTCGAGCTCCACGTCGGAGGGGAGGCGTTTCTGCAGTTTGGGCAACTCCTCTTTAACTGCATTGGAGATTGCTACAGAGTTACCACCGCTCTGCTTCTGAACAATAATCATAGCTCCCTGCTGGCCATCTATAAATGTGCGCTGTGAACGCTCCTGTACATTGTCGACAATGCGTGCAATGTCCTTCAAATAGACATTTGCACCGTTGTGAGTACCCACCACAAGGTTGAGCATCTCTCTGGGCTCTTTGAACTCACCTTCAACACGCAAGGTGTATGTGTTGCTGCCGACGTCGAAGTTACCACCGGGGATGTTTTTGTTTTCTGCTGCGATAATAGCACTGACACTCTCTACTGGAATGTTATAGGCCTCCATTTTGGTGGGGTCCATGTAGATGTTTATTTCGCGCTTGGGTGCACCAGATATTGACACAGAACCCACACCGTCTACACGTGCAAGGGGGTTCACAACATTCTCGTCGAGTATCTTATAGAGTGCAGCCTGGCTCTCTTCAGCTTTCACCGACATAATGATGATGGGAATCATATCTGTCGAGAACTTGAAGATGATGGGGGTGTTGGCATCGTCGGGAAGCTGTGACGATACCATATTGAGCTTGTCGCGCACATCGTTGGTAAGGTCGTCAATGTCGTAACCATACTCGAATTCAAGTGTAATGACCGACACGTTCTCACGCGATTTTGATGTGATGTGCTTGAGGTGTTCCACAGAGTTCAGTGTGTTCTCAAGAGGGCGTGTAACGTTGTTCTCGATATCCGAGGCACTTGCTCCTGTGTAGTATGTGAATACCATCAGGGTGTTTGTCTCAATATCGGGGTATAGGTCAATGGGGAGTTTCGAAAGTGAAAAAAGACCGAACAGGGCCACCGCCAAGAAACAGAGCGATGTCATAATCGGTTTTTTCACCGCGTTTTCATATATACTCATAGCTGTTTTTCCTGTTTTTCGTGTTATTATTCAATTACCTCAACCTCTTTGCCGTTGTTCAGGCCTGTGTGGCCGGCAACAACAACGTAGCTGCCGTTTTCTATGCCCGAGAGTAATTCGTATTTGTCGCCTATACGACGGCCAATCTCCACCTTGTTGTATGTGACTTTACCATTCTCGTATGTGTATACATAGTAGTCACCAGCACCGGCCTGTTTCACTACAGCCTGGTCGGGGACAACCACGTGGCTTACACTGCCGTAGTTCACGGTTACGTGTCCGTACATTCCGGGGCGCACCTTGCAGTCCTTGTTTGCAAGTGTTATTTCCACGGGGAAGGTGTGTGTGGCTGCATCAATAGTGGGGTATACAATATCTATTTTTCCGGTGAACTCCTCGTTGCCGTAGCTGTTGAACTTGAGGGTTACGGGCTGCTGTTTGCTTGTCTGTGCGTAACGGCTCTCGCTTACGTTTATTTTCATCTTCACAGGTGAAATCTGCTCAACCACAAGGATGGGTTTTGAACCGTATATATCGCCGTTGTCGTAGTTGCGTGCCGAAACAACGCCGTCGATGGGGCTTGTGAGCACGGTGTTCTCGAGTTTGTTGGCAAGAGCTTTCTTGTTTATCTCGAGTTGGGTTTTTGCATTGTCATATACTGCCTTCGATTCGCCACCAATCTTGTAAAGTTCTTCTATACGCTTGAAATCTATCTCCTGGTTCTCTACCTGCAGTTTGAGCTGGTCGAGGCTGCTAGCATCGAGTTCAACCAACTTCTGGCCTTTGCGTACGTTATCGCCTACCTCTACAAGTATTCTGCTTATGCGGAGAGCAGAATTGGGGATTATGTTGTTCTTCACCTTTGCTTCCACTGTGGTGGCATACTCCTCGAATTGAGGAACCTCCTGTGTGGTTACTTGTGCAATTTTTACTTTGTGTTTTTCCTCCTGCTGGGGTGTTTCCGCAGTTCCCGAATTGCCACAAGAGCAGAAGAGCGCTGTTGCAGCCAATGCGATGAGTGTCAGATTCTTTTTCATAATCGTATATTCTTTTTATTATTCTTTTCCTATGATTGTGTTCAATTCTGTCTTTGCCACCAGATAGTCATATATGGTGTTGTTGTAGGTTAGCTGTACGTTCGTGAGCGATACTTGTGAGTTGGTAAGTTCAAGTATGGTGCCTTTGCCCACATCGTAGCGCTTCTGGCTTATCTCCAGACCTTTCTTTGCAAGCTCCACTGCGGTCTTGTTGCTTTCGAGCTGTTCGGCGCTTTTTGTCATATTGTTAAGGTAGCTTTGTGCCTGCATACCCAGCATACGCTCTGTGTTGGCGCGTGTTTCGGCAAGCTGCCACTGCTGTATCTTGTTGCTCTTCATTTTTGTGAAGTTGCTTGCCTGGAAGAGTGGGATTGTGAGCGACAGGGCTACAGAAGAACTGTTGCTCCATTTATAGTCAAGGACTTTCCAGTCCTGGTTGTACTGCGACTGGTACTGCAAATTACCCGAGAGTGCAAGTGTGGGCATAAAATTGGTTTTCAGTAAGCTGCGCTGTCTTTTGAGCAGTTGGGCTTGCAGGTCAATTGCCTTCAGGGATGAGTTGCCGTCGAGGCTTATGCTCTGTTCTTCTGCATCTTTGTTCATTGCAGTCTCGTAGTTTTTGAGGTTGTCGTCGATTACAATATTTACATCGGCTGTGACGCCCATAAGCACCTTAAGCTGCAATTTAGCAATCTCCACTGCGTTGCGTCCACTTATTACAGAGGGCCACGCGTTGCTTTTCTGAACTTCTGCGCTTATCTTGTCGTACTCGCTTACGCTACCTTGCTGGAATTTTGCGTTTACAATGTTGAAGTTATCCTCGGCAAGCTTGTAGTTTTGCATAAGCACTTCGTATGAGTCCTGTGCCAGCAACAGCTGATAGTAAGCTTTTGTAACCTGGTTCACCATGTCTATTTTTGAACCGCGGCTCTTTTCGGCAGCAAGTTCCACATCGGCTTTGGTGAGGCTCATAGTCTTGTATATTGCGGGCGCAAATATAGGAAGTGATACCTGTAGGGTGCCATTCCAGGTGCTTGCGTCGTCTTTACCCATTTTGAAAGCCTCTCCATTGAAGTTCATTTCGGCTGCCTTTATGGTGTAGTTCAGGCTACCTGTGAGTGAGGCTGTGGGGAGTAGGTTCATCCAAGCTTCGTTCTGCGAAACTTTTTTCAATTCAATCTCTTTCTCTGCAACCTTGATAGTGGGGTTTTCGCTCAATGCCAGTTCTATGGCTTTGTCGAGCGTGAGGTGCATTGTGGGGGTTGTTTCTTGTGCGCGTGTCAGCGTAAATATTGCCAACAGGGCAACCACGGTTGTTAAACGCATTTTCAAGTTCATAAGTCCTATATTGTTTTTTTAATTTTTTTGTATGAATTTTTCAATTTTCTCTTGTCCTTTCAGGGTGGCTATTCCGCGCAAGTAGAAGAGGATAAGGTGGCGTCCCAGCTCTTCTGGAGTGTAATCGTTGAGCTCTCCTTCGTTCTTCTGCTTGTTTATTGTCATAATGAGCTCCATGTCCCGTTTCAAAACGAAGGCGAGTATTCTAAAATCGGCATCTTCGCGGAAAAGCCCTTGTTTGCGCCCCTCTTCCATCCACGCGATAAAGCGTTTGTCGTTCTTTTTTTCGCGTTCTCTTATGCTGTCGCGTATGTTGGGGTAGCGGTCGAGGTCGGTGAAGAAGCTGCGCGAGGTGTTTTTAAGGTAGTTGAAGTAGAGGCCGTAGAGGTTCAGTATCACATCAAGTATGTCGTTACTGCTTTTTATAATATTGCGTGCCTCGTCCTGCATCTGCTTGTGGTGGTGCTTGAGTGTCTCTTCAATAAGCACCTCCTTGTCGGTGAAGAGTTCGTAGATGGTACGTTTGGATACAGAAATAAGGGATGCGATATTGTCCATTTTCACATCCTTTATTCCGCGTGACAGAAACAGAGTTAGTGCTGTTTCTATTATCTTCTGTCTTACATCCTCGCGATTGTTCTCTTCTTTACATCCTCTCATATTCGTGAGATTGTTTTTACGTTGCAAAGTTACATAGAAAACTTTTTGTGACAAAAAAGTTTTCTATGTTTGTTTCTATTCTTCCCGAATATTTATGTTTTTTAGCATTTAAAACGGTAAAGGGCGCGTAACTTTTGTTGTTACGCGCCCTTTTTGCGGTTCTTTTTTTCAAAAATCAATCCTCGAGAAGGTGCTTTAGGAAGTCGTTCATCTCTTCGTCGAAGCCTTCAAGCAGGTCTTCGCTCAGGATCAGGGTGTCGTCATCCACATATAGCAGGTCGACGATTGCCTCCTTGTCTTCGTCAATCAGTACGAACGAGTAGGGTTTTGCAATGTTTATGCTGTCGAATATGCCCTCTTCCTGCATTTTGCCGAGTTCGTGACGCAGTTCCTTTTCGTAGATCTTCTCGTCGTGGATATTTTCCCATTCTTTAATATGTACGCGCGCGATGATCTTGTCGTCGTCGTCATAAATGGTTAGCATACCTGTTTCGCCGCTTACACAGAAGTGAAAATCGGTTACGGTTGTTTCCTCGGCGGTGATGTAGCCACGCACCATCTCTTTTATGGCGCTTTTAAGGCTCTCTTGTGTTTGTGTGCTTAAGGACATATTGCTTTTGTTTAAAGGTTTTTACCGTGGCAGTGCTTGAACTTCTTACCGCTACCGCAGGGGCAGGGGTCGTTGCGGCCTACTGTCTTTTCCACTCTCACAGGCTCGCGATGCTGCTCGGCGCGGGTGTCCTGCTGTGCTGCTGCCTGCTGGTGAGTATCGTTGAGGTCTACTTTTGTCTCGTTGTATTTAGGCTTTTGCTTGCTGCGCTGGGGGTCGGGTGCTACACGCACATCCTCTCGCTCCTGTACGGGTATCTGTCCGCGGAGCAGTATCGATGCTGTCTGGTCGTTTATCTTGTTGACCATCTTGTCAAAGAGGGTCACCGACTCGAGTTTGAATATCAACAAGGGATCTTTCTGCTCATAGCTTGCATTCTGTACCGAGTGCTTGAGTTCGTCGAGGTCGCGTAGGTTCTCTTTCCACGCGTTGTCGATGGTGTGTAACAGTATTGCTTTCTCAAAACATTTGATTACCTCTTTACCCTTGGTCTCGTATGCTGCTGCAAGGGGTACGGGTATCTGGTACAAGTGGCGGCCGTCGGTGATGGGCACGAATATGTGCTTGTCGCGCATAGCCTCGTTGTTCTTGTATATGTATTCTATGTATGGGAAGGCTACCTGTGCCATACGCTCGGTCTTCTGCTTGAAATTTGCCATAACAGCCTCGAAACATTTTTCGGCAGCCTTGTCGGTGTCCATCTTTCTGTATTCGTCTTCGTTTGCAAAAGGCAGTTCGGTTGCAAGCACACGCAGGAACTCCATCTTTGCATCCTCGAAATAGCAGTTTTCTACAATGTTGTAGCAACGGTCCCAGATAATGTTCACAATATCCATACCTATGCGCTCTCCAATGAGGGCGTGGCGGCGTTTGGTGTATATTACGGTACGTTGCTTGTTCATAACATCGTCGTACTCGAGCAGGCGTTTACGCATACCGAAGTTGTTCTCCTCGACCTTCTTCTGTGCGCGCTCTATTGAGCTAGAAATCATAGGATGCTCAATCATATCGCCATCCTTGAAGCCCATAAATTTATTGTCGAGCAGTCGTGATATTCTCTCGGAACCGAAGAGGCGCATAAGGTTGTCCTCGAGTGATACGAAGAATACCGATGAACCGGGGTCGCCCTGACGGCCGGCACGTCCGCGGAGCTGTCGGTCTACACGACGCGATTCGTGGCGCTCGGTACCAATGATGGCAAGACCGCCTGCGTCGCGCACCTCCTGGCTCAGTTTGATATCGGTACCACGGCCGGCCATATTGGTGGCAATGGTTACAGTGCCCGAAAGACCTGCTTTTGCTACAATGTCGGCCTCCTTCTGGTGCAGTTTGGCGTTGAGTACGTTGTGGGCAATGCCACGCATTTTGAGCGTGCGGCTGAGCATCTCTGAAATTTCAACCGAGGTTGTACCCACAAGCACGGGGCGGCCTTGTTTCACAAGAGCCTCAATCTCTTCGATAACAGCTTTGTATTTCTCGCGTTTGGTCTTATAAACGCGGTCGTTCATATCCTTGCGGGCAATAGGACGGTTGGTGGGTATTACCACAACATCCAGCTTGTAGATATCCCAAAACTCGCCTGCCTCCGTTTCGGCTGTACCGGTCATACCGGAAAGCTTGTGGTACATACGGAAGTAGTTCTGCAAAGTGATGGTGGCGAAGGTCTGTGAAGCTGCCTCCACCTTTACGCGCTCTTTTGCCTCAATGGCCTGGTGCAAACCGTCGGAGTAACGGCGGCCTTCCATAATACGGCCTGTCTGCTCGTCTACGATTTTTACCTGTCCGTCCTCGGTTACCACATATTCAACATCGCGGTCGAACATTGTGTATGCCTTGAGCAACTGGTTGATGGTGTGTATACGCTCCGATTTTACTGCGTAATTGGTGAGCAGTTCATCCTTCTTCGCTGCTTTCTCTTCGTTTGTGAGGTTTGTGTCATTCTCGAGTGCGGAAAGCTCTGTTGCAATGTCGGGAAGAATGAAGAGTGTCTGGTCCTTTGCGTTGCCGGTGATAAGCTCTATACCTTTATCGGTGAGCTCCACGCTGTTGTGCTTTTCGTCTATCACAAAGTAGAGGGGCTCGGTGGCCTCGGGCATACGTTTGTTGTTCTGCTCAATGTAGTACTCTTCTGTTTTCAAAAGGCCGGTCTTTACGCCGGGCTCGCTGAGCAGCTTTATGAGGGGCTTGTTCTTGGGAAGCGCCTTGTGGCTGCGGAAGAGAGAGAGGTAGCCTGCTGTCACCTCGTCCTTGTTATCGGAGTATATTAGCTTGCGTGCATCGGCAAGGTATTGTGTGGCAAGTTTTTTCTGTGCATCCACCAAGCGCTCAACCAAGGGGCGGTACTCCTCGAACATCTGGTCCTCGTTACGGGGTACGGGGCCCGAAATGATAAGCGGTGTACGCGCGTCGTCGATAAGTACCGAGTCCACCTCGTCGACTATAGCGTAGTTGTGAGCGCGCTGTACAAGGTCGGCAGGCTGTGTTGCCATATTGTCGCGCAGGTAGTCGAAACCGAATTCGTTGTTTGTACCGAATGTGATGTCGGCAAGGTATGCGTTACGGCGTGCGTCGGAGTTGGGCTCGTGCTTGTCAATGCAGTCTACGCTCAAGCCGTGGAACATATAAAGAGGTCCCATCCACTCGGAGTCACGCTTTGCGAGGTAGTCGTTCACGGTTACAACGTGTACACCATTGCCTGTGAGGGCGTTGAGGAATACGGGGAGGGTTGCCACAAGGGTCTTTCCTTCACCGGTTGCCATTTCGGCTATGCGGCCTTTGTGCAGTACCACACCACCAAAGAGCTGTACATCGTAATGAACCATATTCCACACTGTCTCGTTACCGCCGGCTGTCCAGTGGTTGCGGAAGATGGCTTTGTCGCCCTCGATGCTTACGAAATCATATTTTGCAGCGAGGTTGCGGTCGAAATTTGTGGCTGTTACTTCAATGGTCTCGTTTTCGGTAAAGCGACGAGCGGTGTCCTTTACAATGGCGAAAGCCACGGGGAGTGCCTCGTCAAGTGCTTTGTCGAGCTTTTCAAGAATCTCTTTTTCCAGTTTGTCTATCTGGTTGAAGATGCTTTCGCGTTTTTCAAGCTCGGTGTTCTCAATGCTTGCTTTCAGTTCGGCCACTTTGTTGCGTTCTGCTGTAACAGTGCCCTGAATCTTGTTCTTAAGTTCTTCGGTCTTTGCGCGCAATTCGTCGTTGCTCAAAGCGCTTATGGCAGGGTATTCTGCCTTTATCTTTTCTACCCAGGGGGTAATTTCACGTCTGTCGCGGCTTGCTTTGTTACCGAACAGCTTGCTTATAAAATCGTTGAATCCCATATATTTTATTTTCTTTTTTCTAAAATTGACAATTTGCGGGTTAACGCAACTACAAAGATACTAATATAATTATAAATAACGAAACATTGCTTGGTATTTTGTTTGTGGAAATATTCTCGTTTATCTCTTTGGTGCAAAAAACGTGCCAAAAAAACTATTGGCCTTCTTCTTTTTCGTTATTTATGCTTTTTTTATTTATCTTCGCGGAAATGAATTTGATTTTATATATAAACGCTATGAGAAAAATATTTTTCTTTCTTTTTGCAGCGCTGATGCTTGCAGCTTGTACTCCGCAGGAGAAAATTTATAATGCTAAGGATTTTGGTATAGTTCCCAATACGGGTGAGGATATGACAGAGGAGGTTTCCCGTGCTATTGAAACCATTAAGGCAGAATGTGATGGAAAGCCGGCTGTATTGCAGTTTGAGGCTGGTGAGTATGATTTCTATCCCGAAAGTGCAAATGTAAAGGAGTATTATATCTCTAACCACGACCAGGATAATCCTAAGTTGGTGGCTATTGCGCTCGAGGATGCGAAAAATATTACACTGCGCGGTAGTGACATTTTGGCAGGTGGTATGACAGAGTTCTTAATGAATGGCCGTATGTTGCCTTTTGCTATGGTGGGTTGTGAGAATTGTGCGCTCGAGAATGTTTTTATTGATACCCGAGTTCCGCAGATTACTCAGGTGGAAATTATTGAGAATAACAGCGCCGAGGGTTATATAACATACCGCATAGCTCCTTATGTAAATTATAGAATAGTAGATGGTCGTCTTGTTGTATTCGGTAAAAATTGGGAGTTTACACCCTCGTGGGGTATTGCCTTTGAGGGGGAAACAGGGCGAGTAATCTACCGAACAAGCGATATTGGTGTGGGTACTTATAGTGTTGAGGAGGTTGAGCCTTATGTCATTCGCGCTCGCTGGAACGACTCTCGTCTGCCTGTAGGCAGCCGCATCGCTATGCGTTCTTACGCCCGTCCTACACCAGGAATATTCCTCTCGCAGTGTAAAAATACCCAAATAGAAAATGTTACGGTCTATTATGCCGAGGGTATGGGCCTTTTGGCACAAGTGTGCGAGAATATAGATATTGATAAGCTGAATGTGGTGCCTCGCAAGAGTAGTGGCCGTTATTTCAGTACACAGGCCGATGCAACACACTTTTCGGGTTGCAAGGGTTTGATACGCTCCGTAAAAGGTGCTTACGACGGAATGATGGACGATGCGATAAATGTGCACGGAACTTATCTGCGTGTAGTGCAGAGGGTTGATGATTACACCCTTGTCGGCCGTTATATGCACGGTCAGGCTTATGGTTTTTACTGGGGTGGTGCTGGCGACAGCGTGCAGTTTGTCCGTTCCGATATTATGGAGCTTGTATGTGGTAATGTTGTAGAGAATATTGAGCCTTATGACAAACCTTCAATAAAAGGTGCTAAAGAGTTCAAGATTACTTTCAAAGAGCAGTTGCCTGCCGATATTGCAAACGGTAATTATGGTGTTGAGAACCTTGAGTGGACTCCCGCTGTAATTTTCAGTGACAATGTGATACGTAACAACCGTGCACGAGGTGCGCTCTTCAGCACTCCGAAGGATGTCTTGGTGGAAAATAACCTCTTCGACCATACATCGGGTACGGCAATTCTTCTTTGCGGAGACTGCAACGGCTGGTTCGAGACCGGTGCTTGCCGCAATGTGGTTATACGCAAGAACTATTTTGTGAATGCTCTCACAAGTATGTTCCAATTTACCAATGGAGTGATATCTATCTATCCTGAAATTCCCAACCTTCAAGGACAGACAAAATATTTCCACGGCGGAAATGGCACAGGTGTGGTTATCGAGGATAATATCTTTGAAACCTTCGACGCGCCCATCGTGTATGCAAAATCTATAGATGGTCTTGTGTTCCGTAACAATAAGGTGGTGCAGAACAACGACTTTGAGCCTTTCCATTGGAACCGTAACCGTTTCCTTTTTGAAAGAGTTACCAATGCGACAATTGAGAACAACGAATTTTCAACAGGATTCGATGCAGAAAAAGATGTAAATTACCGTTATTGATGTTTCATCACTTCAGCAGCGATATATCGGGTATTGAGTTGCCTCAGCACTTTAACAACCCGTTTCATTATACCCCGCACCCTTTGTGCGGGGTTGCTGTAGATGAACTGCGCCATTTCTTGAACGGGAATAAAGAGTGGGCGGCAGATGTGGCAAATGGCAAGATGCTTGGAGTGCTTGTCGTGAGGGATTCGAGCGGAGAGGTTGGCTACGTTGCCGGTTTTTCTGGCTTGTTGTGCGGTAAGAACAGACAGCCCGGTTTTGTGCCTCCTGTGTTCGATTTTCTCTCTCCCGACGGGTATTTCAAACGCGAGGAGGGTGAAATTTCCTCTATAAATAAAACTGTTGCCTGTATTAAAAACAGCAGTGAATATATTGCTGCTGTTGAGGCTGTTGCAACAGAGAAAAGCAGGGCGGAGAATGCCTTGGCGATTCGCCGTGCCGAGTATGCCGCGAACAAGGCCCGCCGTGCCGAAAAACGTGCGGCTGGTGGCTTGTCGCCCGAGGAGACAGCCTTGCTTGTTCGGGAGAGCCAGTTTGAAAAGGCGGAGCTTAAAAGGCTTGCAGCAAGGCTGAAAGAGGATGTTGAACGTGCAAAAATTGTTTTACGCCTGTTTGAGGATAAATTGTCTTCGCTCTCCGACGAACGAAAAAAACGCTCTGCGACGTTACAAGAGTGGCTTTTTACGCAATTTAAGGTGCTCGATGCTTGCGGTAACGAAAAATCCTTGCTCGAAATTTTTGCAGAGAAGCGTGGTTGCCTGCCTCCTGCGGGAGCCGGTGAGTGTGCCGCCCCCAAAATGTTGCAGTATGCTTATAAGAACAATCTTCAGCCGCTTGCAATGGCCGAATTCTGGGTGGGAGCATCGCCGCAGGGCGAGGTGCGTCGCGATGGTTGTTTTTATGGTGCCTGTATGAGTAAATGTCACCCCATACTCACATATATGCTGCAGGGTGTGGAGGTTGAGGCGTCGGCTCTGGAGAAGGGTGGCGAAAATATTGCCGATATTAAAATTTTATACGAGGATAACCATATAATTGTGGTAGACAAGCCTTCGGGGGTGCTTTCTGTGCCGGGAATAGTGGGCGGCGACAGCGTGCAGGATTATCTTCGTTCCTTGCTTAAAAGCAACGAGGTTTTTATGGTGCACAGGCTCGATATGGCAACCTCTGGTTTGCTTGTGGCGGCAAAGTCGGTGGAGGTGTTCAAAATGTTGCAGGCGCAATTCGCGTCGCGTGAGGTTGAGAAACGTTACGTTGCTTTGCTTTCGGGGGTTTCTGCTTTTGCTTCCGGGGAAATAAATCTCCCTTTAATGCCCGACTACGATAACCGCCCCTCTCAAAAAGTCGATTTTTCGTACGGAAAACCCGCTCGCACTTTGTATAAGGTGGTTGGTGAGCCTTTTGTCGGTGGTAAGCAGCGTGCTGTAGTGGAGCTGGTGCCTGTGACGGGGCGTACTCACCAGTTGCGTGTGCATTGCGCGCACAGTGAGGGGCTTGGAATGCCTATTATGGGTGATGCTCTTTATGGTGGCGATAATGCAGAACGCCTTATGCTCCACGCTGAATTTATTGCTTTCTCACACCCGGTGACGGGTGAACGTGTGGAGTTCTTCTCTTCTTTTGATGATTTGTCAGCGGTAGTTGATGAATAGCATATATTCCCCCTCGGCTTCTACAGTGAAACTTTCGCCTGTGCATTCGTTAAGCGTGCCTTGCCACCAATTTGTGAAGTCGTAGATGGGGTAGAGCAGTCCTTTGCTTTTAAATCCCTGTGCCGTGAAATTTATGATGGAAATCTGCTGTCCTTTGTGTGAGGGAAAGGTGTTCTCCCCTTTGCAGGGGATAAAAACGCCGTAGTTGGTGTAGATGCGTACATCGGCCCCTTTGCGTGCGTACTCAATGAGCAGGCTGATGTTTCCAAGTGTGTGGTCTTCGCGTTTGCCTGTTGCGCCGAGTATTGCTATGCGCTTGTAGCCTTTTTCCATAAGGTAGCCAACTGCTTTTGTCTGGTCGTTGGTCTCTTGCTCGGTTATATGGTGTATAAGATGGGCATATTTGGCGCGGTTCTCTTCGCTCAAAGAGTCTCCGTCGCCTATTATGAGATTGGGAGTTCTTCCGTGCGCTATGTATGAGTCGGCGCCACCGTCACAGCATACGACAAAGGGTGCTTCGTGCAATATCTGCAGGGGCACTTCGGCTTGCGGAAAATCTCCGTTTGCCACTATTACAGCGTCAAATTCAAAGTTTTTCATATTATCGGCACTTTTGAGGCATCATCTTTTTCCAATTATAATAGCCAAAGATAGCAATTATTGCATAAATGGCATAAAGCACAGCTGTAAAATAGAGTTCCTTGTATAGGTATAGCCCTGCGCTTGTAATATCGACAACTATCCACACCCACCATTGCTCTATGTGCTTGCGTGCGAGCATCCACATTCCCACGATGCTCAGTGCTGTGGTGAATGAGTCCCACGCAGGCACGGTGCTGTCGGTGAATCTTGTGAGAATTAAATATATTGCGGTTTGTGATGCGGCGTATGTAATGAGGAGCTTACCCCACACCCTTTTGGGGGTGTGGGTAATTGTAAGTTCCTCTTTTTTCTCTCTGCCTCCGAATATTTGGAAACCATAACGCCACGCAAGCCACCCGTACAGGGCAATGGCAAGGTAGTATATGTTTATTCCAAAGTCGGCATACAGCCCTGCGTTGTAATAGATATACAGGTATATTGCCGGCATAATAATGCTTGCTATCCATAGATAGATGCTTGCGCGGTACTCTAACCACAGGTATATAAGCCCGACCAATGTGCCTATAATCTCTATTGTCTGCTCCATAGTTTTTATAAAGTTATTGTAATGTGTCCCAGAGCGTTGATACCGGCCTGTGCGGCGTATCCCGCATAGTTGTAGCGCACCTTGTTGTTGCCATCCTTGTAGAATCCGCAGCCGGCGTAGCCGTTGTTCTCGTATTCGTGGTCGAAGAGGTTGTATATGGTTACTCCTATGGTTACTCCTCTTGTGTGCGGCACGTCGAAGCTGTAAGCAAGGCGCAGGTTGCTCACAAAATAGCTGTCCAGTATATGGTCGCTCTGTTTTGCATTGCTCATATACTGCTTGCTCACGAATTGTGTGTGTAGCGAAGCATCGAATCCCTTGTGGTTGTAGCTTAAAATGCTGTTTGCAATAATGTCGGGCGAAAAGGCTATGGGGGTGTCGCCGTGCTCAATAGTCCAGGTTTCGCCACCCACCCATTCGTCTTCGTAAAGGGTTTCGGTGAAGTCTTTTACGCGGTTACGGCTGAAGGTGGCATTTCCCTCCCACGAAAAGCCGTATGGTAGTTTTACGCCTGCCATAATTTCTATGCCGGCGCGGTAGCTGTCTGGTACGTTGGCGGCAAGTGGTTCGCCAATTTCGTTAAGTTCTCCGGTGAGTACAAGCTGGTCTTTATAATCCATATAGTAGAGGTTTACGCCGGCGTGGAAAACGTCGTTGCTGTATGTGTAACCCAGCTCGTAGTCGAGCAGACGTTCGGCTTTAGGGCGTTCGTGCAGCTTGCCGTCGGTGTAGTTGTTGCGTGTAGGCTCTTTGTGTGCCATACTCACTGAACCAAACAGGCGACTGTTGCGGCTTGTCTGCCACGAAAGACCGGCTTTGGGGTTTACAAAATTGAAATGTTCTTTTATTGCGAGCTCTTGCAGGGCGTCGGTGGCATCGTTCCACTTGTCGTTGTGCCCCTTAATGTCGTACGATATGTGGCGGTACTGCACATCGGCATACGCGTTGAGGCTTTTTGTGATTTTAAAATCTCCTTTAAGATATATGTTGCCGTCGCTTTTGCGCCCTTGGTTACGGTAGTATTCGTGGTTGGGGGCGAGTGAGCCTATGTAGTTCTTTACCCACAGAACCTCTCCGTAATGGTCGCCTACGTAGCGGTTCACTGCACCGCCGAGTGAGGCATTTGCGCGCTCTCCTTTGTAATTGAGCGAGAAGATGGCGCCACCAAAGTGGTTGTCCATCGCTTTTTTACGCACGAGGTCGCTGCGTTTTATAATCTCTCCGTCGTGGGTGAACGGTTGCAGGGCGTACTCCACAAGCTTGCGGCTGCTTTTGTATTCTTGGTAGTAACCGTCGCCCTTTGTATAGTGCAGGCCTGTACTGATGCTCCACGTGGGGGAGAAACTGTGGTCGAAGAGTAATTGGTAATTTTGTTGCTTGTAGTTGTCGGTCTGGTCGTCGTAGTAGTGGTCCTTGCCGAATTCATCGGTAAACATATAACCGCAACTGTTATAACGTCGGCCATACTCCTTCATCTCCTCCTTTGAAGCATAGTTCCACGCGTGGTAGGTTTCCTCTTCTCCTGCAAAGGTTATGAATTTTACGCAGCTGTTCCTGCCGAAATAGCTTCCTTGGAGGTAGTAGGATTTTAGGTCGGTGCTTGCGCGGTCTATGTATCCGTCGCTGCCAATGCTCGAGAGGCGTGCGTCTATGGCCCAATGCTCGTTAAGGAGTCCGCTACCCAACTTGAGGGTGGCTTTGTGTGTACCGAATGAGCCGCCCGAACCGCTTATCTCGGCATAAGGTTTGCTGCTGAATTCGCTCACCTGCATATTTATGCTTGCGCCGAAGGCTCCTGCGCCATTGGTCGATGTTCCTGCTCCTCGCTGTATCTGTACATCCTTTACCGATGATGCGAGGTCTGGGAGGTTTACCCAGAAAACTGTATGGCTTTCGGCGTCGTTCAGCGGTATGCCGTTGGCTGTAACGTTTATGCGTGTACCGTCGCTGCCGCGCACCCTTAATGTGGTGTATCCGATACCGGCTCCTGCATCACTGGTGGTTATTGCTCCCGGTGTCATATTGACAAGATAGGGGAAATCCACTCCGGTATTGTTTTTCTTCAGCTCCTCCTTGCCTATATTGGTGAAGGCTACAGGGGTTGTCTCGGTTGCACGTATTGACAAAACTTCGATATTTTGCAGGTCTACTGCGCGCAAGTTCTCCTTTTCTGCCGTGCCCTTTTGTGCATACACGGCAGTTGCTGCAAGTAATATGCAGCATAGCAATGTTCTTTTTTTCATCGCAATTCCAAATTTTGTAGAGCCGGAGGGGTAAAAAAAATAAATCCTCCAAACTCTGTGGTTAAACAGAAAATGGGGATTTTCCTGTGCTGCCGAATGTGTGCACGCCATTCGGCTCTCTCCCTACGCCGGCATTACCCGGATCAGGTTCTTGGGTATGATCTCAGCCCGTTATATTAAGGCACCCCGTTATTGAAATCTGTGGCAAAGGTAGTGCTTTTATGTGTTATTGCAAAAAATATTGTAAAAAAAATGCCCCGCTCCTTTTTTTAGGGGGCAATGGGGTTATTTAAAAATGTTTTTAAGCTTGTTAATGAATGTGTCTATCGGCGCTTCATACTCTTCAGTTGTTGCTGTAGTATCTATTTTTGCGTTGAAGAAGTGCTCTAAGGGAATGTCCCAATTGTTCTTGTCGTTGCTCTCCTCGTCGTTTATATATTGCCATAGCAGTTGTGCGTTTTTGTGTACGTGGGCATATTGAGCCTCCTCTATAGCCTCCTTGTTTGTTCCGGCCTTGTCGAAAAGAATTACAAGTTCTCTTATCGTGCGGTGGCGATATTCTGTGGCTATGTGGTAAATTCTCTCTTTCTCTGTGGGCTTGAAAATACCGCGGTTTATCATTGAAGTTATAAAAACGTCGGATATGTGAGGCGGTATGTCGTAGGCACTGTTTATTACTCCTGAAATATAATCAATGTCGAAAGATTCCTTGCCTATGAGCGAGCATAGTTGTTCGGCTTTGTCGAGTATCATAAGGCAAAGGAATTTCTGATAGTTGTTGCTTATCCCGGCAAATTTTTTCTCGCGTACAAGCTTGTCGGCTCTTTGCAGAAAATAGTTCCAGCGGCTACCTGCCATACATATTGTCCAGGAGAAATATATGAGCAAGAGAAAAATGATGAGGCTTGCCAGGTCGCCGTAAATATTGCGGTAATTGTTGAACATCGACAGAATTACGTAGCTGAAGTATTGCATCAGGGCAAATACTGCACTGCAGACCAAGGCGGCGATTGTGGCATATTTTGCTTCTACCTTTGCGCGAGGAATTAGCTTGTAGGCTGCAAAAAGGCAGACAAAATATGTTGCCACGGAGAAAAGGAATACATTTATCTCGTGTATGATGCTTCCTTTTAGATATGATGACATAGTCCACCAGATAGCAAGCAGAATAATTGCGACAAAAGGTATGAGCAGTACTATCGCGAAGATGCCTAATAATTTTGCAAAATCGCGTCCCGGCATATTCCAGAGTGCGTTAAAAGTTGCGTCGATGGTGCGGAAAATAGAAAATACCGAATAGAGTAGTAGTATAAGACCTATACCGGCACCCAACCAGAAGGTTACCTGTGTGTTGTTTAGGTAGCTGTCGGCAAAGTTTAGAAGGTTGTTCGAAATGATGTCCTGCCCATGAAAGAATTCTTGCACCTGTTCCTTGAATATTTCGCCGTAGCCCAGGATTTTTGCTACAGCCACCATAAGTGCCATTACCGGAACTATGGCAAAGAGGGTGTGGTAGGTTAGTGCTGCCGAGGCTTGCTGTAATTTGCCGAAACTGCTGCATAGCTTTACTATTGCCCAAAGATTATGATTCTTGTCTATGTTCTTGTCGTTGTCGAGAGCGACAATTTTTTTCCATAGCTCTTTTATTTTATTTATCATAGGAGTATTTATCTGTCTGGTTGTTCCACAAAAGTAGTGTTTTTTTTGTCAAATATAACAAAATGACCATTTTTAATGGCTGGCAGTCTGTCATTTTGTCGTGTTTTCTCTTTTATTAGGGAAAATCTTTGCTATTTTTGCAACCTAAAAATGCCAAAAACAAATTTGGCACACTTTTGGTTATATAAATAATGTGCCGCAGTGCGGCGTGAATTTTAAATAATTTGAATAAAAAATATAATTATGAACATTAAACCTTTAGCAGACAGAGTTCTCATACAGCCTATGGCGGCTGAGGAGAAGACTATCGGTGGAATTATCATCCCCGATACAGCAAAAGAGAAACCCCTTCAGGGAACAGTTGTTGCAGTGGGCAACGGAACAAAAGATGAGGAGATGGTTATTGCCGTTGGCGACCAGGTTCTCTATGGCAAGTACGCAGGTACAGAGCTTGAATTTGAGGGTGAGAAATATTTGATTATGCGTCAGAGCGACGTTTTGGCTATTTTAGGATAATAAAGTTTAAAGAATATGGCAAAAGAGATTCTTTTCAACATGGATGCTCGCGACCAGCTTAAAAAAGGTGTCGATGAGCTTGCTAACGCAGTTAAGGTAACACTCGGTCCTAAAGGTCGTAATGTTATCATCGAGAAAAAGTTCGGTGCACCCCACATTACAAAAGACGGTGTTTCGGTAGCAAAGGAGATTGAGTTGTCCGACGCTTATATGAATACCGGTGCACAGCTTGTGAAGTCGGTTGCTTCAAAGACCAACGACGATGCCGGTGACGGTACAACCACAGCAACATTGCTTGCACAGGCTATCATTACCGAGGGCTTGCGCAACGTAACAGCCGGTGCTAACCCTATGGATCTTAAACGTGGTATCGACAAGGCGGTTGATAAGGTTGTTGCTTCTATCAAGGAGCAGAGCGAGACTGTTGGCGACAACTACGACAAGATTGAGCAGGTTGCTACAATCTCGGCAAATAACGATAGCGAGATTGGTAAACTTATTGCCGATGCTATGCGTAAGGTTACAAAGGATGGTGTAATTACCATTGAGGAGGCCAAGAGCCGCGATACCACAATAGGTGTTGTCGAGGGTATGCAGTTCGACCGTGGTTATCTTTCACCTTACTTCATCACAGATACAGAGAAGATGGAGTGCCAGATGGACAGTCCTTACATTCTTATCTACGATAAGAAGATTACTAACCTCAAGGATATGCTTCCCATCTTGGAGGCTGCCGTGCAGACCGGTCGTCCTTTGCTTATTATTGCCGAGGATGTTGAGAGCGAGGCTCTTACAACACTTGTTGTGAACCGTTTGCGCTCACAGTTGAAGATTTGTGCTGTTAAGGCTCCCGGCTTTGGTGACCGTCGCAAAGACCTTCTCGAGGATATTGCAACCCTTACCGGTGCTATCGTTATCAGCGAGGAGAAGGGCATCAAGCTTGAGCAGGCTACTCTTGAGATGCTCGGTACTTGCGGTCGCATCACAGTAAGCAAGGATAATACTACTATCGTTGATGGTAATGGTAACAAGGATGCTATTGCAGCACGCGTTGCACAGATCAAGCAGCAGATTTCTACCACAAAGAGCGATTACGACAAAGAGAAACTCCAGGAGCGTCTTGCAAAATTGGCAGGTGGCGTAGCTGTGCTCTATGTAGGTGCTGCTTCAGAGGTTGAAATGAAAGAGAAGAAAGACCGTGTAGACGACGCTCTTTGCGCTACCCGTGCAGCCATCGAGGAGGGTATTGTTCCCGGTGGTGGCGTGGCTTATATCCGCTCTATCGATTGCCTTGAGACTCTTGAGGCTGCAAATGCCGACGAGAAAACCGGTATTGCAATCATCAAACGTGCGATAGAGGAGCCTCTCCGTCAGATTGTGGCTAACGCAGGAAAAGAGGGTGCTGTTGTTGTGCAGAAGGTTCGTGAGGGTAAAGCCGACTATGGTTATAATGCTCGCGCCGATGTTTACGAGAACCTCTTTGCTGCAGGCGTTGTAGACCCAGCCAAGGTTACTCGCGTGGCTCTTGAGAATGCAGCATCTATTGCTGGTATGTTCCTCACCACAGAGTGTGTTATTGTTGAGAAGAAAGAGGATAAGCCCGAAATGCCTATGGGCGCACCCGGTATGGGTGGTATGGGCGGTATGATGTAAGAAATATCCCCTTCTCATATAAAAAAGACAAGAAGATGCCTGGCGTCTTCTTGTCTTTTTTATATGTTTACACTCTTTGCTGTTGTCTCTTTAAAGTAAAATTCATAGTTTCGCAAAAAAAAAGATGAAAAGCGATAATAATGCAGAAATATTCCCTGTTGTCGATGAACAGGGAAATGTTATAGGTTCGGCTACCCGTGGCAAGTGCCACGACGGCAGTAAACTGTTGCATCCGGTGGTGCACTTGCATCTTTTCGACAAGAAGGGCAGAATTTATTTGCAGCAACGCCCTCTGTGGAAGGATATTCAGCCCGGGAAATGGGATACCGCGGTGGGTGGTCACGTGGATTATGGAGAAGAAATTACCGATGCTCTTGTTCGTGAGATACGCGAGGAATTAGGTATTTCCATAGCGGAGTATCGTTTTCTTATGCGATACGTATTTGAAAGTGATAGGGAAAAAGAACTGGTACACGTTTATAGTGCGGTGTATGATGGCGAAATTTGCCCGAGTGATGAACTTGATGGTGGGCGTTTCTGGCAACTTGCCGAGGTGCGCGATGCTATTGGAAAAGGAGTACTTACTCCTAATTTCGAGCAGGAATTCCTGAAAATAGCAGCGATTCTTGGGTGCTGACGCGGCTTTTATCATCTTTTTTGAAAAATATTTGGCGATACGCTTGCATATTAAATAAAAGTAGCGTACCTTTGCAACGCAAAATAAGGGCGTAAGCACTTCCAAAACGGAAGTTTGGGTGAGTGGCTGAAACCAGCAGTTTGCTAAACTGCCGTACGGGTTACCGTACCGGGGGTTCGAATCCCCCAGCTTCCGCTTGGTAAATTTGCAGAGATATGGCGCTTTCGTCTAGTGGCTAGGACACATGCCTCTCACGCATGGAACACGGGTTCGATTCCCGTAGGCGCTACAAGATTTTTTCTCATAAGAGTCTCTGCACTGCATCAAGCCCTTAAAATATGGCGCTTTCGTCTAGTGGCTAGGACACATGCCTCTCACGCATGGAACACGGGTTCGATTCCCGTAGGCGCTACTTAAGTTAGAACCTTTTGTGAGGTTCTTTTTTTTTATCTAATTGTATGTAGTCGGGGGTCACCCAAAGTCGTTGATATCCACCAACTTATTCATTATTGCATATACGGTGAGGCCCGGGATACTGTTGATGCCGAGCTTTTGGGATATGTTGCGACGGTGTGATATTACGGTGTAGATTGAGATATTGAACTCGTCGGCTATCTCTTTGTTTGTTTTTCCTTTTGCTACTGCGCGCAGTATGTCGCGCTCGCGCGATGAGAGCTCGTTTATGTCGCTTTTTGGGGTTTGTGCGGCCTCTTCTATTGCGCTTTTAAGTTTCTGTATAATACGTTGTGCGTTGTCGTATATGCCTATACAGCCGTCGTATTGGCTCAATACGCTCTCTTCGTGGCTGCTGTGGGTGAGGGCTACCAGGGTAGTGTTCTCACGGCCTATGTAGCTGCGTATGTCGAATCGCTCGTTGTAATCTATTACAGCGGGGTTTATTATTATTATATCGGCATCGCACCCTTGTGCGTTGTAGTATCCGAGACTGCTGATTGTTTGTGTTATGGTAAACTCGGGGTGGCGGGAGATGATGGATGCTATCCCTGCCGATACTATCTCCGATGGCTCTATGAGGAGTATCTTGTGTTTTTCGGGATTATGCATTGCTTCTTTCCATTATCTCAACCAGGGGGATGAGGAGCTTGTTTTCAATCTGTGAGTGTTTGCGCAGGTCGTTCTCAACGGTAAATATGTTGTTGAGAATTTCGAAACGCAGTGCCGAGGAGTACTCCTCGGGCAAGTATTTTATTATGATGTTCTTGAGGTCGTTGAGTTTCTCGCTTATGTTGCTGTGGTTCTCTTCGAACTTGCTTATATTGTATTTCTCTTCGCCCTTCTCTTTTTCTCCTTGCATCAGGGTTTCAATGTAGGGGAATACTGTATCTTCTTCGTACTTGAAGTGTCCTGTTACTTCGTTGTCGTAGTCGTCGTAGAATTTGTCAATCAGGCGACGGCTGACTTCGTCGAGCTCTTTTACAAGGCGGTGTATGCTCTCGTGTATGGTGGGAAAGCATACCTCGGTGTAATATTTGTGCGATGCTCGCAGGTAGGTGGTTATGTTTTTTATGTCTTTTTGCTCTAATGCTTCCACGTGGGGAGTGTAGTGGCGGAAGGAGTATATGTTGCATATCTCCAAAAAGAGCGCGGTGGATATGTTGTAACGTGTACAAATCTCCTGTATGGTGGCCTCGCCGAAGCCCAGGCGTATGTCGAGGCGGTGGAGTATTGATAGCAGGCTGTTGTCGGCCGCAATGAGGTCGGCAACCTTCATATTTTTCTTGTATGTAGTTTCCAGCGTCATTTTTTTCTTGTTTTTTGTTTAGAATAGTCCTCCAATGGTGTATACAAGGTAGCCGGCAATCCACGCCACGGCAGTGTTGTATACGATAGAGAAGAGTGCCCACCAGCGGCTGCCGGTCTCTGTTGCTATGGTTGCTATGGTTGCCAGGCAGGGGAAGAAGAGGAGTATGAATACCAGGAATGCTGCGGCAGAGCGTGGGGTAAAGTCGCCCGAGCTTTTAAGGTCCTCTTTGATGCCCTCTTCGGTGTCGTTGCTGTAGAGCACACCGAATGTGCTTACCACAAGCTCTTTTGCGGGTATGCTTGTGAGTATGGCAATGCTGGAACGCCAGTTCTGCCCGAGTGGTGCCATCACAGGTTCAACAGCGTGGCCTATCATTCCTATGTATGAGGTTGAGTAACTGTCGCTCTCGGGGGTGTTCTCTGCGGGGCGTGGAAAGTAGCTCAAGAACCATATTGCTATGGTTGCAAGTAGTATGGTTGTTCCTATCTTCTTTATGTATTGCTCGCACTTCTCCCACATATGTCGCAGGGCTGCGCGCAGGGTTGGTATGCGGTAGGGGGGCAGCTCCATTACAAATGGTGTTTCGTCTTTTTTGAAACGTGTGCTACGTAGCAGGCGTGCTGTAAGTACGGCTACAGCTATGCCTAACAGGTATAGTGCTATAAGTATTAGTGCTGCGTGCTTGGGGAAGAAGGCTCCGGTAAAGAGTACGAGTACCGGCAGACGGGCGCTGCACGACATAAATGGGGTTACAAGTATGGTTATTATTCGGCTGCTGCGGCTCTCAATGGTGCGTGTTGCCATAATTGCTGGTACGTTGCAGCCAAAGCCCATAAGCATAGGTATGAAGGATTTGCCGTGCAGCCCCATTTTGTGCATCAGACGGTCCATTATGAAGGCTGCGCGTGCCATATATCCCGAATCTTCCATAAGGGATATAAAGAGGTAGAGTATGATTATCTGCGGAATGAATACTGCTACGCTTCCTACGCCACCTATTATTCCGTCTACCACAAGGTCCAGCAGTATGCCTTGAGGCAACAGGTTTGTGGCTTGCTCGCCGAGGAATGAGAACAGTGACTCAATCCACTCTTGCGGGTATGTGCCTAGTTGGAATACTGTGGTGAACATCAGCCACATTACAAGAATGAAGAGGGGGAAACCCAGCCAACGATTTGCCACAAGGCGGTCTATGCGTCGTGTCTGTCGGTAGGTGTCTTTATTACCAGGGGTGTAGGTTTCCTGCAGCGCGCCGTTTATGAATCCGTATTTTGCGTCGCTTATAGCTGTTTCTACATCAATTCCAAGGCGTGTCTGTATCTTTTTTGCTGCGCTTTCTGCCTTCTTCTCCCATTTGGGCAAGGCGTCGCAGTTCTTCATCTGTTCTATAGCCTCTTTGTCACCTTCGAGCAATTTTAGTGCCCAATAGCGTACAGGGAACTGGTAAGGGAGGTCGGTTGCCTTGTGCATCTCCTCGGAGAGGGGTGTGAGCTCGCTCTCTATGGTGCTTCCGTAGTTTATGTGTATGTGGCGTATGGTGCTGTTGCGTCCTTCGAAAAGTTCTATGACTATATCGAGAAGTTTCTCGAGTCCCTTGCCGGTTTTTGCAATTACGGGTACCATTGGTATGCCCATCATAGCACCGAGGTGTTCGTAGTTTATTTCCGCGCCGCTTGCGAGCAGTTCGTCGTACATATTGAGTGCTACCACGGTGCGCAGGTTCATATCTATGAGTTCGGTGGTGAGGTAGAGGTTACGCTCTATGTTTGATGCCACCACGGAATTTATTATTATGTCGGGCATCTTGTCGAAGAGGTGTCGGCGTACATATATCTCCTCGGGTGAGTATGCCGCAATGGAGTATGTACCGGGCAGGTCGGTAATGTTTATGCGGTATCCTTTGTAGTTGAAACTGCCGGTTTTTGCATCAACGGTTACGCCGCTGTAGTTGCCAACGTGCTCGTTCTCGCCTGCTACAGCGTTGAAAATAGATGTTTTTCCGCTATTGGGGTTTCCCACCAGGGCTACATTTATTACGTTGTTCTTTTGGGTGGAAACTTTGCGTTGTGTGCAGTTACGGCAACTGCATCCGTTGCAACTCTCGCACATTGACATACAGCTGAACGACGGTGCCGGGTCGAGCTCTTTTTTTGCCTCTTCCTCGGGCAGAACCTCAATCATATCAGCCTCGGCGCGGCGTAACGATACTTCGTAGCCCATAATGTGGTATTTTACAGGGTCGTGCATTGGTGAGTCGAGTACCGATTTTACCTTTTCGCCACGTATGAAGCCCATCTCCATTATGCGTTTACGGAATCCGCCGTGTCCCGATAGACGCACGATAACTGCTGTTTCGCCGTTTTTAAGTTCCGAGAGTTTCATTATATTGTTTTCCGTTTTTTTATACAGTTCTTTACTGTTGGCAAAAGTACTTCTCTTTTTGAACTCTCGCAATAGCTTTTTGTGGTAAAAAAGGCTTCTCTATTAGTTATATGTTGTTATTAGATAGTTATTTTTGGTAATAATGGAAATATGTTGCTATATACTTGTATTGAATTCATAATTTTTTGTGATTGTGGCTTCTTTGTAAGGGTTGTATTTTTGCATCCAGAATAAACCGTGTGAAATAAATTGTATTATCCTATTTTTTTGCTTTTGTAATGAGGGAAGCAAATATAGAGGGTGACCTTGACGTCAAGGTCACCCTCTTCTTGTTTAAGTATGAAACTTCTTATTTAGTTTGCAAGTAGTGAAATTAGACCTACTACGCCTATAGCCACTGCTGCCGCGCTTGCGACGTCATTATCGCAATGATGTACCACTACGGGGCGTGGTGCGGGTTGCTGTATTACTACGGGAGGCGCGGGCTGCTGTATTACTACGGGGCGTGGTGCAGGTTGCTGTATTACTACGGGGCGTGGTGCGGGCTGCTGTATTACTACGGGACGGGGCGCAGGTTGCTGTACCACCGCGGGGCGTTGTGCTGGCTTGGGCTGAACTGCTTTCACGGGCTGTTGTCTTCTTTTTCCCACTTGCATATCTTTACGAGAATTCTCTCTCTTGTTTTCCACTCTTGCCGCTACGGGTTTTCTGTTGTTTCTATGGTTGTTTTCCCTTGCCATCATCTGTGCAGGCATAAGCATTGCGCTTACAAAAGCTGCGATAATCATCATCTTTTTCATAATTGTAAAGTTTTAATGGTTAATGTTTGTTGTTTCTTACGATGGCAAAGGTATAAATGCAGAAAGCCCCCTGCAACGTTAATTTCCTAATCGTTGCAGGGAGTTTCCCTATTTGCAAGGGGGAATTCCCCCTCTGTTATTTTTTTATTTACCGCCTTTGAGGTATGAACCAAGCGAGAGCAACCAGGCTACTGCAACGCTTGCTATAATGCCGGTAGCTCCAAAGAGGAGGAAGTTGGCATCGGTATATTCGTTCATCCAGAATACAACGGCTTCGCCTGCCACAAATCCGGCAAGTGCCGCATAGCCCTTTACGCGCTTCATAAATACGGCGATGAAGAACAAACCACCCAAGCCGCTGGTGAGCAATCCCAAGGCTTCGTTGAAGAAGTCGAGGAACGACTGTATATCCCAGGTTGCCATCAGCAGGGCAAGTAGCAACCCCACCATACCACTTACCACAGATGCCCAACGAGCCACAACAACTAGTTGCGAGTCGGTAGTAGAGGTGCGGAAGCGTTTCCAGAAATCGATAGAGAATGCTGTTGCCACGCTATTGATATTGCTCGAAATTGTGCTCATTGTTGCTGCGAATATTGCGGCAATGAGTGCACCGGCTACTCCGGCAGGCATCTGGCTCATCATAAAGAAGGGGAAGATGGCGTCGGATTGTCCCATTGTTATATCGAGCTCTGCGGGGTGGGTTTTGTAGAAGGTGTAAAGGCCTGTACCTATCATATAGAAGGCTACGGATACAAACACACTCATCAAACCATTGACCAAAATACCGCGACCAGCCGATTTCTCGTCGGGAGTCGTGAGGTAGCGTTGTATTACGGTCTGGTCCGAGGTGTAGGAGATAAGGTTATTGGCCAAACCTCCGAGGATTATTACCCACCAGGTGGCTTGCGACCAAGAGTTGCTCCAGTCGAAGAGTCGCAGCTTGTCGTTCTCCAATGCAATATTTATGCAACCGCCTATTCCTCCCTCGGTGCCCATAGCCAAATATACAACAGCAAAGATGGCTCCGAAGACAAGAATCAAGCCTTGCACCACATCGCCCCAGATTACAGCCTCCACGCCGCCCATAGTGCAATAAATGATGGTTACCAAGCCCATAAGTACGATGCACAGATATATGTCTATACCTGTCACGGCTGTGAGGGCAAGTGATGGCAAGTATAACACAATTGCCATACGTACAATCATAAATACACAGAAGAGCGTAGATGCCAGCATACGGGTGAATAAGTTGAAGCGTTGCTCCAAAATCTCGTATGCGCTGGTAACATTGAGTTTGCGGAAGTAGGGGAGGTAGTACTTTATGACGGGGAGGCTCACAAGCAGTATCATCCACAGCATAGGGTAGTAGGTCCAGTTTGTGGTGTAGGCTTTCGCCGGAATTGTCATATAAGTGATGGCCGATAGCATTGTGGCGTAGATACTTATACCGGCAGCCCACCAGGGGATGCGGCCACCGCCTTTGAAAAAGTCATCGGCACCATTCTCTTTGCGCATAAAGTAGATACCCATACCCAACATTCCAGCAAGGTAGAGAATAAGTACAGCCCAGTTGAGCCATCCGAAGCTCTTGTCGTTGCTCACCTCTATGTGTGTAACGTCGGCACTGCGCACACCGGGCATCAACTCTCCGCCGCTGAAGCTCCAGCCTTTTCCTCCAACCTCGGGTGTGAGGCAGGCGCCGGCACGTGCCAGCAGGCTGTCGCCCGGCAAGAGTCCCCAGGAGTCGGTTACGGTGTGGTAGGTGAGTACATCTTCGCGGAAACGATACCATTCGGGTGTGTGGCGCAGGTACAGACTGTCCTGCTGTCCTGTGATGGCACTGAGGAATATGTCGTGGTCTACACCACCAAAGAATAGTATGTGGCTGTAACCAACAGGGGAGCAGGTGCTGCCTACAATGGCCTGTATGCGTTGCTCGCGTTCTTCATTGGTGGCTTTGTCTGTCCACGCAAAGGCTGGCGAGGTACGTTTCCACCCCGTGGGTGTTACACCCTCTTTTTTAAGTTCAGCAATGGGGATATATACACCATCGGTATATACTTTGGCTGCTTGTTCTTCTGTCTTGGGCTGGTAACCGCCAAAAATAAAGAGTGCATAACCGGCCGATGTATTCTGTACGGCTACACAGGGTTGCAAGCGACATTCGTCGGGCAGAGTAGCTATCATAGTCCACTCCTTGCCTTCACCGGGGAATTGCAAGGCGTACAAATCCTTGTTGGGTGTGCCGTTTGTTGCTCCTCCGGCAACCCATATTGTGCCGTCGTAGTAGGTTGCAGAAAAATTGTCCAAAGCTTTGGGCAAAGAGGTTATCGGGGTGGATGTGCCATCAGTTGCGTTAATGAACAAGCATTCGTCGAGCGAGGCTGTAGCATCCGTTCCGCCAATATATACAACGCCACCCGGCACTTGTACACTTGCTCCGTAAGCTCTTGGATAGTAAACTTTCTGTCCGCCGTCGGCGCAGGGCACATCGGGGAAGTTGCATCCTCCATAGGTTGAGAGTCCGCCGTTTATCCACCCTGCATAATGGCCGGAAACGGCTCTGTCCAAGGGTGTTGCTGGTGACACTGAAACTCTATTCTGTGCTATGCCTAATACAAAACAGAGAAGAAAGAGTGGTATTAAGGTGTATTTTTTCATAAAGTGATTATCTGTTGTCTGTGATGATTGTAAAGTCGTTGTATTCTTATTTTGTCAAAATCTGACAAAGCTCAAACGACTTTATCATCATACGGGGTATGTGGAACGGGCCTTTGAAGATATTTCCCTTTGCAGGCTGCGCTACAGTACCGTCGCGGTGCAGGTATCCGTACCACTCGCCCTTCTCAGTGTCGGGGAAGTGAGCGTATGTCCACTCGCTTATCTGTTTGTGCCAGATGAGGTATTTATCATCGCCGGTTGCTTCGTAGGCATATAGTGTGGCGATGATAGCTTCGGTCTGTGGCCACCAGAATTTCATATCCTGTGAGTAGTCCTGCGGGGGCAGGTTACGACAGTCGCGGAAGTTGATTATGCCGCCGTACTCTTTGTCCCAGCCCCATTCCCACGACCAGTCGAGTATCTGCAGGGCTTGCGCGGTGAGCTCTTTGTCCCATCCGCGGTTCTTTGCCTCCTCGAGCAGGAACCAAGCTGTCTCTATGCAATGTCCGGGGTTTATCACGCGGCCGTTGCAGGTATCTATGAATTCTCCGTTGGGGCCCACCATCTCGAGCAAGGCTTTGAATTCGGGTTTCATAAAATCCTTTAGCGACTCGATTGACTCGTTTATCTGTTGGTCGAGTACGGGGTCGCTTATTACGTTGCGTATGCGCGATGCGGTGTTTATGAGTATCATTACAAGCGAGTGTCCCTTAGCCTGCAGTGTGTCGAGGTATTTTGGGGGCATATAACCGGGAGTGGCAACAAATTTGCGTATATCCTTGAAAAGTTTTAGTGCTTTTTCGGCATAGCTGTTGTCGCCCGATGCTTTGGCATATTCGGCCATAGCTATGGCTGCAAAGCTCTCCGAGAATACATAACGGCGTTTGCGCAGGGGAGTGCCGTCGGCCATAACCTCAAAATACATACGACCGTCGCTGTCGAAGCAGTGTGCCTCAATGAAGTCTATGGTGCTTTTTGCAGCAGCAAGCCACTCGGGGTTCTTTTCTATTGTGTTATAGGCGAAAGAGCAGACAAAGGCGAAACGGCCCTGGAACCACACCGATTTTGTGCTGTCCATGAGCGCGCCGTCGCGGTCGAGACAGGTATATATACCACCATTCACGCGGTCGAGACCGTTCTTCAACCAAAAGGGCATAATGTTCTCACACAAGTCTTTCTTGTAGCTCTCCTGCCAGTCGAGAAGATATTTTTTCCAATCCATTTTTCTGTTTTTTTAGAGTTTGTTACAACGCTCGAAGAATTTGATGGCCTCGAGTTCTTTACGCATAGCAGCCTCCTCATCGTCGGTCATATTCTGGAAGGGGGTGCGGTTCTTACCGAGGTCCAGGCCTATGAGTTTCATAATTCTCTTACCGCCCACGATGTTGCCGCGGTAGTGGCATATTACGTTGATAACCTCCTGTGAGAAGTTCTGCAATTCGCGTGCTTTCTCCAGATCACCGGCGTTCCAAGCGTCTATAATGCCTGCAAGGTTGCAACCATTGTAGTTTGTTGTACCGCCGATTCCGCCTTGTGCACCGCCCATAGCGAGGCAAGGGAGTATGGTTTCGTCCTGTCCGTGCAACATATCGAATTTGCCGTTCTTGTAGAGGCGGCACTGGTTGTATTCGTACAAACTTTCAAAGGTGTACTTAATACCGGCGAAGTTGGGAATGCGACCGTCAACAGCTTCAAGGAATTTTACCATAGGCAGGAAGGCACCGTTGAATGCGGGTATGTGGTAGAAGTAGAAGGGGAGCTCGGGCGCTGCCGATGCAATCTCCTCGCAGTATTTTACAAGTTCTTCCACGCGACCCACTTTGGGGAAGGGGGGGGCCATAGCTCCAATGCCGAATACACCCATCTTCTGTGCGTGTTCGGCCATACGGCGGCTCGACTTCACGCAGGTGCTTCCCACGTGTACTATAATCTTGAAATCTTTAGGGGCTGCTGCCACCCACGCTTCGGTGAGTTTAATGCGCTCCTCTTCGGTGAGCATATATCCTTCGCCCGATGAACCGTTGATGAATACTCCTTTCATACCGTTCTTCGCAAGCATCTGTGCGTATGCAGGTATGGGTTCGTAGTTTACTTCTCCGTTCTCGTAAAAGGGTGTAAAGGGGGCGTCTATTAGCCCGATAATTTTTTCCATAATATTATTTATATGTGTTATTGAACATTCTTTATATTGCAAAAAAACATAAAAATTGTATAAAGAACAAATCTCTCCACCGGTAATTTACACTTTGAGGAATATTTTGTTTTTGTACAGCAGTCGCAGTATGAAAAAGAGTATTGCGCTGTTGGCGGCGGTGAGCAGCACGGCGTACCATTCGCTACCTATGTATTGCTCGCAACCGTGTAATAGAGAGTGTGCTATACTGCGGAAATTTATAATCTCGCCTATAAGGTATGCGGTTATGGCATTGCAACCATAGTATAGCAACCAATCCCATCCTTTACGGTGCCCTTTAACATCAATCCACCAATAGGAGATGGCGAGTAGCAGGTAGCAAAGACCGCCACTATACACTGTCATACTGCCGTTCCACACGCGTTTTACCATTGGCTGCCAGGCGTCCCAAAGAAGCCCTGCTGCAACAAGTGCTGCGCCTATGGCAAGCAAGTGCAGGGCGGTTTTCTTACGGTTGTCGTTGCCGGTTTTTATTATGTGCCCGGCAAGGCTACCCATCGCAACGGTGCAGCAGAAGGTGAGGCTGCTCCAAACCCAGGTGTAGTCGTACCACGGAGCAAAGATAATGCTGCCGTCGGCTGCAATGTGGCTCTGGTCGCGGAAACGGCCGAGGATAAGTTTATCAACCTCGCAGGCAAAATTCCCTTGCGGGCTTTGGTCGCCCCATAGTACCATTGGTGCTGTGTAAATTATGAGTAGCGTGGCTATTGCTGCAACCTGCCAACCGGGTTTCAAATAGAGTACAAGCGGCACTGTGAGCAGATAACCCACGGCTATTGCTTGCAGGGTGTTGCTGTAGATATATATGGCATCGGGGTTCAGCGAAAGAATGTTGCCCTGCACCAATATGCCGAAAGCAAAGAGTATGCCAAAACGCTTCAGCACGCGTTTCCACACTTTGAGGTTATTGTTCTGTTTTAAATATTTTGGCAGGGAAAAGGGCATTGTAACGCCCGACATAAAAAGGAACAGCGGCATCACCAAATCCCAGGCTCTGAATCCCTCCCACGGCGCGTGGTCGAGCTGCTGCAAAAGTGTGTCGTTAAGTGCTGGGTTGTTGAGTGTGAGCAATATACCGCGTAGCACCGGTTGCAATGCAACCAGCATAAAAAGGTCGAATCCGCGCAGAACATCGAGTGATAGGAGTCTTTCGTTTTTCATTTTATATGCTTCGGTTTTAATTTTTGCGAATATACGATTTTTTTATAAATTTGCTCAAGATATGGACAGCGAAAAGAGTTGTTCGTGTATAGTGGTAAAATCCTTTTCCGATGAATATTGAACCAATAGCATATTTTAAATCTTCTTTTCCTACAAAATTCGGGATTCCGCGCCAGAGCGGTCTTGTAGAAGAGTTGTGCGGCACAGTGGTTTTTGAACCGCGTTATCGCAATGCCGATGCGTTGCGTGGGCTCGAAGGGTTCGAATATTTATGGCTTATATGGGGCTTTTCGGCGAACGTAAAGGAGAGCGAGGGGTGGAGTCCCACGGTGCGTCCGCCGCTGTTGGGCGGTAACGAGTCTATGGGAGTTTTTGCTACGCGCTCGCCTTTCCGGCCTAACGGGCTCGGGCTCTCTTCGGTTAAGATTCTTTCAATTGAAAAGTTTGAGGGAGAAGGTGTTGTAATTAACGTTGCCGGAGCCGACCTTATGGACGGAACACCCATTTACGATGTTAAGCCATACGTTGCTTACAGCGATGCGCACCCCGGAGTGCGCAGTGGATTCGTTGACGAGAAGGCGTGGGAGAACTTGCGTGTGGAGTGCCCGCAGGAGTTTGCTTCGCTTTTCTCCGGCCGCGATTACGATGCATTGTTGAAGGTTCTTGCTCTTGACCCTCGTCCGCAATATAAAGAGGCGTCGGACAGGGTGTATGGTATGCCTTTTGCCGGTTACGATGTGCGTTTTACGGTGTCGGCCGAAGGAGTGCTGTCGGTGGTAGATGTTCTTCCGCTCGATTAAAACTTGCAGGAACGTGAAATTCTCCTTATCTTCGCATCATATATAATAAGGTATAAATTATCCATAAAACAGAGCCGTACGTCGGCATAAGTAATCAGACCTTTAATTAGGCGGTTCTTATGAGGCGGGCGGCTCTTCTTTTTAATGAAAATATCTGTTTTTTTTCTTTGACACGACAAGTTTTGTCGCGCAGAGCCTCTATATTTGCGGCATACAAGAATGTTGCTATGAAAAGTATTGTGTCACTTACAAGGTATCTGCTTATAATAAACAGGTTGCAGATGGAGAAAGGGGGCTATGTAACTGCTCGGGAGTTGTTACAGTATGTAAATGATGGGTTATATTTGCGTGGTTATGCCTCCGACATTAGTTTAAGGACACTGGAACGGGATATGAACAACGTTTGTGAGTTGGGCTTTTTTATAAGCCATAAGCCTCACTATGGTTATTTTTTGGAAGAGAGGCAACCTGAATATTTTTCCAATACCGAGGAGATGTTGTTGAATTTCGATTTGCTCAATGCCATAAATAAGGATAGTTCGTGGAGCAGGTATATTCTGGCCGAGCATCACCGCCCGGCAGGCAGTAGTCAGATGTATGTGCTTATTGATGCTATACGCAACCAACGCCCCATAGAGTTCGATTATACATTTGTAAGGCATGCCGACGAGGTGAAACGTGTGCGCGTGTTGCCGCATTTTTTAAAGGAATCTAACCAACGATGGTATCTTCTGGCAAAGGATGGCGAGTTGCTCAAGAGCTATGGTGTTGACAGAATAAGCAATATCTATGTGTTGGAGAATGAGAAGTTTGAACGCGATGAGCAGATTGATGTGAAACAGCTCTTCAAGGATTCTTATGGCATTTGGTGCCAGGAGTCAATCCCGGTAGAGGATATTGAGCTTTCTTACGATGCTCTTGACGGTAAGTTCCTTAAATCGCTGCCACTGCATCATTCACAACGTGTGCTTTGCGACACGGAACAGGAGTTCCGTATAGCTCTGCGTTTGCGCATAACCAACGATTTTGTAATGGAGCTTCTCTCTCGCAGCCGTTCGCTCACGGTTATTAGTCCGCAACATTTGCGCGAAAGAGTATGTAAGGTGTACGAGGGTGCTTTGAAACGAAACAGTATAAAGGAATAAATTGTGTAATATTTAATAAATAAGGTATGAAGGATATTAAAGAGATGCTTGCGAGCGAAGGCTTTGAAGGATTCGTGAGCGTAAAGGATTTGAAAGAGAATTTCACTGCGGCAGCAGTGCCTGCAGTTGAAGGTGTTTATGTTGTGTTGCGTTTGAAAGGTTCAGCTCCTGTTTTCTTGGAAGAGGGTACCGGTGGCTTTTTTAAAGGAAAAAATCCGAATGTAACAACTGATGTGTTGGAATCGAATTGGGTTGATGGTGAGCCTGTTTTGTATATAGGCAAGGCTAAAAGTTTGAGTAAAAGATTAAAGCAATATATGCAGTTTGGCGGTGGTAAACCAGTGGGGCACTATGGCGGCAGGTATATATGGCAGTTGAAGGACTCCGATGAACTAATTGTCTGCTGGCGATGTGTCGGTAATTCATTGGCTGTTGAGGCTTCAATGATTGCCGATTTTAAAGATTCGCACTGCGGTTTACGCCCATTTGCCAATCTTAAAGGTTGAAAATTCTTAAAAGCTGAAGAGGTTATGTTTGTTTCTGTTTCTCCCGAAGCGTTAGTACAGGAACTGTACAGCATCTATGGTTATAGTGTCTCGCTCGATTACGCCTTGAACTATATAGAGATGAACCCTTATGCCACAGTCGATGATTTTCATTATTGGCTGCAGACCTTGTGTGGCGAAGAACAATGATTGCCTATGTTTAGAAAATTATAATAGCCTGCAAGGTTGTAAAGTAAGCGACCGCCCTTTTGGGACGGTCGCTTTATTATGGATTTTATCTTTCAAAGATTAATCCTCGATTGCACCCTGTGCAGCTGCCAAACGTGCGATGGGCACGCGGAAGGGAGAACAAGATACATAGTCAAGGCCTACTCTGTGGCAGAATTTCACAGACTCGGGCTCACCACCGTGCTCACCACAGATACCGCATTTGAGCTTAGCGTTAACCGAGCGACCTTTCTTGGTAGCCATCTCAACGAGCTGGCCAACACCTGTCTGGTCGAGAACCTGGAAGGGGTCGTTCTTCAAAATCTTCTTGCGGAGGTAGATGGGCAAGAATGAGTTAACGTCGTCACGAGAGTAACCGAAGGTCATCTGTGTCAAGTCGTTTGTACCGAATGAGAAGAACTGAGCTTGCTCTGCAATCTGGTCAGCTGTGAGGGCTGCGCGAGGAATCTCAATCATTGTACCGATTGTGTACTCTACGCTGTCGCCTTCTGCTGCGAAGAGAGCGTTAGCTGCCTCAAGGATAGCGTTCTTCTGCTCCTCGAACTCGTTGATGATACCTACGAGGGGAACCATGATCTCGGGATAGATAACTTTACCCTCTTTCTTCAACTCGAGAGCTGCACCGAGGATAGCAGTTGTCTGCATCTTGGTGATTTCGGGGTATGTGTTACCCAAGCGGCAACCGCGGTGACCGAGCATGGGGTTGAACTCCTCGAGAGATTTAACGCGACGCTGAACAGCCTCTACGCTCTTGCCCATAGCCTCGGCAAGCATCTGCTGGCCTTTTGCATCGTGGGGAACGAACTCGTGGAGAGGGGGATCCAAAAGACGTACAGTTACGTGCAAGCCTTCCATGGCCTTGAAGATACCAACGAAGTCGGCCTTCTGGTAGGGGAGGAGCTTGTCGAGTGCAATCTGACGCTCTTTTGTTGTCTCGGCAAGAATCATCTCGCGCATTGCTTTAATCTTCTCACCCTCAAAGAACATGTGCTCTGTACGGCAGAGACCGATACCGATAGCACCGAAGCTGCGTGCAACCTCTGCATCGTGGGGAGTATCAGCGTTGGTACGTACGCCCAAGCGTGCGTATTTGTCGCAAAGGTTCATAAGCTCTGCAAAGTCACCGCTGAGCTCGGGAGATTTTGTCTCAACCTTACCCTCGATAACCTGTCCTGTAGAACCGTTGAGTGAAATGTAGTCACCCTCGCAAAGCTCGAGGCCGTCTACTGTGATTGTGCGTTTCTTGTAGTCGATAACGAGGTTGCCGGCACCTGATACGCAGCATTTACCCATACCACGGGCAACAACGGCTGCGTGAGAGGTCATACCACCGCGAGCGGTAAGGATACCCTCGGCTGCTGCCATACCTGCGAGGTCCTCGGGAGATGTCTCGATACGTACGAGAACCACTTTCTCACCATCCTCAGCCCATTTTGCTGCGTCGTCAGCGAAGAATACGATGCGACCTGTAGCAGCACCGGGAGATGCGGGAAGACCGTTAGCGATAACTTTAGCCTTCTTGAGAGCCTCGGGGTTGAATACGGGGTGGAGAAGCTCGTTGAGTTTCTCGGGCTCCATACGTTTCAAAGCTGTCTTGTCGTCGATGATACCGTCACGGTAGAGGTCCATAGCGATTTTTACCATCGCAGCACCGGTACGTTTACCGTTACGTGTCTGCAAGAACCAGAGTTTGCCTTCCTGTACGGTGAACTCCATATCCTGCATATCTTTGTAGTGAGCCTCGAGGCGCTGCTGGATAGCGTCGAGCTCCTTGTACATCTCGGGCATAGCCTCCTCCATAGAGGGGTAGTTTGTAGCGCGGTCTTCCTCGCTGATACCCTGCATCTCTGCCCAACGCTGTGAACCGATCTTTGTAATCTGCTGGGGTGTGCGGATACCTGCCACAACGTCCTCACCCTGTGCGTTAACAAGGTACTCACCGTTGAAGAGGTTCTCACCTGTAGCGGCGTCACGAGAGAAGCATACACCGGTAGCTGAAGAATCACCCATGTTACCGAATACCATTGCCTGTACAGAAACTGCAGTTCCCCACTCATCAGGAATTTTCTCCATACGACGGTAGAGGATAGCGCGCTCGTTGTTCCAAGATTTGAATACGGCGCAGATAGCACCCCAAAGCTGCTCGTAAGCGTCGGTGGGGAAGTCCTGGCCTGTCTGTGCTTTAACAGCAGCCTTGAATTTTGCAACGAGGTCTTTGAGGTTCTCAACGCTGAGGTCTTTGTCAAGAACTACGCCTGCTTTTTCCTTAACCTCCTCGATGATAGCCTCGAAGGGGTCGATCTCCTCTTTGCTCTCGGGTTTCATACCAAGAACTACGTCACCGTACATCTGTACGAAACGGCGGTAAGAGTCCCACGCGAATTTAGCGTTGCCTGTTTTTGCAGCAAGGCCTTCTACTACGATGTCGTTAAGACCGAGGTTGAGGATGGTGTCCATCATACCGGGCATTGAAGCACGGGCACCTGAACGTACTGAAACCAACAAGGGGTTTGCAGGGTCACCGAAATTTGAGTTCATCAAGTTCTCGATGTTCTTTACTGCTGCTTCAACCTCTGCTTTGAGAAGTTCAATCACCTTCTCTTTACCAAGGCTGTAGTACTCGCCACAAACCTCAGTTGTGATGGTAAATCCGGGAGGAACGGGAATTCCGATAAGGTTCATCTCTGCCAAGTTGGCACCTTTACCTCCCAACAAATTTCTCATTGATGCGTTACCTTCAGCAAGACCATTACCAAAGGTGTAGACTCTTTTGTCTGCCATAATTTTTGAGTTTATTGTTTGTTGATAAATAAAAATAAATAACTATTCACGTTTGGCGGAGTCGCTCTTTGCATAGCTACTCCATCTAATTTGCAAATATAAGAAAAATGTTTGTAACCCGAAACTTATTGGAAAAAATATCGCGTATATTATTAAAAATTTAAGTTATTGCGTTAAAAATTCCAATAATCGGGAAAATAGATGTATTTTTGCCGAATGTGAGAATTTTGCAATAATTTGAAAATGGCAAGAAAAAAGAAAGAACTTCCGCTCCTTGAGCGTATTGAGATAACAGGTGTTGCAGCCGAGGGTAAGGCTCTTGCGCGTGTCGACGACCTTGTGGTGTTTGTTCCCTTTGTGGTTCCCGGTGATGTGGTGGACTTGAAAGTGCGCCGTAAGAAGCATAGCTATGCCGAGGCCGAAGCTGTGAATTTCCACGAGTATTCACAGGAGCGTGCTGTGCCTTTCTGCAAGCACTATGGTGTTTGCGGTGGCTGTAAATGGCAATGTCTGCAGTATGAGCACCAACTGAAATATAAACAGCAACAGGTGGTGGATGCTCTCCGTCGCATAGGTAAGGTGGAGCTTCCCGAGGTTATGCCCATTTTGGGTTCGGAAAATACCCGTGCTTATCGTAATAAACTTGAATTTACTTTCAGTAACAAGCGTTGGCTTACTTGGGAAGAGGTTGCGCAGGGTGTGGAGTACGATAATATGAACGCTTTTGGCTTTCACATTCCCGGTGCTTTCGACAAGGTGCTCGATATTGAGGAGTGTGGTCTGATGTGTGACCTTAACAACCGTTTGCGTAATGGTATTCGTGAGTTTGCGGTGAAAGAGGGTATTCCTTTCTTTGATTTGCGCTCTCAGACAGGTGTGTTGCGTAATATGATGATACGTACCTCTACCACGGGTGAGGTGATGCTGCTTCTGCAGGCAAAAATAGAGAGCGATGCCGATATGGCGCAGTTGCAGAAGGTTCTAGGTTTTATCGCAGAAAACTTCCCTGAGGTTACCTCTCTCCTCTATGTTGTAAATAATAAATGTAACGACACCTTCGGCGACCTTGAGGTGCATACCTTTAAAGGTACCGACGTTATTTTCGAGGAGATGGAGGGGCTTCGTTTCAAGGTGGGTCCCAAGTCTTTCTATCAGACAAATAGTGCTCAGGCGTACAACCTCTATAAAGTGGCACGCGACTTTGCTGCGCTCACCGGCGACGAGGTGGTGTACGACCTATACACAGGTACCGGTACCATAGCCAACTTTGTGGCGAAGAAGGCAAAAAAGGTTGTTGGTATAGAGTATGTGGAGGATGCAATCATTGATGCTCGTGTAAATGCCGAACTCAATGGTTTTGATAATCTTACCTTCTTTGCCGGGGATATGAAGGATATCCTTACCCGTGAATTTATTGATGTTCACGGTCGTCCCGACGTGATAATTACCGACCCTCCCCGTGCCGGTATGCATAACGATGTTATTGATACAATTCTTTTTGCGGCTCCTCGCAGAATTGTTTATGTGAGCTGTAACCCTGCAACCCAGGCGCGCGACCTTTCGTTGCTCGATTGTGACTACAAGGTGACAGCTGTGCAGCCTGTGGATATGTTTCCTCACACGCATCACGTTGAGAATGTTGTTCTTCTTGAGAGAAGAGAAAAATAAATGTGTAAAATAGAAAAATATGCGTAGAAATATAAAGACTCTGCTTACTTTTAAGGTTACTGAAGAGGCGCAACTCATAGCTTTCCTTATGGAGAAGATGCACGGTATAAGCCGTAACAGAGCAAAGGCTCTTATTGTGAACCGTGTGGTGCTTGTGGATAATAAGATTACCACGCATCCCCTTGCCGAACTGAAACCCGGGCAGGTTGTTCAGCTCGACCGCTCTAAGCACAAGCATTCGTTCCACAACAGCAAGCTCGATATTGTTTATGAGGACCCTTATTTGCTGATAATCGATAAGGCGCCCGGTCTTTTGTCTATGAGTAACAATACCCGTCAGGAGACTGTGCAGACAATTCTGAACAACTATCTCGAAAAGGGTGGTGGCCGCAATACTTCGCATCTTGTTCACCGTCTCGACCGTGATACTTCGGGCCTTATGGTCTATGCAAAGGATGTTCAGACACAGCAGTCTCTCATTGATGGTTGGCAGAATCTTGTTACCGACCGCCGTTATATTGCGTTGGTGTCGGGAACTCTGGAGCAGAAGGAGGGAAAGGTGCAGTCCTGGCTCACCGAGGATAAGCGTTTTGTTACCCATTCGAGCCCTGTGGACAATGGCGGAAAATTTGCCTTGACTTATTACCGTGTGTTGCAGGAGGGTGATGGCTATTCGCTTGTGGAGTGCGAGTTGCAGACCGGTAGAAAGAATCAGATTCGTGTGCATATGGCCGATTTGGGACATCCCGTTGTCGGTGACCATAAATATGGCAGTACCGATGATTGTATCCGCCGTTTGGGCTTGCACGCGTATATGCTCTGCTTCCGTCACCCGGTGACCGGCAAGATGCTGCGCTTTGAAACGCCTGTACCCGCTTGTTTTGAAAAGTGCTTGAATGGTTAATTCTCTTTTAAGGAATATTGTTGCGGTAATTGCGCTGTCGGCGGTGTTGCTGCCGGCGCAAGCATCTTGTTGCGATATTTTACCTTGCGATACCACTCTTGTGTTTAAAAAGATGCCAGCCGATACTGCGGTTATTAAAAAGGTGGAAAAGCCAAAGAAGAAACCCGTGAAAAAGGCGACTGCGAAGAAAGGCGGAGCGCAGAAAAGAGTTTTGGAGTCCAAACCCAAGGCTAAGAGCAAGAGCGACTCGGTTGTATATATGCAGCCTAAATATTCCCTGGGCGACAGGGTTATTATGAGAGGTGATTCGGGAGCCGATGTAAAGAAACTTGCCGAGATTATGGTGAAGAATCTTTATCTCGATGAAAACTCGGTTCCTTATACCAAAGGCGGTGCGGTTCTGTACGACGGCGAGCTGTTGAGGGCTGTAAAGTTGTTCCAAAAAGTTTCGGGACTTTACGATGATGGAATCGTGGGGGTCACAACCATAAAGGAGCTGCGCAAGATTCATAGGTGGCGCAGAACTTCTAATTAACAAAAAAACGAACACCACGGTGTTCGTTTTTTTGTTGTTTGTTGTTTTCTTGTGTATTGCTGTTAAAGATTCCAGGCTTTCAGATCCTTGGAACTTTCGAGTGTGTTTTCCAGCTTGTCGGGCAGGTTGCAGAAGAAATCAATGCCTGTGGCTTCCTCGAGTTCGTCTATGCTCATTGCGTAATCGCTGAGGTTGCCACCTGTGTTGTTGTTATGTCCGAGCAGGAAGGCAATGCCGTAGTATGAATTGTTCTTCTGGCGCACAAGTGCCATAAAGTATTTTTTCGGTATTGTAAGGGTGCTCTTGACGTCGTATTCGCCTTCTCTGATAGTTGCTCCCTTTACAACATATAATACATCGCTTGTTGTGCACCAGCCACTGGTTCTGTTGTTTATTCTGGTTTCGAGTTTGTTCCACGGGCCGTCCTGGTTGAAGGTGGAACGCATGGGAGACATATTTATGGAGTAGAATGTGTGTCTGTTGGCTTCCTTTGAGTAGAGGCGGTCGTACGAAGCAACAAGGTGTCCGCGGTCGTAGCCCGAAAGTCCGTAGATGGAGTAGATGCCCCGGCTCGAGTCCATCTGGTATTCTGCGGGTATCTCGGGTGCGTAATCCCAGGGGTCTCCTCTCCACTCGGTCGATTTCCAGTTGTTTCTGTTCCAGTTGATGTTGTCGGTGGTGTTGTCAAATGTGAATGCTACCCAGCGTGCGTGTTTGCGTGCAATGTTGTATGCAACGCTGTAAGTTACCTGTTCCTTGCCGTCTTCCGATGTTGTGTAGGTGAGGAATATATCCTCGTCGTTCAGGCGAGGTACTTCGTAGTTGGTGGCGTATTTGCCTCCGTCGTTGTTGCTGCCTGCGTTTTCGGGGGTGAGGGTGATTATGGTGTCGCTGTCGCTGCTGCAGGCTGCGAACAGGGTTGCCGATAATATAAGGTATAAGATGTTTTTCATAATATCTCTGTGTGAGGTAAAAAAAAAGGTGTATTAAGCGCGCTTAATACACCTTTTGTATTTTTGTTACATTGATTATTTCTTAATCTTAGCGTAACGGCTCATGAACTTGTCTACGCGACCAGCGGTATCCACAAGTTTAGCTTTACCAGTGTAGAAGGGGTGAGATGTGTTTGAGATCTCAAGTTTGATCAAGGGGTATGTCTCGCCCTCGAACTCAATAGTCTCCTTTGTGTTGCAAGTTGACTGTGAAAGGAAGCAATCGCCGTTTGACATATCTTTGAATACAACGGGGCGATAAGCTGCGGGATGAATGTCTTTTTTCATTTTCTTATTGATTTTAAGTTCTTTATATGCCGTTAACACGCGACAAAACGTGTATATAAGCTTTCGAGGTGCAAAGGTAATGCTTTTGCTTTAATAGACAAAATTTTTACACTCTTTTTTAGCTAAAATTATTCAACGTACAGCACGAGTCCCTTGAGGTATTCACCTTCGGGGTGGTATATGTTCACGGGGTGGTCGGCAGGCTGTGTAAGCTGGTGAAGTATGCGCACGTTGCGCTTTGCCATAGCTGCAGCGGTAAATACGGCTGTACGGAAGTCCTGCTTGCTTACCACCTGCGAGCACGAGAAGGTGAAGAGTATTCCTCCGGGCTGTATCTTTTCCAATGCTTTTGCGTTTAGACGGCGGTAGCCTATGAGGGCGTTGCGCAGCGAGTCGCGGTGCTTGGCAAAGGCCGGGGGGTCGAGAATTATGAGGTTGTAGTTGTTGCCCATACGCTCGAGGTAGTCAAATGCGTCCTCGGCAAAGGCTGCGTGGCGCTCGTCGCCAGGGAAGTTGATGGCTACGTTGGCGTTCGTCAGGTCGATGGCTTTTTGCGAGCAGTCTACCGAGTGTACAACTTCGGCTCCGCCACGCAGGGCGTATATGCTGAAACCGCCTGTGTAGCAGAACATATTGAGCAGTTTGCGTCCTTTTGCGTATTTTTCGAGCAATGAGCGGTTCTCGCGCTGGTCTACAAAGAAACCTGTCTTTTGGCCGCGTAGCCAGTCTATGTGGAATTTTAGTCCATACTCGGTGGAAATGTTTTCGGCATCACCGCCCATAAGGTATCCGTTCTCCTTGCTTATGTCGGCCTTGTAGGGGAGTGTGGTTTCCGACTTGTAGTATATGTTCTGCAGGGTGTCGCCCAGAGTGTTTTTCAGTGCTTCGGCAACTTCGTTACGGTTTACGTGCATACCTACGCTGTGTGCTTGCATAACCGCGGTGTTGCCGTATATGTCTATGATGAGTCCGGGGAGGCAGTCGCCCTCGCCGTGTACAAGGCGGTAGGTGTCATTGTCCTCGCGGTCGGCTATGCCTGTTCTGCGGCGCAGGTCATAGGCTGTGGCTATGCGACGGTTCCAGAATGCCTGGTCTATGGGTTCGTCGTTGAATGTGAGCACTCGCACGGAGATGCTGCCCACCTGTACGTGTCCGCGGGCGATGAATTCGCCGGTGCTGGTGTAAACGGTTACTATTTCGCCTTCTTCGGGCTTGCCGTCGATGCGTGCTATTGCTCCCGAGAATATCCAGGGATGGAAGCGGCGCAACGACTCTTCCTTGCCGCGCTTGAGTGTTACGGATTTTTCCATAGGTCTATCTTTTTTCAAGTTCTTTCAGTCGGTTATATATCTTCAGGCACGCCCACGCGTCGGTGGCGGCGTATTGTTTTTGCTTGTCGGTGAGAACGTCGTGCTCCCAGTTTGTGAGCTGCTGGCTTTTTGATATTCTCTCGCCGAATATTATTGCGTATATCTTCTGCAGGCTCATCTCTTCAATACCGAAGGTGCTTACGTATTTCTGCAGGTCGAAAAAGCCACCGGCCTTGAATTTCTTGCGGCGGGCAAGGGCCTGATAGTCGTCGTGCAGCGATACTCCAATCTTCATTATCTCCTTGTCCTCGAGCAGGGCTACAAGTGAGTCGGGCATTCCGGTGCGGCACAGTCTTATGAGGAAACAGGTGTCGGCGGTGGATAGCTGCAAAAGTGATACGTTATAATGCACTCCTTTACGGAATGCCGGGCGTGTTTCCGTGTCGAGCCCCAGGATTTTCTCCTTTGAAAGGGCTTTGACGGCTTTGTCCACCTCGGATGCCGTGTCAATGGTGATGATGCGCCCCGGGTATACCAGAGTGGGCATCTGCGCCACTTCGCTTTTTTCTATGCGTGCATTAAAAATTGTCATTGTCGTTCTCCTCTTCGTCGGGCTCGGTGTTATATGCTATGTCGTGGAGTGCACGCAGTGTGTTTACGGTTCTTTGTCCCCAGTATTGCTTGAAATGCTCGTTGCATTCAATTATAGCATCGTGCATAGTTTCGTTTACGCAGGTTTGGAAGAGGCATACAAAATTCTTGATGTCCTGGTATATGTCGGCAATATCCTCCGATATGTTTCTTGAAACGGGGGTGTCGCTGTATTTCATATCCTCCACAAAAACATCGAGGTAGACATCCTTGTCGGCGAGGAGGTTCGAGATTGTCATACGCAAAACTTCGTAGCTGTCCTCGGTTACAAAATCTTCAAGGTCGTCGTCGCTCGCGCGCTCTTCGGTGGGCAGCATTTGTGCCTTAAGGTAGAGCAGGGGAAGAATCTTGAGCATTGTGCTCACAAATTCCTTGCGTGTGTGTTCGTTGGTGCGCTCTATGTATGCGCAGAATTCTGCGGCTACGGTGACGAATTCTACCGTGTTGCGCTGGAATACTATGTCGGTTGTCTCCTCCATTGTTGTTTCTATGGTTTTATCGGATGTTTTTATTTTGCCGCGAAGTTACAAAAAAAATGGCGGAGAGTGGGGCGGTGCTATCTATTTTTTTTATATCTTCGCAATGTTTATCTCTATTTATAATTTAGGGGTACTATAAATTACACAAGTATGGCAAAGAAAAGTATGACACAGGAGAAGAAGGCTCCTGTCTGGAAAAAGATAAAATTCGCATTGAGTAACCCCACCCTGCATTTTTTTGTGGGGCTTATGTTTGGAGCTTTGGCAATTTTCATTTGCAGCTCTTTTCTGTCGTTTTTTTCATCGGGTGGCGCCGACCAGAGCGTTATAGGTGCTGTTGGTGAGGGTGCAGAGGCTGCGGTGGAGAATACCTCGGGCAAGAGTGGCGCTCTGTTTGCCGACTTTCTTATAAACGGCTGTTTCGGTTGGTCGTCGGTGTTTGTGGTACCTTTGCTTGTGGCATTGATGCTGCGCTTGATGAATATTCGCCGCCCTTACTTGGTGAAATGGTTCATTGTAACGGTCTTTGCTGTAGTGTGGGGGTCGGTCTTCTTCTCGTTTGCCTTCAGTAATCTTTTTGCCGACAGCTTTGTGTCGCCTGGCGGCCGTCACGGAGAATTTGTCTGTAGCTGGCTTATGGACAAGGTTGGTGTAGTCGGGTTGATACTTATATTGGTTGTTACACTTATAGCCTTTATGACATATCTCACCCGTGAAACCATTACCTGGTTGCAGAATGCACTGGCATTCAGCTTTATACCCAAGGCTTCTGTTCCGGTTGAAGAAGAGGTTTCTGCCGAAGAGCCTGTCGAGAGTGGGATGGAACTGGAGGTGCCTGCAGAGGAACAGCCCGTGGAAGAGGAGTCCGCGGACAATATTATGGAGTATGATGTGGATGATTTTCCGGTTGAAGAGCCTGTAAGTGATGATGATGTAGAAGAGGTACTTGAAATTGAGGAAGAAGAAGTTCCTGCGCCTGAACTGCCTGCCGATGATATTGCCGCGCAGTTCGATGCTGTGGCAAGGCGTGCCGCCTCGGTCGACGGTACTGCTGCAATAAGTATGGAGATAGAGGAGGCTGCCGGTGACGAGGATACGGGCGGAGATATGCTCCGTCCCATAAATCCCAAAGACGAATTGAGCTATTACAAGCCCCCCACCGTGGATTTGCTCGATAAATATGAGCAGACCACTCACGCCATTGATATGAACGAGCAGAATGCCAACAAGGAGAAGATTGTTGAGGTACTGCGTAATTTCGAGATTAAAATCAGTTCGATAAAGGCAACAGTGGGTCCCACAATTACTCTTTACGAGATAACTCCGGCTCCGGGTATACGCATATCTAAAATCAAGAACCTTGAGGATGATATTGCAATGAGCCTCTCGGCACTTTGTATCCGTATTATCGCTCCCATACCAGGAAAGGGAACGGTGGGTATTGAGGTGCCTAATGCGAACAAGCAGATTGTTCCTATGGCTTCGTTGCTCAACAGTCGTAAATACAAGGAGACCGATATGGCCCTGCCGCTTGCGCTGGGTAAAACCATATCCAATGATGTGTTTATGGTGGATATGGCAAAAATGCCCCACTTGCTTGTTGCCGGTGCCACCGGTATGGGTAAGTCTGTGGGCTTGAATGCGATAATCACCTCGCTTCTCTATAAGATGCACCCGGCCTATTTGAAATTTGTGATGGTCGATCCCAAGATGGTGGAGTTGAGTCTTTACAATGTTCTTGAGAAACACTTTCTTGCAAAACTTGAAGGTGAGGATGAACCTATAATCACCGATGTGAACAAGGTGGTGCGTACCTTGAAATCTCTTTGTGTGGAGATGGATAACCGCTATAAATTGTTGCAGATGGCATCGGTGCGCTCGGTTAAGGAGTATAACGAAAAATACCTCAATAAAGAGTTGCTTCCTACAAAAGGACATCGTTTTATGCCCTATATTGTGGTAATCATAGACGAGTATGGCGACCTTATGATGACCGCCGGTCGCGAGGTGGAGCAGCCCATTGCCCGAATAGCTCAAAAGGCACGTGCCGTGGGTATACATATGATTATTGCCACACAGCGTCCTACAACAAATATCATTACCGGTACCATTAAGGCGAACTTCCCTGCGCGTATGGCGTTCCGTGTAATCTCGGTTATTGACTCTCGTACAATTCTTGACCGTCAGGGTGCCAACCAATTGCAAGGTCGTGGCGATATGCTCTTCCTTGCCGGTAACGACCCCGTGCGTGTGCAGTGTGCTCTTGTGGAGACAAAAGAGGTGGAGCGCGTGTGTGCCCACATAGCCAAGCAGCAGGGTTATCCCACTGCTTATATTCTGCCCGAGCCCGACGAGGTTTCGGCTGACGGCTCTGGCGGAGCCCCCCGTGGCGAGTTGAGTTCCGACAAACTCGACGGCTTGTTCGCCGAAGCAGCACGCATTGTGGTTATCCATCAGCAGGGTTCAACTTCGCTCATACAGCGCAAGTTGAACGTGGGCTTTAACCGCGCCGGTCGTATAATGGACCAACTCTGCCAGACCGGAATCGTGGGTGAGCAGGAGGGTAGCAAGCCCCGACAAGTACTTTGTGCCGACGAGGCCGACCTTGAATTCCGCCTCAAACAGTTGTTGTGATAAAGTGTTTATTATATATATAAGGTAATTATGAGAATAAAATTTTCTATAATATTCTTGATGCTGCCCTTTCTGCTCTTTGCCCAGCAGAGTGCGGTTACAGAGCTGCTGGAACAGGCTGTGATGAAAATAGAGGCCGACGCTGCGGTGCAGATGACCTTTTCTTATGTGCTCCTTGACGAGGATGGCAACGAGCAGTTTGCCGATGCGGGCAGCCTTAAACTCGATGGTGAACGGTATTCGCTTCTTGTCAGCCCCATGAAATTGTGGTGCGACGGTAAGGCGCAGTGGAGCTATATAACTGCCAATAATGAAATTTATATAACCGAAGTCGGCTCCGAAGAGGCACAGATATATAACCCAGCCTATCTTATGGGGCTATACAAGAAGGGGTATGACTGTAAAATGGAGCGCGACGGTGGAAATAATGTGATTACCCTTGTTTCGGCATCGGACGAACCTTCGTTTGAGAAGGTAGTGGTTGCTTTGGATGAGAAAACCTTGCGTCCTGTGGCTATGTCTGTCTATATGAACGGCCAGGGATGTACCCGAATAACGATAAACGGTTATAAGCCCGGATGTATGTTCGACGACAGGGTGTACCGTTGTCCGTTGGAGGATTTTCCCGGCGTAGAGGTTGTAGATATGAGATAATTTAATAAAGGTGGTTCTATGCTGCCTTATATCAATTTGATAAATAAAAAATACGATATATGAAAAAGACTAAGTGTTTGATTATCGGTTCGGGCCCTGCGGGCTACACTGCTGCGATATATGCTTCGCGTGCCAATCTTTCACCGATACTATATGAGGGTATTCAGCCTGGTGGGCAGCTTACACAGACTACAGTGGTGGAGAATTTCCCCGGTTTCCCATTGGGTATAACCGGCCCGGAACTTATGGATAATATGCGTAAGCAGGCTGTTAATGTCGGTGCTGATGTACGTTCCGGCAGTGTTGTCGATGTGGATTTTGAGGAATTGCCTTATAAGGTGACCATTGATGATGGAACTGTAATTACAGCTGACACTGTAATTATTGCAACCGGTGCTGCGGCAAAGTACCTCGGTCTTTCCGACGAAATAAAATATCAGGGTATGGGCGTTAGCGCCTGTGCTACCTGCGACGGCTTTTTCTATCGCAAAAAGGTTGTTGCGGTAGTGGGCGGTGGCGATACTGCGTGTGAAGAGGCTAACTATCTTGCCTCGCTTGCGGCAAAGGTGTATCTTATTGTGCGCAAGCCTTACTTGCGTGCTTCAAAGGCTATGCAGGACCGCACATTGAACAATCCTAAAATTGAGGTGCTTTTCGAGCATAACACCGAGGGCCTTTTTGGAGAAGATGGGGTGGAGGGTGTTCACCTTGTAAAACGCAAGGGTGAGCCCGACGAGAAACATTACGATATTGCAGTCGATGGTTTCTTCCTTGCCATAGGCCATAAACCCAACAGTGATATTTTCAAGAAATATCTGAAAACCGATGAAACCGGGTATTTCGTTCCTGCCGATGCGAGCGGTGTGAAGACTCTTGTACCCGGTGTCTTTGTTGCCGGTGATGTTGCCGACCCTCATTATCGTCAGGCAATAAATGCTGCTGCAAGCGGTTGCCGTGCCGCAATGGAGGCTGAACGTTATTTGTCGGGAAAGTAATCCCTTTTAAAAGGGTGGTATCCTGTAACTAAACACAAAATAAGAATATGGATATACAATATCCCTTATATCCGCTCCTGTTCGAGAATAATTTCCGTACTGTGGTGTGGGGTGGGCATAACCTGAAACCAATGAAGGGCATCTTGCCCGACGGCGAGCGTGTAGGCGAGAGCTGGGAGGTCAGTGCTGTTCCCGGGTGGGAGTCTGTTGTGAAAAACGGACTCTTTGCCGGCAGTAAACTCTCGGAACTTGTTGCCGATTATGGCGGTTATCTGCTCGGTGCATCGGTGCTTGAAAAGTATGGTCTGGAATTTCCTGTCCTTGTGAAGTTCATAGATGCTATGCAGGATCTCTCCATTCAGGTGCATCCGGGTGACGAAATTGCCCGCGAGCGCCACGGGTGCTTTGGGAAAACAGAGATGTGGTATGTGCTTAAGGCCGAGCCGGGCGCAGTGCTTTATTCGGGCTTTAATCAGGCAATAACACCTTACGAGTATGAGAAACGTGTTGAGGACGGCAGTATATGCGAAGTGCTCCAGCGTCACGAGGTTAAAGCCGGTGACTGTTTCTATATTCCTGCCGGTCGTGTGCACGCTATCTGCGGTGGTATGATGATTGCGGAAATCCAGCAGAGTTCCGACATTACTTACCGCATTTTCGACTATAACCGCCCGGGGCTCGACGGAAAGATGCGTGAGCTCCATGTGCAGGAGGCGAAGGCAGCCATAGACTTCAAGCTCTACGACGACTACAAGGTGTCGTATGAACGCAGAATCAACAAGCCGGTACCCCTGGTGGAGTCGCCGTTCTTTGTAGTGAAACTGCTTGAGGTTGACAGGGCTTTCCATCGCAAACTCTTCAAATATGACTCTTTTGTTGTTTATGTGTGCCTTGAGGGTGATTGTACCATTAATGTCAAGAGCCTTAATTACGACGGTTGTTCTATCCCCGAAAACTATGAGCGTGTAGTGCATCTAACCGAGGGTTGCAGCTGTCTTGTTCCCGTCTGCTGTGCCGACTATGATGTTGTGCCCAATAATGAGTCGGGTGTTACAAGGTTGCTCGAGGTTTACATTGACAACAAGAATTTTTGATAATTATTCAATTGTGAGGTGTAAAAAGTGCGAAAAAGTTTCTTGCAGAAGAAAATAATTGCTATCTTTGCACCCGATTTAGTCCGCAGGGGTTGAATAAGATGCGCTCACAAAGAGGGCACACCTCCCGGAAATCACAATAAAAGCTATAAATTAAATGTACGCAATTGTTGAGATTAACGGACAGCAGTTCAAGGCAGAGGCCGGCAAAAAGCTGTACGTGCACCACATTAAAGGTGCTCAGAATGACACAACCGTAGAGTTCGATCGCGTGTTGTTGTTGGATAATGAAGGTGCTATCACCGTGGGTGCTCCCACCGTTGAGGGCGCAAAAGTAGTTTGCTACATCGGCAACGTTCGTGAAATGAAACAGACTCGCAAGTCAAAGGATGGTCAGAACATCGTTACAACACGTGTTATCGACCCCACTTTGGTTAAGGGTGACAAAGTTTTGGTTTTCCACAAACGTCGTCGCAAAGGTTACCGCAAATTGAACGGTCACCGTCAGCAGTTTACAGAGTTAGTTGTTAAAGAAATTATCGGTTAATTTTTAAAAAAGAAGTATTATGGCACATAAGAAAGGTGTTGGTAGTTCAAAGAACGGCCGCGAGTCAGCAAGTCAGAGACTTGGTGTTAAAATCTGGGGCGGTCAGGTATGTAAAGCCGGTAATATCATCGTTCGTCAGCGTGGTACAGTTCACTATCCCGGTGCAAACATCGGTATGGGTAGCGATCACACTCTCTATGCTTTGATAGACGGCGTTGTAACTTTCAAACGTGGTAAGAATGACAAGAGCTATGTTTCTGTTGCTCCTATCGCCGAGAAAAACTAATTAAGGAGAAATTATCCGCATAAAATAAAGGCAACCTTTTGGGGTTGCCTTTATTTTTTTGTCTTGTAGGCTCAATTTTTTTGGCAAGCGTGTTAAAAACAATAAAATAAATTGTACCTTTGTGAGTTACCGCATTTTTGGCGGTTGTTTTGCAAGAATATAAAGAAAAACAAAAATATATGCTTACAATTAAAGTTATTGCCCAGGAGACCGAGAAGGTTATTAAGGGCCTTGAGAAAAAGCATTTCAATAATGCGAAAGAGACTATAGAGAAGGTTCTTGAGTTTGACAAAGAGCGTCGCACTGCACAGGCAGAACTCGACAATGTGCTTGCGCAGAACAAGCAGCTTGCTGCAAAAATCGGCCAGTTGATGAAGGAGAAAAACCTCGAAGAGGCTGAGAACGTAAAGGCGCAGGTTGCTGCTCTTAAAGAGAGCGCAAAGGCTTTGGAGGAGAAGATGAATGCTGCGGCCGAAAGTGTAAATGCTTTGCTTTATACCATCCCCAACATCCCCTACGACGAGGTACCCGAAGGTAAGGTTGCCGAGGATAATGTGGTGGAAAAGACCGGTGGTATGGAAACCGTGTTGCCCGAGAATGCTCTTCCTCACTGGGAACTTGCAAAGAAATATGACCTCATCGATTTCGACCTCGGTGTGAAGATTACCGGTGCCGGTTTCCCTGTTTATAAAGGCAAGGGTGCGCAGTTGCAGCGTGCACTTATTAACTTCTTCCTCGACGAGGCTCGCAAGGCTGGTTATGTTGAGATTATGCCTCCCACAGTGGTTAATGCCGCCTCGGGATTCGGTACAGGACAGTTGCCCGACAAAGAGGGACAGATGTACCACTGCGGTCTCGATGACCTCTACCTCATTCCCACTGCCGAGGTGCCCGTGACAAACATCTATCGCGATGTTATTCTCGACGAAAAGTCACTTCCCATAAAGAACTGCGCTTACACACAGTGTTTCCGTCGTGAGGCCGGTTCATACGGCAAAGATGTGCGCGGTCTTAACCGTCTGCACGAGTTCTCAAAGGTAGAGATTGTTCGCATTGACACTCCCGAGCACAGCAAGGAGTCACACAAAGAGATGCTCGAGCACGTAGAGGGTCTTTTGAAGAAACTCGAACTCCCTTATCGTATTCTCCGTCTTTGTGGTGGTGATATGAGCTTTACCGCAGCTCTCTGCTTCGACTTTGAGGTATATTCAGAGGCGCAGAAGCGTTGGTTGGAGGTAAGCTCTGTATCAAACTTCGACAACTATCAGGCTAACCGCTTGAAATGTCGTTACCGCACAGCCGACAAGAAGACAGAGCTTTGCCACACACTCAACGGTTCGGCACTAGCTCTTCCCCGTATAGTAGCGGCTTTGCTCGAGAACAACCAGACTCCCGAGGGTATTAAGATTCCCAAGGCTCTTGTTCCTTACTGTGGTTTTGAGATTATTGATTAACGTAGAATATAATTACACAAAATATTACCGATATGTTTAAAATAGTATCGAAAGAACAATTCTCTGAAAAGGTTTTTCGTTTGCGTGTAGAGGCTCCGTTGATTGCAAAATCGTACAGAGCCGGTAACTTCGTTATTATCCGCGTGGGTGAGAAGGGCGAGCGTATTCCCTTGACCATTGCACACGCCGACGCCGAGAAGGGTATCATTACATTGGTAATTCAGAAGGTGGGCTTGAGCTCATCGCGCCTGTGCGACCTTAATGAGGGCGATTACATCACCGACGTGGTAGGTCCTCTCGGTCAGGCTACTCACATTGAGAATTTCGGTACAGTTGTATGTGCCGGTGGTGGTGTGGGCGTTGCGCCTATGCTTCCCATTGCAGCTGCTCTTAAGAAGGCCGGTAACCGTGTGATCTCGGTACTAGCAGGTCGTTCAAAAGACCTTATTATCCTCGAAAAAGAGGTACGCGAGGTATCGGACGAGGTAATTATTATGACCGACGATGGTTCTTATGGCGACAAAGGTCTTGTTACCGAGGGTATCGAGCGTGTAATCAAGCGCGAGACCGTTAATCACTGTGTGGCTATCGGTCCTGCCATAATGATGAAATTTGTATGTAAGCTTACAAAACAATATGAAATTCCCACCGTTGTATCACTCAACACCATTATGGTCGATGGTACAGGTATGTGCGGTGCTTGCCGTGTAACCGTTGGTGGAAAAACTAAATTCGTTTGCGTGGATGGCCCAGAATTCGATGGCCACCAGGTTGATTTTGACGGAATGATGCAGCGTTTGGGCAGCTTCAAACGTGAGGAGGCCGAGGAGTTGCAGAAGCTCGAAAAATGCGAGGCTGAGGGCGAAGCTTGCGAGCTTACAAACCGCGATGCAGAGTGGCGTGTGGCTCTCCGCAGCAAGATGAAGCCCAAGGAGCGCACAACAATAGAGCGTTGTGTTATGCCCGAGCTTGAGCCTGCTTATCGTGCTACAAAGTTGCGCGAGGAGGTTAATACCGGTCTTACAAAAGAGATGGCAATGGTTGAGGCACAGCGTTGTCTCGACTGCCCCAACCCTGCTTGTATGGAGGGTTGCCCCGTGAGCATACAGATACCTTCGTTCATTAAGAATATTGAGCGTGGCGAGTTTGCAAAGGCAGCCCAGGTGCTTAAGATGACAAGTTCGTTGCCCGCTGTTTGCGGTCGCGTTTGTCCCCAGGAGAAACAGTGCGAGAGCAAGTGTATCCACTTGAAGATGGGTCACAAGGCTGTTGCTATTGGTGCTCTTGAGCGTTTTGCTGCCGACTATGCACGCGAGAGCGGTGAGCAGTCGGTTCCTGCAGTTGCTCCTTCAAACGGTATTAAGGTTGCTGTTGTAGGTTCGGGTCCTGCCGGTCTTTCTTTTGCCGGCGATATGGCAAAACTCGGTTATAGCGTAACCGTGTTCGAGGCTCTCCACGAGATTGGTGGCGTGCTCAAATATGGTATTCCCGAATTCCGTTTGCCTAACGCAATTGTTGATGTCGAGATTGATACTCTCAAGGCTATGGGTGTTGAGTTTGTAAAGGACTGCGTGATTGGAAAGACAATTTCCATTGCACAGCTCGAGGAGGAGGGTTATAAGGGTGTATTCGTAGCATCGGGTGCCGGTCTTCCCAACTTTATGAACATTCCTGGCGAGAACTCTATAAACATCCTTTCTTCAAACGAGTACCTTACTCGTGTGAACCTTATGGATGCTTCTAACCCCGAAACCGATACTCCTATGCACATTGGTAAGCGTGTGGCTGTGGTTGGTGGTGGCAACACCGCTATGGACTCTGTTCGTACCGCGCTTCGTTTGGGTGCCGAGCGTGCGATGATTATCTATCGTCGTTCCGAGGCTGAAATGCCCGCTCGTCTCGAGGAGGTTAAGCACGCGAAGGAGGAGGGTGTTGAGTTCCTCACACTCCACAACCCCATTGAATATATTGCCGACGAGAAGGGTTGCGTGAAACAGATTGTATTGCAGAAGATGGAGCTTGGTGAGCCCGATGCTTCGGGCCGTCGTTCTCCTGTGCCCATCGAGGGTGCAATAGAGACCATCGATATTGATATGGCGGTGGTTTCTGTGGGTGTTTCTCCCAACCCCCTTGTTCCCACTTCGGTTGAGGGCTTGGAGCTTGGTCGCAAGAATACAATTGCTGTGAACGAGAAGATGCAGTCGTCTATACCTTTCATCTTTGCCGGTGGCGACATCGTACGCGGTGGTGCAACAGTTATCCTTGCTATGGGTGACGGCCGTAACGCAGCTGCTTCAATGCACGAGATGTTGAGCAAGTGATTTAATATGTGACATCCAACTGACCCCAGGCGGGTGGATATATATGCAAAGCGGCGTATGAAGAAATTTTATAGATTCCTGCATACGCTGCTTTTATTTATTGTAGCTTGACTATTGAGATTGTGTGTGAGTGCAGAGACTGGTTTTAAATATTGATTCAGAATGAAAACGAAGATAACAAACAGGGAAATTTGGAGTATTGCTTTGCCGATTATGTTGGGAAATATGGCTCAGACCATAATCAGTTTCACTGACACTGCGTTCTTGGGCCATCTTGGTGTGGTTGCTTTAGGGGCTTCGATGCTCGCCGGGCTTTTTTATTTTGTTTTCACCACGGTGGTGGCCGGCTTTGCGGTAGGTATTCAAATTATCGTGGCGCGTCGTTTCGGCGAGAAAAATTACGGCAGAATAGGTGTCATTTTTGAACACGGTGCGTTTTTTGTCTTTATTCTGGGCTCTTTGCTGTTTACTGTATTATATTTTTTCTCGAGCGATCTGCTGCTATGGCTAATAGACTCGCCAAACATATACGAGGCTTCGTTGGATTATATAAAATATCGTCAGTTCGGTATTCTCTTTGTCTGTTTTAATTTTTTATATCGTGCTTTGTATGTGGGAATTTCCAACACAAAAGTAATCACATATTCCACGATAATAATGGCGCTTGTCAATATTTTCTTGGATTATTGCCTGATATTTGGCAATTTCGGTTTCCCGGATATGGGTATAGGTGGTGCTGCTTTGGCTTCATTGTGTGCCGAGTTTTCGGCTTTTGTGTTCTTTACGTTTTATAGTTATATGAAGTTAAGAAGGAGAGAGTATGGTATGTTCAAGATACACAGGCCGGAGGCGGAGCTGATGGGTAGAATGTTGAAACTTTCCACGCCCACTATGATGCAGAGGTTATTCTCTTTTGGTGTGTGGTTCGTGTTTTTTGTTCTGATAGAAAAGATGGGGGAAACGGCAACCGGTATATCTTCTATAACGAGAAGTGTGTATATGATTTTGATTACGCCTTGTTTTGCCTTCTCTACCACCACAAATACGTTGGTTAGCCGAATTATCGGCGAGGGGCATATCAACCAGATTTTTTCCACAATTAACAAGGTTCTGAAAAATTGTATGTTTTGTACAATACCTATAGTGCTTCTTGTTGCGCTCTTTCCGGCTCGCATAGCAGGTATTTACACCGATGATTCGGATTTTGCGCAGCTCGTTGTTCCTTCTATTCTGGTGATATGCAGCGGTACTGTTTTCCAAAGCATAGGCAATGCCTACTTCGAGGCGGTTTCGGGCACGGGTAACACTTCGGTGGCTCTCTATCTTGAGGCTGTAATACTTGTGGTTTACATCTTTTTTGTCTTTGTGATGACACATTTTGCAACAAGGGTTGAATTTGTGTGGACGGCCGAAATTTTGTATGGCGCGTTGCTTGGAACCTTTTGCTTTCTTTATATGAAATATGCCAAGTGGGACAGTAAGAGAATCTGATTATTAGCTTGCCGTGTATTTTTGTTGCCTTGGGGTAAAAAGGAAACCGGTAATATTCTTTACTTGAAGGGTTACAGTAACTTCATTATATCTTCTTTTGTTATGCCCAAGAGGGCTGCTTTTGCTTTGAATTGCGGCAGTTCTTCCTCTATGAATTCGCGGCGTTGCGCCTCTCTGATTCTCTCCTTCGCTCCGCTTTTGACAAAATATCCGAGGCCTCGCTTGTTGTATATAATCTCCTTGCTTTCGAGTAATTGGTAAGAACGCACAATGGTGTTGGGGTTCACACCGAGCGTTGCACCAAGCTCGCGTACCGACGGTATGCGTGCCTCCTCGGTCCACGTGTCGCAGAGGATTTTCTCCTGCATCATATCGGCGGTTTGTAAGTATATAGGCTTGTGTTCGTTGAACTCCATAGGTCTATGCTTTTATACGTTTAAGAAACAAGTATATAATGGGCTGTAAAACGGCAATGTTTATGAGTGCAATTATCTCAAAACCCTCTACAACACCGGTGGGGGTTAATTTGTCATCAATAACTATGTCGAAGACTGTTTCAATGAGGTTTATTTCTGTAATAGTTATCAATACTATTATTAAAATGCTCTGCCATATTTTACATTGTGTAAAAATAAACAAAAAGAGTGTATTAATAGTGATTGCTCCCCATAAAGTGATTACATAGTGCAAAAGATTCAGTTCTCTTTGGTTTATGAGGTTCATCAAATCCCATTTGTCGAAAAAGATAAAGTGCTTCATCGAGAACCCTGATGCGATGAAATCGATGCACATTTTCGCAATAAGTATGGTAACGGGGGCAACGATTAAGGTGTTGATGAGCAGGGAGATGTATTTCTCTATATTGCTTGCCGGCAGTGTTGCGTACATGTGTTTATATCTTTTCTTGAACAGTCGGTAATAAAAAATAAAAGGCGATATGGAGATTATAAACACCAGCATATCGTTGCTTAATGTGCGGAATATGGGCCCAATGAGCCTTGCCTCCTCGTTTGCAGCGTGGTTCAGAACTCTCATCAGCATAACGAATACCAATAGTATGGCGCCGAAGAGTGTAATCTTGTATATATAACGGCTGCTTTTGTTTTCGTATACGAGCAGGCGTGAAAGCCTTTGCAGGTCTATGTTGTTGTTTGTGGTTTTCATAGCGATAGCTTGTTGCTTATGTTTTTAAGTCCAATGTATATAAAAAGATGTAGCACCAGAATGTAGAATATTGTTACCACTTCGTTAGGCACAACGGGGATAGCGATTTTGGTTATGCGACGTGTGTAATCGACTATAAACGGTAGTAGTAATATGATTCCGGCTGTTATATATCCCCCTTTGGAGAGGTGTGTTATGTATATGAATGTAACAATGCTTATAATGAACACTGTATTTACGTAACTGGTGTTTGCGAGTAGGCCGTTTGTAACAATATTGTTATAGCCTGCCATAAACCACACCACCTTGTTGCACAAGCTGCAGATGCCGGTTATTATGAGTGGTGCAATGACTGATGTGTTTACAAGCAGGGAGAGGTATTTCTCCAAATTGCTTGCGGGGAGCATTGAGTGTAATAATCTTTTATTTTCTTTGAGCAACGGGTGGTAGAATATTATAGGTGAAAGGTAAATTAGTAAAACGATAATAAAATCGGCAAAGGGGGTGGCTCTGACCTGGCCGAAATATAACAAACCAAGTTTATACAGAATTATGTAGGCTGGTGTGAATATTGCTGCAAATATTGCAATGTTGCGCAGGAAACGGCTGCTCTTGTGCTCGTAAGCGAGCAGGTGCAGAAAGCGTCTTATGTTGAATGTGTTGTTCATCGGTTTACTTTTTCAGGTTAATGTAGTTGAAGAGCAGTTCAATGTCTATGTTGCTCTCCTCGTTTGTTTCGTTGTTGGCAATGTAGTTGTAGCCGTTTATGCACTCTTCGCTATACAAGGCATCGGCGGGCGTCTGTTGCGCAGTGCCGCAGCGGTATGTGCGTTGCAGTTCCTCTATGCTGTTGTCAATGGCAATGTTCTTGTCTTTCAGTATTACAATGTGGTCGAGCAGCTTTGCCACCTCTTTAATCTGGTGTGTGGCTATTATTATACACCTATCTTCGCTCATATATCGCGAAATTATCTGGCGGAATTCTCCTTTGCTTGTAATGTCGAGGCCGTTTGTGGGTTCGTCGAGCAAAAGGTAAGGTGTGTTTAACGCAAGCGCAAAGGCGATGAAGGCCTTTTTGCTCTCTCCAGTGGAGAGTGCGCTGAATTTGGCGTCGATGTCTATGCGAAATTCTTTAATGAGCTGCTCAAATTCGCTGTAATTGAATGTGGGGTAGAACCAGCCATATTCCTTGGCGAATCTCTTTATCTTGTCGATGGTGGCAACTGGGTGTTCGGGCAAGTAGAATATGCTTGAGAGTACTTGTGCTGTACGTTTCGAGGGGGCTTCGCTGTTAATTTCAACACTGCCGGTTTTGCCTTTTATCATTCCGCACATAAGTTTCATAAGTGTGGTCTTTCCCGCTCCGTTAGGGCCTAAAAGGCCATAGATATTACCTTTTTTGAATTGGATACTTGTCTCTTTGAGTACCTCTTTCTTGCCGTAGCTGAAACTTAAATTGCAAATATGTATCATAGTGTATTAGTTTATTAGTGCACTGCAAAGATGTGCCAATTTATTTATACCTGCAAATGTTTCGCAAGAAAAAATGTTGATTATTTTTTCACATTCTTGAAAAGAATGTGGCGAGGGGGTATTATATCTCCTCAATCAGTTGTTTGTAGATGGGTGAGAGGGAGAGTACATCGCGGTTGCCGAAGATGAACATCTGACGGCGTGCGCGGGTTATGGCGACATTCAGCTTGCGGTCGATTGGTGTTCCGTCTGCATCGGGTACGGGAGCCGAAAGAATATCTATCTGTGAGGGCTTGTTTATGGTGGTGCCGAAGAGTATTACTTCGCGTTGAGAGCCCTGGAAACGTTCCACGGTGTCTATTACAATATCCTCGCTCTGCGGTATACCAAGCTTGGCTATCTCTTTTGTTATCATTGCTATCTGGCTGCGGAAGGGTACTATTATACCTACCTCCAGCGATGGGTTGCAGGGGAGTCCGTTAGCTTCTTTTATCCTGTAGTATGCCTGCACGAAGAGGGCGATTGTTTCTGCCTCCTTGCGGCTTATCTTGAGGTTTTCACTTTTCTCCTCTTTGGTGTCTATGAAGGCTGCGCGGTGTGTGGCAATGAGTGTCTGAATTGGGCATTCGTTGTCGTACACGGGGTATTGCAGTTCCTCTTGCTGGTGGGGCAATGGAATGGGTTCAAGTATGCTGCTGTAAAAATGGCGGTTGGCAAAATCATTTATCTCCGGGTGCATACGGCCCTGGCGATTCAGGGTGGCTGTGATGCCATCGACCGGGTGGGCGTGGTACCACTTGTAAAGGCGCTCGAAGAGCGATGTGCCGTAGTTCTGTATGCCTATGCTGTTGAGCAGGTGGCTTTCTGTTTTTGTGCTTGTGGGTGGTTGTGCCACTACGGCGGGCAACTGCTTGGGGTCGCCTATGAGTATGAATTTTTTTATTGCACTCTCGCCCTGCGGAGTGGTGGCGGCAAGTATACCGGCAAGCTGCGACTCAAGTATCTGTGTTGCTTCGTCAATGATGGCAACATCGAATCGTTTGAGGGCGAATAGCTCTTTGCGCCCTGTAAGTGATGCAACTGTACCCACAAATATGCGGCATTGCTGCATTGTCTCCCTTATCTGCTCGCGGTTGGTGCAGTGTGCTATAGCGTTTTTCAGCAGATAAGGGCGGTGCTTTTCGGCACAGCTCTGTTCGCTGCCTATGCGTATGTAGGGGGCATCGTAAGGGAGGCTTTCGAGAGCTTCACATATTTCGTCTACCGCGCGGTTGGTGTACGAGGCAAGGAGTATGTTGTGCCCGTCGTGGCGGTGGAACTCTTCGACCATACTTTTCAGGGCTTGCGAAGTCTTGCCTGTTCCGGGAGGGCCCACCAGCATAAAAAGTTCATCGGCCTGCTTGGCTTGCAGCACAATGCTGTCAATATAGTCATTTGTGTAGCGTCCGGTGAGAGTGCGGTTGCGGGAGAAACGGGGTTCGCGGCGCGAAAGGAGCAGGTCTGTGCGTTCCTTTGGAGCGGTGAGCAGGCTGGCGAGGTCGCGGAAGGCGGCTCGGAAGGTGCTGTCGAGGTGGTCGTGCTCCATTGCATAGAGGCTGCCTTTGGGGTATAGGTTGCGGTTCTTCTGTTTGTGGCGCAGGTGTATGGTAATTTCGTCGGGGGTGATACTTGTGAGAGTACCACGTGTTACCTGGCGGTTGGTTGCGTTGTGCCCGTCGTTGTCGCGGCGGTATATGAATATAGTGTCGCCGGCGCGGAAATTGGGGTAAAAAGTATCGCTGTATTTTGGCAGGGAGAGGGTTATTTCACTTATGCCCTCCTCGCTGTCGAACGATTTTATTTCAAGGTCTGTGAGTATGTTGCCATTCTCTATTTTTGCTTCAATGGGTGCGTTCCAAATGTCGGCAAAGCTGCGTCCGCGTTCATAATCCCCATTACCTACCTTGGCAAGGTGCATTTCGCGTGCCACAAAGGCTACGTTGCCGAAAAAGTAGTCCTGCAACTGCTCGTCGGCTGTTTTTATGGGCTTCAGTATGTTTTCAATGCGTGGGCGCAGGTAGTTACTCCACAAGCGGCCGCAGTCGCCCTTCTCGTTGAAATCCTCGGCTGTAGAGGAGAGTAGCTGCGTGCGCAATCCCTCCTTTCCCATCTCTATGAGGAGTGATGTTATTTTGTTGCGCAACATAAGAGTGCGGCTTGTTTCGGCAATACTTGATTCCTGCTTGTAGAAACGCGGGTAACGTGAATAGAAGAGGAGCGGGCGTATCTGTTCGCGTGGTATCTGCAATGAATAGCAGAGCATCTCTTTGTAGAGCGACATCTGTATGCGGTGTTCGGCTTTTGCTCCGCCGTTGAACTCGTCGGCTTTGCCCGATTTCAGCTCTATCAGGTGGCTGCAGTCGCTTTGCAACAAGTCAATACGTCCCTGAAGACCGAGTGGCTCGCAGAAGAACGAGGGTTCGAGGTAGAGGTGGTCGCGACGGTAAGCGTCGTCGGCTTCAATGCCCACGCTTCCCATTCTCATTTGTATGTTGTTGAACTGCAGGCGCGACTGTGCGAAGAAATCGTTGTCAATATCGTCGCACACGGAAAGTTGCAGGGGGTATTCGCGGAAGAATCTTCTCATTGACTCACCGTATGTGGCAGGCTTCTCGCGATGCTCGTTCACGCAGTCGTCGATGAACATATTCGCAGCCTCACCAAGCAGGCGTGCGGCGCTGTCGCTGCTTTTCTCAAACAGGTTTATTATGTATCCGAGTGCGGGCGAACCATAAGGTTGCACGCAGCGGGCGAGTGATGAGATATCGATAAGATAGTCGGGTTCAAATATAATGTCGCGCGGGTGCAGGATACCATTCTCGTCGCTTGCAGCCGAAAGGATGTTCAGCTTGCAACCTTTGTGCAGCAGGGTGGGGAGCTCTTTGTAACAGCTCTCCCGGGGAAGGGCAACGGTTATTTCATCGCCGTTCTCGTCGTGCCCGGTGATGTAGCCATCGGCATAAGCACCGAAGATTATCTGCTTACGTAAAAAACACTCCTGCATCCTTGCTCTATTCTTTGATTCTTATGGTGGAATCTTTGGCAATCACTGCAAAGATAGAGTCGTTATAACGGCTCTGCATGGTGTTGAACCGTTTCCACGCACGCTTTACTTTCTTTACAAAGGAGAGTGTCTGTCGCCAGTCGTTGAACGAACCGTTACGGCATACGCTGTCGGTGTAGTATTCGGGCCGGCTTTTGAGAATAAGGAAACTGTCTACATTCTCGTGCCACACATAGCGTGGGCGGCCGTGCTTCTGTGCAAGGTTCATTGCGTCACCTATGTGCCCGGCACCGGCGTTGTACGACGCGAGTATGAAGTTGCTGCGCTCTTCAAAGTCGGGTATGCGACGGTAAAGGTGGTCGAGGCTGTTCAGCAGCCCGGCAGCAGCCATTATGTTGTTGTGCGTCTCCATGTGTAGCGAGTCCGGCACTCCCATTCCACGCAGGGTTGCGGGCATCACCTGCATAACGCCGCAGGCTCCCACTTCGGAGACGGCTGTGCTGTCGAAACGCGACTCGGTGAAGGCAATGGCTGCCAGGAATTTCCAGTCCCAGCCGAGTGAGTCGGCTGCTTCGCGGAATTTGTTGTCGTAAGGCGATATGCTCACATAGGGGGTGATATATGTGATTTTTGGGGTGTAGACATACTTCTCCTTTATCTCGCCACGGAATATGACATCCCCCTCTGCTATGAAAATAACAAAGATTATGACGAGGGCCAGGGAATATATGAACTTTACACGCATTATTCCTTGAGGAAGTAGCTTATGGACATCTGCAGAGCCTGTATTGCCTTTTTGTTGTGTCCGCCCTGGGGTATTATTATATCGGCAAATTTTCTGGTGGGTTCAATGAATTCCCAGTGCATTTGCTTTACTATGCGCTCGTAACGTGAGATAACAGTTTCGGGGGTGCGTCCACGCTCTATTATGTCGCGGCGTATGAGGCGTATGAGACGGTCGTCGGCATCGGCGTCGACATAAACCTTCAGGTCCATAAGGTCGCGCAACTCGGGGCTTACAAGCGCCATAATACCTTCAATTATTATTATCTCTTTGGGCTCAATATGTATGGTTTCGGGTTGGCGCGTGCAGGTAATGTAGGAGTATGTGGGCTGCTCCACAGCCTTGCCTTCGCGCAGTTGTGTTATCTGTTCCACAAGCAGGTCCCAATCGAACGCATCGGGGTGGTCGAAGTTAATGAACTGTCGTTCTTCTACGGGTACGTGGCTGCTGTCCTTGTAATAAGAATCCTGTGGAATTACAACCACAGAAGCCTCGGGCAACGAGTTTACAATCTCCTTCACAACGGTGGTCTTGCCCGACCCTGTGCCTCCTGCAATACCTATTATATACATATTATCGGTGTTTTTTATGTGGTGTTTATTTTTGCGAATTTAATCTTTTTATTTTGAATTTGTATGGCAATATTTGAAAAACTTGCTGTTGCTGCCTGTTAAAACCTCTTTTTCTTATTTTATCATCTTTTTATTTCACTTTTTTTTGTATAGCTTTTCATTTAAGAAAAGATTTTACTAAATTTGCAGAGAATACCCGGTAAGGGTTTGTCAAGATAATTTTTAATTACTTTTAAAGTATATAAAACTATGGTAAATTTTAAAGAACTCGGTCTTGTAAACACACGTGATATGTTTGCAAGAGCAATGAAAGGTGGCTATGCTATCCCTGCATTCAACTTCAACAACATGGAGCAGTTGCAGGCTATCGTAATGGCTGCAGTAGAGACAAAGTCTCCCGTTATCCTTCAGGTATCAAGCGGTGCTCGCAAGTATGCTAACCAGACTCTTCTCCGTTATATGGCAGAGGGTGCTGTTGAGTATGCAAAAGAGCTCGGTTGCGCTAATCCTGAGATCGTTCTTCACCTTGACCACGGTAACTCTTTCGAGTTGTGTAAGTCTTGCATCGACATGGGCTTCTCTTCAGTTATGATCGACGGTTCACACCTCCCCTACGAGGAGAACGTTGCTCTTACAAAGAAGGTTGTTGAGTACGCTCACCAGTACGATGTAACTGTTGAGGGTGAGCTTGGTATCCTCGCCGGTGTTGAGGATGACGTTGTTGCCGAGCATCACACTTATACACGTCCCGAGGAGGTTGTTGGCTTCGTAAGCAAGACCGGTTGCGACAGCTTGGCTATCTCAATTGGTACTTCTCACGGTGCTAACAAATTCAAACCCGAGCAGTGTACACGTAACGAGAACGGTATCCTCGTTCCTCCTCCCTTGGCATTTGACGTACTCGAGGGCTGTATGAAGGAGCTTCCCGGTTTCCCCATCGTTCTCCACGGTTCTTCTTCTGTTCCCCAGGAGGAGGTTGCTACAATCAACAAATATGGCGGTGCATTGAAAGATGCTATCGGTATCCCCGAAGAGGAGCTCCGCAAGGCTGCATCTCTCGCAGTTTGCAAAATCAACATCGACAGCGACAGCCGTCTTGCTATGACAGCTGCTGTTCGTGAGGTGTTTGCAACAAACCCCGCTGAGTTCGACCCCCGTAAGTACCTCGGTCCTGCTCGCGACAACATGAAGAAACAGTACATCCACAAGATTGTGAATGTTCTTGGTTCTGAGAACAAACTTGCTCAGTAATTAAGAGATAGTTTCTTATAGATATGGCTCCTGCCTCATTTATTGAGGCGGGAGCTTTTTTTTTTGCCTATCGGCACAGGACTGAACCTTAATATTGATAACAACGAAGTAGTTTGTTAATTATGACACACCGTCTTTTTTATTGCCTATAAAATTAGTATCTTCGTGCCGGTAAAGATATATTATGAAAAAGGTACAGGAAATTGCTATTGCGGAGTATGATTATCCGCTGCCCGACGAGAGAATTGCAAAATATCCGCTAACGCAGCGCGATGCTTCTAAATTGTTGCTCTACAAGGGTGGTTGTGTGAGTGAGGATGTTTTTTCTTCTTTGCCCACACACATACCGCAGGGCAGTCTTATGATATTCAATAACACAAAGGTTATACAGGCGCGTCTGCGCTTTAAAAAGGAGACAGGTGCTACTATTGAGGTCTTTTGCCTTGAACCCGAACAGCCTAACGACTACCAGCTTATTTTCCAGCAGGTGGGCGAGTGTGTGTGGCAGTGCCTTGTGGGTAACAGCAACCGTTGGAAAAGCGGTGTGCTCTCGCAGACAGTGAATATCAATGGTGAAGCAGTTATCCTCTCGGTGGAGCGTGTGAGCAGCGGAGCTGTGAATAATGTACGTTTCTTCTGGGAGGGTAGTTATACTTTTGCCGATATTCTTGAGGCTGCCGGTGAGCTTCCTATACCTCCTTACCTTAACCGTCGCACCGAAGAGGGTGACAAGAAAACCTATCAGACGGTATATTCAAAGATTAAGGGCTCTGTTGCAGCTCCCACAGCGGGATTGCATTTTACCCCCGAGGTGCTCTCTTCGCTTGCTGCCGCTGGGGTTGATTGCGATGAGGTTACTCTGCACGTTGGTGCCGGAACATTCAAGCCTGTAAAGAGTGAGCTTATTGCCGAGCACGAGATGCACGAGGAGTACATCAACGTGCGTCTGGAGCTGATTAAAAAACTTATAGCTGCCGGTGGTTCGGCGGTTGCAGTGGGAACCACCTCGGTGCGCACGCTGGAAAGTCTTTATTTCTTGGGCGAGACTGTGAAAGAGAATCCTTCTGTTTCGCCCGACGAGTTGCGTGTAGGGCAGTGGCAACCTTATAACAGAGAGCATACAATCTCTTCGGTCGAGGCTTTGCAGGCACTTGCTGCCTATCTCGAAAAAAACGGGCTATATGCCGTTCACGCCCATACGCAGATAATGATTGCTCCCGGTTACACCTTCCGCATTGTAAAGGCTATTGTAACCAATTTCCACCAACCTAAAAGCACTTTGCTGTTGCTTGTGTCGGCATTCCTCAATGGTGATTGGCGCAAGATATACGATTATGCTCTTGCTCACGATTTCCGTTTCTTGAGCTATGGCGACAGCTCTTTGTTAATACCCTAAAACTCTTTCTATGACAAGAAACATTAACGGTATCTATTATACTTTAAACGTTGCCGATGCGACTGCGTCTGTAACAGCCGGTAGCATGCCTTATTCGGGCCGAGTGGTTATCCCGTCTGAAATTGTTTTCGATGGTCGTGCTTATTCTGTGACCGAGGTTGCCGATGAGGCTTTCAAGGAGTGCTGTTCGTTGGAGGCTGTGGAGTTTGGCGACAGTATAGAGAGTGTGGGTATAAGTGCTTTTGAGGGTTGTACCTCGCTATCTGCCGTAAAGTTCGGCGAGGAGATGCATATTGTGGGTATGAACGCTTTTAAGGGTTGTACGGCTCTTGAGGAGGTTATTTTTACTACCAAGGTTATTGTTATAGGGCGTTCGGCTTTTGAGGGCTGCAAGGCATTGCGTAGAGCCTTTCTCCCTGATGCTCTTATAAATATTGAGCCCTCTTTGTTCGACGGCTGTTCTTCGTTGGAGTCTGTTTCTGTGGGTGCTTCGGTCGACAGCATTGGCGAGTATGCTTTCTGTGGCTGCAAGGCTTTGCGTGAGATTGACCTTCCCGAGGGATTGCTCTCTATTGAGGGGTGGGCTTTCCGCGACTGTTCTTCACTTTCGGCAGTCAAACTGCCGCAGTCGTTGGCGTCGGTAAAAAAAGGCGCTTTCTGGGGCTGTTCCTCGCTTAAGGAGTTTTCTTTGCCTTCGGGGGTGAATATGTTAGACCAAGGTGTGCTTGCCGGTTGCTCTTCGCTACGTTCAGTTGTTTTGCACGCCGGGGTATTGAGCATAGGTTATGGTGCTTTCTATAATTGTTCATCCATTGAGGTGTTGCACCTGCCCGAGGCTGTGGTGAATGTGGGCGACCAGGCTTTTCGCAGCTGTTCTTCGCTCAAGGAACTGCACGTTGCTTCTCCTGCGGCTCCTATGTGTTCGGGCGATATTGCCGATGCCGGTGTTTACTCTTCGACCACGCTTTTTGTTCCGCAAGGTGCTGTTGCCGAGTATGGTTTTGCCCGTGTGTGGGACAGGTTCGGCAATATTGAAGAGGATAATTAAACAATTTTTCACAGTGAGGTGTTATCTAATAGTGTAAGACTTAAGATAATGCCTCGCTTTTTTTATATTATATTACTTTTTTTATTACTGGTTTCCTGTTCTCATTCAGGCGACAGGCCTCTCACTCTTTTGCCGCCCGATGTCTATAGATTCTTTCCTGCCGGAGAAAACCGTTTGCCGCGGGTCAATGATTTCTTTCCTTCGTACTATAATATAGAACTGGTAGATATTGACTCCCTGCACCCGGTGATGCAGATTACTTATACCTCGCGCAGGCCTTCTGCCGAAGGTAATCTTTGGGTAGATGCCGTACTGCGTATGGATATAACCACGGAACAACGCACTCAATTGCAGGAACTTCTGCGTGAGGTGGCATTTTCACCGCACCATTGATATAGTGCCGGTATAGTAGGTGGGTGTTCTGAAAAACTCCCTCCTGTTATTTTTATATAAAATCTCTCTTGTTCTTCAAAATTGTAGAAATAAAAACAGATTGTAGTTTTTTTGCATTATATTTGCACAACCTGCAAGGAGAAATATGCAGGTTTTGTAAGCGTTATATTGCTTTTATCTTAAAATCAAAATCGCCAATAATTTGACAAGAGGGTAAGAGACAACATTACGCTCGCTCGTTTGTTGCAGAAACCGAGGTGCTTCACAACACCTTGCTGTATACAATACGGCGTGGGTGTTGTTTTTTTATTCATTTCTTGGAGGGCGTTTGGCGATGCCTGATTTTAGATGGAGAAAGACTTGCTCACGCTTTTTCTTTTTCCATCTGCGATAATGGTATTTACACCAAGTTCAACCCTTAATTTTTTACAAGATGGAAGACTTCACTACACTTAACGATTTACCCGAGGTTGCAATAATCCTTGGTTACGATGCTTTGAACAACGAAATGTTGTTGGACTATCGTGAAATCTTTTTGCATACTCCCACTGCGGCAATAGTAGAGATTCTGAATGGAAAGGGGCGTGAATTTGACGAGTGGCAGATTTCTTATGAGTTCACTTGTACTTTGATGGACAAGACAAAATTGCATTATACAGCCCTTCTGCTTAACTATAATGTGCCGCTATTTGCCGATAGAGTATATGTAATTAACAAGATTCTGAAAAAAGTGGCAAAATTCTATATTCAATCACAAGTGCAAAAAATGCCGTAGGGCTTAATAGGATAGTTCCTCGCTTTTTTGTAATTTCGCGCTTGAAGAAAAAAGAGAAATATGAAAATAGGAGATAAAGTACGTTTTATATATGAACGCGGTGGCGGTGTGGTAACCGGCTTCCGCGGAAAGGATATTGTGCTTGTTGAGGGCGAGGATGGTTTTGAGATTCCGATGCAGATACGTGAGTGTGTAGCTGTGGAGACCAACGAGTATAATTTTGAGAAGAAGACCAAGGCGCAGAAGGAAAAAGAGGAGGAGGTAAAGAGGCGTTCACAGCCTGTGTCGGCTGCGAAACAGGAACCCGAAGAGGAGTTTGAGCCTGTGGTTTCGTACCGCCCAAAGGAGCGCCCCGAGGGGGAGCATCTTAATGTGTTGCTTGCCTTCCTGCCTATGGAAGAAAAATCTCTGTCGAACACCCGTTTCGAGGCTTATTTGATAAACGACAGTAATTATCGCATCTATTATACTTATCTTTCGGCATCGGGGCGTAGCTGGCAGATGCGTTCGACAGGAGTAATTGAACCTAACTCTAAAATATTTATGGAGGAGTTCGGTCGCGAGGAGCTTAATGATATGGAGCGCGTGTGCGTGCAGTTGCTTCCTCATAAGGAGAAGAAACCTTATGCACTGAAGCCTGCGATGAGTGTGGAGCGTCGTATCGACACTGTCAAGTTCTATAAGTTGCATCTGTTCCGCGAGAATCCTTATTTTGATGAGGGTGCGCTTATTTATGATATTGTTACCGACGACAAGCCTGTGAAGGAGGTTTTTACCGACGCGGCAGAGTTACAGAAGGCTATTCTGGAGAAGAAAAAAGCCGATGCTCCCAAACCTGCGCAGCCCACGGCAAAGCCTATAAAGGGCAGTGATATCCTTGAGGTGGACTTGCATATTGATGAACTCCTTGACAGCACTGCCGGTATGAATAATTTTGAGATTCTAAACTATCAGCTCGATGTTGTGCGCAAGACAATTGAGGAGAATATCAAGCATAAAGGGCAGCGCATTGTCTTTATTCACGGAAAGGGTGAGGGTGTGTTGCGTAATGCAATATATCAGGAATTGCGCCGTAAATATCCTCGCTGTATCTCTCAGGATGCTTCGTTCCAGAAGTATGGATTCGGTGCAACTATGGTGATAATTAAATAGTGAATATCTTGTATAGGTATAAGAGAGGGTGACATCAAAAGTCACCCTCTCTGTATTATATATTATATCTCGTTAAATGAATATGCAAGCGTAAAAAGGCTTATCTTCGTTTCGGGCAGTGCGGTTATACTCTTTGCACAGGCGGCAATAGTAGCACCGGTAGTCATTACGTCATCGACAAGTAGAATGTGTTTGCCTTGGAGTGCCTCGGGGGTGGTTACTGCAAATATTCCCTCTACGTTTTTCCAACGCTCGTCGCGATTCTTGTGGGTCTGTGTTTCGTTTGCTACGGTGCGGGTTACTCCTTTCTTTATAACCGGTACTCCGCTTATGCGCGAGAGGCCGCGAGCAATGTAGTCGCATTGGTTATAACCACGCTTGCGTAGTTTCTTTTTTGAGAGTGGTAGGGGTACAATAATATCTATACCTTCGAAAAATCCCTGTTCGGCAAGTTCTGTGGCTGCGGCTGCTGCGAGTCTTTCGGCAACCTCGGGGTGGTTTTTGTATTTTATAAGGTGGAGCAGGTTGTTGTAGGGTGAGCCTTTGCGGTAGTATATGTACGACGATGCTTTCTCCACGGGTATTATGCCCCAGAAGAGTTTTTCAATCTCTTTGGCGTGTATGGGTTCTACGCGTGGCAACTGGTAAAGACAGTTGAGGCAGAGGTCTTTCTCGCTGCTTGAGAGTATGCTGCCGCACACGGCGCAGTATCGGGGGAGTATTATGTCGAGCAGGTCAGAAATCCATTTCATAGCTGTCGCATTTTATTATTTTCAGAATGTTTCCGGGCTCAAAGCCGCGCGATGCAGCGAAGCGTATAAGCTTCTGCTTTGTGGCGTAGTCTTCTTTCCCCTTTAATTCTTTATGTTTTATGGAGATTACATCGCGCAATACTTGTGTGTACTCTTCTTCGTCAATCTGCTCTATCGCCTCTTTAATAAGTTCTTGCGGGAGGCGTTTGTCGCGTAGTGCAGCAGTAATCTTTATTCTTCCCCAACGGTTAAAGCGTAACTTGTCGTTTACAAAGGCGCGACAGTAGCGCCCTTCGTTAATGAACCCCTCGCTCTGCAAGCGTTCTATGATTTTTTTATGTTCGGTAGGGAGTATGCCCCACGCTGTGAGTTTTGTACTCACCTCGTTTATGCAACGCTCGCACAGGGTGCAGTAAGCGGCTGCTTTGTTGAGGGCTTCGGCTGGGGATAGGTGGCGCATGGTATTTTATAGTGGATGCTTCTTTTTCTAAAAAATATTTTATCTTTGCGTAGGATAGGCTGCACTTGCTGTAAAATCCATTTAAAGCAAACTTTGTGTATCTTGCTTGTTTGTACTATCAATTTGTAATTGACAATATTAATATTTATTTTGTTATTATGGAAAATATAGAAACTAAAAAGTGTATTCCTTTTACTTTTGCATCGACAGGTTATGGAGCGTTGAACGTTTTTAGTAAAATTTTATTTGTATTGTTTGTGATTGCGTTAATTGTTCCTGTAATATCTTTCATTGTTGCTTTTCAAAGTGATGACGCAATTGGCCTTGTCTCGTTGCTCACAATGGGTTATTCCTTATCCATTGCATTTGTTCTTTACTTGCAGGTGATAATGTTGAATGTGCTTAAAACTATTCTTCATACTCATATTTTGCATCGTGCCGTTTTGGAGGATAAGTATGATTTTGTAGAGGATTAGGCTTTCTCTCCACTTACCATTCGGTCGTTGCCGGCAAGGTCTTTACGCAGGGTTATATTATGGTAACCCAACCGGCTCAACATTTCTACCGTTTCGGTTCCGTGGGCGCGGTTTATCTCAAAAAAGAGCTTGCCGCCGGGGGTGAGCATCTTTTGTGCTTTTTCTGCTATTGTGCGGTAGAATAACAAGGGGTCGTTGTCGGGAACAAAAAGGGCGAGATGGGGTTCCCACAGAAGAACATTATCCTCCATCTCTTTTTTCTCAACCTCTTTAATGTATGGTGGGTTGCTCACTATTATGTCGTAGCTCTCATCAGTGGGTTCGTAGGTGAGTATGTCGCGCTCCTCAAAAAGAACATTGCTGCCGTTGGCTGTGCTGTTCTTCTGCGCTACGGCAAGGGCTTGTGTGGAAATATCCCACGCTGTTATTCGCGCTTGTGGCATCATTGTGGCAAGGCTCACGGCGATACATCCGCTGCCGGTGCCAATGTCGAGAATGCTCTTTGCCGTGTGTGATTCTTCTGTTATCCACTCTATGAGTTCGCTGGTTTCGGGGCGGGGTATTAGCACCGCCGGGGTTACGGCGAAACGTAGGCCGCAGAAGTCGCTATAGCCGAGGATGTATTGTATGGGCTCTTTTTGTTTGAGTCTTTCCAAGGCATCGGTTACCTTTTCTTCCTCCTCGGGAGTGAGGGTTACGGGTTCCTTAAGGAGGTAATTGGTTTGCGAGATATTGAGCAGCTCCGTGGCTATAATGCGCGATAGCGCGCTCACTTCACTTTGTGTGTAGAGCGCGCCTATTGCGTCGTTTATTTTTTTCAGGAGTTGCTTCATATTGCTTTTATGCTTTAAGTGCTGCGAGAAGGTTGTCCCAGTCGTTATTGATTGCCTCTACCGAGCGGAACACCATATTTGCACCGGCATCGTAGAGCACTTGTGGGTTAAGCGGCCCTGTATTTGCAGCTATGGTAAAGAGCCCGGCTGCCACTCCGGCGGTTACTCCTAAGGGGGCGTTTTCTACCACGATTGCCTCGTTGGGGGCAAAGCCTCCTTTCTCGAGTGCGAGAAGGTAAGGGTCGGGGTGGGGTTTGCCACGTTTCACATTGAAACTGGTTACTATGTGGTTCTCGTCGAAGAGGTCGGGGAAGTGGCTCTGTATACGATTGAGCAGAGTGGGGGTTCCCGAGCCTGTTACAATCATTGGTGTGAGGCCGCTTGCCTTTACCTTTGTCACAAGCTCCAGTGCGCCTTGCATACGGGGTGTAGGGGGGTATGTGGCAAAGATGTCGCATTTTGTCTGGCACAGCTCGTCGATAAGCTCCTGTGTGGCTGGCTTGCCGAATTGTGCGAGGCTTGCGGTGTTTATGGTGTCGGCACCGGTGCGGCCTTCGTTCATATAAACATCCTCTTCGCTGAAGTTGAAGCCTGCATCGCTCATAACCTTTGACCAGGCTTTTGCGTGGTAGGGCATTGAGTCGAAGAGCACTCCGTCCATATCAAACAATATGGCACGCAACTGCAAGGGTTTGCCTTGCAGTTGCGTGTATTGGTCTATAATCTCTTTGTAATTCATTAGAGTCTTGCGCGTATAGCTTTGCTCTCCTCCTCGTAACCGGGTTTGTCGAGCAGAGCGAACATATTCTTCTTGTATGCCTCAACACCGGGCTGGTTGAAGGGATTTACACCCAAAACGTAGCCGCTGATACCGCAACCAATCTCGAAGAAGTAGATGAGCTGGCCAATGTAGTAAGCATTGAGCTCGGGGATGCTGATGCGGATGTTGGGCACGCCACCATCTACGTGAGCGAGCTGTGTACCGAGTTCTGCCATCTTGTTTACCTCGTCTACGTGTTTGCCGGCAAGGAAGTTAAGACCGTCGAGGTTCTCCTCGTCGGCGGGTACGATGAGTGAGCTATTGGGCTTCTCGATAGAGAGCACTGTCTCGAAGATTGTGCGCTCACCCTCCTGAATCCACTGTCCCATTGAGTGAAGGTCGGTTGTGAAGTCTACCGATGCGGGGAAGATACCTTTGTTCTCCTTACCCTCGCTCTCGCCGTAGAGCTGTTTCCACCACTCCGATGTGAAGTGGAGCTTGGGCTGGTAGTTTACGAGAATTTCAATCTTCTTGCCACGTGCGTAGAGTGCGTTACGTGTAGCTGCGTACATTGCTGCGATGTTCTCCTCGAAGGGTACTGCGGGTGAACAAGCAACCTCCATATCCTGTGCGCCCTTAACGAGTGCCTCGATGTCGAAGCCTGCAACTGCGATGGGGAGAAGACCTACGGGAGTGAGTACCGAGAAGCGACCACCCACGTTGTCGGGGATGATGAAGCTCTTGTAACCCTCTTTGTCGGCTGTGATGCGTGCTGCACCCTTAACAGCGTCGGTAATGGCAACGATTACTTTGCTTGCCATCTCCTTGCCACGCTGCTCCTCGCACTGCTTCTTAAGAAGGCGGAAAGCGAGAGCGGTCTCGGTTGTTGTACCCGATTTTGAGATGTTGATAACACCGAATTTCTTGTCGGCAAGGAAGGCTGTGAGCTCGCTCAAGTAGTCCTCGCTGATGTTGTGTCCTGCGAAGATTACGCGGGGGTTGCTCTTGTCGCCAATCATTGCAGCGAAGTTGTTGCTCAATGCCTCGATAACCGCGCGTGCGCCGAGGTAGCTACCACCGATACCTGCAACCACTACAACCTCGCAGTTGTTGCGAAGAGTCTCGGCTGTTGCCTTGATTTCCTCGATGAACTCTTTTGTTGTAGCCGAGGGGAGGTGCAACCAACCAAGGAAGTCGTTACCGGGCAAAGTACCGTTCTCGAGAGCTTCCTGTGCCTTTTTTACCTGGGGCTCGAGTGCCAAAATATCCTCTTTTGTTACAAAGCCTGTTACTTTGTCTATGTTCAATTTAATATTTTCCATTGTTTTTTGTATGTTTTTTATTTAAATGCGTCAGTAAGTAATTTAATCTCTATAATGGGTGAAATACCCTCGTACAATATGTTGTAAACTGCGTCGATGATGGGGGTGTTTACGCGATAGTGCTCATTGATCTCCTTTATACATTTTGCACCGTAGTAACCCTCGGCAATCATCTCCATCTCTATTTGTGCGCTCTTCACGGAGTAACCTTTTCCTATCATTGTACCGAACACACGGTTACGGCTGAAGTTTGAATAACCGGTTACCAAGAGGTCGCCAAGATAGACCGAATCCATAATGGTGCGCTCGATGGGGTGTATTACGTTGATGAAACGGTTCATCTCAATAACGGCGTTCGACATAAGCACAGCCTGGAAGTTGTCGCCATATTTGAGTCCGCTGCATATACCGGCTGCAATGGCGTAGATGTTCTTGAGTACCGAGCCGTACTCGATACCTACAACGTCGTCGCTTACAGAGGTCTTGATGAAGCTGTTTGAGAGTTTCTGTGCGAACTGTTTTGCGTGGTCGATGCTTGAACAGCCTACAGTGAGGTAAGAAAGGCGTTCGAGAGCAACCTCCTCGGCGTGGCAGGGGCCAGCGATGGCAGCAATATTCTCGTAGGGTACCTTATAGGCTTTGTGGAAGTACTCCGATATTATAAGGTTTTCGTCGGGAACAATACCTTTGATGGCGTTCACGATGAACTTGTCCTCAAGGCTGGTCTTAAGCTTTTTGAGGTGGTTCTTTAAGTAAGGCGAAGGGGTTACGAACACCAGAATATCCGACTCTTTGACAATTTTGTTTATGTCAGAAGAGAAGTTTATTCTGTTTGTATCGAATTTCACCGATGACAAGTATGCGGGGTTGTGACCGAGGCGTTTGAAATCCTCGATACGGTCGTCGCGTCTTATGTACCAGTTGATGCTTTCTACATTGCTCAACAATACTTTGGCTATGGCGGTAGCCCAGCTTCCGCCACCCATTATTGCTACGGTGGAATTAGTAAGGTCCATAATCTGATGTGTTTTGGTTAAATATTATTACAAACTGTTGTTACACGGCAATTATCCGAGTTTGCTAATCCACTCGGTAACCTCGTTTACAGAGGGTGTTGTGTAGCCAAGTTTGAATTTCTTGTTGATACCGCCGATTTCCTGTTGTATTTTCTGGGCGTTACCGTCTTTAAGGTCACTTACAAGGTTGTAGCCTGCTTTGTGCAGAACGGGAACCCACTCTTCGGGTACGCCGATGGCTGCGAATGCTGCAACGCCGTCCTTGGGAACTTTTTTCTCGGGGCGCATCTGCGGGAAGAAGAGTACTTCCTGTATGGTTGTCTGGCCTGTCATAAGCATTGCAAGGCGGTCCATACCTATACCCATACCCGATGTGGGGGGCATACCGTATTCGAGAGCGCGTACGAAGTCTTTGTCAATGAACATAGCCTCGTCGTCGCCCTTCTCGCTCAAACGTAACTGCTCCTGGAAACGCTCAGCCTGGTCGATGGGGTCGTTGAGCTCGCTGTATGCGTTGCAGAGCTCTTTACCGTTTACCATAAGCTCGAAACGCTCGGTAAGGTCGGGGTTGCTGCGGTGACGCTTGCAGAGGGGTGACATTTCAATGGGGTAGTCGGTGATGAAGGTGGGCTGTATGTAGTTACCTTCGCAGAACTCGCCGAAGATTTCGTCGATAAGTTTTCCTTTACCCATTGTATCGTCTATCTCCATCTTGAGTTCCTTGCAGATTGCGAAGATTTCCTCCTCGCTCTTGCCGTTGAGGTCGTAACCGGTGAACTCCTTGATAGAGTCGAGCATTGTAACGCGACGGAAAGGTGCCTTGAAGCTGATGATGTTCTCGCCAACCTTTACGTCGGTTGTACCGTTTACATCGAGAGCTATCTTTTCGAGCATATTCTCGGTGAAGGTCATCATCCAGTTGTAGTCTTTATAGGCTACATAAATCTCCATACAGGTAAACTCGGGGTTGTGTGTACGGTCCATACCCTCGTTGCGGTAGTTCTTTGAGAACTCGTAAACACCCTCGAATCCACCCACGATAAGGCGTTTGAGGTAGAGCTCGTTGGCAATACGCAGGTAGAGGGGAATGTCGAGTGCGTTGTGGTGTGTGATGAAGGGGCGTGCAGCGGCTCCACCAGGAATAGACTGCAATACAGGGGTTTCAACCTCCATATATCCCTTGTTGTTGAAATATTCGCGCATAGAGCTGTATATCTTGTTGCGCTTGATGAAAATCTCTTTCACACCTTCGTTTACTGCCAAGTCTACATAGCGCTGGCGGTAACGCAATTCGGGGTCTTCGAATTTGTCGTATGCCACACCGTCCTTGTATTTTACGATGGGAAGGGGGCGTATGCTCTTTGAAAGTATGGTGAGCTCTTTAGCGTGTACGGTAATCTCGCCTGTCTGTGTGCGGAAGACGAATCCTTTGATACCTACAAAGTCGCCAATGTCGAGAAGGCGTTTGAAGAGGGTGTTGTAACCGTCTTTGTTCTCACCGGGGCAGATATCATCGCGTGTGATGTATACCTGTATGCGGCCTTTTGAGTCCTGCAACTCTATGAATGAGGCTTTTCCCATTACACGGCGGCTCATCATACGGCCGGCGATGCACACTTCGCGTGCTTCGTCCTCGTCTTTGAACTCCTCTATTATATCAACAGAGAAAGCGTTAGTGGGGTACTCGGCTGCGGGGTAGGGCTCAATACCCATATTGCGCAACTCGGCAAGTGCTTCGCGGCGTACTATTTCCTGTTCGCTTAATTCTAGAATGTTCATTGTATGGTGTTTTATTTATTCTTTATTATAATATGTATTATTCAAACTCGTAGCTGTTGGAGCCAATCATCACTCCGTCGGCAAAAATGTAAAGGCGGTATGTGCCGGGTTGCAGGAATTCTTCAATGTCCCAGTACATGGTTACCTGCTGCTCTTCGCCGGTGTACTCTATCTCTTTCTTTATGGAGTAGCCAATTTCGCGGTTCTCATAAGTGAATGTGTTGTTGAGACTCTTTGTGAGTACCTCCTGCGAGGGTTGCAGAATGCGCGCATACACTGTTTTGTTACCGGTGGAGGCGGTTATGTTTTTGGTTATGGTAAAGCTTATCTCGAATTGTTTTGCACGTTTCAGCCTGTTTACCTCCTTGCCGCTCTTTTTAATGGTTCTCATTTTTATTCCCATAGCATCGAGTTGCGAAGCGAGGTTTACTATTTCGGACAGTTCCTCTTTTGCGCTCGACAGGGCGGTGATGGTTTTTGATGCTTCGCGATATTTCTCGTTGACACGCTTGTTCTCCTTCTTGAGGTCTTCGTTAATGGCGTTAAGCGAGTCTATTTGAATGATATAGCTACGTAGCACCGCACGCACGGTCTTGAGCTCTTTCTTCAGACGTGTGATTTCGGCTGCATTCTCCGATTTCGTCTGTTTCAGCTCTTCGAGCAACTGCTGTGTGCGCAGTTTCTCCTGCTCAAGCTTTATCTGCAACGAGTCGTTGGTGATGCGTACCTTCAGTTCGTCGTACTGGAGAGCGAAACTCGAGTATTCACTCTCGAGTTCCTCTTTCTCAATAGCGAAGAGTTCCTGCATCTGTGTGTTCTGCTGCTTGCTTTGCACAAGTAACAGGCCGAGGGCGACTGCTGTTGCTATGAGCACGCCGACAATCGTTATCAGAACAATTTTTTGACGCTTGTTCTCCATAATTTATCTTTATTTTGAGAGTTTCTGTATGCTTTCCTTGAGCATCGCTATCTTTTCAGTAGCATCGGACTGTTTCTTGCGCTCTATGGCGATGATCTTCTCCGGTGCCTTGCTCACAAAGTTGGGGTTGTTCAATTTTGCCTCTACGCTCTTGAGGAATTTCTCGTGGTATGCGAGCTCTTCCTGCATTTTGGCAATCTCGGCATCCTTGTCAATGAGTGAGCCCATAGGTACTGCAAACTCGGTGGTACCCACGCGGAACGAAACTGCTGTGTCGTCGGGCGAAGTTACGCTGTCGATTGCTGTGAGGTTACCCATCTTGGTGAGTACGCTCTCAAGGCCTGCTACGGGTGACTCGCCTACAATCTGGAGTGCGAGGGGTTCACGGGGTGAGAGGTTCTTCTGCTGGCGTATTGCGCGTATGTTACCGATAACCTCTTTAAGAGCCGAAATCTTGCCGAGGAAATCCTCGTCGACAGGGCGGCAGAGCTCTTTTACGCTCTGTACCATAAGGCTCTCGCCATCCTTGCGGTCGTAGATAGACTGCCACAGCTCTTCGGTGATGAAGGGCATGAAGGGGTGGAGCAAGCGCAAGAGGCTGTCGAAGAATTTGAGTGTTGCCTCGTAGGTTGCTGCGTCTATGGGTGAGCCGTAAGCGGGCTTGATCATTTCGAGGTACCACGCCGAGAACTCGTCCCAGAAGAGGGTATATACGTTCATCAACGCCTCGTTGATACGGTATTTGCCGAACTGGTCGTCGAGCAGAGCTGCCGATTTTGCAAGTGTCTCCTCGAAGTAACGTATTGCGAGTTTAGAGCTTTCGGGCTGTTCAACCTCGTTGCTTACGTTCCAGCCCTTTACAAGGCGGAAGGCGTTCCATATCTTGTTGCAGAAGTTACGTCCCTGCTCGCAGAGGCTCTCGTCGAAGAGAATGTCGTTACCTGCGGGTGCAGAGAGCATAATACCCATACGCACGCCGTCGGCACCATATTTTTCAATGAGGTCGAGGGGGTTGGGTGAGTTTCCGAGCTGCTTGCTCATCTTGCGGCCGAGGTTGTCGCGCACGATACCTGTGAAATATACGTTGCGGAAGGGCTTCTCTCCCTGGTATTCGTAGCCTGCCATAATCATACGGGCTACCCAGAAGAAGATGATATCCGGGCCTGTAACAAGGTCGTTTGTGGGGTAGTAGTAGCTAATCTCTTTGTTACCGGGGTCGAGTATACCGTTGAACAATGAGATGGGCCACAACCATGAGCTGAACCAGGTGTCGAGGGCATCCTCATCCTGCATCAACTGCTCGGCTGTGATGTTCTCGTATCCGGGCATTGCCTGTGCAAGCTTGAGTGCCTCTTCTTTATTCTCGGCTACAACAAACTTTTCTGCCTCGCCTTCGGCTGTGGGGAGGAAGTATGCGGGAATGCGGTGTCCCCACCAGAGCTGGCGGCTGATACACCAATCCTGAATGTTGGTGAGCCAGTTGTTGTAGGTTGTTTTGTATTTTGTGGGGTAGAACTTGAGCTCGTCGTTCATCACAGGGGGGAGAGCGATTTCGGCAAAGTGCTGCATGTTGAGGAACCACTGCATACACAAACGGGGCTCTACGGCAGTGTCGGCGTTACGTTCAGAGTATCCCACCTTGTTGTCGTAGTCCTCAACCTTCTCCAGAAGACCTGCATTTTCGAGGTCGATAGCTATCTGCTTGCGCACCTCCATACGGTCCATACCTACATACAAGCCTGCTGCCTCGCTAATGGTTGCATCGGCGTTGAATATGTCGATGGTCTCCAGGTTGTGTGTCTTGCCCAGCATATAGTCGTTGGTGTCGTGTGCGGGGGTAACCTTCAAGCAACCGGTACCGAACTCAATTTCCACATAACGGTCCTCGATAACGGGGATTGAACGGTTTACGAGGGGTACAATAACCTGCTTGCCTTTGAGCCAAGAGTTCTTGGGGTCTTTGGGGTTGATGCACATTGCGGTGTCACCCATAATGGTCTCGGGACGCGTTGTTGCAACAACTGCGTAACGACGGCCTTGTGCATCGCGGTGAAGTATCTGGTGTTTTACTGTGGGGTCGAAAGCGTCGGTGGGGGCAAGTGTAACTGCGTCGTTCTCCTCGCCGTCGGTGCTGCCGGCAGCTTCATCCACATAGTATTTGAGATAGTAGAGTTTGCTCTTCTCCTCTTTGTAAATAACCTCCTCGTTGCTGAGTGCTGTCTGCGCCTTGGGGTCCCAGTTTACCATACGAAGACCGCGGTAGATGAGGCCTTTGTTGTAGAGGTCGCAGAATACTTTTATAACGCTCTCGCTACGAACCTCGTCCATTGTGAAGGCTGTGCGGTCCCAGTCGCACGGTGCACCAAGCTTGCGTAACTGTTTGAGGATGATACCACCGTGCTCCTCTTTCCACTCCCAAGCGTGTTTGAGGAACTCTTCACGGGTAAGGTCGCTCTTCTTTATACCCTGCTCGGCGAGTTTCTTAACCACCTTTGCCTCTGTGGCGATTGATGCGTGGTCGGTACCGGGTACCCAGCATGCATTCTTGCCCATCATACGCGCACGGCGTACAAGAATATCCTGTATGGTGTTGTTGAGCATGTGGCCCATATGCAACACTCCTGTTACGTTGGGTGGGGGAATTACAATTGTGTAGGGCTCTCTCTCGTCGGGTTCTGAATGGAAAAGATTGTTCTTAATCCAGTATTCATACCATTTCTCCTCAACTTCAGCGGGAATATAGGTGGTTGCTAAACTCATAGTATTTTTGAAATTATATAATTATTCCAATATAAAATTAAACTTAACTGCAAAGGTAACTCTTATTATTAAATTTATTACCTTTGTGCCATAAAAAAATACGAAAATATGCATAGTAGAAGTGAAATTTTGGCCTCTTTCGGTCGTTTTTTGGATGTTCTTGATGAGTTGCGCGAAAAATGCCCGTGGGACAGAAAGCAAACAAACGTGAGTTTGCGTCCGAATACTATTGAGGAGGTGTATGAATTGGCCGATGCAATTATTGCCGATGATACGCAGAATATATGTAAAGAGTTGGGCGATGTGCTCCTGCACGTTGCTTTTTATGCGAAAATTGCGCAGGAGCAGGAGGCTTTCGATATGAAGGATGTGTGCGACCGCTTGTGCGAGAAGCTGATTTATCGCCATCCTCACGTCTTTGGTGAGGCGAAGGCCGAAACTGCCGGTGAGGTGTGCAAGAACTGGGAGCAGCTTAAAATGGCCGAGAAGGGTGGTAACAAAACTGTTTTAAGTGGTGTGCCTGTTTCTATGCCCTCACTCATAAAGGCTTACCGTATGCAGGAGAAGGCTGCCAATGTGGGCTTCGATTGGGACAAGAAAGAGGAGGTCTGGGATAAAGTATACGAGGAACTGGGTGAGTTGAAGGCTGAAATGGAGCGTGGCGACAAGGTTGCTGCCGAGAAGGAGTTTGGCGACTTTATCTTTAGTATTGTGAATGCCGGGCGTCTTTACGGTATGAACCCTGACACTGCTCTGGAGATGACCAATAACAAGTTTCGCAACCGTTTTAATTTTGTTGAGGAGAAGGCAAAGGAGGCTGGAAAGTCCTTGCGCGATATGACTCTTGGCGAGATGGATGCCTTGTGGAACGAGGCGAAGGCTAAAGGGTTGTAAAAAAATGGTTCAGTCGCAAAAAGGTGTGGGCGCTCACCATATACGATACCAAACAATCTTGCTTTTGACTTCTCGGTGTTATTTGTCGGTTATTCTCTCATTGAAAATATATCTTTGACGTTCTTTGTCGCGCAAAGAACCAAACGCCCGGCACGCGAGTAAAATCAGTCGCT
>JAZRMX010000023.1:0-21918 GCA_045647885.1 Bacteroidaceae bacterium
GTGTGGAGCGACCCCAATTATTCTTTCGGTTCAATCCCTGAAAGTGATCTGTTGTTGCAGACTATTAATTGGCGTAACAGTATCTATTCTACCAGAACGGAACAGAAGCACTCGGTTGAACTTAAAATGAGTTATGCGAAAAACGGTTGGAATCTTGCGGCAGGCGTGGTGCTTCATCCCGAGCGTACCGAGCTTGAATACCGCCGTGCGGATATTGATACAACGGTTGTACGCAATCTGTTCTATGTGGCTCCTACGCTTTATGCAAGGAAAACGTTCGGCAATTACAATGTCGATCTCAATTACAATGTGCAGGAACGGTATCCCGACCTTGTAAACATGCTTGATTACACCGATGATACCGACCCCTTGAATGTCAGCAGTGGTAATCCCGGACTCAAGCCCACGCTCACGCACACGGCAGCAATGAATATGCGTTATTTTAACACCGACAACGAATTTTCCCTATCGGGTAACATCAACTTTACGGCTCAGAACCGTGCAATGGGCAGTGCTGTGCATTACGATGTGGAAACCGGTGTCCGCACAATCAGGCCACAGAATGTAGATGGTAATCAGACTGTGCAATTACGCTTGAACAGTAACATAAAACTTGACAAAAATGGTTACTTCACGTTTGCCCCACAGGTCAGTGTACGATACAATCGTATGCATAGCCTGGTCAGTATCGACAATGTTTCGTCACTTGAGAGTGCAACTGATGTCGTAAACAGTAATGTTTCTATTAAAGCCACATACCGCAAGGATAAGACCAATGTAAACGTTCTGGCCGGATATTCTTGGGAACAACTGCAGAACTCAATGCAGAGTAATATAAATGATACCCATTACGGCCTTTTGGTAGGTTCGTATCAACAGGTGGAATTGCCATTGGGTATTTTGCTTATATCCGACATCCGTGCCCAGTGGTACCGAGGTTATGAGTTTTCACAGATGAACTATTGCGACTATGTGTGGGATATAAGACTCAAGCGTCCCTTGTTTAAGGACAATAGGCTTACAGTTACTCTTGAATGGTACGATGTGTTCAATAGCAAGAATAATTCGCGTTACAGGATAAACGACTATTATATCAATTATTACAGATATTATAAAGTGGATTCATATGTAATGCTGGGGCTTAAATATAATTTATGATATGCGGACCTTGTATTTGTCTGTTTTTATTACAGGTGTATGTGGCTTGCTTGTCAGAAATCATTACCGTTCAGGCTTGAATTGGAATTCAAAGAATTTATACGGTTTTCGGTGGGGCGCAATGGTATCTGTCAAGGGACAATTCTCAAGCAATCGTGAAATAAATATAAAAACAGCTTCTTGTTTTAGGGAAAAAGCATTAACTTTACAAAGTCTATGCGCGCGTGCGCTTTTTTGCATTTAAAATATTATTATTTAAAAACATAATTTATGAAAAAACATTTTGTATTGGCGGTTCTGGCAGCCTTGACAATGTCGATGGGCAGCAATGCGCAGAATCTGAAGGGATTCGCTTACGGTGACGTAGAGGCACCGCGTGGATACGGCTATGAGAAGGGGCAGGCGGCAGGCCTTGTCGAGTGGGAGTCTCCCGAGGAGCTTGCTCTGAACAAGGAGCAGCCTAAGGCTTGGTTCTTTACTTTCGCGAACGAGGAGAGTGCACGCAAGGTGCTTCCCGAGAACAGTGAGTACTACATGTCGCTCGACGGCACATGGAGCTTCAACTGGGTTGCCAACCCATGGGAGCGTCCTCTGGATTTCTTCAAGACTGATTATGACGTAGCGGCTTGGGATAAGGTAGAGGTTCCTATGAACTGGAACGTATATGGCCTGCAGGCCGATGGTTCGCAGAAGTATGGTACACCAATCTATGTTAACCAGCCTGTGATTTTCAAGCACCAGGTTGCTGTGGGTGACTGGAAGGGTGGCGTGATGCGTGAGCCCGCTCCTCATCACACAACATACAAACACCGCAACGAGGTGGGTTCTTATCGTCGTACTTTCACTGTTCCTGCAGAGTGGGATGGCCGTGAGGTGTATATCAACTTCGACGGTGTGGATTCTTTCTTCTATTTGTGGATTAACGGCAAGTATGTTGGTTTTTCAAAGAACTCACGTAACCTTGCTGCTTTCAATATTACAAAGTATCTTGTGGAGGGTGAGAACCTTGTGGCTGTTGAGGTGTACCGTAACAGCGATGCTTCTTTCCTTGAGTCACAGGATATGTTCCGCTTGCCCGGTATCTTCCGCACTGTATCTTTGACATCGACCAACCCTGTGGAGATTCGTGATTTCCGCGTTGTTACAGACTTGGATGCTGAGTACAAGGATGCTGTAGCGAAGATTGCTGTGGATGTTCGCAACCTTACAAAGAAGAACGTTAAGGGTTATTCGGTGAAGGCTTCGCTTTACAAGAATGAACTTTACAGCGATGAAAATGCTCTTGTTGAGGGTGTCGGTGCAGCAGCTGCTGTTGAGCTTATTCAGAAGGGCGCTACCGTTACTGCGAAAATGGAGATGCCTGTTGCCGACCCTGCCAAGTGGAGCGCAGAGAAACCAAACCGTTATACTCTTATCGTACAGTTGCTCGATAAAAAGGGTAAGGTGGTTGAGACTGCTTCTACATACATTGGTTTCCGCGAGGTTGAGATTCGTGATACAAAAGCCGAGGATGACGAGTTTGGCTTGGCCGGCCGTTACTATTACTTGAACGGCAAGCCCATTAAGATGAAGGGTGTGAACCGTCACGAAAGTAACTTGGAACGCGGTCACGCCGTGACACGCGAGCAGATGTTCAACGAGGTAATGCTTATGCTCAAAGGCAACATCAACCACGTGCGTAACGCTCACTATCCCGATGCTCCCTATTGGTACTACTTGTGCGACAAGTACGGTATCTACCTCGAGGACGAGGCTAACATTGAGAGTCACCAATATTATTATGGCGATGCTTCGCTCTCTCACGTCCCCGAGTTCCGCGATGCACACGTGGCTCGTGTTATGGAGATGGCACACGCTACAATGAACCGTCCTTCGGTTGTTATCTGGTCACTCGGTAACGAGGCCGGCCCCGGTAAAAACTTTGTTGAGGCTTACAATGCTTTGAAGGCGTTCGATACTACACGCCCCGTGCAGTATGAGCGTAATAATGATATCGTGGATATGGGTTCTAACCAGTATCCCTCTATCGGCTGGACACAGTATGCTGTAACAGGTAAGGCTCCTATTAAATATCCTTTCCACATTTCGGAGTATGCTCACTCTATGGGTAATGCCGTGGGTAACCTCAAGGATTACTGGGATGCTATGGAGAGTACCAACTTCTTTATGGGCGGTGCTATCTGGGACTGGGCCGACCAGGCTTTCTGGAACGTGGATGCAAAGACCGGTGACAAGTATATGGGTTATGGTGGCGACTTTGGCGACCGTCCCAACGATCACACTTTCTGTATGAATGGTATTGTATTCCCCAACCACTCACCCAAACCTCAATATTGGGAGGTGAAGAAGGTGTACCAGAATGCAGGTATCTCTTTGAATGAAAATGGTGAGATTGAGATTTTCAACAAACGCTATTTCGAGTGTTTGAGCGACCTCGATATCAAGGTTTCTCTTTGGGAGGATGGTAAGGAGATTGATGCTCGTTTCGTGCCTTCAAAGGTTATTGCTCCCCGCACAAAAGCGGCGTTTAAGGTTGATTTCGGCAAAGAACTTAAGGCCGATTGCGAATACTTCATCAAGGTACAGCTGATGCTCAAGAAGGATATGCCTTGGGCTAAGAAAGGTTATGTGCAGATGGACGAGCAACTTCCTTTGAAGGATGCTGTGAAGGCTATCTACATTGCCGACGCTGCTAAGGGTGGCAAGTTGAAAGGTGTTGCTGCTGATGGAAAGAGAACTATCACCGGTGACGATTTTGAAATTGTTTTCGATGAGGCAAAGGGTGTTCTTTACAAGGTTGTATATAAAGGAACAGAGGTGTTTGCTGCAGGCAACGAGATGAGTCTCGGTACTTATCGCGCTCCTGTTGACAACGATAACTGGGCTTGGAACAACTGGTATACAAACGGTTTGTATAATCTGCAGGATAGCGTTATGTCTCTTGTTTCTAAAGCTAACAAGGATGGTAGCCTTGTATTGCAGTATATCGTGCGTTCACAGGCTAAACATCCCGGTCGTCGTGTGAAACTTGATGATAACAATTTCGACGTTGTGGACGACGCCCGTGAGTTCGGTGCAAACGACTTCCATTTTATCTCGAACCGCATCTATACTATCTATCCCGACGGCTCTATCGAGATGAACAGCGCTGTAACCGCTAACAAGAATATTGACCTTGCACGCATCGGCTATGTAATGCAGTTGCCCGCAGAGTTCAAGAATTACAGCTACTATGGCCGTGGCCCCTGGAATAACTACAACGACCGTTGCACAGCTGCCTTTGTGGAGCAGTACAACAGCACTGTTGCCGAGCAGTTTGTTCACTTCCCCAAACCCCAGGAGATGGCTAACCGCGAGGGTATCCGCTGGGCTGCTTTGACTAACGACGCAGGTAATGGTGTGATGTTCGTGGCTACCGAAGGTATGGCAACAACAGCACTCCCCTGGAATGATGTTGAGCTTACAGAGGCTGCTCACCCCTATCAGTTGCCTGCTTCTTCAGGTACTTGGTTGCACATAGACAAGAAGGTTACCGGTCTTGGTGGTAACAGCTGCGGACAGGGTGGTCCTCTTGAGAATGACCGCGTGAGAGCCGGCGAGAACTCTATTGGCTTCATTATGCGTCCTGTTTATGCCGGCGAGTGCTGTACACAGAAAGCTAAGGTTCTCTCTTCGGGTGCTGTACCTGTGATGCTGAAACGCGACCTCCGTGGTTTTGTTACAATGAACTGCAACAAGGAGAATGCCGAGATTTATTACAAGATGGGCAAACGTGGCAAGGCTGTGAAGTATACAGCTGCTGTGGATATGAGCAAGGGTGGTGAGATTATTGTTTGGGAAAAATCTACTCCGGCTTTGAGCGCTACTTACAACTATGATGCTGTAACTTCAATCCCTGTTACTGTTGCCTTCTGCTCAAGCCAGGAGACCGGTAGTGAGGCTAGCAAGATGCTCGATGGCGATCCTGGTACAATCTGGCATACTATGTACTCTGTAACAGTTGCTATATATCCCCACTACATTGACTTCGATGCCAATGAGGAGGTTATGATAAAAGGTTTCAAATATATGCCTCGACAGGATGGTGGTAATAACGGTAATATAAAGGATTACTCTATCCAGATAAGCAACGACCGCAAAGAGTGGAGCGAGCCCATTGTGAAGGGTGCCTTTGAGAACAACTCTAAACAGCAGATCGTTATCTTTGATAAACCTGTGAAAGCACGTTACATCCGCTTCAACGGATTGAGCTCACAGAATGGTCAGGACTTCGGTTCAGGTGCTGAATTTGAGCTTATCAAGCAATAATAATAGGTGGTACGAGGTTGGTAGCCTCGTACCATCACACGATGACCGGGATTTTCCCAGTATATAATAATGTATAATAGTATCGTAAAATTATATAGATATGAAAGGAATAGTATTGGCCGGAGGCTCCGGTACCCGTCTGTACCCCATTACAAAAGGCGTTAGTAAACAATTGTTGCCCATATACGACAAACCGATGATTTATTATCCGGTATCGGTACTTATGCTGGCAGGAATAAAGGAGATACTCATTATTTCCACTCCTAATGACCTTCCTTCGTTCAAGCGCCTGCTTGGTGACGGTAGTGACTATGGTGTGCGTTTCGAGTATGCCGAGCAACCTTCTCCCGATGGTCTTGCGCAGGCATTCATTATCGGCGAGGAGTTTATCGGCGACGATTCTGTGTGTCTGGTGCTTGGCGATAACATATTCCACGGAACCGGTTTCTCGGCAATGTTGAAGGATGCTGTTCGTGCTGCCGAGGAGGATAATAAAGCGACAGTCTTCGGCTACTGGGTTGACGACCCCGAGCGTTATGGAGTTGCCGAATTTGACAAGGACGGCAACTGTCTATCTATAGAGGAGAAACCTGCCGAGCCCAAGTCGAACTATGCGGTAGTTGGTCTTTATTTCTATCCCAACAAAGTTGTTGAGGTTGCGAAGAATATTAAACCTTCGGCTCGTGGCGAGTTGGAGATTACTACAGTAAACCAGCGTTTCCTTGCCGACGGCGAGCTGAAAGTACAATCCCTGCAGCGTGGCTTTGCTTGGTTGGATACCGGTACGCACGACTCACTTGCCGAGGCATCAATCTTTGTGGAGGTAATTGAGAAACGTCAGGGCCTTAAGATTGCCTGCCTTGAGGGTATAGCCTTCCGCAAAGGATGGATAACTGCCGACAAATTGCGCGAGGTGGCGCAGCCTATGATAAAAAACCAGTATGGGCAGTATCTTTTGAAAATTATTAAGGAGGTTGAGCGTTCTGGCGCAAATATATATTGATTATGGAGATAATAAAAACTGAAATAGAGGGCGTGGTAATTATAGAACCACGCATCTTCAACGACGATAGAGGGTACTTCTACGAGTCCTTCTCGCAGCGCGAATTTGAGGAGAAAGTATGTAAGACTGTCTTTGTTCAGGACAACCAGTCAAAATCGTGTTATGGTGTGCTGCGTGGTCTGCACTTTCAGAAACCGCCTTATTGCCAAAGCAAACTGGTGCGTTGTATAAAAGGTGCAGTTCTTGATGTGGCTGTAGATATACGCAAGGGGTCTCCCACCTTTGGCAAGTACGTGGCTGTGGAGTTGACCGAGGATAACCATCGTCAGTTCTTCGTGCCCCGTGGTTTTGCCCACGGTTTTGTAGTGCTTTCCGAGGAGGCTGTCTTCCAATACAAATGCGACAACTTCTATAACAAGGCCAGCGAAGGTGCTGTTGCCTGGGACGACGAGGCTCTGGGCATAGATTGGAAGATTGACGCAGAGAAAATAATTCTTTCGGAGAAGGATAAGCTTAATAAGCCCATTGCCGAGGCCGATTTCCTCTTTGATTATAATACCGATTATTATGCAGAGTAAAAGAATTCTAATTACCGGTGCTAACGGACAGCTTGGTAACGAGATGCGCCGTTTGGGCGAAGTATCGCCTAATACTTATATATATACCGATGTTGCCGAGCTCGACATTACAAACGGCGATGCGGTGGCGCAGTTTGTGAAAGAGAATGCGGTGGATATTATAGTAAACTGTGCGGCTTATACAAATGTGGATAAGGCTGAGAGCGACGAGGCTACTGCTGAGCTTATAAACGCTACGGCTGTTGCCAATCTTGCAAAGGCTATGAAAATGGTGGATGGAACACTTTTCCATGTTTCAACCGACTATGTCTTTGGCAACGAGGGTAACACTCCACGTACCGAGGATATGCCATTGAATCCTCTCGGTGTTTATGGCCGTACAAAATTGCGTGGCGAGCAGGCTGTTGCAGAGGTTGGCTGTAAAGCTATTATAATACGTACTGCGTGGCTCTATTCGGAGTTCGGAAACAATTTCTTGAAAACGATGATGCGCCTTACAGCCGAGCGCGAACAACTTAATGTTGTGTTCGACCAAGTGGGCACTCCCACCTATGCCGGTGATCTTGCACTTGCAATATTCTCAATAATAGAGGGTGGTGTGTACCCTGGTAACGAGGGTGTTTACCATTTCTCAAACGAGGGTGTATGTTCTTGGTACGATTTTGCTACAGAAATTGCCATTGCTGCAGGTAATACAGCCTGCAAGGTGCAGCCCTGTCACAGCGACGAATTCCCCTCGCCTGTCAAGCGTCCTGCATTCTCGGTACTCGACAAAACCAAGATTAAAACAACCTTCGACATTGAGATACCGCACTGGCGCGATTCAATGCTATACTGTATAAAACGATTAAAACAACAATAAAATGAAACGTAACATCATTGTCACCGGCGGTGCCGGCTTTATAGGTTCTCACGTTGTGCGCTTGTTTGTAAACAAGTACCCCGATTACCATATAATAAACGTAGACAAGCTTACATACGCTGGCAACCTTGCCAATCTCAAGGATATTGAAGACAAGCCCAACTATACCTTCTTCCGTGGCGACATCTGTGATTTTGAGGCAATGTCGGAACTTATACGCAAGTATAATGTCGATGGTATTGTACACCTTGCAGCAGAGAGCCACGTAGACCGCTCTATCAAGGATCCCTTCACCTTTGCTCGCACCAATGTAATGGGAACTCTTTCTCTGTTGCAGGCTGCGAAGGCTTACTGGGATACTCTGCCCGAAAAGTACGAGGGAAAGCGCTTCTATCACATCTCAACCGATGAGGTGTACGGCGCACTAGAACTCGACCGTCCCGAGGGTGTGGAACCTCCTTTCACCACCACAGCATCGTCGGGCGAGCATCATCTTGCATATGGTACAGACTTCTTCTACGAGACAACTAAATATAATCCTCACAGCCCTTATTCGGCATCAAAGGCAAGCAGCGACCACTTTGTACGCGCTTTCCACGATACTTATGGCTTGCCCACAATTGTAACCAACTGCTCGAACAATTATGGCCCATACCAGTTCCCCGAGAAACTGATACCTCTTTTCATAAACAATATACGCCAGCGCAAGCCTCTGCCTGTGTATGGTAAGGGTGAGAACGTGCGCGACTGGTTGTATGTTGTGGACCACGCACGCGCCATTGATGTTATTTTCCACGAAGGCAAGATTGCCGATACTTATAACATTGGTGGTTTCAACGAGTGGAAGAATATTGACATTATCAAAGTGATTATAAAGACTGTTGACCGTTTGCTCGGCAACCCCGAAGGATACTCACTCGACCTCATCACTTATGTAACCGACCGTGCAGGTCACGATATGCGTTATGCTATTGATTCTACAAAGTTGCAGAAGGAACTCGGTTGGGAGCCCAGCCTGCAGTTTGAAGAGGGAATAGAGAAAACCGTACGTTGGTATCTCGACAACCAGGAGAGGATGGACAACATCACCAGCGGTGAGTACGAGAAGTATTACGATGATATGTACAAGAATAGATAATATTCTATTCCTTGATACAATAAAAATGCCACGCAATTGCGTGGCATTTTTATTGTATCAAGGAATATTTCTGTTTTTATAGAATCCTTATTGAATATCCCAGCTTGACGGTTATTGTTTTGTGGGCCGAGCGTCCGAAGTCGTCTATTTTTGAGTTGCCGAATATGTCGCTCAATCCGTAGTAATACCTGCCTTCAACAAAGAAATTGCCTATTTTGGTCTTTAGCTCAAGGCCTGCACCGCCTGCAATTCCGTAATCGAATCTCTTTTCGGCCTCTTTGCCGTATATGGGGCGTATAGATTCTGGGCGTAGGCTGGGGTCGAGTCCACCGCCATACTCCTCACTCTCGCTCAACAATATGCCGAACTGCGGGCCGAGGTTTACAAAGAACTGCAAGCCGCGTTCCTCTTTTCCCCAAGCGAGATGCGCCATAAAGGGTATCTCCAGGTAGTTGAGTTTGCGGGAATATGTGAAGGCTACATCGTCGTCGAACTCCTCTTCCCATCCGCGTTGTGAGAAATTGAACTCGAGCTGTGCTGCGCATATCATACTGAAGTATTTCTCGCTTGTATAGCGCACGAATAGTCCGCTGTTTATGCCGTTGAGGCTTGTCTGGCGCATCTGTGGCTGAATATCGAGCTCACTCATATTCATACCTCCTGTCGCTCCAATTTCAAGTATTCTGCGTGGCTGCTCTATCTGCGCAAAGGTTGTGGCGGTTACCAGCGCCAGTATGGTAAGTGCTATGTATCTCATTTGTCAAAGTCTATTTTTTCAATATTGTATTGTGGTGTGTAATGTACGAAGTATATTTTCTTGTTCACCATTCCGCCCCAGTTGTTTACGCGCTCAAATTTAAAGCCAGTCTGTACGGGTGTGAACGAAATACTGTTTATTTTACCGGGCATATCTTTACCCCATTTTGCAGCACCAAGCAGGAATACATAGCCAGTGTCGTAGCCAAGCATTCCGTATCGTGGGTATATGTTCTGCAGGTTGCGGTCGTACCAGTTGGCATATTCGTTCTGGAATTTGGCAGCCTCGGGCAACGAGTAGTGGCTGAAGAACGATGCGTAGAAATATGTGTCGGCCTCGTAGAGCTGTGAACGCATCTCGTTGGCATATATCTGCCACTCGGGGTAGCCGAACAGCTTGAACTCGGGGAGGTTTATTGTGTCGTTCTTTAATATGATGAGTGACGGCACTATTGCCGACAGGCTGCTTGCGCTTGACGACAAGGGGATGAATATGTTTTCTTTGTCGGCTTTCATCACTCTTGCAATGGTGTCGATGGTGAGTGAGTCGGCTTCGTTTTTTACTATTCGTGCTGTTACGTGGCTTATATCCTCCATTCTTATTCTTGTATGGGGAATGTTGTTGGAGTCGAGCCCTGTGGTGAGTGCTTCTATGAACTCTTTTTTATTGCTTTTGGTGCTGTCTTCCACGAATATGACATTGGCATTGGAGAACTTGCGCGCAAAATGGTCAATTACTTCTGAGTAGAAGTATGATTGCATTGTGTTTACAACATAGACCATTGGGTTGCGGAATATCTCATCCTCTTTTGAGGTGAAGGGGATTACAAGGGGTATCTCCTTCTTTTGCGCGAATTGTGCAAGCTCCTTGTTGTGCTCGGGATAGAGGGCGCCTATAATAAGGTCCATATTGTCGAGCTTGCCACTTGTGAGGAGGGGCGAGAGGGATTTCTCCTTGCTGCCGGAGTCGAATGTGTTTATCTCATATGAATATCCGTAACGTTTAAGCTTCTCAACTGCCATAAGCAGGCCCTGGTAGTATTCCACCATACGGTTCTGTTCGTTGGGGGCATAGCTGTCGAGCAGGAAGGGGAGTATTACGGCTACGCGAGTGCAATTCTTGCTTTCGCTTTGTGTCTCCTTTTTCTCTTCTGCTTTAATGAATATTTCGCTGTTGCTTATCTCAACGGGTTTTATTACCTCTTTTTTCTTTGCAGGGAAGGGTATGTTTAATATTGTCTTCTTCTTGAGTTTCTTCTTTTCTGAGAGTTCGGGGTTGGCGGCTAAAAGTTCGTCGATGCTTATGCCGTATGCGCGTGAGATGCTGTAAATGGTCTCTCCCTTCTCCACTTTATGGGTGGTGCGTATTTCGGGCTTCTTTTCTTCCTGCGGTGTCTCTTTTGTAGTAAGGGTTACGGGGAATACTTTCGCTTTTTCGCTTACAGGTATAAGTATTACTTCGCCTGTGCGGAAATTGTTTATGGAAAGCCCGGGATTGGCCTGGCATATCTCAACAGGTGATACGTTGTACATTTTTCCCAAACGATAGAGTGTCTCGCCCGGCTGTATGGTGTGGTAGCGGGGCTTTTTTTCTTCGTTTGCTGTGGTGGTATGGGGCTGTTGCCTGCTCTGTGGTATGCGCAACTGTTGGCCTACAGAGATGCTTTTTTCGCTACCGGGGTTTTGCTCTATTATCTCCTGAATGTTCTTCTGGTACATTCGTGAAATGGAGTAGAGGGTCTGCCCTTTGCTTACTGTGTGTATGAAGTAGTTGCTTTCTTGTGCCTGTATTGTAGCTGATAGAGCTATTATGGCTGCTGAAAGTATAATTCTGATGTAGCGTTTCATACTTGCTATGCTTTCTTTTTTTTGAGGTGGTTGTTTCTCCGTGCGAAGATACTATTTATAAATTAAAATAGGAAACTTGTGCTGCAAATAATATGTCTCGTTGGTTGCTTTTGTAATGTCTCTTTCGGTCATTGGGCGAATATTGATGTTTTTTTGTGGAAATTTAATTGTTTTGTTATGGTTTTTCCGTGTATAACAACTATTTTTGTTCTTTGATAGTGTGCTGCGTGGCTGTGCCGCTGTGGTGCTTTTTGTTAACGATAAACAATTGTTGAATGAATTTTAAATATTTTTTTCTTTCTGTGCTTGCTTTTCTTCTTATAACAGGAGTGAAAGCGCAGACAGCAGTTCCTGTTGCTCCATCTCCCACAGCACAGGTGGTGGAGAAGAACGGTAATATCGTAGATAAGAATTTTGGAGATGAAATCAATGGTGAAGCTCCGTTAAAAGTCACCTTTATGTCGAATGCCGAGGAGGTGCCGGGCTTTTCGGTTGTGTATTGTTGGGAATTTACACGTGGCAGTGAAACATCGCCGTTCCTCACACGTTACGATGCCGATGTTTCGTATGAATTCAACACGAGTGGAACAATTCTTGTGCAACCGAAAATCACCTATACCAGCCTTACCAACCCGAATGTTGTGTATGAATTTGGACTTCTTGAAGGTATAGAGCCTTTCTGTATAATTCTTGCCGAGTCGAGCATCAAGGTGCCGAATGCCTTTTCGCCCAATGGCGATGGGGTGAACGATTATTTCAATGTATATGATGTGAAATCAATCGTTGAGTTCAACGCTGCCATATATAACCGTTGGGGGCAGCAACTCTATTCCTGGGGTATTGACCAGATGGATTGTGAATCCTGCGGCTGGGATGGTACTTACAAGGGCAAGGCTGTGAAGGATGGTGTCTATTTTGTTGTTGTAACAGCAAAAGGTGCCGATGGCGTGGTGTATGAGTTTAAGCGCGATGTGAATATATTGCGCGGATATATAGAGGGTTCTTCTTATTGAAAAATTCATAGTTGTGGAGAAGGATAGAGGTTCAATAGAGGTTTTTGGTGCGAGAGTCCACAACCTGAAAAATGTGGATGTGCAGATTCCGCACGATTCGCTTACTGTGATTACCGGTCTTAGCGGTAGCGGAAAGTCCTCTTTGGCATTTGATACTATTTTTGCCGAGGGACAGAGACGCTATCTTGAAACCTTTTCCACGTATGCCCGTAACTTTCTGGGAGGTATGGAACGCCCCGATGTCGACAAGATAACCGGCTTGAGTCCTGTGATATCCATTGAGCAGAAGACAACCAACAAGAACCCCCGTTCTACGGTGGGAACCACTACCGAGATTTACGATTATATGCGTTTGCTCTTCTCCCGTGCAGCCGAGGCTTACTCTTATCTCTCGGGGGAGAAAATGGTGAAGTATACCGAGGAGCAGATTCTTGAACTTATGCTTGCTGGGTATGCCGGCAAGCGCATTTATATACTTGCTCCTCTTGTAAAAGGGCGTAAGGGACACTATAAGGAACTCTTTGAGCAGATGATGCATAAAGGGTACTTGAACGTGCGCGTGGACGGCGAGATGTGCGAGATGTCGCGCGGTATGATGCTTGAAAGGTACAAGACGCACGATATTGAGGTTGTTATAGACAAGTTGCTTGTCGATGAAAAGGACACCGAGCGTCTCAAGCAGAGTCTTACGGTGGCGTTGCATCAGGGCGATGGGCTTGTAATGGTTATGGAAATGCCGTCGGGCCAGGTGCGCTACTTCAGCAAGCGCCTTATGTGCCCAGTCACCGGTCTGTCCTATAAAGAACCAGACCCTCATAATTTTTCGTTCAATTCCCCACAGGGCTTCTGCCCCAAGTGTAAGGGATTGGGTGTTGTAAGTTGTGTGGATGTCGACAAGGTGGTTCCCGACCGTTCGCTCTCGGTCTACGATGGAGCTCTCGCTCCTTTGGGCAAGTATCGTCGTTCTTCTATATTCCAGCAACTCGAAGCTGTGTTGCAGCGCTATGCTGCCGACTTGAAGACTCCTGTAGAAGAGCTGCCCGATGAAGCTATTGATGAGATACTTTATGGTTCACCGGTACCTTTGAAACTTGCAGGTTCATCCGATGCTTTTTACGACGGTTTCTTTACTTATGACGGCCTTGTGAAATATATCCAGTTGCAGAGAGAGTCAAGTACATCGGCCAAGGAGCTACGTTGGGCCGAACAGTTTTCTGTAATGCAGGCGTGCCCGGAGTGCGGTGGTGCAAGGCTTAATAAAGAGGCATTGCATTACAAACTGAATGGTAAGAATATATATGAACTAGCCTCTATGGATCTTTCGCAACTGTACGAGTGGTTGAAGGGGCTCGATGAGTCTCTTAATGAGAAGCAACGCATTATCGCTACTGAAATTGTGAAGGAGATAATGTCGCGCATCGGTTTCTTGCTCGATGTCGGGCTTGGCTATCTTTCACTCAATCGCGCTTCGGCATCCTTGTCGGGTGGTGAGGGGCAGCGTATCCGATTGGCAACACAGGTGGGTTCCCGTCTGGTAAATGTGCTTTATATCCTTGACGAGCCAAGTATTGGATTGCACTCGCGCGATAATGAAAGGTTGATAAATTCATTGAAATCTTTGCGCGACAGCGGCAATACGGTGATTGTGGTGGAACACGACCGCGATATTATGCTTGCGTCTGATTATATTATAGATATGGGCCCGAAGGCTGGTCGCAAGGGCGGTGAGGTGGTTTTTGCCGGCACGCCGGATTCAATGCTGAAGGGTGATACTATGACCGCGTGTTTTCTTGACGGGCGTGAGGCAATTGAGGTGCCTAAGGAGCGTCGTAAGGGGAGTGGCGAGAGCTTGAAAATCTTTGGTGCCCGTGGCAATAATCTCAAGAATATTGATGTGGAATTCCCCTTGGGTAAGCTTATATGTGTTACGGGAGTGTCGGGCGGTGGAAAATCGTCGCTTGTGAACGATACTCTGCAGCCCATTCTTGCAAAGCATTTTTACAGGGCTTTGCGTGAGCCTTTGCCTTATGACAGGGTGGAGGGAATTGAATTTATAGATAAAGTGGTGGATGTGGACCAGACTCCTCTTGGTCGCACACCGCGTTCGAACCCTGCGACATACACGGGTGTATTTTCCGATATCCGTAATCTTTTCGTGGAGCTTCCCGAAGCAAAAATCCGTGGCTATAAGGCAGGTCGTTTTTCATTCAATGTATCGGGCGGTCGCTGCGATGCTTGCAGTGGAAACGGCTACAAGACACTGGAGATGAATTTCCTGCCCGATGTGATGGTGCCCTGTGAGGTGTGCCACGGTAAACGCTATAACCGTGAAACGCTCGAGGTGCGTTACAAAGGAAAATCTATTGCCGATGTGCTTGATATGACCATAAATGCTGCTGTGGAGTTCTTTGAAAATGTGCCGACGATATTGAATAAGATAAAGGTGCTTCAGGATGTGGGACTTGGGTATATAAAGTTGGGTCAGCCATCAACAACGTTGTCGGGAGGTGAGAGTCAGCGAGTGAAACTTGCTACAGAATTGTCGAAGCGCGATACGGGAAAAACACTTTATCTGCTCGACGAACCTACAACCGGCTTGCATTTCGAAGATATCAGAGTGCTTATGGGGGTTATAAACCGCTTGGTCGATAAAGGTAATACTGTAGTTATTATTGAGCATAATCTCGATGTAATAAAGATGGCCGACCATATAATAGATATGGGCCCCGAAGGTGGTCGGGATGGTGGTCGGGTGGTGGCTGTGGGCACGCCCGAAGAGGTTGCTGCCTCCGGCGCAGGGTGTACGGCTCCCTATATTGCCAAGGAACTTTCAGAAAAAAAATAAAAAAAATATTTTTTTCTTGTGAGAATATCAAAGTTGGTAAGACTATAAGGTGTAAGTTCCTTTTTTAAGGTGCAAAAACAAGTCGGCCGTTGCCGGTATTGCTGTTTAAAGAGGTGCTTGTCGCTGAATACCGTCGTTTTAATGTGTTGCTTTTGTGTACGGTATTCCTTTGTGGAACGGGATTGTGTTTGGGTGCTTTCTACTTTTCTCCTTCTCAATCCGCTACACGGTGGTGTAGTTAAAGTTCGCACAAGAGCCACAAGAACCTAATAGGCAATTTGCTTGGCAACGGCTGACATTTTTTTATACTATTTAACAACAATTTTAAGGCTTGAGTTGTATTTGTAGATAAAATATATTATTTTCGCAAATTGAAATTGTACCAAAAGCACAATGAGACAATTAAAAATTACAAAAAGTATCACAAACCGCGAAAGTGCTTCGCTTGATAAGTATTTGCAAGAGATTGGTCGTGAAGATCTTATTACCGTAGAGGAAGAGGTTGAATTGGCCCAGCGAATACGAAAAGGAGATCGCAGAGCACTTGAGAAACTTACCAGAGCCAATCTGCGTTTCGTCGTTTCTGTGGCAAAGCAGTATCAGAATCAAGGTCTCAGCCTCCCCGACCTTATCAACGAGGGTAACCTGGGACTTATCAAAGCAGCAGAGAAATTTGATGAAACAAGAGGTTTTAAGTTCATTAGTTACGCTGTTTGGTGGATTAGACAATCTATTCTTCAGGCTCTTGCCGAGCAATCGAGAATTGTGCGCTTGCCGTTGAACCAGGTGGGTTCGTTGAATAAGATAAGCAAGGCTTTCTCAAAATTTGAACAGGAGAATGAGCGTCGCCCATCAGCCGAGGAACTTGCCGAGCAGTTGGATTTGCCGGTAGATAAAGTCGTGGAATCGTTGAAAGTTTCGGGCCGTCACATTTCTGTGGATGCTCCGTTTGTTGACGGAGAGGATAATAGTTTGCTCGATGTTCTTGTGAATGATGACTCTCCTATGGCCGACAATCTATTGGTAAGTGAATCTTTGTCGCGCGAGATTGACCGTGCGCTTTCAACTCTCTCCGACAGAGAAAAGGAGATTATTCAGATGTTCTTCGGTATTGGAATGCAGGAGATGACACTGGAGGAGATTGGAGATAAATTCGGCCTTACTCGTGAGCGCGTTCGACAGATTAAGGAGAAAGCAATTCGCCGTTTGAAACAGAGTCAACGCAGTAAGTTGTTGAGATCTTATCTTGGATAATCAAGATTTGGATTTATAGGGTTGCGGGCTGCACTTGGTGCGGCTCGCTTTTTTTATATTTTATTCTCTGTTAAAAAAAGATATATTCTTTCCTTCTTGCCGATATTTTGTTAATTTTGCATCAATTGTGTATCGTTGATACTTTTGGTTGTATAAAACATTGTTTTAGGTATGAAAAAAATCCATATACTTTTTATCGCTTTTATGCTGGCTTCGGTTGGCGCGTTTGCAAAGAAGGATAAAGATGTCGTTTACCTTTTTGGTGCATCGTACAGTTATAGCGATTCCATTGTTTACTTTACCGAGATTCAGCCTGTTGAGGGGGTAAAGTTGTTGAAAGGTAATTTGTTGCCCGATAGACAGCACTATGCTTATGAGCTTAAGGATTATATGAATTTTAAGGAAGGTATGCCTGGCAGAATCTCTGTAATCTATTTTTCTAAAAAACGTTCGAAGCTCGAAAAGGTTGAGGCTAAAGTGAAGAAACGCATTTTGCATAAGGAGGAAAAAATGGTGCTTTATCTGGGCGATAAATTTCAGTTTACACGTCCGTGATGAGGGTGTTGGACATCTTTCTGCTGTGTGCGCTTCTCTTGTGTGCTGGAACATCGTGCAGCAGTGATTCTGAAGATTTTCTTTTGGAGGAGGTTTCGTTCTATGAACCTCCTGTCGAGATGGGCACTCTGGCCCGTCGCACTTGTCTGGTCTACATTGTCGGTGACAATAATTTGAGTGGCTTTATCCGGAGTGATTTGAAGGAGATGCTTGCGGCTGCAGCGAGTATTCCCTCGGATTGTTATATGCTTGCTTATGTCGATGACCTTGAATCGTCCCGTATGTTGCGTTTCTTTAATAATAATGGCGTGGGAGATTCTCTGCGGGTTTATAACTTTGGTTCAGAAATGGCTTCGTGCGACACGGTATATATGCGCAAGGTGATGGAGTGGACGCAACTTAACTGTCCGGCTGAAAAGATGGATATTGTTTTTTGGTCGCACGCGAGTGGCTGGCTTTATGATGATGGCCGCCGTCCTTCTTTGTATTCTTTCGGCAGGGATCATGTCGGTGGTACTATTATTCGCTCAAATGTGGAAGAGATTGCGTGTTTGCTTCGTAGTTTGTCCGCAAAGCCCGAAAGAGTCTTCTTTGATGCTTGTTTCATGCAGGGAGTGGAGTGTGCTTATGCTTTGCGTAATAGTGCCGACTGGGTGATAGCTTCGCCTGCTGAAATTCCTGGTTATGGCGCTCCTTACCACAAGGTGCTTCCTTTGATGTTTGATCCCACAGTCGGTATTCAAGATATATTAAATGCCTATAAGTTGTATTACGATGGCTCGGGGACAGGAGTGGTTCTTTCGGCTGTGCGTTGCGCGGCGATGGAAAAACTTGGTGCCGCTGTGTATGATGCTGTAAGGGGGTATTTCCCTTCGTATATGCGTGCCGACTATGATGGCTTGTTTGCTTATCTGCCTGGTGGTTCCTGGACTGTGGATAATAAGTTTCCTTGTTTTTATGACATAAACTCGGTGATGCTTAAATATATACCTTATGCCAAGTATTCCGGTTTTAAAGAGGCTTTGGATGAGGCTGTGCCTTATAGGTGTGCAAGCAATATGTGGGTTTCCGGTATATTGCCTTTCAAGGATAGTGAAATTTATCTGTCGGCATCGTGGTGCGGTCTTTCAATGTATCTGCCGAAGAATGCGGCTCTTTATCCCAATAATTTCAATGAGGATTTTTCTTATACGGAATGGTATAAGGCTGCCGGTTGGGATGAGGCAGGGTGGTGAGAATACCTTATATATAATTAACGCCGATGTGTATTAAGCATCGGCGTTAATTGTTGTTTAGAATTGTACGTGTAGCTCTATTCTGATTCCATCTTTGTCTATGCCCGGGAGGTCGCGATATGTGATGCGGCGCACATAGTCGATGCGCAGAATGCGGAATATGTTTTCAATACCTATTCCTATCTCCATATATGGCTTTCCGTCGAGGTAATGATATTCGTCGCTTTCATAGGGGAATTTGTAGAGCGTGCCTGTATTCTCGAGGTTGGGGCGGTTGCGTTCGCTCAGGCGGCCGTACATACCGCGGAACGAAATTACTTCGCGCCAATTTAATTTTCTTATCAAGGGTACTCTGTTGAGGATTAGTCCGTTCATATAGTATGTCAGGTCCCACGACGCATATTCATCGTTGAAGAATTCCATCGCATTCATTAGGGCGTATGACTCTCTTTGTATAGTGTAAGAGAGGTTTGCGTTGGGCATTATCAGCAGGGGGAATGGCACCTGGTTCCACACCTTGCCGGCTTTTATAATGCAGTCGGTGTAGCCGAATGCTGAAAACCAGAAACGTTTTTCAAAACTGAATTCGGTGTGCTGGTAGTTGTAGTCGCTGCTGAGTAGGTTTTTTATGCTCGATGTGTGGGAGAGTGTGAATACCGGGTGTTCGGGCTGTACTCTGTAGCGGTTCCATTTAGTTTGGGCGAACTTTTCTTTTGGTGCCCAGCGTAGCTTTATCTCAGCCTCGCTTTGTGTGATTTCCTTTGCGAAGTAGGTGGTTGTTGTGTTCTCGCTGCTTATCACCTGCTCAAAAGGTACAAGGTGTGATGCTATATTCTTGCGGTTACGCAGGATTACCTGGTACGAGAAATGGTTATAGAATTCGCGTGTGTATGTGAATTCTGCATTTTTTATATAACCTATCTTGTTGTCGCTTTTTCGTTTTATGCTCAAGAATATGTTGTCCTTGTTTGTATGAAGGTAATTTTGTCCATACTGGAATATGTCGTTCTCGTAACGCATTTTCAATGAGTGTATGGGGAATTCGTTTGCGTGCTCCTTCTTCTTTTTGAAAGAGTACTCAATTTCTCCCATATATTTGAATTTCTTGTCCTTGGTGCCGTATGCAACGTAGGTGGTACCGAATATGTGTGGGTTCAGGTAGGCCGATGTCATGGCTCCAGCACGCAGGCGGTAACCCTCGAGCTCGTTGTGGCTGATGGTGGTGTTTACAGGGCCATAGAATACGGGGGGCTCGTGTTCGCGTAGTGGAACCCAGCCTGTAAACAGGAATGTGATTCCCTTTTCAAGCCAGTAATATACAGGGTTGCTACGTAGCTCCTGCATCATCTTGTCTACTGACTTTTCTTTTCCGGCAGTTTTTATGATGCTGTTTTCACTCCAGTATTCCTCGGTGTGGCGGTTGGAGTATGTGTCCTCGTATATTTCGCCGGGGAATGCCAGTATGGCTTCGGCGGTGCTGTCTTTTTCGAACCTGTAATCGCGGTATTCAACCTGTCGGTGGGCGTAGAAACCGTTTATGCCGTCTATCACTTTGAATTCGGCAACGAGCGATTCGTTGTTGAGTATGCGTGTGCCGTCGGGCAAGCGGTTGAAATCTTGCTTTATGTTCATATACTCTATAAAGTTCATATTTATGTCGTGGGGTACGTTCATCTGTACGTGCTTTATAAAGTATGTGGAGTCGGTGGTTACATATATGTGTCCGGTGAATCCGAATGATTCGGAGTTGAATGGAGTGAAGGCAAGGTCGTAGCATTTTTCGCCCTCCACATCCACGGTGTCCATCAGGTAGTATTTGTAGAATGTGGGACCAAGTTTTGAGAGTGGGCTTACGAACTTGTTGCCGAACAACGATACGTTGTCCTGGAATATGTCAATGTCCTTGAATGTTTCCTGATAGATGGCTTCAAGTGATTCGGCCGACACCATATCGTCAATACCATTGTTCTTGCGCGCTTTTATGTGTTGGCGTTTGCGTTTGGGTTCGTTGTTGTGGTAGTCGCTGCCTATCATTTCGCGAGCCGAAATGTAAAGTATGGGCTTGCCCGACACGAGTGAAGTGTCAATGTATTGGTCGAGGAACGAGAATTTCTTTCCAAAGTGACTCTCCTTTGCCGAGCTGAAGTTGTTGAGTGCGATATTTAGCTTTTCGTGGCGGTTGCGGGTGTAGAATGGTTTGTTCTCGGGCGAGTTGTCGTTGCGCTGCTCTGTGATTTTCTTTACAAGTATCACTGCTGGGTTGTTTTTCTTCTTGTACTTCTCACGTTTGGGTTTTATGGTTACACCGGCAAGCTCATAGTTTTCGGTCTCCATTTTTAGGTTCAGTGGGAAACGGGTCTTTGAACTTAATGGGATGCGCACCTCTTTATATCCGATACTTGAAATCACAAGTGTGTCCTGTAGCTTGTTGGCAAAGAACGAAAAGTATCCATAGTTGTCGCTGCTACAGCCTTGGGTGGTCTTTCTTATTCTAACCGATGCGTAGGGTATGGCCTCTTCGGTTACTTTGTCTTTGATTTTTCCGTAGATGCGCACCTTGTCTTGCGCGTTTGCAATAAGTGGCATCAATATTGTTACTGTCAGTAATGTTATGTGCGTGATGAAGTTTCTCATAAGTGAGTCTTTTTGTTCCTTTATATTATATATAATGTAAACACGCCGGCAAAAGTACTCAAAAAAAATCACTTAACACTCAAGCGACACCTATTTTATGTTAAACAATGGGGTGCTGTTTTAAATAAATATAAAAATAATTCGATTTTTTCTCGAGAATTGTTTGCAGTATAAAGAAAATTGCTTTACTTTGCCATTCCGCGACCGTTCAAAAATTCTTTTGTGAGATTTTTAGAAGCAGGTCGAAAGTGCAGGCGTGTAGCGGTAAAAAAAACTTCATTTTGTAACTTATTGAGAATAAATGTTATTTGAAAAAAGAATAAAAAATATGAAAATTTCTTCTCAAAAAGTTTTGTAGTTCAAAAAAAAAGCTATACCTTTGCACTCGCTTTCGACAAGGAACGCAGTTCACGAGTCGGAACGCAAGATGATCCTTGAAAACATTCCATACAGACAAGCAGTACAACAAAGCTCATTATATAATGAGTCGTGTATAAGTAAGGAACAATAAAACGAACCGTCAAAATAATTTGATGTACTTTAATTCCGGCCAGCAAATCAGACTAAATAACCTTAATGGTTTACAAATAAAAATTTTACAACGAAGAGTTTGATCCTGGCTCAGGATGAACGCTAGCTACAGGCTTAACACATGCAAGTCGAGGGGTCTTTTGAAGCTTGCTTTAAAAGACGACCGGCGCACGGGTGAGTAACGCGTATCCAACCTGCCT
>JAZRMX010000024.1:0-8645 GCA_045647885.1 Bacteroidaceae bacterium
AACATCTATTGCACGACCATACAAGGGATGGGTATCCTGGTTGTTTACACCCTTGAAGAAGACGCGCTGCCCGTTCACAAGTACCACGCCATTCTTTATCTCAACAGTGCGGAAACCATATTTTGTAGAGAATACCATCTCCTCGTTGCCGGCGTTGTCTTTCTGACGCACAACAACTGTGTAGAGATTGGGAGTCTCGGCAGTCCACGCCTGCAGATTGCTCAATGCATCATAAGCAACCACAGCTGTGCCTTTCTTGTTGCCGGCAGCAATATTCACAGCTGTTGTCTGCGATGCGACAACCACACCCTGCGGGTCTATAAGTTCTGTTTCAATAGTCTTTGCAGCAGCCACACCTGTTCTGTTATCAACCTCGAACGCAATGTTCATTGAACCGCTTGTATAATCCTCGTCGAGTACAGAGGTTATATAGTGGTCACGAACAAAAGTCTTGGGTGTTGCATACAGGTATACATCGCGGTGGAGACCACTCATATGGAACATATCCTGTCCCTCGAGATACGAGGCATCGCTCCAACGCAATACCTGAACAGAGACATTGTTCTCACCCTCACGTACAAAAGCGCTGATTTCGAATTCGTGGTCGTTGTTACCACCTTGTGTGTAACCCACATATTCACCATTCACCCAAACATAAGCCGCACTGTAAAGACCGTCGAAGTGCAGGAATACATTCTTCTGCTCCCAGCCTTGGGGCAAAGTGAATGTGCGGCGGTAAGAACCCACGGGGTTGTCGCCCACGCCGCTTACCTTATTTATAATATAAGGAGGTTTATTCTGGAAGGCATACTCCACGTTCACATAAAGCGGCAGGTCGTAGCCTTTCATCTCCCAGCACGAGGGAACATCTATATTATCCCAGGAAGATACATCGGCATCGTCGCCCCAGAAAGCATCCTCGCCGGGACGCTGTGAAGGCGTGGGAACAAAGTTGAACTTCCAGGTTCCGTTCAAAGACAAATAGTCGGCCTTCTCCGGAGTAAGCCAGGGGAGGTCATAATTTGCGTCGGCCTTCATAAGAGCGGTTGAAGTATAAGGAATGAAGGTTGCGTGAGCCGCCTCTTTATTCTCCTCAAAGAACTCCTGGTTCTCCCAATTGTTGCCCAAAGACCCGCTGACCATAGCCAGAACATACTTTGTTTCATCGCCCGAGGGAGCAGTTGTGGTGGTAAAAGCCTCATTGGCAACAGCGCGCAAATAATATTTGGTACCGCTCTCCAATGCGTAGATACGATATACACCAACTTCGCCATCAACCTCCTCGAAATAGATATTCTGGTTACTGTTCGATGCTTCTGTTGTGTACAACAGAGGAATACGATTACCGTTCAATCCCATATCGAGTGAAAGAGCGTAATACTGCACGGTGAGCACATAAGCACGATTACCGGCAGCAAATTTCCACACCTGACCGTTATCCTTCTTTGAATAATCCGAAGATATTACTTTTGTTCCTTTCAAACTATGCGAGGGAGCTGCCATAACCTGACCTGTTGCCAGGTTCTTTATAACAAAACTCTTGTTTGCCACAGGGAAATCGAGCGACAGTTGCTCACCAGTCTTGTGAAGACGGAAAAGCGATGTTGAACTTTCAAAATCTTCAACAATACGTGGAGCACCCGATGCCGAAACACCAAGACACTGCGACAAGTTACCGGCATTCAAAAGGCGGCAGATACCAGGCCCAACCTCCACCATTTTAAATATCTGGTTGGCATTGTAAGGGTTGGCATCCCACTGCACGGGATGCCCCACCTCGGGTGCCATATCTACAGCCCTTTTAGAAACGGGGTTAATGAAAATATACTCGTCGGCAACGCCTGTGGGGTAAAGCGCCCACTGCTGACCGGCGTCGGTTGCATCGCCTGCTGCATAAATGATGGTTGCATCATTGGCTTTATTTCCGCCATTGGAGATAAAATTGCCGGTACCTATATTTTCTATTCTGTAAATATCTATCGAAGATGCTGTAATCTCATCGGGCTCTTCGGGAGTTGTGGGTTCCTCGTATTTTTTCTCAATAGCCACGGTATAGCTTTTAGAGTGTGGAACTGCCTGCTCCACAAGATTACGGCCGTTGCTCACAAGGAATTTGACACCATTCTTTGTTGCCGACTGTGTCCAACGGATTGAGAAAAGACCATCCTGCATAGTGATGAGGTAGCTGTTCCAGTCACTATAATAGGCGTTTGTACCAAAGACACCATACTCGTTGATATAGCGTCCGTCGGCATTGCTTACAATCTTGTAATAGTCCTTGCCCGCAGCATCGGGTGTTATAAGCCACTCCTGGGCAAGGCCGGGAGCTATAACGCTTTCAAAGGTGGGTGTGCCGCCTGAGCCGCCGATATTGTTATTGGTAAGGTACTTGCCACCATCAATTATATAATAGACACCACTTGCCGAGATAAAGGTCTCCTCCTCTGCAGCACCACTTATGGGTACTATCTCAAATATAAAGTGTGCGGGAAGGGGCTCGCTGGAGTTACCCGCGCTAACTCTTGTACCGTTTGAGGTCCAGAATTTATCGCCGGCGCTACCGCCATTCTGTATAGCATACTTGCCGTTTGCCAAGCGATAGATATCGTATGTGTGCCAAGCAGCTTCATAGGGGTTGGTAGATTCATTTACGGTAAACTGTCCCTTCTCGTTAAGGTAGCGGTTATCCTCGAGATTTATTATTTTGTAACGGCCGGTAGCAGGGTCTATACTAATCTTCCACTCCTGTTTCTGGGGACGCACGTCGTCGAGCTCTGCCACAAACTGCGGTACGCTGTTTGCGGTATTGGGAGTGGTATTGGTGAGGTAAGCACCATTATATTTGATGTAGTATGTACCATTCTCTATCACCTGTGCAGGGAATACGTCGGTACGATAGTCATAATTTTCCTTATACTCGGCAACAAGTTCGCCCATAACTTCCTTAACGAAAGGCTCCACATAAACGGTGGCAACCACGGGGGTAGCCTGCTTAATAGTGCCCTCAAAATCGCGTGAACGGAGTGCCTCCTGTGCTGCAAGATACTCGTTATATCTCAAATAGCTGTTTATAAAGCTGTCGGGGTTGGCACAAAGAAGCGCATTATGCATCTCCACAAGAGATACACCGCGTTTGCCAAGATATTTCATACACTCGAGCCAAGGAGTAATCTCCTCAATGAGTGCAGGAGCCTCATCGGTTGCCAAAAGATTCTCGGCCGAAGATACAAACTTATTGAACTGCTCGCCCACCGCAGCAAATGCTGCAGCTCTGTCACCGGCCTCTATTTTTGCGTTATACACACTCTTTGCTTCAACGAATTCGGGCGACTCGTTGGTGCGGCGCAAGCCGTGCACGGTTGAACCGAGATCCACGTTGTTCTCGCAGAAGAAATGGAAATCGGCCTTGTTCTGTGGCATAAGATACTCTATTGCATTCTCCCAAGAGGCATCGGCATCGTATGCAGGCATATTCCAGTTATAGTCACCAATACTGAAGAGCGAAACTTTAGAAGCCTCGGCATACTCCATAGGGTTGGCAGTAAAGCCCGAGAGCATATCGGCAATATTAAGGTCGTTGCCGTAGGTGGGGCCCATAAGCATATGGTTAATGCAGTAGTCCGACACGGGATAGTTGAGCCAGATGAATGCTTTGCGCTTGATTTGGTTGTTGATCCACTGCATATCGCTCTTGTTTATCATATCCACCACGCTGTTTCCGGTCCACATTATGCGCACTTCGGGATACATAGTGGTGCCGAGAGTAGTGAGGTAATCGCCACTTGACCAGCCACGGTTATACTGTGTAGGACAGATGATACAGGGGTTCACATCGTCATAAGCCTTGTTGAGCTCGTCGGTAATGTAGTTCATAAGCTGCGCCTGCTTATCGCCACGAGTACCCTCGCCACCCCAAACATCGTCGAAGAAGACAGCAAAGGTTCTAACGCCAAGGTCATACATAGCCTTGAGCTTATTCACAATATTCACGCTGTCGGCTTTGTTCCACTGAATATTCTCACCCGGGTGTATTGCCCACACGAAATCCACCTTGTTGGCTTTTGCAACCTTTACATAAGAGCGAATTTTTTCGGCCTGGTCGGCAGGGTAATTCTCGCGCCACTTTCCACGGTGATACACGTCGTCCTTGGGACCATAGATATACATATTCATCTTTTGGCGGCCGAACATCTCGAAAAGGCTCATACGGTTGGCCTCGCTGTAAGGGTTACCATAATAACCCTCAACAAGACCGCGATAAGGAACCGAAGGATAGTCGGTTACGGTTACAGCCATAACTTCGGGCTGCGATGCTATCTGTATGAAGGTCTGCACAGCGTAGAAGGTTCCTGCGCCGTCGTTACCGGCAATAACAACCTTGTCACTGCTTACCGAGAGATAGTAGCCTTCGGGCTTCTCGGGAATAAAGCTCTCGTATGCAGCAATAGCAGCATCGCCACGCTCGCCTATGAGTACCTGCAGCGCGCCACCTGTCGCAAAATTATCTTCAAAAAGAGCCACTGCGTCGGCATCGGCATCGCCAACAAGATTAAATGAGGCCGAAGATGAGAAAGCCACGCTACCCTCCCAAGAAATTTCTTGCGGGATGGGACTCACGCTCACCACCTGTGCCATAGACGGCAGAGCCACGCACAGAAGCAGCAACGCCGTTACTGCCAAAGATTTCAAGTAATTTTTCATATTATATATAAATAAATTTAGTTTATGCTATATATATGCAAATATATATAAAATAGTTAAAGCATCATCGTTTTTAATTATTTTTACATTTTTTTATAAAAAAAAACATTTGTTTTGATTTTTCTTGTGCTAAAAACTATATTTTTACAAAAATTATGCTTTCACGAAAAATTGCAGACAAAAGAGAATACTTTTAATTAAACATTCCATATAATTATGAAACAAAGATTTTTACTTCTTTTGCTGATGCTTACAAGCTGGGCAGCCTCTTATGCACAGGAGTTCCCAACAATAAGCACCGAAGAGAGCGCCAAATGGTATCTCATTCAATTTATGAACGGCGGTAACGCATTTACAGCCGCAACCCCCAATGCCGAAATCACCACATCGGGAGCAGTGGGCAGCGACGAGCAGTTGTGGAAGATTACAGGCGATAACACAAGCGGCTACACCTTCACAAACAAAAAAGGTTACACACTCTATGTCAATTCGGCAGAAAAAAACCAAAAGGTACACGCTGCAGCAAGCAAAACCGGTGCCTATACATTTAAGATAAACAGCACCAACAACAATTCCTACAAAGGTGGTTTCGAAATTCAGCCCACCGGCAACACCTCAATTTCTATGAACCTATGGGGCGGCCCCGAGGAGAACCGCGGAGTAGGTTTGTGGAACAGCGGCGACCAGAACAACCCCGTTACATTCGTCGATGCATCGAGCTACGAGCAATTAGGTAAAATCTCAATTATCCCTTACCCCTCGGAGCTTAATATTATAAAAGAGGGAGAATTCACCTTCAACACCCTCACAGCCATTGCTTGCGCCGGCGAGGAGATTAAAAAGCACGCCGAGGATTTTGCTGCGCAGCTACAAAAATCTTCGGGTATCGCCCTTGAAGTAAAAGAGGCTGCTGCAACAGCCGCAGAGGGTGAAATATGGTTCGGAACCGACAGCAACCTACCCGACGAGGGTTACACCCTTATCGTAAACGACAAAAATATCGAGATAAAAGCTTCGGGCTTTGCAGGATGGTTCTACGGCTTGCAGACACTGAAGCAGATGCTTCCCCGCGAATTCTTCGCAAGCAAATTACAGAGCAATGTTAGCTGGGGCGTGCCCTACCTTGACATAACCGACCAGCCCCTCTTGGGCCACCGCGGATATATGCTCGACATTGCACGCCACTTCTTCAATAAAGAAGAGGTAATGAAAGTGCTAGACATTCTTGCATTCTACAAGATGAACCGTTTCCACTGGCACCTCACCGACGACCAGGGCTGGCGTGTAGAGATTCCCGAATACCCCAAACTCACCGAGGTTGGTTCAATACGTTCGGCATCGTTCAGCAACAATGACGGACAGAACTTCTACGACGACACAGAGTACGGCCGCGGTATGTGGTACTCACAGGACGAACTTCGCGAGGTTGTTGCATACGCCAAAGAGCGCAACATTGAGATTATCCCCGAGATTGACCTCCCCGGCCATATGGTTGCAGCCGTAACCGCATACCCTGAATTAAGTTGCGACCCCACAAAGAAATACGAGGTACGCGTAGACGGCGGAATTTCACACGATGTACTAAACATTGGCGACGACCGCGTTATTGAATTCCTGAAATGCGTGCTTGACAATATTGCCGAAATATTCCCCTACGACTACATACACATTGGTGGCGATGAATGCCCCACAGGGCAGTGGAGTACAAACCAGCAGTGCCTTGCCCGCGTTCAGGAGCTTGGACTCGATGGAGTACACCAATTGCAGTCGTGGTTGGTAGAGGAATTAGGTATATACCTTAAAAAAGAGTACGGCAAGGATATTATCGTGTGGGACGAGCTGCTTTCGAACTGGAACGACAACAACCAGACAAAACCCGTAATTATGGCGTGGAACGGCATTGGTTACAGCGGACAGGCAGCCAACAGAGGTATGAAATCTATCATAGTTCCTTACAGCCACCTTTACCTCGACTTTATGCAGTCGAACGAGAACGACCGCTTCGTAGACGAGCTATACAACGGAGGTTGGGGAATAAACACCGTTGAGGAAATTTATAGTTTGAACCCATTGAGCAATCTTTCGGGCCGCGAGGAATACGCCCTTGGCGTACAGGGAAATATGTGGACAGAGACCACCAACGACATTGACGAGGTAGAATACCAGTTGCTTCCCCGCCTCCTTTCTCTCTCAGAGATCGGTTGGTTGCCTACAGCAAAGAAGAATTGGGTATCGTTCTACAAACGTCTGCAAAGCCACGACGAGATTTTCGAGCTACTCGACTACAAATACGCAAAGCACTACATTGAGCCTACAGAATACACCGAAGGCGAGAGCGCAATGATTGAAGCCGAGAGCATTCTCAAAAACAGCATACGCGGTGGCGTGGGATACCCTGCCGCAGAGATGTTTGACGCTCTGCAAGCAGCATTTAACGAAGCTACTGCCGACAACGCCACAGCCCTCATAACAGCTATTGCCGACTACAAGAATGCCCCCATCACACAACCCAAGGAGGGCAAGACATACCAGATTGTTTCGGCATCGACCTACTACAGACGCCAATACGAAGGTTCTACAATGTACCAAAAAGGCGACAACGTGCGTTTCCACTATACCCCGCAGACCGAGCCCGAGGAGTTGTGGCAATTCACCGCTACCGACGGCGGATACATAATGACCAACCTCTTCAGCGGACAAAAGCTTGCGATGGACTCATACAATACCCCTATCACAATGAAAGACAACGGTACCGCAGTGAGAATTGACAAAGCCACCATCGCAACACAAGACTTCACATACATCCCCGGTGCCGTAACCATTTCGGCCGTCAGCGGATACAGCGCAGCTATGACAGGTAGCGTAAAACGTCTCAGTGCTGAAATATCGGGCGAGGTATATGCAAAAGACGAGGCCGCCCTATGCTACAACGGAACCTGGAAATTCATTGAGATAAGCGACTTCAAAGCACAGCTCGAAGGACTAGTAAAGAAAAGCGAGATTATAATTCTCACCGCAAAACCCGGCGAAGCAAACGAGTACACACAGGAGGCACTCGACTACCTGCAGAACAGCGTTATCAACCCTGCAAAAGAGACCATCGCCACAGGTTCAGTAACAGAAGCGCAATACAATGCTTACGTTGCCCTCTACAACCAGTTCCAGATGATGGAAAGAACCGGCATCGCACAAAGCTTGAGCGAAGAGTATTACTACCACATCTATAATCTATGGTTTGGCAAATATGCCGGTTACAGCGGCAGCAACAACCTGATTTCACCGCAAAACAAAAGCAACAGCGACAACCAATTGTGGAGAATTGTAAAAAAACCTAACGGACAGGTGTACCTATACAACAAAGCAACAGACACCGCGGCCTACCCCACCGCCTACAACGGAGAGCAAGGCATAAAGCTTGGCCAGGAATATGCGTGGACACTTGAAGAGCGCACACTCGACGGGAAAACAGGCATCTGCATAATTGATGCAGCCGGCAACAACAGTTGGTACACAAACCCCAACTCTTGGAATTATATCCTTATGAAGCCATTCTGGGGTGCCTGCACCTGGGAATTCCAGAAGAGCAATGTCGCTACATCTGTCATAGAAATTGAAGACAATACAAAAGCAAGCAATGCAATTTACGATCTCCTCGGCAACAAATTGGAGAAGATTGTAAAGCCGGGCATATACATTGTAAATGGCGAAAAGATAGTTTTTAAATAGCACTCGAACTCTTATCAATAAAAAAGCGACCGAATTGGTCGCTTTTTTTATGGTTCAGTAGAAATTCAGTGTGGACAAATTGATTCTTTAATAAGTTGTGCTCCCTCACGCCATCCTATGTGTAACAAATTATCTCCTGCAATGGTAATTCTCAAAAAGAAACCGGCACCGTTAAAATGTTGCGAGTAAGCGAGTGAATGAAAATTTATTTTCAATTG
>JAZRMX010000025.1:0-8347 GCA_045647885.1 Bacteroidaceae bacterium
GCTTTTGTTTTAGCGTTCATATAGTTCAAAATTCTATTTAAGCATTTATCGGATTCTTTGGTTATTTCCGTTTCCCAAAACCGAAAGACTGTCCAACCTTGTGCTTTCAATTGTTCATTTACTTCTTTGTCTCTCCTAATGTTCCGCTCAATCTTGGAATACCAAAAATCACAATTGCTTTTATGGTCGTTTTTGCGTTCTTCCCAATTTCTGCCATGCCAAAATTCTCCATCGCAAAAAATCGCAATTCTCATTTTACGAATAACAAAGTCTGGTCTTCCAAAGACCTTTTTATCATTCTTGCGATATCTGACACCGGCATTCCACAACAATTTGCCAAACAAAAGTTCAAGCTTGGTACCCTTTCCTTTGTTTGCCGACATATTATTATATCGCTGTTCTTTTGTCAGGCGGTCCATTATCTTTCTTGTTTTGAAAGCGGTACATACCACATCCAAAGTACAAAAGTACTTATTTAATTTGAAATTGAGGGTCTGCTTTGCCGACAAACATAAAAAAGCATTGTTATTTTATCGTTAAACATTCAATTCTCCCGACTTTGGAGGGAGAAGTTCGCGGAATGCGAGGCTGGGTCAAAAGTAATTTTGGCTCAGTCTCTTTTTTTTTGGAGTAATTTCCCGTTTTTACCTTCAGCTTCGAATAAATATCATTTTTGTACGCATAAATCCTTTATGCAGCCCGACAACATTCTAAATATGCTCCAATAGGGAAAACAAAAAGTCTTTGCCTGTTGCTATTTTCCGTTTTTCGGGCAATATACTTCCTTAAATTGTGGGCTATAGCAACAAGTCCCCATTCGACAGAGACCTTTTCTGCCGATTTCAGTCTGAAACGCTTGAACCCGTGGTTGAACTTTATGTTTCCGAACACAGCTTCGGGTTCTATCGGTCTTCGGTTTCTGTGTTCCAGCCCCTTTTCACTTGTCAGCAGTTCCCTTGCCTTTGCCCTGTATGCGTTATTCTTATGATTAACCTCAATGATGCGCCTGTCTGTCTTTCCTTTGTAACACATTCCTCGCAGCGGCCACCGGAGAGTCTTTCGCTACGGAAGCGGTTGATTGTGCGGAAGTCGGGTCTGTTCATACCGCAGAGCCACATGAAATGAATATTTTCACGCAGAAGCTTTTCCATCTGTCTGCCGGAATATACATTGCACAGGTAGGCATAAACAACTACCTTCAGAAGCATACGGGGGTGATAACTGCTGGTGCCGCCACTCTTGTAGGTCGCCTCGATATCACTGATGTCGAACCTGTCGAGGATACTGTTTACAATACGTACGGGATGCGACGAAGAAATTAATTCGCCCAATGATGGAGGAAGAAGGAGCGAATCGTTTTGATTGTAGAATTTATGTATTATCTTTGCCATATCGTTTCTGTTTGGATTGTAGTTGATTATTAGCTTTTTATGTGGTAGTATAAAGATAGTAAAAACTTTCCAAACAAACAATAGCTATTCCAATGTTTATCAAAGGAATAGCTATATTTTTATCATCATACGGCAATTTGAACGCTGAACTGATAAAATGAAGAAGGGTAACCCAATTTTACTTTTGGGTCACCATCTTTGTTGTATATGTGCAAATTTCATTTAATACTCATCAGGCAAGAAATGTTCGTTTTTTTAGTTATCTTTGCAGAGAATAATAAAAATCTTTTGAATGAACTTTGTATCACTTTTTATATCACTGTTTTTAACCTCTTTTGCCGAAACTTCCGATACAATAATGCTTTCGGGCGTTGATATCGTATCTTCCATAAAGATATCCGACGAGGAGGATAAACAGTCCTCTTCTTTCACCACTGTAGGCCGTGTGGAACTGGAGAACCGTCATTTGAACGGTGTTAAGGAACTCTCGGCTTTGGTTCCTAACTTTTTTCAGCCCGATTATGGTTCACGTATGACTTCCTCGATATATGTCCGCGGTTTTGGCTCGCGCATCGACCAGCCTGTTATGGGTATGAATATCGACCAGGTGCCGGTGATGAACAAGAATAATTACGACTTTGAGCTTTTTGATATTGACAGGATACAGGTGGTGCGTGGTGCCCAGAGTGCGCTTATGGGGCGTAACACTGCCGGTGGAACCATAAATGTAACAACTCTTTCTCCGCTTAATTTTCAAGGAAAGAGGCTTATGCTTGAGTATGGCAACGAGAACTCGGTGCGCCTGAAGGCTGCCCATTATGCTGCAAAGAGCAATGTGTTCGGTTGGTCGGCAGGTGTTTTCTATAATCATAGTGACGGTTTCTTCAGCAATGCTTCTTCGGACAAAAAGTGCGACGGTGGCGACAATGCGGCTTTGCGTTTCCGCCTTCAATGGCTGCCTGCCGACAGGTGGAGTATTGACAATACCATTTCGACAGGTTATACAAATGAGGGTGGTTGGGGCTACCGCTTCTACGACGCTTCTACCGGCCTACTTGCACCCATAAATTACAACGAAGAATCTACATATCGCCGTTTTAACATCTCCGACGGTCTTGTGGTAAAGCGTTTCTTTGATGATTTTACGGTTTCATCGGTGAGCGGTTATCAATATACCGACGACAAGATGCATATTGACAATGATTTCCTTGCTGCCGATTATTTTGTGCTGGAACAGGCGCAGCGTGAACACTCTTTCACCCAGGAACTTGTGGTGAAATCTAATACCGGTAATGCTCTTGAGTGGGTTGCCGGGCTTTCGGGTTTTTACAAGCATTTGCAGATGGAAGCACCTGTAAACTTCAGGGAGTATGGAATAAGTGAACTGATGGAGAAATATTCGGGCATACGCTTCAAGGAGCGCGACTTTACCATTTTTGACGACTTTATAATCCCGGCCTGGGGTGGTGCTGCTTTTGCGCAGCTTGCATACACTCTTGGAGATTTTGAAATTGCCGCAGGCGCTCGTCTTGACTACGAATTCTCTTCGATGGAGTATGATTGCCGTTCGCTTGTGCATTACACTACAAAGAAAAACAGCATATTCTATGCTCCGTTGCTCACTGAGTTTGTGGGAAAAACCGAAATTGATGAATTTGAATTGTTGCCCAGTTTTTCTGTGGCATATAATCACAGCAATGGCAATATATACCTCTCGGCCCGCAAAGGTTTCAAGGCCGGTGGTTTCAACACCCAACTCTTCTCCGATATTTTGCGCAACAGAATGGTTGCAGGGTTGATGGGCAGCGCGAGCGACGCATCCGATGCTTCGTCTACCGTTTACAGGCCCGAAACCAACTGGACTTATGAACTTGGCAGCCACCTCACCTTCTTTGATGGCAGGCTTAATATTTCTGCCGCGCTTTTCTATATTGCCTGCCGCGACCAGCAGCTCACTGTGTTCCCCAAAAACGGCACCGGCCGCATGATGTCCAATGCCGGCGAGTCGCGCAGTTTCGGCGGCGAGTTTGCAGTAAAATACCGTGTTGGGCGTGTAACGCTCGACGGCTCATTTGGCTATGCCAATGCAAGGTTTGAAAAATTCGTGAGCGGTGGCGTGGATTATTCGGGCAACTATCTTCCTTTTGCACCGCGTGAAACGGTAGCTGCAAATATCGCATATGAGTTGCCTGTTTCCCCTTCGTGGGCTAACCGCTTGGTGCTTAATGTCGGTTGGAATGGAGTGGGGCATATAAATTGGAACGAGGAGAATACCCTTTCGCAATCCTTCTATGGCCTCTTTTCTGCCTCCTTGTTGTGGGAGAAAGGTCACTTTGGTGCCTCTCTGTGGGGTAAAAACCTGCTTAATGAGGAGTACAACACATTCTATTTCCGCTCCATAGAGCACGACTTTTTTGCCGAGGGCAAGCCTTTGCAGTTCGGTGTTTCAATATATGTAAATCTATAAACTAATGAATATGAAGAAGATTTTATTTATACTTCCCTTGTTGCTGGTTTTTACCGCACTTTTTTCTTGTGCCGACAACGACGAGAGAGTGTTGCCGGTAGCACAACCTCAAGCACGTAGCTTTACCTACACCGGCGAGCTGCAGGTGGGCGACTTTACCCTCTCTTCGGCGGTGGTTGTGGTTGAAATCAACAAGAATGGCGCCGGGTATATGGATATAGAGATGTCCGGTGTCAAGTTCTCCGAGATGATGCCCGTTACTATCGATATTACATTGCGCGATATTCCTTGTACCGAAACAGACGGCCGTCTGCTCTTTGCTGCGGATAATATTGTGCCATTCATTGGAGGTAATGCGAGCGAGGATTATAAATTTGCCCTCCTCACCGGCTGGATAAATGCCGACGCCACAGCTATCACTTTTGTGGCGCAGATGGCCGACGACCTTGCTGCACACGTTGCAGGTATGGTATTTGTATACACTGCAGGGGAGTCGGAAAGCGGTGGCACTATTACTCCTCCCCCCACCTCAGGTGGCACGGAATATGAATTTACAGGAACTTTGCAGGTTGGGGAGTTTATATTGAATCCGGCAGCAGTTTCAGTTGTTGTAGATATGCAGGCAGCAGTGGTGGATATAAAAATGTCGGGCGTTAAGTTCTCCGACAGAATGCCGCTTGTGCTCGATATCACTTTGTGTGGCCTTGCTTGTGAAAATGTGGGCGGTGTTATGCGTTTTGCGGGTCAGAACGTGGTGCCTCTCATTGGTGCAGAACCATCGGAGAGCTATACATTCGCATCTGTAACAGGCGAGTATAATATGCGTAGCTCTGTCTTTACTTTCAGTGCCAGAATGGCCGACAATCTCGCAGCCTTTGTTGCCGGTAAGGAATTTACATTTAGTGGAACTTTAAAATAAAGTGTTATGCTTAAAAGGTCTTTATTTACTTTATTTATAATAGCAGTCGCCTCTTTTGCAGCGGCACAGGTGAATGTGCGTTGGGGAAATACCGACACCCGTTATCCACTGGAGCCTTTTGCTGCCATTAAAACCACTTCGGTAAACCGTTGTGTTGCCTGGAAGGGCGAACGTGTGAATCTTCAGCTGCTTGTAACAAACAAAGGTGCGGAGCAGGCTGTGGAGTTTGCTTTTTCCGACCTTGTATGCGGCAAGAATACAATATCGTGTAAAAATGTCGTTGGTGGTTTTGTGCAGGGTGTCATAACCGACCGCTTTACAGGCTGTGGCAGGCACGAGGTTGATGCCTACGGGGAGAGCCTTTCGGCCGACCGCATAACTACCGACAACCCCGTTGTTTTTGCCGAAGGAGCATCGCTCGGTTTGTGGTTCACTGTAAATGTGCCACGCAATGTCGCTCCCGGCAATTATAAAGGAAGCGTGGCGGTTACTGTAAACGGTGTTACAACTGAATACTCATATACAGTGAAAGTGCTCTCTCGCACTCTCCCTTCTCCCAAAGAGTGGAAATTCCACCTCGATTTATGGCAGAACCCCTATGCAGTTGCACGTGTACACGGGGTGGAGCTCTGGTCGCCCGAACATTTTCACAAGCTGGCACCTTATATGCGCAAGCTTGCATCGGCTGGGCAGAAGGCAATTACAGCAACCCTGATAGACCGTCCGTGGGATGGGCAGACATACGACCCCTTCGGCAGTATGGTTACTTGGATGAAGAAAGCCGACGGCAGTTGGTTCTACGACTTTACTATCTTCGACCGTTGGGTGCGCTTTATGATGGATTGCGGTATTGACAAGGAGATTACCTGTTTCTCTATGATTCCCTGGAAACTCTCTTTCCGTTATTACGACCAGGCTACCGACAGCCACAAGTATATGCAGTGCGCTCCCGGTGATGCTGCCTACGAAGAATTCTGGGGTGGAATGTTGCAGGCTTTTGCACAACATCTGAAGGAGCAGGGTTGGTTCGACAAGACTTTCATATCAATGGACGAGCGCAGCTTGCAGCAGATGCAGGCAGCAATAGCTGTGATAAAGAAATATGCACCGGGTATGAAAATCTCAATGGCAGGCAACTATCATCCCGAAATTGAGGCAGAGATAAGTGACTATTGCCTCGATATCTTTGCCTATGGAGCTTACACTCCCGAACTTCTTGCGCGCCGTCGTAGCGAGGGAAAGGTATCTACCTACTACACCTGTTGTTCGGCCGAGTACCCCAACCTCTTTACCTTTACAGCCCCTGCCGATGCCGAATTTATAGCTCTTGAGGCTCTTGCGAAGAACCTTGACGGCTATCTGCGTTGGGCATACAACAGCTGGACTGTGGAGCCCGAAAAGGATTCACGTTTCACAGCTTGGCCTGCCGGCGATACTTATGTAATATATCCCCATAGCATAAGCTCGGTGCGCTGGGAGCGTCTAGTGCAGGGTATTCAGCAGTATGAGAAGTATAAGATTCTCCTTGCCGAAGCCGAGGCGAAGGGCGATGCCAAAACCATTAAAGAGCTAGAGAAACTATTGCAGACAATAAACATAAAAGAGATTTCTACCTGTAGTGAGGCTATGGTAAACAATTTCCGTAATCAGCTTAATAAATATTGAAGTTATGAAAATTACAGAGACCATAAAATATGCCGGGGTTGATGACCTTACGCTCGACCTCTTTGAGAGCCAGTATATAATCCCCAACGGAATCTCCTATAATTCCTATCTCATAGACGATGAGAAAATTGCCATACTTGACACTATCGATGCACGTATGGCAGTAGAGTGGTGGGCAAATATAGAGCAACTGCTTGCAGGGCGCACACCGTCGTACCTTATAGTCCACCACGCCGAGCCCGACCACGCCTCGCTCATAGCCGAGGCTATGGAGAAATACCCCTCTATGCAGGTGGTAGCATCGGCCAAAGCATTGCAGATGTTGCCGCAATTCTTCGAGGGGGCGGACTATTCGTCGCGCTCCATAGCAGTGAAGGAGGGCGATACCCTTACACTGGGAAAGCACGTGTTAAAGTTTATGCTTGCTCCCATGGTACACTGGCCCGAGGTGATGGTAACCTTTGACACAACCGAAAAGGTGCTTTTCTCGGCCGACGCCTTTGGCAAGTTCGGCGCTCTCTCGGCCAGTGAGGAGTGGGCTTGCGAGGCTCGCCGTTACTATTTCAATATCTGTGGAAAATATGGTGCGCAGGTACAGGCTCTTTTGAAAAAGGTGGCACAGCTTCCTGTGGAGATAATATGCCCGTTGCACGGCCCCGTACTCACAAGTAATCTTGGCTATTATGTGGGGCTATATGACACCTGGAGCAAGTATGAACCCGAAACAGAGGGTGTGTTTGTTGCCTATGCATCCATACACGGTGGCACAGCCGCCGCTGCTGAAAGGCTTGCGCAGATGCTTACAGCTGCCGGTGCTCCGAAGGTTGCTGTTTCCGACCTCTCGCGTTGCGATGGCGCCGAGGCTGTGGAGGATGCCTTCCGCTACTCTCATCTGGTGCTATGTGCTTCGTCGTACGACGCAGGCCTGTTCCCTCCTATGGAAGAGTTCCTGCATCACTTGAAGAGCAAGAATTTCCAGCGTCGCAGGGTTGCCTTGCTCGAGAATGGTTCGTGGGCTCCAACCGCAGGGCGTGTAATGCGTGCCGCACTCGAGGGTATGAAGGAAATTGAAATTGTGGAGCCGGTGGTTACCATCCGTTCCCGTATGAAGCAGAGCGACCTCCCTGCTATGCAGGCTATGGTAGATGCGTTGCTGAAATAAGGAGTAACTTGTCTTTGCTGATAATACATAAAAATAGAAGCACCAATTGGTGCTTCTATTTTTCTTTTAGTGTGTAATCTTTTATTCGGCAATATATTTTTCGTTGCCTTTTATGTAGATTTTGCCTTTAACGGTCTGCTTTACCTTGCGGCCCATAAGGTCGTATATAGCCTCGTTAGCCTTCTTGCCATCAGCAGCAATGCTGTCGATACCGGTAGCCTCGCCAATAACACCACCATTTACAGAAACCCACTCAACAACATCAGCAGGGTACTGGAGCTTTGAACTGGGGTCAGAAAGAGCGATGTTCTTGATAGTATACTGGTAAACACCATCGGCAACGCCTGTAACATCAAGAGCAACAGTAGCAATGTCGCCCTCCTCACCTGTGAATACTTTATTCTTCAAAGAGAGGATAACCACGCGGAGTGAACCGTCGGGCTGGAGGTTGCACTCGGGCTCGCTGTGGTTGCGGCTTGAAGTGCGGCTGCCGAGGAATACATCGTAGTACTCACCATCGTTAACAATGCCAATGCCACCCTCGAACTCAATGTCGAACTGTGCAGCAGTGAAGGGGTAACCGGGGTTAGCTACGTTGATCAACATTGTGTTGTCCTCGTCAAAAGAAGCGCTTACAACGGGGGTTGCCTCCTCGCTCATAGCAGCTGCGCGGGCAGGAGACTCTTCGCCATTTGCACTAAGAATGATGCTTACAAGGTAAGTAACATCACCTACGTTAACTA
>JAZRMX010000026.1:0-126440 GCA_045647885.1 Bacteroidaceae bacterium
AACAACGTTTACAACATCAAAATAATCAAGTGTGCCTGTGGGGAGCAGAAGGGAGTAACCATCTTTTTGCATAGTCTTTGAAATTTATTGACAGCAAAAATAAGAATTTATTTTTTACCCCTCAACTTTTTACGTTGAGCCAAATAAATGAGACAGAAGAACAGAGCGCACATATTGTGCGCACAAAAGAGAACTTAATGAATAATGCAACGTTGCCGTAGGGGCCGACCGGTGTGTGCGCCCGATAATATCCATTGAAGTAATGTTTTAAAAGAAAGCAACACCATTAAAATTACTTCGGGATTTTAAAATTCCGGGCTAATATACAGCTTGCTTATAAATTTTAAAATCTCAGAGGGTTAAAAATGGGATTGCTGGTTATAAATACGTATATAATAAAAGAAGAGAGTGTAGATGGTTTTCTACACTCTCCCTTGATTATCAGTTGTTTATGGGTGCTGGTGATTTGCTTATTCCTCAATCTCTACATCTTTTACAGGTTTAATTTCTGCAGGTAGCATATTACCTTTTATATAGAGCTTTATCATCTCTTTTTTTGTATTGCAGTGAACAGTGATACTTTTGCGGACATAGCCAGGTGCTTTGTTTGTTCCATTGTATGTTACAAAAATGGTATCACTTTCCCCGGGCATTGTTGGGGCGGTGCTGAAACTGCGCTCCGTACAGCCGCAAGAGGTGAAAATCTGGTGTATGTATAAAGGGGCTTCCCCTGTGTTTGTGTATATGAATTTACATTTTATTATTGCGGTATCGGCGGCAAAAGTTCCCATATCGTAGGTTGTGGTGTCGAACTTTATGTCGGCAAGTTTATTTTCTTTCTGTGCAAAGATGTTTATGCAAGAGAAGAGTAGAAATATAATTAATGTGCTCTTTTTCATAAATGTTTGCGTTTTGTTAATCTTTGGAACATTTAATATGTTATCTGTTTGCAAAGATAACTTTAATTTTTCTACCTATTCATATAAAAATTCTTTTTAACCTCTTTTTACCTGTTTTACTCCCTTTATACCTTCTATTTTATCGATTAGTTTGCGAAGTTTGGCGTTGTCGTCGATTAGTAGTGTGAGGCTACCGGAGAAGAGGGTGTCGTGCGATTCTATGTTTATTCCGCGCATAATAACTCCTTTCTCTTGTGTTATGATGGAGGTTATGTTGTTTACTATACCTATATCGTCGTGTCCCACTATGCGAAGGGTTACGGGGAAACGTGTACCGCCTTTATCAATGTCGCTCCAGCGTGCGTCTATAATGCGGTAGGGGTAACGCTCCTGTAGCTGACGGGCGTTGCTACAGTCTTTTCTGTGTATTGATATTCCACCATTTATGGTTACAAAACCAAAAATTTCGTCACCGAATATGGGCGTACAGCATTTGGCAAGCTTGTAATCAACTCCTTTTAGGTTGCGCTCTATTACAAGAACATCGCCCGAGTGTCCGCTATCCTTGTCGTTGCTGTAGGTATAACCGTCGGCGCTGTGGGTAACTTCGTTGCCTTCGCTTTGCGGAGTGAGCAGCGCCTGGTATCTCTTTATTACTTCGCCTATGTCTACACCTCCCTCGGCAATGCATTGGTAGAAGTCGGTGAGGCGCTTGAACCCCATTTTACGTATGAGGTGGTCCATCATACCCTCGTCATACTCTGTCTTGTGGTTCTTGAATTTGCGTATGAGCATTTCGCGTGCTATGTCGGCCTGGCGTGCAGTAATCTCCTTTAGCGCCTGGCGTATTTTCGTTCTTGCACGGCCTGTCTGTGCTATGCTGAGCCAAGCTTGTTTGGGTGATTGGCTGTTGGCTGTTATTATCTCCACCTGGTCGCCGTTTGCAAGTACGTGACGCAGTGGTACGTTGCGCCCGTTTACGAGTGCACCGGTACATTTGCATCCAAGCCCTGTGTGTATGCTGAAGGCAAAATCGAGTATTGTAGCTCCTTTGGGGAGGCGGTAAAGGTCGCCCTTGGGAGTGAAGATGAAGATTTCGTCTTTGTAGAGCTCCATCTTGAATTTGTTCTCATTGACATCCTCCTCACTCAGGTTCTCGAGTGTGTCGCGGATTGATGCCAACAAGTTGTCGAGCCCTATTTCGCTTTTTATGCCTTTGTATCGCCAGTGTGCTGCAAGACCGTGTTCGGCAATGGCGTCCATTCTTTCGGTACGTATCTGCACCTCAACCCAACGTCCTTCGGGGCCCATCACAGTGGTGTGCAGCGACTCATAGCCGTTGCTTTTGGGTACCGACAGCCAGTCGCGTAGGCGGTGGGGGTTAGGGGTGTACATATCGGCAACTATGGAGTATACTTGCCAGCACTCTCCTTTCTCGTTCTGCGGTTCGCTGTCAATGATTATTCTGATGGCGAAAAGGTCGTATATCTGTTCGAATGGGCGCTGTTGGCGCTTCATTTTCTGCCAGATAGAGTTTATTGATTTTGTACGGCCTTTTATGCGGAATTTTAGGTGGGGAAGTGCCTTGAGTTTTTTCTCTATAGGTTTTATGAAGGATGCGATGTAGTCCTCACGCGAAGCTGCTGTCTCTTCCACCTTGCGGCTCAGTTCTGCGTAAATTTCGCTCTCGGTGTATCGCATTGAAAGGTCTTCCATTTCCGATTTCAATTTGTAGAAACCGAGCTTGTGTGCCAGAGGTATGTAAAGTTTTGATGCTTCGTTTGCCACTTGTATGCGTGCCTCTTTGTCTTCGCTGTTGAAGAGGCGGCGCAATACTACCAAACGGGCTGCTATCATAATGAGTATTATGCGCATATCGTTGGCAAAAGAGAGCAGGAGATTGCGGAAATTCTCGCTTTCAATTGTGGGGCTTTTGGCGTAAAGGGTATTTATTTGTGTAAGGTTTGTGAGCATTTTTGTAACACCTTCGCCGAAGTTTTGCTTGATCTCTTCAATACTTGTAACCCCCTGTTGTACGCAGTGGTTGAGCAGAATGCTTATTATTACTTCGCGCTGGTGGCCAATCTCCTGGCCCATAAGTGCTGCAGTTTGCAGGTCTATAATTACTGGGTGAAAGCCGAAACTGTCGCGCACGATTTTACCTTCGGCAAGTGCGCGTCCAATTTCTCCCTTGATGAAACGGTAGTCTGTTGGGAGCAACCCGCCTTCAATGTTTTTTCTGAGCACTGCGTTAAGCTCAAGAATTTCTCTTTTCTCCTCTACAGTAAAAATATCTGCTCTCTCCATACCTTCAAATATATTATAAATGCCGTTTTTGTAGTTGTAGACACCATTTACGGCTCTTTCTTTTGCGAAGATAATTTTTAGTAATTCAAAAAAAAACAATTTTTAGATATTTATAGAAAATTATTTATATTTTTGTGGTGAACCGCATTCCTGATTTTAAATAAGTAAGGAGTCTATTAAATATCTACAACTATGATAAGTAAAGCAGACCAGGCGTTTTTAGCAAAAAAGGGAATTTCGGCACAGCAGGTTGCCGAGCAGTTGCAAACATTCAAAACAGGGTTCCCCTTCCTGCCCATTGAGGCTGCCGCCACAATTGACAAAGGGATAATATCTCCCACGCAGGCAGAAATAGAGAGCTACCTTGCCACTTGGGATGCTTACTGTGGCGCAGGTAACAGCATTCTTAAATTCGTACCAGCTTCGGGTGCCGCAAGCCGTATGTTCAAGGATTTGTTCTCCTTCCTTAGTGCCGAGTATGATGTTCCAACCACCGACTTTGAGAAGAATTTCTTTGCCAATATTGAGAAGTTCGCTTTTTATGCCGACCTCGATGCTACTTGTCGCAAGAACAAGAACGTGGGCATAAAAGAGCTTATTGCCGAGGGAAAATATAAAGATGTTGTTTTCAACCTTCTCGACTTTACAGGAATGAATTATGGTTCTCTGCCTAAAGGACTTTTAAAATTCCATAACTACGACAATGCAGCCCGCACAGCGGCCGAGGAACACTTTGTTGAGGGTGCCCTTTATGCTGCAACCGACGGTAAGGTGCAGCTTCACTTTACAGTGTCGCCCAATCACAAGGCACTGTTCCAGGATTTGGTTGCAGAGCGTAAAGCATATTACGAGGAACTTTTTGGCGTTGAGTATGAGATCTGTTTCTCGGAGCAGAAGCAGAGTACCGATACCATAGCTGCCGATGCCGACAACCAGCCTTTCCGTGAGAATGGAGCATTGGTATTCCGTCCCGGTGGTCACGGCGCGCTCATTGAGAACCTCAACGATATTGATGCCGATGTAATTTTCATCAAGAACATTGATAACGTGGTGCCCGACCGCTTGAAACCCGATACCGTTACATACAAGAAATTGCTTGCCGGTATTTTGGTTGAGAAACAGAAAAAAGCCTTTGAGTATCTGCAAATAATTGATGAGGGCAACTATACCCACGAGCAGGTATTGGAGATGGTGCGTTTTGTTCAGCAGGAACTTATGTGCCGCAATATGGAGATAAAAGACCTTGAGGATTGCGACCTTGTACTCTATCTGCGCAAGAAACTCAACCGCCCGATGCGTGTGTGCGGTATGGTGAAAAACGTGGGTGAGCCCGGTGGTGGCCCCTTCCTCGCATACAACCAGGATGGTACAGTATCATTGCAGATTCTTGAGAGCTCGCAGATTGATATGAACAACCCTGCGTCAAAGGAGATGTTCGAGAATGGTACACACTTTAACCCCGTAGACCTTGTGTGCGCGGTTAAGAATTACAAGGGCGAGAAATTCAACCTTCCCGAATATGTTGATAAGAATACAGGCTTCATCTCTCACAAGTCCAAGAACGGTCGTGAGCTTAAGGCAATGGAACTTCCAGGCTTGTGGAATGGTGCTATGAGCGATTGGAGTACTATTTTCGTTGAAGTACCTCTTGTAACCTTCAACCCTGTAAAGACTGTAAATGACCTGTTGCGCGACGTTCACCAGTAATAAACTCCTTAATTATATATGTAGCATCGGTTGCACTGCGACCGATGCTTTTTTTTTGTAATGTTTTTACCAATACAACCGGTTATTGTCCTTTTCCGTGGTAAAATTTGGCGTGATGTAAATAAAGTCTTTATATTTGTTTCAAAATCGATGTAGATATGATAACCACTACCGACTATGCCAGCAACCGGATAATTATTGTGAACGACACCAATCGTCTGCTTAAAACACCCATACGTTGCAACCACCTAGCCTTCCTTTTTATAACCGACGGCGAGGCGAAGATAGAGATAAACTATATGCTCTATCGTGTCAAGGCAAAATCTTTAGTAGTGCTTTCTCCACTTGATATAGTGATGATAAAAGAGCAGAGCCACGACTATAATGCACAGACACTCCTTATTCCCGTCTCGCTGTACAAAATACCATCGGAGAGTATAAATTTCCAGTTCTACGAGAAGGTAAGGGCGCAACCTGTGGTTCCTCTCTATGTAAAGGAACTCGAGTTTGTGGCAAGGATATACGATTCACTCTTCTTAGCCCACGAAATGTTCAGTTATGATGGCTTTGAAGAGGCTGCACTCGGAGCCGTGAAGATGCTCCTGCAACTGGTGCATAATTACTTCAATAAGTATGAAGGTTTTACGGGTGGCAATAGTTTTGAGTCGCGCAAGAAAACCCTGTTCCGCAAGTTTGTGAAGGGGCTTCTTACATCGGGCAAAAAGTCGCGCGAAGTGCTTTTTTATGCCAATGAGCTTGGTGTGAGTAGCGGTTATCTTAACGAGGTGTGTAACGAGGTATCGAACTATTCGGCGAAGGATATTATTGACCTTGCTGTTTCGTCGCGGTTAAAATTTGAGCTATCTTATACCGATAAATCCATTCAGGAAATTGCCGATGAGTATAACTTCCCAAGCCAAAGTTATTTGAGCCGTTACTACAAGAGAATGACAGGTTCCTCTCCCAGCGAGTTTCGCAAAGAGAGGAAAGGGGAGTAGTGGATAGTTTGTCTGTGAATACAAAGCACCATTCGCCTTATGGCGAATGGTGCTTTGTTGTTGTGTGAAAAGGTTATTATTTTGTTGTTTCACTCTTTATACCACGATGCGTACATAATGTAGTCGTTGGCAATGCGTTCCACAATATCTTTTTGTTGTTCGCGGCTCACCTCCTTTATCTTTTTTGCAGGCACGCCGGCATATATCCACCCGCCTTCGACGCGCATCCCCGATGTTACAAGGGCGTTGGCTGCCACGATGGCCCCGCTCTCAACCACGGCGTTGTCGAGCACGGTGGCTCCCATTCCAATGAGGCAGTTGTTCTCGATGGTGGCGCCGTGTATTGTGGCGTTGTGCCCTATTGATACATTGTTGCCAATGGTTGTTTTAGAGCGTTTGTAGAGGGTGTGTACCACTGCGCCGTCCTGTATGTTCACGTTATTGCCTATGGTGATGGTGTTTACATCGCCGCGTAGCACGGTGCTGTACCAGATGGAACAGTTGTCGCCCATTGTTACATCGCCTATTATTGCAGCAGTTTCGGCAAGGAAGCAGTTATCGCCCATCTTGGGTGTTATGTTGTTGAGTGTCTTTATTATTGCCATTTTTTTACTTTTATAGGTTATATATGTTCTTGTATATAGCTTGTTTTGCTTTTTCGTAATTTGCACCATCGGCATCCCAACCGTGGAACATAAGGAACATTGGCAGGTAGCCGTCGCCTTTGCGGTAAGGTGGTTGTTGGTAGGGAATATTGCATAACTCGAACCCTGCCCGGCGGTAGAATGCTATGCGCCGTGCCGAAAGTTCGTCAGTGGGTTCTTCAACCTCCAGAACTATGTTGCCGGAGGTTTTTTGCAGTTGTTCCAGGATGCTTTTGCCGTATCCTTTACCGCGTTGTGGGGGGAGTGTGACAAGGTGTTCTACATAGCATAAATCCCCTAATTCCCAGTAGCTGATGAACCCCACGTGTTCTCCTTGGTGGCAAGCAAGCATCAGATTAAAATGTTTTTTGCCGGCAACGTTGGCGCGTTGCTCGGGGAGGTCGCGGTACTCGTCGCGTGGGAAGGCGGTGGTGAGCAGTTCTTCGGTGAAACGGTAGGCGTCGCAGTCGGGGGTGGTTATGCGTGTGAGGGTTATCATCTTTTTAATTTCCTTACAGTGCTTACGAAGATACAAAAAAAAGACCGACGATGTTATAATCGTCGGTCTTTTTTGGTTTTTTACACTGTTTTTTACTTCATCATATCTATGCTGCGCTTAACGAATTTGTCAAGTGCTTCACCTGTGAGCATATTGTTCTGCAACAATGTGATGTCAATGAGCTGGCACACGGTGCTGTTGCCAGCAGCATATTTCGCGAGGATAGCCTCTTTGTCGCTCTTGGCAGCAGTAATCTCTTTTTCAACCTCGGCAAGTTCGTCTTTCTCGCTCTGGGGAACCTCGTCGTCCTTCTTGCCACTGCGTGCATTGTAGAGTGCTTTGCGGCGGCTTTCGAGTGAGGTTGTTTTTTCGTCGATGGGGCGTAGCTCGTCGGCGCAGTTTGTTTCGGCCTCGTTAAGTATGCGTTTGATAATGGGGTGCTCCTCGTTCACGAGTATGTTATACATATCGGGCATATCTCCGTAGAACGACATACCTGCCTGTATGGCTGCCATCTCTTTCATACGACGCATATATTCCGACTGTGTAATCATCACGGGTGCGCCGTTCTCGCCCATAGCCTGTGCCTGTACGTAGAACTCTTTTTTCTCCATCGTGGGTATCTGGCTTTGGAAGATACCTGTGAGAGTTTCGCGCTCTTTCTCGCCGAGCGATGATGTCTTCTGCTCCTCTTTAACGATGAGGTTCTCAACAATGTCGCTGTCTACGCGTGTGAAGCGGCTCTTCTCGAATTTACGCTCGAGAAGGCTTATTAGGGCGATGTCAAGCTGGCCGTCCATCATCAGCACGTTGTAGCCTTTGTTTTTGGCGTTCTCAATGAAGCTGTACTCTTTGTCCTTGTCGTTAGAGTAGAGGTAGATGAGGTTACCCTCTTTGTCGGTCTGCTCGGCAGAGATGAGGTTCTTGTACTCCTCATAAGTATATTTCTTGCCGTCGGTGTCCTGAAGGAGAGCAAACTTGCTTGCTTTGTCGTAGAAGTCCTCCTCGGTGAGCATACCGTAGTGTATGAAGATTTTGAGGTCGTTCCACTTCTCCTCGAACTGTGAGCGGTCGCTCTTGAAGATTGACTGCAGACGGTCCGATACCTTTTTAGATATATATGCCGAAATCTTCTTCACGTTTGAGTCGCTCTGAAGGTATGAACGTGATACGTTCAAGGGAATATCGGGCGAGTCAATAACACCGTGCATAAGGGTGAGGAAGTCGGGTACAATACCCTCAACCTCGTCGGTTACATATACCTGGTTGCAGAAGAGCTGTATTTTGTTCTTTTGTAGCTCAAGATTGCTCTTTACTTTGGGGAAGTAGAGGATACCTGTGAGGTGGAAGGGAAAATCTACGTTAAGGTGTATCCAGAAGAGGGGTTCGTCGCTCATGGGGTAGAGCTTGCGGTAGAACTCCTTGTAATCTTCGTCTTTGAGTTCTGCAGGCTTGCGTGTCCACAAGGGAGTGGTGTCGTTTATTATGTTGTCCTCGTCGGTCTCGGTCTGCTTGCCATCCTTCCACTCTTTCTTCTTGCCAAAGGCAATCTCCACGGGGAGGAAACGGCAATATTTGTTTAGAATGGAGCTTATGCGGCTCTCCTCGAGGAACTCTTTGCTCTCCTCGTCGATGTACATAATGATGTCTGTTCCACGCTCGGCCTTCTCGCACTCCTCAAGTGTGTATTCGGGGCTGCCGTCGCAGCTCCATTTAACGGCCTGTGCTCCCTCTTTGTGGGATTTAGTTACAATCTCCACCTTTTTAGATACCATAAAGGCAGAGTAGAAACCAAGACCGAAGTGTCCGATGATGGAATTAGCTGTGTCTTTGTATTTCTCAAGGAAGTCTGTAGCTCCTGAAAGGGCAATCTGGTTGATATATTTTTCAATCTCCTCGGCGGTGAGACCAATTCCATTATCGCTTACGGTGATGGTATCTTTACCAAGCGTTACTCTCACGCGAAGGTTGCCAAGCTCGCCTTTGAACTCACCTTTTTCGTAGAGGGTTTTGAGCTTTTGTGTGGCATCGATTGCGTTCGATACTATTTCGCGGAGAAAAATCTCGTGGTCGCTATAAAGAAATTTTTTGATGACGGGGAATATGTTTTCTGTTGTTACCCCAATGTTTCCTTTTTGCATATTATTTATTTTTTTTAGTTAATCGTTTTTTTTTGTGCGCTCCGTGCGTACATTTTTTTATAAACAAATTGAATGCCACATTGGTTGTGTCTGCCAAAATGTCATAAATCAAGCCCCGCCTGTCAAAAAGAGGCGGGGCTTGATTGGGAGTTGTTGAGAGCGAAGTTGTTTATTTGCTCTCTATGGTGAACGTGAGTTTATCTTCGTCGGTTGCCTTATCGACGTGGATGTTATCACCGGCTTTCAATGAGCCGCAGAGCAGGAGTTCCGATATTTCGTCCTCAATGTATGTCTGCAGGGCGCGTTTCAGCGGGCGTGCACCAAATTGTATGTCGCAACCTTTGCTTGCGAGGTGTTTTTTTGCCTCTGTGGTAAGGTCGATGGTGTATCCGAGCTCGTTCACACGTTTTACAATCTGTGTGAGTTCAAGATCCACAATGTTTACTATTGCGTCGAGCCCAAGCTGGTCGAAGTTTATAATCTCGTCGATGCGGTTTATGAATTCGGGAGCAAAACGTTTGTTCAGTGCTTTCTGTATCACGCTGCGCGAGTATTCTTTATTGCCTTCGCGTTCGTTTTTGGTGAAGCCCACGCCTGCGCCGAAGTCTTTCAGCTCACGTGTGCCTACGTTTGAAGTCATAATGAGCACGGTGTTGCGGAAGTCCACGGTGCGGCCGTAACTGTCGGTGAGGCGTCCTTCGTCCATTACCTGCAGGAGGAGGTTGAATACATCGGTATGAGCCTTTTCAATCTCGTCGAGCAGAACTATAGAGTAGGGGCGGCGGCGTACTCTCTCGGTGAGTTGTCCTCCCTCTTCGTATCCCACATATCCCGGAGGTGCTCCTACAAGGCGCGACACGGTGAATTTCTCCATATATTCGCTCATATCAACACGTATAAGTGCGTCGGCCGAGCCGAACATAAATTTTGCGAGCTCTTTTGCGAGAAGGGTTTTTCCCACACCCGTAGGGCCGAGGAACATAAATGTACCTATGGGCTTGTTGGGGTTCTGGAGCCCCACACGGCTACGTTGTATGGCTTTGGTGAGTTTCTCTATGGCGTTGTCTTGTGCCACTACTTTTGCCTGAAGTTCCTCTTTCATTCCGCGCAGACGTGTCCACTCGTCCTGTTGCATTCTTTGTACGGGTATGCCTGAAATCATTGAAACTACGTTAGCAACCTCCTCGTCTGTTACGGTCTGGCGGTTGTCGGCAAGGCTCTTTTCCCACTTGGCCTTCATCTGCGCAAGCCCGGCTTGTAGCTCTTTCTCTGTGTCGCGGCAGTTTGCAGCGCGCTCAAAATCCTGGCATTTTACAGCGTTGTTCTTCTCTTTGTTTATGTTGCTCAAGAGTGCCTCTTGCTCCTCTATCTCTTTGGGTACTGTTATGTTGCTTATGTGCATGCGCGCACCAGCCTCGTCCATTGCATCGATGGCTTTGTCGGGGAAGCAACGGTCGGTAATGTAGCGCTCTGTCAATTTGACACACGCCTGCAGAGCCTCTTCGGTATATGTTACGTTGTGGTGGCTCTCGTAACGCTCCTTTATATTCTGGAGTATTGTGTATGTATCGGCTGCCGAGGTGGGTTCAACAAGTACTTTCTGGAAGCGGCGTTCGAGCGCACCGTCCTTTTCAATACTCTTGCGGTACTCGTCGATGGTGGTTGCGCCTATACACTGTATCTCTCCGCGTGCAAGTGCGGGTTTTAGAATGTTGGCGGCATCCATTGAGCCGGGAGAAGAACCTGCACCCACTATGGTGTGTATCTCGTCAATGAAGAGTATTATATTGGGGTTTTTCTCCAGTTCGTTCATTATGGAGCGCAGGCGTTCTTCGAACTGTCCGCGGTATTTTGTACCGGCAACCACAGCCGTCATATCGAGTGCGACGATGCGCTTGTCAAAGAGTATGCGCGATGTCTTGCGCTCTACAATGCGCTGTGCAAGTCCCTCTACAATTGCCGATTTACCTACACCGGGTTCTCCGATGAGTATGGGGTTGTTCTTCTTGCGGCGGCTCAATATCTGTGATATGCGCTCAATCTCCTGCTCGCGCCCCACAACAGGGTCGAGACGTCCTTCGGCTGCGGCTTTTGTCATATCCATACCGAAATTGTCGAGCACCGGAGTGTCGTTCGTGGGTTTTGCCTGGCGTGTTCCGGTAAAGGTCTGTGAGTTGTTGCTCTCGGGTTTTTGCGGAGCGTCATCCTCTTCGTCGTCCTGCTCGGCAAAGCCGAAGCCGTTGTTTACTCCGGGCTTTACGCTTTTTATGACCTCAATCACTCGTGAATATGTGATATCGTTGGCCTCCAGGATATCGGCAGCAAGGTTGTTACCCTCTTTCAGTATGCCCAATAAGATATGCTCAGTATCGGCTACAGCCTTAAATGCTCGTGCTTCGAGGGTGCTGAAACGCAGTATTCTTGCTGTGCTCAATGCCAGTTCCACGTTCTCCGAGTAGGGTAGTTCTGCATATCCCGGAGGGGTGCTACGGCGTTCTATACACTCTTTTATTTCAGCGACATCAGCGTTTAGTGTGTTAAGAATTACTGTCGCAGTGCTACTCTCCTTGCGCATTATCCCCAGCAGCAAATGCTCGGGATTTATGCTCTTGCTGCGCAAGCGGCAAGCCTCCTCTTTGCTCAGTGACAGTATTTCCGACATTCTTTGCGAAAATTCATTGTTCATAGTTCTTTCTCCTCAGTCAATTCTATTCTGGTGAATATTCGTTTTTCAGGTTGTTTTTTATTGTTGTGTGTTCCGTTTGCAAAAATATAACCCGGAATTCTTACTTCAACAATATTTTTACATAAGATTTCTTACAAAAAGCGTGCCAAAGTATTAAAATAACATAAAGCCTGATTATTTGAGGAGAAAAATATAGAAGTTTATGCCGTAGTACACTTTTTTTAATGTTTTGTTCTGTTTGGGGGAGTATTTTTGAATTTATATAAGGTGTATAGAGCGAATGGGGGAGGGTTATTGTTGGAAAATTCAAAAAAAAACATATCTTTGCATTCCGTGGCTTTCTTTTGTTCAATTTTGTGGTGGCAAAAACCACAACTTTGCCGAATGCCGTTTTGTTTATTATGTACTTGTCTTTTAAACAATAAATAGAATGTCTAAAAATATAGGATATATTGTCCAGATAATAGGAGCGGTAATTGATGTCGCTTTTGAGACTAAGGATGAGAGCGGAAAAGTTATTCTTCCGGCTATACACGAGGCTCTTTCGGTGCAGTGTCGCGACGGGCGCGAACTTATTCTTGAGGTACAGCAGCATATAGGTGACGATACCGTGCGTACCGTGGCAATGGACAGAACCGCCGGTCTTGCGCGCAAAATGCCGGTGGTTGCAACAGGCGCCCCCATAACTATGCCCGTGGGTAACCAGATTAAAGGCCGCATGATGAATGTTGTGGGTGCCTCAATAGACGGTATGCGTGAGCTTGACAAGGATGGCGCTTATCCTATACATCGCGAGGCTCCTAAATTTGAAGAACTTTCTACAGTGCAGGAGGTGCTTTATACCGGCATTAAGGTGATAGACCTTCTTGAACCTTATTGCAAAGGTGGTAAGATTGGTCTTTTCGGTGGTGCCGGTGTGGGCAAGACCGTGCTCATTATGGAGCTTATAAACAACATTGCAAAAGGGCACGATGGCTACTCGGTGTTTGCCGGTGTGGGTGAGCGTACCCGTGAAGGTAACGACCTGTTGCGCGAAATGATTGAGTCGAACGTGGTGCGTTACGGCGAGGAATTCAAGAAGGGTTTGGAGAGAGGCGAGTGGGACTTGTCGAAAGTCGATTACAGTGAGGTGGAAAAATCACAGGCAACACTCGTTTATGGCCAGATGAATGAACCTCCCGGTGCGCGTGCATCTGTTGCACTTTCGGGTTTGACCATTGCCGAGGCTTTCCGCGATGCCGGTGCTGCCGAAGGCAAGAGCAACGACATCCTCTTCTTTATAGATAATATTTTCCGCTTTACACAGGCCGGTTCCGAGGTTTCGGCATTGCTTGGGCGTATGCCCGGTTCTGTGGGTTATCAGCCCACGTTGGCAAGTGAGATGGGTGCTATGCAGGAACGTATTGCATCTACTATACACGGTTCTATTACATCGGTTCAGGCTGTTTACGTTCCGGCTGACGACCTTACCGACCCTGCTCCTGCGACAACATTTACCCACCTCGATGCAACCACTGTACTCAGCCGCAAGATTGCCGAGCTTGGAATATATCCGGCTGTAGACCCGCTCGATTCCACTTCGCGCATACTTGATGCGAATATTGTGGGCAAGGAACACTATGACACAGCGCAGCGTGTGAAGCAGATTTTGCAGCGTAACAAGGAGTTGCAGGATATTATCTCCATTTTGGGTATGGAGGAACTTTCCGACGAGGACCGCACCACGGTGAACCGTGCCCGTCGTGTGCAGCGTTTCCTCTCCCAGCCGTTTACCGTTGCCGAGCAATTTACCGGTGTAAAGGGTGTGATGGTCTCTATAGAAGATACCATACGTGGCTTTAATATGATTCTCGATGGTGAGGTCGACCATATCCCCGAGCAGGCATTCCTGAACGTGGGAACAATAGAAGAGGCTATTGCCAAGGGAGAAAAAATGCTCGAACTTATAAAGTGAGTATAGATAATGGCCGAGCGTGAAATAAAACTAATAATCCTGTCGCCCGAAAAGACTCTTTTTTCGGGGATGGTGTCACGTGTCACCCTTCCCGGTGCACTGGAGCCTTTTACTGTGCTACGTGGCCACGCCCCCATAATATCGGCTCTGCAATGCGGTGCCATAAAATGGGTTGCCGACATCGATGCCGAAATAAAAATATCGGGCGGTTTTGCCGAGGTTAAGAATAATGTGGTTACCGCCTGTGTTGAAACACAAGAAGAAAAACAGCTATGAAAATATACACGAAAGCAATCCTTGTGATTACGCTCATAGTAACCACGTTCTTTCTGTTGGTGGAGACGGTTATGCCATCTTGTTTCCCACAAGCCGGCTTTGAGGCACATTGGGCAGTAGCTCTCTACTTTTGGATTTTTTACTCGCTTGCTGTAATGTTTGTGAATAAAGGAATGACAGGTATTGGGTTTACAAGATATTTTATTGGATTGAAGGCAGCAAAGCTCTTCTTGTCGTTATGTTTTGTCGCAGTTCTGGCATATGTCGTGCGCGAGAAAATGCTTGCAGCGGTGGTGAACTTTTTTGTATATTACATATTGTTGCTGGTGCCGGAGTGCGCTTTTGGCATATATATGAAGAAACACTTGAAATGAGGCTATGAAACTGTTGCGTTACATATTTCTGTTTATACTGCTGTTGATGCCTGTTGCAGGTCATCAGCTTTATGCCGCACAGTCCGACGATGCCTCTTTCGATGCTCCAAAACTGATATTCGAGCATTTGAACGACTCGTATGAGTGGCACATTACCACTGTAGGGGATAAACATATCTCCATACCACTTCCCGTAATCCTTTACAGCGAACAGGCAGGGTGGAAAGTTTTCTCTTCTGCGGTATTCCACCACGCACCGGAACACAACGGCTTCAGTATAGCCACCGATGGTGCCAATGCCGGGAAAATTGTTGAACACGACAATGAGGGGAACGAAAGACGCCCTCTTCTCGATATTTCCATTACAAAGAACGTAGTGGCAATATTCTTTAATGCCACCCTTTTGGTTGTGATAATGCTTTTTACTTCACGTTGGTACAAAAAACGCAAATGCAACGATGCTGCTCCGCGCGGTTTTGTGGGAATTATGGAGGTGCTTGTGACCATGGTCATTGAGGAGGTTATAGAGCCTAATGTGGGTAGTAAACAGTCCAAACGCTTTGCCCCTTATCTGCTCACAGTATTTTTCTTTATTCTGTTGAGCAACCTTATGGGGCTTGTGCCATTTTTCCCTGGCGGTGCAAATGTAACCGGAAACATAGCGGTTACTCTTGCCCTCTCACTCTGCACCTTTGTTGCGGTGAATCTTTTTGGAAACAGGGAGTACTGGAAAGAGATTCTATGGCCCGACGTGCCTATGTTCTTGAAATTTCCCTTTCCCTTGATGCCTTTTATTGAGCTTACGGGAATTTTTGTAAAGCCTTTTGCTCTCACAGTGCGTCTTTTTGCCAATATATTTGCAGGGCACACTGCGATACTTGTTTTCGTGTGTCTTATATTTATTACCTCTGCGGTAAACAAATACCTTGGAGGTGCAATGAGTATAATTTCGGTATTCTTTACCGTGTTTATGAATATTCTTGAGTTGTTGGTTGCTTTTATACAGGCATTCGTGTTTACTATGCTGTCGGCAGTATTCATAGGCCTTGCGCAACCGGAACACCACGGAAAACATTAAATGGTATTTATTAACTTTTAAAAAATATAAAGATTATGTTTACAGTTCTTTTACAGGTGGCTGCAAGTGTCAGCCTTGCGAAGGCAGCAGCTGCTTTTGCAGCAAGTGTTGTTGTGTTGGGTGCTGCGTTCGGTATCAGCCGCATCGCATCTACGGCATTGGAGTCTATGGCTCGTCAGCCCGAGGTATCAGGTGATATCCGTTCGGGTATGATTCTTGCTGCTGCGCTCATAGAGGGTGTTGCCATGTTTGCGATTCTTGCTTCGATTCTTGTAATCTTGATGTAAAAAGGGTAGAGGATGTCTATTTTATTACCCGATGCAGGTCTTCTCTTCTGGATGCTTGTGGCATTCGGGATAGTGTTTTTCATCCTTGTAAAATATGCTTTCCCTGCAATTACTTCGCTTATAGATGAACGCAAACGTTTCATTGACGATTCTTTGAAGAATGCCGAGAAAGCCAATGCAAGGCTTGCCGATATACAAGCCGAGGGTGAGGCTATGCTGAAGGCTGCCCGGGAGGAGCAGACCAAAATTCTGCGTGAGGCCGCTGTGGCTCGCGAGCAACTTATGAAGGAAGCACGCGAAAAGGCCGAGGCCGAAAGCAACAAGATGCTCCTCGATGCGCGTCGTGTCATAGAACAGGAGAAAGAGGATGCTTTGCGCGATATCCGCAACAGCGTTGCCGAGCTTTCTCTGGCTGTGGCCGAAAAGGTCCTGCGTCGTGAATTGTCGGGCGATGATGCACAGCGCCGATACACCGAAAAGCTTGTTGATGAGGCTATGACAAAGAAAACCGATATAGACAAATGAATGTAGGGACAATATCTAAACGTTATGCCGAGGCTCTTTACGAGTATGCAAAGGAGCAGAATGCCGAGGATGCGGTGTACAGGAATATGCAGCAGTTGAGTGAAGTGTTGCGTAATTTAAAGAACCTTCCTGCTGTATTCTGCAACCCCTCTTTGTCACTTGCCGAGCGCGTTCAGCTCATATGTGAATTGGTGGGAGAACCTTCACCGGTATTTAACCGCTTTGCTCTCCTTGTTGCCAAAGCTTCGCGCGAAGAGTATCTGCTCTATATGGCATATGCCTATATGGATATTTATCGTGCCGACAAAAGGATTGTGCCGGTAAAGATAACCACAGCTGTTCCCCTGGATAAAAAACTGCAGGAGAAGATTGAGCGTATTCTTGAAAAGAGTGGCAACGTGTCGGTTGAGATGAAAAATGTGGTCGACGAATCACTTGTCGGCGGCTTTATTTGCGAGGCCGACAATACCCGTTTCGATGCAAGTGTAAAGAAACAGCTTGCCGAGATAAAGAAACAATTGGTAAAAACTAACAGGAAGATTGTATAAAATGAGTATAAAACCCAGCGAAGTGTCGGCTGTGCTTCTTGAACAGCTCAAAGGTATCAATAGCAACGCGAAGTATGACGAAGTGGGCACAGTGTTGCAGGTGAGCGATGGTGTTGCACGCATCTATGGGCTCAATAATGCCGAAGCCGAAGAGTTGCTCGAATTCGACAACGGAGTAATGGCTATCGTTATGAACCTCGAAGAGGATAATGTGGGTGCCATTCTGCTTGGCCCAACTGACAGAATTAAGGAGGGTATGACAGTGAAACGTACCGGCCGCATCGCCTCTATAAATGTGAGCGATGGTATGTTGGGGCGTGTGATAAATCCTCTTGGTGAGCCTCTCGATGGTAAGGGCGATATAGAGGGTGAGAAATTCGAACTACCGCTCGACCGCAAGGCACCGGGAGTGATTTTCCGCCAGCCGGTCAATGAACCTTTGCAGACAGGACTCAAGTCCATAGACTCAATGATACCCATAGGCCGCGGTCAGCGTGAGCTTATCATTGGCGACCGCCAGACAGGTAAGACTGCTATTGCCATAGATACCATAATAAACCAGCGTGCCAATTACGAGGCGGGCAACCCTGTCTATTGTATATATGTGGCAATTGGTCAAAAGGGCTCAACCGTGGCTTCTATTGTGAACACTCTGCGCAAATATGGCGCACTCGACTATACCGTGGTGGTTGTGGCTACTGCATCGGACACTGCTGCAATGCAGTATTATGCACCCATGGCCGGAGCTGCAATAGGAGAATTCTTCCGCGACACAGGCCGTCACGCTCTGGTGGTGTATGATGACCTCTCTAAACAGGCTGTAGCCTACCGCGAGGTGTCGCTTATTCTGCGTCGTCCTTCTGGTCGCGAGGCATATCCCGGCGATGTGTTCTACCTGCACTCGCGCCTTCTTGAGCGTGCAGCAAAGATTATAAACCAGCAGGAGGTTGCCGAGCAGATGAACGACCTTCCCCCATCTCTTAAAGGCAAGGTAAAAGGTGGCGGCTCACTTACTGCTCTGCCCATAATTGAGACACAGGCCGGTGACGTGTCGGCATATATCCCCACGAATGTCATCTCCATTACCGACGGACAGATATATCTTGAAAGCGACCTCTTCAACCAGGGTTTCCGTCCTGCGGTGAATGTGGGAATTTCAGTGTCGCGTGTGGGCGGAAATGCTCAGATAAAATCGATGAAGAAGGTTGCCGGAACCCTGAAGATTGACCAGGCACAGTTCCGTGAGCTCGAAGCTTTTGCAAAATTCGGCAGCGATATGGATCCGGTGACAAAGATGGTCATAGACCGTGGCCGTCGCACCAACGCATTGCTTGTGCAACCACAATATACTCCAATGAGGGTAGGCGAGCAGATTGCCATACTTTATTGTGGTGTGAACAATCTTTTAAGCAACGTACCGCAAGAGAAGGTGAAGGAGTTTGAGTCTCTTTTCCTTGATAAAATGCGCACCAACCATAAAGAGGATGTGGTGGCCGTACTCGAAGCGGGAGTAATAGATGAAAGTGTTACTCGTATTATAGAGACTGTTGCTGCAGAAATTGCCGAAACACTTAACTGATACGCGCAATGAACCTGAAGGAGATAAAGCAAAGAATACAATCGGTAAAAAGCACGCAGAAAATCACTTCGGCAATGAAGTTGGTTTCTGCGGCAAAGCTTCGTCGCGCACAGAATGCGATAGAGAATATGCGCCCATATCAGCAGAAACTCGATGAGATTTTCTCGGAGTTTCTTTCAAATAAAGGGGCATTGCAGACTCCTTATACTGCCGTGCGTGAGCCGAAGAAGGTGGCTATAATTGCTGTTTCGTCCGATTCGAGCCTTTGCGGTGGATTCAATGCAAATATAATAAGAGAGGCTAAGCAGGTTGTCGATAAGTATCTTGCCAGTGGGGTGGAGATAGAGTTTCTGCCCGTGGGAAAAAAGATTGCCGATGCCTGGCGCAAAATGGGATATGAAGAGAATTCCGCTCTCAAGGAACAGGCTGCTGCAGCATCGTACAAGGTGGTGTCGGAGGTGGCTTATAGTCTGATGGAGCGTTTTGCCGCCGGCGAGCTCGACCGTATAGAGATAGTTTATACCCATTTCTATTCTGCTGCAAAGCAGGCTCCCGTGAAGGAACTCTTTTTACCTATAGACGTGGATCCTGTAGCAGTGTCTGATAATGTACACGATTATATTGTGGAACCCTCACCCGAGGCCTTGCTGCGCGAATTGCTTCCTCGTGTGATTGTGCTGAGGCTCTTTACAGCGCTTCTCGATTCAACTGCAGCCGAACACGCAGCGCGTATGGTGGCAATGCAGGTTGCGACCGACAATGCCGATGACCTTATTGAAGAGCTTGTGCGAGAATACAACAAGGGACGTCAGCAAGCCATTACCAACGAATTGCTCGATATTGTTGCCGGCAGTGCAAACTAAAATGCCGTATCTTCCATCTTAAAGCCTGTTTGCCTTGTGTGTGAACAGGTTTTTTTATTATTTTTGCGCTGTTATGTCAAGTAGAATGTATTCAATGAAGAAAATATTATTTTTTGTATTACTCCTCCTCTCTTTTGTCGCGTGCGATAATGGTGCGGGGTATAATGTCTGCGTGAAGGGCTCTGTTGAGGGTGGCATAAATGATGGCGACAGCATTTATCTTATGCAACTCAATGAGCAGAACATTGCCGAGGTGAAAGGTCGCACTGCTGTGCGTGGCGGCAGTTTTGAACTTGTGGGCAATATTGTTATGCCTGCAGTCTGTAATGTGGTAACCTTTACACCCGAAGGCCGTCTGCGTCGCAGAATGGATTTTATAGCTGAGGGAGGCGAAGTGGCAATAAAGGTTCTTCCCGATTATTATCGCGTGGGTGGAACACCTCTCAACGATGCATTGCAGGCCTACAGGGATTCTATGGAGATTGCTACACGCATCTACAAACGTTATTATAACAAGAAGGCCGAAACACCCACACTCTCTTCTATGGGTGTGAAGGAGGCCGTCGATGTGATGTCTATTGCTTCGTACCAATATCGTACTAAACTGTATCGTGCAATAGAGAGAAATATAGGTAATATTCTGGCTGCTTATTTTATAAAGAACAATATAGATATCATTGAGCCCGCACAGGCTTTGAAGTTTATAAAGGAGATGCCTGCGGAGTATAAGGATAATGTTATAGTATATCTGAACAAGCTCTACACAGCGCAGGAAAAATATTCGGAGGGTTCGCCCTATGCCGACTTTGCTATGCGCGACATTAATGGCAAGAAACAGGTTATGTCGGACTATGCAGGTAAGGGAAAACCTGTATTGATAAATGTGTGGTTGAGCGGTGATAAGAATTCTATTGAGGCGCAAAATTCCTTGTTCTCTCTCCGAGGAGAATATGGAAAAAAACTGGAGATGTGGGGAGTTTCTATAGACCAGAACTATAATGTATGGCACTCTTCGGTTACTCAAAAGAATATGTGTGGCATTCAGGTGTCGGACCTTAAGGGGTGGAATAGTGGCTTTTTGTCGCTTTATGGTGTGGATAAGGTCCCATATTTTATTCTTATAGATGGTGATGGTAAGATATCTTATCGCGGAACATCCTTAAATGATGCTTTGAGTGGGTTTTTACAAAAATGACAAAATAATATACAAGAGTTATAATAATAGGCTGTGGATCACAGCCTATTATTTTTTACCCTTTTGCGCAACGCCTCTCACCCCTCAATTCCTTTGAGTGTCTGTTGCAGCAGTGCACCAATGTTGTCGTCGCCCTGTTCCTTCTCCTTGTTAAGCTTTACAAGAAAGTCTGCAGTAGTCTTGAGTGCCTGGTTTATGGTGCCCGGGTCTTCGCAGTTCACTGTCAGCTTTTCGAGCCTTTGTATAAGACGATGAAAGAGCGACAGCGTTTCGTTGTGTACATCGTCAATGGTTACACAACTGTTTCTTCTACTTTTTTCCATTGTTTTTTACTTTATCCGCAAAGATAAATCAAAAGACGAATTTTAGGTTGCGAAATTGATAATTGCTTGTGCTATAACGCTTTTTGTTAATATCGCAACCTTGTTTCATGTTTTGGGTATTTCTTTTGCAGGAAAAAAAACGTATGGATGTATTTTCAGTTTTATCAGGGGTGAATGGGGCCTTGGGGCTCTATTCGGGTGTTAAAGGAATGTTCGATTCGGCGAAGGCTGCAAGCAGGCAGAAATCTCTTTTGGACAAGGCTTCGCGTCTCGAGGATAGTTGGTACAAGAGGAACTATTTTGCCGATTATTTGAATGATTCGAGTTCGCGTGCCGCCATAAAGAGGGTAGAGAAGACCTTGCGCAGGCAGAATGAACAGAACAGGGCTTATGCGGCAATGAATGGTGCAACGCCGGAACTTGCAGTAGCACGTAATCAGCAGGGGATGGATATGATGGAGAATCTTATGACAAACATTGCTTCGCAAAGCGATGCGATAAAAAGGAATGTCGATGCAACGCATCTTAAAAACAGGCAGGCTCTCGCAGCTCAGGAGATGGCCAACCTCTCTCTCGACGAGAAGATGGCTGCTCAAAGCGCATCAAATGGTATAGACCTGTTTAAGGATGCGCTTATGGGACTTAATTGGGGTAATGAGGTTGACGAATAGTGCAGTGGTTATGTATAACGGTTATAAATACATTGATGAGGCTGCAATGAAAGAGCAGTTTCTTGCTGCCGACAGGGAGTATAAGAAGGCACGGCAGAAACGCAATGCAGCAGCTTTTGCCGACTTTGCAACCAACCTCCTCTCAATTGTTGGGCATAATAAGGGGTTACGCTACAATGTTGCAGGTTCTCCTCTGACAGCTAATGCGGCAAGCGATTTTGACAAGGCACAGGAACGTTACCGTCGTGCGCTTGTCGATTACAAAGGTGTAATTGCGGAGAATAATCTAAAAAAGAGTATTGCAGTTAATAAAGCTGACCTCTTTGTTACGCCAAAACCAAAATTCCTTACTGCCACATCTTATACACCAGCAAATAAGTATAAGCCGTGGATGGTTAATGGCAAGAGGGGAAATATAAATGATATAAAAATTCCAGTGTGGCATATAAACAATAAAAAATAGATACTTTATGATTGAAAATGGTGTAAACAATGGTGTGCTGGATTATGGAAAATCCAGACGCAAGAAAGTAAAGGACTCCTTGTACGAGACCCCAGGTTTAGGTTTTCTCACTGAGGATAAAAAGGCCTCTATGGCAGCCTCTATGGGTGAAATGTCGGAGTTTATGAATGCAGAACAGCAGCGCTGGTCTTCGCCTGTGGATGGAGCGCAGCGCGAGAAGGTGTATATGGCTTCGGCACGCGATTATATTGTCCCCGAGGATAACGAGTTGCGTCGTCGCCGTCAGTTTGTAATGTCGGACAAGGTAGTGAACGATGCTGTTTCCGGCTATTACGACAATAGTGTAAGTGGTGTGTTTGAAAGCGAGAAAGCGAGCGCCGACAAGAAATCTCACGAAACATACAGGCAGTATGCCTCGGTTGTAGGCGCCGACCCTCTTGTGGCTGCCGGTGCGATGCGTTCAGAGTCCGACCCCAAGCTTGTTATTAAAAAGACTATGCAGCAGCTTCCCGGTAAAGAACTCGATGAAATTGCCGACAGTTATGCACGCTATGCAGGCCTCTCGCCCGACAAATACCGTAAGGCGGTGCTTGAACCTGCAATTGAGCAGCGTATGCTCGACAAGTATGTCGATGAGGCTACTCCCAAAAGCAGCCTTGGATATATAGCTCGCAGTGCCTATGACAATTCGCTCACAGGCAAACTGGTGAATTTGGGTCAGAAGGCTTACTCACCCACATCTTCACACGATGCTGTCTCACGTGCCGGTCTTGCAGCTTACGATGCGAACAGGGTGGAAAACCTTGCAGCAGGTATAGGCTCCCTGGTTGTTGATATGCCTGCATTTGCCGGCATAGGCGGCGCCTCTTCAAAGGCAGTGGGTGGTGTTGTTTCCAATGTGACAAAAGGCTTGTCGAAAAACCTTGTGAAGAAATATGCTGCGCGAGGTATGCAGTTGCCCGAGGCTGAACGCATTATAGAACGTGCCATAATTGGTAAAATGGGCTCAAAGATAGCTCAAGGTTCTGCAATGCAGGGCTTTACTCTCGGTGGTTATGATGCTGCTAACAGTATGGCCGATGACCTTCTCTACAACGATGGCATAGATGTGGACAAGGTGGTTGATGCATATGCGCACGGCTTTACTACAGGTGTTGCTGTTGGTGCAGTAGGAACTCCGCTTAAAGAGTTGTCGCGCGGCCTCACCGGAGGTAAGAAAATTGCAGCATCGGCAGGTTCTCTGGGTGCGGAATCGGCTGTGTTTACAATGGCTTCAAATGCCGACAAACTTCTTTCGGGAGTTGAGGTGGAGCCTATAGATCTGCTATCAGATTATGCCGAGAGTGTTGCCACTCTTGGTGCAATGAAGCTTGCACATTGGCGTCCGAAAGGCGGTAGTGTGAAACTTGGTGCCGATGGAAAGTTGAAACAGAAATTTCGTTTTACGCCCAATGAGTCGCGTGAGCTTATCAATGCCGGAGTGGATCCTCGTGCTTTTATTTCCGGGCTCGAAGAGACATTCAAGACTTCTTCATTGAAATCTTCCGAGAGTGCCGAGGCTGTAAAGAGCAGCTATCTCAAACTTATGGAGAATAAAGATCTGTCGGCTGCCACACGCTCTAAATTGTTGTACCTTGTGGAGAATAAGATAACCTCCACTCCCCCCGTTGCAGTAGACTGTGCAGTAGAGGAGAGCAATGGCACTTATAATGCCATATTGCTCGATGCTGAAGGACGTCGCATTTCTACCCAGAGTTTTGGCGATGCCCGTGATGTTGAGACATTTCTGTTGCGTAACCGTGGTGAATTGCGAAAGAATAAAATCGCAAGTTATGAGGATGCTCTTTTGGGAAAATATGATTCCGAGAATTTCTTCCGCCAGGCTGGCCGTTACGCCGAAGAGAAGGGGGTAGATATAAACAGTATTGCCGAGGCTATTTACAAGAAGGGTAATAATCTCCCATTGAATGCCGGTGAGAACAAACTGCTCGACGATATATCGCGTCGCACAAGCTATGGCGATAAAGGAGTGGGCCGTATGCTTTACGATATCCGCAGGCAGATAGAGCGTGAATATAACCTGAAGGAGGGAAGCCTGCTTGCGGCAGTGGAACGCAAGGTTTATCGTTGCTCTTCCGACGAAAACAAGGCTCTCGACAAATATCTCGAAAGGATGCAGCAGGAGGTTGCTGCTTTGGAGAACGGTACCTCGGCCGAGCGTTATGCTGCTCTGGAAAGTGCCGGTGAAGATACACCTTACGGTGAACTCGGCAACGAGGCTTTGAAGGCGCGTGAGAAGGAAAGGTATGCCAATTTTGTAAACTCGAGTGATGCCGACTGGATTAACAGGAATTCTTATCCCGAATTCACCGAGGGTGGCGATATATATGGCTCTGCCCGTATAAAGGTTCCCGAAGAGTGGAACAAACCTTATGCCTGGAGCTATAACGGCTTGCGTAACAGTTACGAGGATATGAATGCCTATAAACAGAGGGCCGAGGAGATAGCCGCTAAGTTGGGGCGCAAGTTGAACTTCTATTTTGATGAGCGCGACATTAAAAAAAATTCCAACATCGACGATTACAACAGAATGATAAATGCTGCGGGCTGGATAGACAATGCCACAGGCAAGGTGTATATAAATCTTCCCAATATAAGAAATATTGACGAACTTGAGCGCGTGGTGGTACACGAAGTAGTAGGTCACGGTGGCCTTTCAAATCTCTTTGGCGAGTATGTGTACGATTTCTACGAGGATTTGTATAAAATGGCCGACGAGGAGGTGCGTGCAGGCATCCACGATATGGGGCGCCGATATTCGACAGGTGGTTATACTGCGGTGGAGGAGTATCTTGCGCATCTTGCCGAAAAGAGTGTGCCCACACGGAAAGAGCGCACTATCCTCAACCGCTTGAAGGACTTTGTAAATAATATGCTTGTGCGCATGAAAATAATTTCGTCGGACAAAGCAAAGGTTACAACCGATGAACTTTGCAACCTCCTTTCGGCTCATCATAGCGCTATGTATAACAGAGTGAAACCTGATGCTTATCGTGCGAGGGTATTCAATAAATTCCCTTCGGCGCGCCACTCTGATGGATATTACAATACACCGAAATTCAACAGGGATATAGAGAACAGGATTGCCAGCGGCAAGATATTCGAAGGTACTCCCCAATATCTGCTTGCCGATAAGCATCTTCTCTATGATAACTTCTCACCGGCTGCCACCGGAGGGAAAAGTGGAAATTCCTATCGCTTTATAGGTGAGCGCGGTGTGGAGAATATCTCCGAGGCCGAGAACGGCCGTCTGGGTGACCAGATGTTCCTGGAGATTGCAAAGGAGATGGAAAGGGATGGTGCAACACCACAGGAAATATGGAGAAAAACCATGTGGGCGCGTGGTGCCGACGGCTTGTGGCGTGGAGAGATTGATTATGATACATTCCATTTGAACGATTTCCTTTATAACAAACTGATGGTAACCAATCCACAGGTAGCAGCAAAATACCGACGCATACAGAACACTCCCAGGAATGAGCGTTCTACAGTGGAGGCTCTTTTTGTTGAAAATCTGGTAAAGGATAACCCCCATCTTGTAAAAGACCTTTATGTGAGAGATGTTGTAACAGACCCGGTATTCTATGCTGCTTATCCCGAACTTGCCGACATTCCCGTTGAGGTGAGCTCTAGTATGCGTGAACACTGCTATTACGACCCTGCAGAACAGGTGCTTTTCATTAACCGCAGAACTCTGTCGAATCCCAAAATGCTTGCAAGGCAGATAGTGAAACCTATGCAGCAGATGATTCAGCATTACGAAGGTTTCGAGAATAGCGTTTCAATGTTAAGGGCCGACGCCGAGGATATCTTTCACGACAGATATCTTTCTGCCATAAACCTTATGAGAAAGATAGATAATATGAAAACGACTCCTGCTTCCGAGTCTTTGGCCTACGCGCTTGAGAACTCGTTTAAACTCCAGCACGGTGTTACTCCCGGCGAGTTCAGGAAATTATATCCCACCATACACGAGTATATCCTTGCAAAGATTACCGGCAAGCCTAACTCCTTTATGGGAAATGTCGAAGTGAGGAATGTATACAACCGCCAGGGGATGAACGGCGCAGAACGTTTGGCTACCCCTCCTTTTGCAACTGAGGATTATCCGCGTGCCAACCAGATTTCACTGGAGAAATTCTCGAGAATGGAGAAGATGCTCGATGGCCCGCTCGATGTGATATACCGCAATGTTGAGGCCAACGGTTATAATCGCCCAATGCGTCTTAAAAAGACCTCGCAGACAATGGACGGCTTGCGATTGACTCCTCTGGAGAGAAGAATACTCGAGGCTCAGTATGACGAAATGTCCTCTCAATTGGCCGAGGCTTATATAGAACTGAAAGAGAAAAACCGTTTCGGCGAACACGAGGCTTTGCGTGCCAATGCCGACCTTATGGACGAACTTGCGATGAATTACATAAAAGATGTGTCGTTGAATGGTATATTGGCACCGAATAATGTACTTAAAAAGGCGGGTATGATTTTCTCTCCCCGTTATTATAAGATAGCACCTAACGATGCGGTCTTTAAAGTGGTGGAAAATGCTCTTCGTCGCGCTGCTGCACGCCGTGCCGGTGACATCAGCCGTGCCTCTCTTGGTAATATGCACAAGGAGGATGCCGAGGCTTACAGAGCGTGGAAGGACGATGTGATGGCAAGGTCCAGAGCAGAATGGAAAAACTCCTGGAATGAGTACCGCGACGAAATCCTGAATAATGGCTATATAAGGACAGCACAGGATATAGCCGAGGAGTATGCCCGCAAGTACAACAGGTTGGATGAAATGGACGAATCCGATGGTACGGAGTACAACGATAAGAATTAATAGAATTAACATCTTGCTGTAATGAATAAGTTTATAAACAGAAAAGTCAAGGCTGTGCCGGCCTCGCACGACGGAGTTGTGGAGAAAAGCACCGGTAATGCCGTAGACTTCTTGAACGAGTGCGCTGCCTGCTGGAACGCTCTCGACGAGGCTCGCCGCAAATTGCGGCGCAGCCTTATGTATAGCTATGGCGACCAGTGGGGAGATTATGTGCGCGACCCCGATACGCTCACAATGATTACCGAGGGCGAACTCATAAAGAAGAACGGCAAGGTACCGTTGAAGAATAATATGATAGCTCCCATTCTGAGCAATATCGATGGTCAGCTGCGGCAGAATCTTCTGCGCCCGGTGTGCGTGGCACGCGACCAGGCCGAAAGCCGTGTGGGTGAGATGATGTCTGTTGCCATAGAGTATGTCCACGACATAAATGAGATGGAAGAGGTGGACTCCGATACTATGCGTATGCTGCTCAATGGTGGAATGTCGGCGCAGAGGATTGAGTATGGTGTGAACCCGGCACGTGGGCAGAAGGATGTATGGGTGTATGGAGTGAACCCGTCGCGACTCTTCTTCAATACCCACCTTGAGGATGTACGTATGTGGGACTTGAATTGTATTGGCGAGCTTTTCGACTTGCCCCTTGAGCAGGTGCTTGCTCTTTTTGGCCGTACCCCCGAAGCGAAAGAGCGTGTGAAGAACCTCTATATGGAGGTTGCCGATGGGTGTATACCTGTCACTCGCGCAATGCAGGGCGATGAGAGTGATTCGCTCTCTTTCTACACCCCTTCGCGCACAGGGTTGTGCCGTGTAATTCTTGGGTGGAAACTCGAATCGCGCGATGCTTATTGCTGGAACGACACCCAAAAGGGAACGTGGGGCTATTTGCCCTATACACCTGAGTCCAAAAAGCTTCTGGATAGTGAAAACCGTCGCCGCACGGAAGAGGGCAAGGCTGCAGGTGTTCCCGAGGAGGATATTCTGCTTATCGATTATACATTTGCCACAGAACGCTATTGGTATTACCGCTATATGACTCCTTATGGCGATATCCTTCAAGAGGGGCGTAGCCCTTATTGGCACGGAGAGCATAACTATGTGTTGCATCTCTATCCTCTGGTACAGGGTAAGCTCGGCAATTTTGTGGAGCAGTTCATAGACCAGCAACGGGCGATAAACCGCACGGCGACTCTTATCGATTTTATTCGTGGTACCTCCTCTAAAGGTGTACTTGTTGTCGATGACGATGCCTTTGAGAGTATGAGTCGCGAAGAGGTTATAGACGAGTATGTGCGTTACAATGGTGTACTCTTTGTAAAGCTCAAACCGGGACAGAGTATTGATGGAGTGGTGCGTCAATATAACAGCGGAGCTGCAGTTGCAGGTGATTTTGAATTGTTGAACCTTCAGTTGAGGCTTATAAATGAAATTTCGGGTGTAAATTCGGCAATGCAGGGGCAGGCTCCGCGTGCAGGCACTCCGGCAAGTCTTTATGCGCAACAGGTTCATAATTCCTCGCTGAATTTAAAGGGACTTTTCGACAGTTTCCGTAATTTCCGCCGCCGTCGCGACACGAAACTTATGAAGACCATTCAACAGTTCTATACCGAGATGCGTTACATTGAACTTGCAGGCAGTGAGTACGATAGTGAATCGAAATGGTATAACCCCGAAAAGGTGCAGAATGCCGAAATAGACCTCACAATATCAGAAGGATATAACACCCCTGCATACCAGATGCTTGCCAACGATTTCCTTATGGAGCTTTTCCGTGCAAATGCGGTAGATGTAAAGACTATGCTCGAGAACTCCTCTTATCCTTTTGCGACAAAGATTCTCGAGGCTATTAAGCGTAATGAGGAACAAGCAGCGCAAGGCGCGCCGATGAGTGGAATTCCTTCCGAACTTCTTGCCGGAATGAAAGGCGGGCAAGAGGCACAAACGATGCCCGTTGAGGAGTAATTGAAACAAAGTAAATAACTTTCTCGAAAGAAATTTAAACAGCTACTTGGTCTATGGCAAGCGTAAAGGTAAAATTCCGCCCCTCAACAAACGAAAACAAAGAGGGTACAATCTATTATCAAATTATCAAAAGTCGTGTGATCCGTCAATTAAAGACGGGTTACCGGCTTTTTTTGTACGAGTGGAACGAGGTTGAAAGTTTAATAATTATCACCAATAACAGCCGACGGGACTATCTACAATCTATAGAGGAACGTATCGGTTGGGATATTAAGCGACTGCAATCAATCATCGACCAATTAGAGGCTCGGCAAGTAAGATACACGGCCGATGAAATTATCTCCACATTCAACAAGCAAGCCAACGAGCAATCGTTGTTCAACTTTATGCAGAGCGTTATAGTCCGACTGCAACAGATGGGTAAACGGCGAACATCGGAAACATATCATTTCACACTTCGCAGTTTTATGCAATTTAGAAGGGATAAAGATCTGCTATTGGAGGATATTGACTCGGATTTAATGCTGATGTATGAGGCTTATTTGCATAACAGGGGGCTAACCAAGAACAGCTCCTCGTTCTATATGCGAATACTCCGAGCAGTCTATAATCGCGCTGTTGAAAAGAATTTGACTATCAATCGGACCCCTTTCAAACACGTTTATACGGGTATTGATAAAACGGTCAAGCGAGCCATTCCATTAAAAGCAGTCAAGCAGATAAAGAACCTCGACCTATCATTGCAACCATCATTGCAGTTTGCAAGGGATATGTTTCTCTTCTCATTCTACACTCGTGGAATGTCATTTATTGATATGGCGTATTTGAAAAAGAAAGACTTGTCAAATGGCATACTCTCGTATCGCAGACGCAAGACCAGGCAACAGCTTTTTATCCGTTGGGAGAAGTGTATGCAAGAGATTGTGGAGAAGTACGAAAACCCACTATCGGAATACCTGTTACCCATTATCAAACCAATGAATGGTGATGAACGCACGCAGTACCAGAATGCGATGTCTCTCATCAATCGCAAACTCAAAACAATAGGAGCAATAACCGGAATTCAAATACCGCTGACAATGTATGTTGCGAGGCATTCTTGGGCAAGTGCAGCGAAAAATAAGAATGTGCCAATATCTGTAATAAGCGAAGGTATGGGGCACGACTCGGAAACGACTACGCAGATTTATTTGGCTTCGCTTGATACCGCAATGGTGGATAATGCTAATAGTATGATTTTAAATTCGCTATAAGATGTTTAGCAAATGAATTAACTCTTTATAAGAGACAAACTTAACGTTGCAAATATATATAAAATTATACATATAGAAATTATAAAGTTTAGAAAATGTGTTCTGTACACAAAATATTACCTGAAATGTTTAGCAAATAGATGCTTTTGGCAATAGATATGTTGTTGATAATTAGCAAATAGGCTTTAAATGCCTGTCTCTTATAAAGAGACGAAAACATATATAGAACTATCAAAAAAATATTAGATATGGATAAAAGACCTAAAAACAAGACTTTAACACCTGATTTGCTTGACTTGTTTTATCAAGTTCTTATTCTCTGCGAATCAGATGCAATAGATACAATAAAGTTGAGAATAACAGATCCACGTTTAAAAGAGTTTCTTAATGACAAAGATAAAAAGAGAGAAAAAGGAAAGGTGGTTTTAACCTACAATGCAAAGTCCAAGAAAAATGGTATAAATAAGATTGAATTTAATACCCCATTAGAAATAGATGAAATAAGGTTTATCAATACAAAAAACAATGTTATTAAAAGTCTACTTTGGCATTTAAGGCACGCATTCGCGCATAATAGACTTTATTATGATAATGCCCATAAATTTATAACTGTGGAGAATGTATATAAAGGCGTTATTAAAATGAAAGCTAAAGTAAGAGCGGCTGATTTGAAGAAATTGGTAAAATTCTTGATAACGATAGAGAATAATAACTAATACAAAATATTATGAATTTATTTACAAAAAAAACTATTTTATTGCTTGTTTTTTTATTGTCATCTTTCTCAATCTATGCATATGATTTTGAGGTTGACGGTTTCTATTATGAGGTGAATATAGAAGAGATGACAGCGACATTAGTCGCTGGAGATAAACTTTATTCAGGTGCAATTACAATTCCCGAAAAAGTCACTTACAAAGAACGAACTTTTGCAATTGTTTCCATTAATGGAGCATTTAAAAATTGTAATGCACTCACTTCTGTTATTATACCAGAATGTATTACTTCACTGGGAACCTATACTTTTTCTGGTTGTGAATCCTTATATGAAATTATCGGAATGACCGGCATTTCAGAGATTGGGGACTTCTGCTTTAATAGTTGCACCTCATTATATTTTATCGATTTGCCAGATAAGCTTACTAAAATTGGTTCTTATGCGTTTGAGGGTTGCAGTAATCTTAAAGAATTGATATTACCCGAAAATTTAAATTCGATTGGGGATTTTGCATTTTCAAATTGCAAACAATTGAGTTCATTGAATATTCCATCTGGAATTACAGTATTATCAACAGGCTTATTTAATGGATGTACTTCACTTAATGATTTTAAAATACCACCTCGTACTATTTCCATAGAATCTGATGTTTTTAAAAACTGTACTAATCTATCAGAAATAATTATTCCTTCAAGTACAACAACTATAAAAGGGGGCGTCTTCTTCGGATGTGTTAATCTTAAAAAAGTTATCTTCGAAGATAGTTCTTCAACCCTAAGTTTAGGGGCTAATAGAAGCTATACGGTAGGATTTGATAGCTACCTAGCTCCTTTATTTGAAGATTGCCCGTTACGTTCTGTTATAATAAAAAGAAATATTTCTGCAGTTGGAGGGTATTGGAGAACAGGCTGGAGCTGTTTTTCAAATAATACGTTCATAGAAGAAGTTATATTGGGAGATAATGTAACACAGTTGCAAGAAGGTGTTTTTTTAGGTTGTTCTAGCCTAAAAAACTTAATAATTCCCCGTAGTATTACTTCTATAGGGGAATGGGCTTTCTATAATTCAGGCCTAGAAAACATTATTTTTGAAGACGGATATGACAAACTTTTTTTTGACCTCTCTGTTGCATCATGGAATTACAAAACACCTCACACGTTTGTTGGTACACAACTCTCTTCAATTTATTTAGGTAGAAACATAGTTATCAGCGGTGGTGCACAAAATCCTGGTTATGGTGGAAATCCATCTACATTTTTTCCAACGACTATTAAGACTATTATCATTGGTGATCTTGTTAGTTCAATAAATCCTCTATTATTGTATAATCAAAAAGCTACATCATCACTTTCTCATTATTCTTCCCTCCAAAACATCCAATTTGGAGTTAATATCCCCCAAATCCCCAGTTTGATTGATAATAGTAATTTACTTCAGTTGTCATTAACGACAACTATTCCTCCGACTGCTCCTCCGTTTACAAACTCTCAATACATGGACTTATCCGTGTTGATTCCCTCAGGTTCTAAAGGTGAATATTCAGAGGCACTAATTTGGAAAAACTTTTGGACTATTTCAGAAACAGAGGAATTGCTTAGTACAATAGAAAATGAAGGCATTCTTTATAGAATCCTAGCTGATAATTGTCTAGAAGTTATGAAAAAAGCAACCTCATACTCTGGAAAGATCTCTATCCCTTCCACTATAACCTACAATAATAAACAATATACAGTTGTGTCTATAGGCGAAGCTTTTAAAGGATGTTCTTCCCTAACTTCAGTTTCCTTACCTAGTTCAATTGAAACGCTTAACAACAACTGCTTTAAGGACTGTAAAAATCTGATTGATGTTAAGATTTCTGAAGGCTTAAAACAAATTCCAGTAAGTGCATTTGAGAATTGCACCAGTCTTACAGGCATCAATTTACCAAATAGTATAGAAACTATAATGGCTGCAGCGTTTAAGGGTTGCTCATCTTTAGAACGTTTTAGCAGTCCTTCAGCATTAGTTAAAATAGATGATGAAGTATTTTCCAATTGTATTTCTTTAAAAGATTTTCAATGTGATGAAAATTTGTCTTCTTTAGGAGTTGCAACTTTTAGTGGTTGTTATAATCTTGAAGCATTTACTTTTAATTCAAAAATTGTTGTTGTACCTGCAAATATTTTTAATGGATGCACTAACTTATTTTATTTAAATAATTCAAATAAAATAACTAGAATTGAAGCTAATGCTTTTGAAGGATGCAAATCTTTACCCTCTTTTAAATTACCCTCGGTAATATCAATATCTGATAATGCATTCAAAAATTGTACTTCATTAAATAAAATAACATTTGGGAATTCCCTAACATCTATAGGTTCATATGCTTTTTATGGATGTTCCAATATTGAATCTTTAAGTATCCCTAGTTCTGTAATTGATTTTGGAACTTCTGTTTTCATGGGTTGTACAGGGTTAAAGGAACTTACTTTTGAGGATAGTGACAATCCTCTATTATTACCAAATGGATTATATGACACAGCAACTGGAATACAAAAGAAAAGCGTTAACGGTGAAACTATTCAATTTAAGATACAATATTATAAACCTTACTTTTATGGGTTGCCAATAGAGAAATTATATCTTGGTAGAAACCTTTCAAAGGATTCACGCTATACAATAAGTGGTGATGGTGGAGTGGATTACTATCTTATAAGTTCATACGACGCCCCATTTGGAAATCTATCCAAGCTAAAAGAACTTACAATTGGCGAAAATGTTAATATCTTGGGAACAGAGCAAGAGTATATTCCCGAAGTGGATTTATATGTAACTCCAGGTTCTTTCAAAAATTGTTCTTCAATACAAAGTGTAGACGTTAAAAACCCAACACCTCCAAGCGGGGCAGAGTTTTCAACAACAGTTTACAATAACGCTAAACTGCATGTCCCTGATAACACTTATAGTTTGTATTCTTGTACTGATGGTTGGAAAGAGTTTGTCAATATGATTATAGCCCCCAACGCCATTGTTCTTGATAAGGAAACAATAACAATGAATGTTGGAGATATATGTAAAATTTCTGCAACTGTTTATCCGGAAAATACTACAAATAAAACAATCACTTGGATTAGCTCTGATGATTCTGTTGTAAAAGTATCGAATTCAGGAGAAGTTACAGGAGTTTCTGAAGGCAAAGCCACCATTACAGCCTCATGTGGTAATGTCTCGGCATCGTGCGAGGTTGAAGTTGCTGCGACGAACGGGATTGAAGATATTTTGGTAAATCCAGATGAAGAACTACATGTTTACAATTTGTCGGGAGTGTTAGTTGCAGAAGGTATTAAGCTAAAGAATTTAAAACAACTTGCTAGTGGCTATTATATTGTTGTGTCCCAAACAAAACAATGGAAAATTAAGATATAAATCCGTGAATGCCGAAAGGTCTTGTAAACGACGTTGTTTGCATGAAAGCTCATGGTTAAATGTTATTATGTATAAAATAACAAAAAGGCATCCTCGCCTCGGGTAGAACCGCCGAAGTGAGGCTCTGCCTCAAAACAGTGAAACGGTTCGGTGCTGTTGTGATAAGCCCGTGTATGTTCGTTCTTACTTACGCTACAGATTTCATCGATGGGAGCTTGTAAGATAGCACTGCCGAAGATTACCTCGAAGTAGGTAATCAATCACAATAAAAAAGTTTAAAGTATTCTTCCCCGGCTTTCAGGTCGGGGTTTCGTTTTTTATCTGTTTATACTTATAACAGTTCTACTATTAAAAATAATCTAAGAATTAGAGTTGGAGATATTTGGATATATTGCAATGTTGCTATTAATTTTACAAAAATTTTCTAACATGGTTAGCAGGTTTTATTTATTTGATGACTCCAAGTGCGAAAGCAATAGTGTAGAAGCGAAAAGGTATGCATTATCTTCAACTGTAAAACTACCTGCATTAACTGAATTTATTAAGTTTATCTCTGATGGATGTTGTGGTTTGCGGCCACAAATATCAGAAGAAACTATTGATGATGCATTTGATTGTTTGTTGGATGGCGATAAAGCAACTCTGTATTCTCAAGAATTGCCACAAGATGAACGTGCAAGTATGATTAAGCAAGCAGAGTTAAATCGCAATATACGGAAAGAGTGGTTTAAGTCTATCCTTAAAGTAAAAGAGGAATAGATTGTTGCTTATTATAGAAACATTTGTTATTTTTGCTGAACAAAAATGCGTGTTGGCGCAAAAATATTCAATAATATATGAAGATAAAGCGTGATTTATACCTAAACAAACTCATCAGGAGTATGCACAACGGAATGATAAAGGTTGTAACCGGAATCCGTCGTTGTGGTAAGTCGTATTTGCTTTTCAACCTGTTTAGCGACTATCTGAAAACTCAGGGAGTAGATGATGAGCATATAATCAAGGTAGATTTGGAAGACCGTCGCAACAAGAAACTCCGCAACCCTGATGCTTTGCTTGAATACATTGATGCCCGCATAGCAAAAGAGGGTATGCATTATGTGATGCTTGATGAGGTACAATGGGTGGATGAGTTTGAGGATGTGCTGAATAGTTATCTTAAAATTCCTAATGTCGATGTATATGTAACGGGCAGTAATTCCAAGTTCCTATCAAGCGATGTTATTACCGAGTTTCGTGGTCGTGGTGATGAGATAAAAGTTGCACCTCTATCGTTTAGTGAATTCTTCTCAGTTTTCAATGGCTCGCGCGAGGAGGCTATGGAAGAGTATATGGCCTTTGGCGGACTCCCAATGATTGCAACAATGCAGAGTAATGAGGAGAAGATGAAGTATCTTCAGACACTCTTTAAGAAAACATACATTACCGATATATTGGATAGATACAAAATCAAGAATGAAGAGGAATTTGAGGAGCTTATCAATATTCTTTCATCTTCAATCGGAGGACTAATTAATCCAAACAAGTTAGTAAATACCTTCAAGTCGGTCAAGAATGTTTCTATATCTCCAAATACCATAAGTTTCTACCTTGAAATACTACAAGAGGTATTTATGGTTGAAAAGTCTATACGATACGACATTAAAGGCAAGAAGTATATTGACACTCCTGCCAAATACTATTTCGCAGATTTAGGTTTACGCAATGCCCGTATCAATTTCCGTCAGCACGAGGTAACACATTTAATGGAAAATCTCATATACAATGAGCTTCGCACTCGTGGATTGATGGTCGATGTTGGTGTTGTAGTAGTAAACACCAAAGATGAGGAGGGCAAAAGCCAACGTAAACAATTGGAGGTTGATTTTGTATGCAATGAAGGTAGTAAACGATGTTACATACAATCAGCATTGAGATTACCCAATGAAGAGAAGCGAGAGCAAGAGTTACGCTCATTGATAAATATATCGGACAGTTTCCAGAAGTTTGTAATCACTGAAGACCCTATAAAGCGTTATCAAGATGAGAACGGTGTGGTTTTTATGAACATCTATGAGTTTCTGCTTGACAGAGATAGTTTGAAAGTATAAGCTTTATTAACAAAATATCAGTGTAGAAATGTCGTTTTATAATAATATAAATTACCAATAGCATTATATATAATGAAATTTCTGTATTAAAAGACAATAGCAGTCATTCGTTATACCGCAGGTGAATTTCTTGCCGATAAAATCGCGGATTTATTCATTTCATTCACATCTGGAAAGTAACCTTTGACAATAAGGAAAGTCTTACCGATACGGCATCTTCCATAAATCGCAATCAATTCCGGTGACTTTGACTCGATACGCTGACGTAATATTTCTTGCTCAACACTTTTTCCTATTATAGTATCTGCCATATTGAAAGTGACTTTTATTCTTTCGCAAAGAAAGGAAAAGTGCTCTGCAAATAATCACAGGGCACTGCGCTTTTTCATTGCACTAAAACGTTTATAAAATGTGATTGTAACGAAAAAAAACGTATCTTTGCAATCGCTTTGCGCACGTGCGCAATATATAATGAAGTTTGTTTAATTAAATACCGATTATAATTATGAAAAGATTTTCAGTTTTTTCCTTGTTGGTGATACTCTTCGTTGCCACATTCACAACATCTTGCAGTATGCAGAATATGACATTCAAGAATTTGGAGAAGAAAGGTTATGTAATGGAACAGCTTACTCCTGCTCAGCAGTTGGAGATGGCGCCTCTTTTGTCAGCTTTCCCCACTTTTAATATGACAGCTGTGGGTTACCTTGCTTCTACATATAGCGTTACATATATTTATGAGGGTGATATGACCGATTTCCAGAGTTATGCTTCAATGCTTTCAAGCATTGGTTTCACAAGCTTGAATGGTACATATACTAAAATGGACCGCCCTGCAGGCATTTCATACAATGTTTCGGCAAAAGCTGTTCAGGCAACCAAAAAACAGAGCTATTTGTTGGTTACTTTCACAAGCGTTTCGCTTTAATAAAATACTTGAACAAAAAAGCACAAAAACGACCGAATTCGGTTGTTTTTGTGCTTTTTTATCATTAAAAATTAGTACCTTTGTTCTCTAATGAATAAGAGGACTGAAAGCCTTGCATATTCAGGTATAAACTGTATGTGTATGGTTTTTGTTTAAACGGAATTTAAGTTATATGAGCTCTGAAGAACGTATATATGAATTACGCCGACAGTTGCATGAACACAATCATAACTACTATGTACTGTCATCGCCAACGATAACCGATTTTGAGTTCGATGCGTTGTTGCGTGAATTGCAGGAGCTCGAGGATGCTCATCCCGAACTCTTTGATCCTTCGTCGCCCACCCAACGTGTCGGTAGCGATATAAGCAAGGGCTTTGTACAGGTTGCCCATAAATATCCAATGCTCTCTCTCGGCAATACATACTCCAAGAGCGAGGTTGCCGACTTCTACGAGCGTGTAAAACGCTTCCTAAACGAGGATTTTGAAATCTGTTGCGAGCTTAAGTTCGACGGCTCATCCATCTCCCTTACATACAAGGATGGCAAGCTGGTGCAAGCTGTTACGCGTGGCGACGGAGAGAGGGGCGACGATGTTACGGCCAACGTGAAAACCATACGCTCAGTACCTTTGGTACTTAAGGGCGATAATTATCCGTCTGAGTTTGAGATTCGCGGTGAGGTTCTTATGCCTTGGGCTGTGTTCGAGGAGCTTAACGCCGAGCGTGAACGTAAGGGAGAGCCGCTTTTTGCCAATCCACGTAATGCCGCGTCAGGAACACTGAAACTTATGGATTCTTCCGAGGTTGCAAAACGTAAACTTGATGCTTATCTTTACTATATGCTGGGCGAGGAGCTGCCGGGCGAGGAGCATTATGAGAATCTTATGGCAGCCCGTGAATGGGGTTTTAAGATTTCGGACACTACGCGTAAATGTAGCACTTTAGACGAGGTGTTTGCTTTTATAGACCACTTCGACACAGCACGCAAGGAACTGCCTGTGGCTACCGATGGCATTGTGCTGAAGGTTAATTCACTGCGACAGCAGAAAAATCTCGGCTACACGGCAAAATCGCCCCGCTGGGCTATTGCCTATAAATTTCAGGCAGAAAAAGCGCTCACCCGTTTGAACGAGGTTACATATCAGGTGGGTCGTACAGGTGTAGTTACCCCTGTTGCCAATCTCGACCCGGTTCTTCTGTCGGGTACCGTGGTTAAACGTGCCTCATTGCACAATGCCGATATTATAGAAAAGTATGACCTTCATATAGGAGATATGGTCTATATTGAGAAGGGCGGCGAGATTATTCCCAAAATTACAGGCGTTGATACCGAAGCACGCATATTGCTTGGTGATAAAGTCAATTTTATCACAAAATGCCCCGTATGCGGTACTCCTCTGGTACGTGCCGAGGGCGAAGCTGCGCACTATTGTCCCAATGAATTTGGCTGTATTCCGCAGATGAGGGCAAAAGTGGAGCATTTCGTCTCGCGCGAGGCTATGAATATAGAAACCATAGGCCCCGAAACAGTGGAGCTTCTCTTCAATTACGGTCTTGTGAAAAATGCAGCCGACCTATACTCCCTGCATCCCGAGGACTTTATGTTCTTGCCGCGTCTTGGCGCAAAATCGGCCGACAATGTGGTAGCTGCGCTTGCGCAGTCGAGGAATGTGCCTTTTGAGCGCGTGCTCTTTGCTCTTGGAATAAGATTTGTCGGTGCAACAGTTGCCAAGCGTCTTGCGCGTGCATTTGGCAATATTGATGCGTTGATGTCGGCAACATTGCAGCAGCTTACCGCTGTCGATGAGATAGGGGAGCGCATAGCTGCCAGTGTTATAGCTTATTTTGAAAAGCCATCAAATATGGAGTTGGTGGGTAGGTTGCGCGAGGCTGGGTTGAAATTTGAACTTGACGAGGAGGTGGTGCAGAACCGTACAGATATTCTTGCGGGCAAGAGTATTGTCATAAGCGGAGTGTTCAAATACCATTCGCGCGACGAATACAAGGATATTATAGAACGCAATGGTGGAAAGAATGTGGCTGGTATAAGCAAATCAACCTCGTTTGTGCTTGCCGGCGACAATATGGGCCCCAGCAAGCTTGAAAAGGCTAACAAATTGAATATTAGTATAATAAGTGAGGATGACTTTTTGTCTATCCTTGCTGATTCTACAAATTGAAAGAAAAAACGAATATTTGTTTAAAAAAAATATGTAGTTGGCAATATTTGATGTAAATTTGTCACGATAAAAGATTTAAGATACTTATGATGCGAAAAAGAATAACCGGAGCCGGTGTTGCGATTATAACACCTTTTACGCAGGCCGGCGAGGTAGACTATGCCGCGCTTGAGAGTCTGGTGCAGATGCACCTCGATTGCGGTACCGATTTCTTGTGTGTACACGGAACCACGGGAGAGACTCCCACGTTGACTATTGATGAGAAACGCGAGACACGAAAACGTATCATAAAGCAGGTGGCAGGCCGCTTGCCCATTATGTTGGGTCTGGGCGGAAATAATACTCGTGCAGTTGTCGAAGAACTTAAAAATGAGGATCTCACAGGCATCGACGCCATCCTTTCTATAGTTCCCTATTATAACAAGCCCACTCAGGAGGGTATGTACCAGCACTTTAAAGCAATTGCTGCTGCAACCGAACTCCCCATATACCTGTACAATGTCCCCGGTCGCACAGGCGTAAACATGTCGCCCGAAACAGCAGTGCGTCTTGCACAGGAGTGTAAGAATATCGTGGGTTTTAAGGCAGCTTCGGGTAACTTGCAGCAGATATCTCATCTTATGGATATAAAACCCGAGGACTTTGATGTACTTTCTGGTGATGATGCACTTACACTCGACATTATGAAGATGGGTGGTGTGGGTGTCATATCGGTATTTGCAAATGCCTTCCCCACTGAGCTTGTAACATTGGTGAGACTTATTGAGGAGAAGAACAATGAGGAGGCCCGCCGTCTCGACAACGCGTACAGCGAAATTTATCGTCTGCTCTTTGTCGATGGTAACCCTGCCGGTGCAAAATGTGCACTCAATGTTCTTGGAAAATGCCAAAACGTATTGCGTCTTCCCCTTGTACCAGTGAACGCAAAAGTTGCCGGGGAGATGAAGAATGCAATTGAGGAGCTAAAGGCAAAATTATAAAAAGCTTTTGTATGAGCAGGCTCAAGGATATTCTCGACGAAAAGGCTGCCATTTACAATTGTAAGGAATTTATTGATAACGACCCAATATGGTTCCCTCACCAGTTTACCGACAGGCGCGATGTTGAGATAGCAGCTCTTTTGGCCTCGGTGATAGCGTGGGGTAATCGTAAGATGATACTCTCTTCGGGTAAAAAGATGCTCTTCGGCATAATGGAAGGCAAGCCCTACGATTATATGATGAGTGGCCGGTGGAACAGTCTCGACGGTGGTAACAATATACACCGCACCTTTTTTGTACGGGATTTTGTCTATCTGGCACGCGGTCTTAAACAAATATATGAAAAACAAGGCTCTATGGAGCCGTTCTTTACTCAAAACGATGTTTGGGACGGAATAGCAGCCTTGCGCAGTGAATTGCAGGCTGCGAATGGAGGTGATGCCACAAGGCATATATCGAATCCCCTGCCCGGCAAAGGAAAGCCGGCTTCGGCGTGCAAGCGTCTGCATATGATGCTGCGTTGGCTCTCACGCAACGATGGTATTGTGGATTTGGGAATATGGCAGAACCTAAGCCCGTCGAAGTTGATGATGCCTTTGGATGTACACGTTGCCCGTACAGGGCGCAGATTAGGGTTGATAACCCGAAAACAGAATGATAGAAAAACAGTAGAGGAGTTGACTGCTGCGTTGAGGGAGTTTTCTCCCGAAGACCCCACACGTTACGATTTTGCACTATTCGGTGTGGGAGTGGCAGGAGATGAGTTCTACGAAAATTATAATATTAACAAAGAGTAATAATTGTGCTTTGATTTTTTAAAGCACTACAGCAACTAAGTTATATGGCAAAGATTTGTAAAGAAGATGCTTTGAACTACCACGAGGGTAAACGCCCCGGAAAAATTGAGGTAGTTCCCACAAAACCCTATTTTACCCAGGCCGACCTCTGCTTGGCCTATTCTCCCGGTGTTGCGGAGCCCTGTCTCGAGATTCAGAAAGACCCCCAGAATGCTTATAGATATACCGATAAAGGAAACCTTGTAGCTGTAATCTCCAACGGTACAGCTGTACTTGGTCTTGGTAATATCGGCGCATTGAGCGGCAAACCCGTTATGGAGGGTAAGGGTCTTTTGTTCAAGATATATGCAGGTATCGACGTGTTCGATATTGAGGTTGATGAGAGCGACCCCGACAAATTCATTGAGGCTGTAAAGGCAATCTCTCCCACATTCGGTGGTATTAACCTCGAGGATATAAAAGCCCCCGAGTGTTTTGAGATTGAGCGCCGCTTGAAAGAGGAGCTCGACATCCCCGTAATGCACGACGATCAGCACGGTACTGCCATTATTTCGGGTGCAGGTCTTTTGAATGCCCTCGAGGTTAATGCTAAAAATATTTCAGAAGTGAAGGTGGTTGTGAATGGTGCAGGTGCAGCCGCAATCTCTTGTACAAAACTTTATATCGCTCTCGGTGTAAAGAAAGAGAATGTGGTAATGCTCGACAGCCGCGGTGTCATCAACACCGAGCGTACAAACCTCACTCCCGAAAAATTGGAGTTTGTAACCTCTCGTACCGATATCCACACTCTTGAGGAGGCTGTTAAGGGTGCCGATGTATTCCTTGGTCTTTCAAAGGGTAACGTTCTTTCAAAAGATATGGTACGCTCTATGGCTAAAGACCCCATCGTTTTTGCCCTTGCTAATCCCGAACCCGAAATTACATACGAGGATGCAATGGATAGCCGTCCCGACGTGCTTATGAGTACCGGTCGTTCCGACTATCCCAACCAGATTAACAACGTTATCGGTTTCCCCTACATATTCCGCGGTGCGCTCGACACAGCAGCAGTGGCAATTAACGAGGAGATGAAACTTGCTGCGGTACGCGCTATTGCCAACCTTGCCAAGCAGCCCGTCCCCGAGATTGTAAACAAGGTTTATCACGTAAACCATCTTACATTCGGTCGCGACTACTTTATACCGAAACCCGTAGACCCCCGTTTGCTCGTTGAGGTTTCTACAGCCGTGGCAAAAGCAGCAATAGAGAGTGGTGTTGCTCGTAAAGAGATTACCGATTGGGATGCTTACAAAGAGCACTTGCTCGAATTTATGGGCCGTGAGTCTAAGCTTACACAGCAGATTTATGAGATGGCACGTACCGAGACAAAACGCATTGTTTTTGCCGAGGGTGCTCATCCTTCAATGATGAAGGCTGCTGTTAAAGCAAAAGAGGAGGGTATCTGCCAGCCCATTCTGCTCGGTAACGACGAAAGCATTGCAAAACTTGCAAAAGAGCTCGACTTGAGCCTCGAGGGTATTGAGGTTGTGAACCTCCGTCACCCCAACGAGATGGCTCGTCGTGAGCGTTATGCAAAAATACTTGCCGAGAAACGTCAGCGTAAGGGTTACACTATTGAGGAGGCCAACGACAAGATGTTCGAGCGCAACTACTTTGGTATGATGATGGTGGAGACCGGCGATGCCGATGCATTCGTAACAGGTCTTTATACAAAATACTCTAACACCATCAAGGTGGCAAAAGAGGTTATCGGTATGCAACCTGGTTTCGACCACTTTGCTACAATGCACATCCTGAACTCAAATAAGGGAACATACTTTGTTGCCGATACCCTCATTAACCGTGCGCCCAAGACCGAGACTCTTGTCGACATTGCACGCTTGATGGAGAAGACCGTTCGTTTCTTCAACCACGAGCCGGTAATGGCAATGGTTTCTTATTCTAACTTTGGAACCGACAAGGGTGGTAGTGCCGAGAATGTTCAGAAGGCTGTAGAATATCTTCACGCAACATATCCCGAGTGGAAACTCGATGGTGAGATGCAGGTGAACGTGGCTATGAACCGTGAATTGCGCGACAATAAATATCCCTTCAATAAGTTGAAAGGACACGATGTGAATACACTCATCTTCCCCAACCTCAACTCTGCAAACTCTTCATACAAGATGTTGCAGGCTTTGAGCCCCGACACTGAGATTATCGGACCTTTGCAGATGGGATTGAACAAGCCCATTCACTTTATCGATTTCGAGAGCAGCGTACAGGAAATCCTTAACGTTACAGCCGTTGCTGCAATTGATGCGATAGTAAATAACAAGAAGTAATCTTCTTACTTTAATAAATTATGAAGATGACTCAAAAAGACTTTTGAGTCATCTTCTTTGTTTGGGATTGACTAAAAAGAGCCTTTTTAGTCAACCTCATTTTTATATATCCATCCTCTCTCTCTGCTATATCTCAATTACCGGCAAGCTCTTTCTCCACCTTTCGGCGTAAGAGTCGAGGATTGCCCTCACGTTTTTACCGATAATGGCATAATCCTTCTCTTTTAAGTTGGCAAGCGATACACGGATGCTCCATTCGGGGCCGTCGAATCCACCGCCGTTAAGCACAACAAGGGATGTTTCTGTTGCAAGGCGGAAGACAACATCGAGTGGGCTGTAATTGAGGCGAAGATAGTCGGCAAAGTCGTTACCATAAAATTTTTTTGCCCACACAAGCAGGTCAATCTCGGAGTAGTAACCGGCGCGCAGAGGGTCGGGTTGCAGAGTAAATCCCATATTCTCCCACAAAGTCTCGAGGCGGCTGTTTATTATGCTTCTCATCTTTTCGCGGAAGTTGTCACCTTCGCGTTTGTCTATGATGGAGTAGAGTGCAAAGAGTGTCATTTGTATCTGTTGCGGAAGCGAGAGACCGGCAGTGTGGTTCAGTGCCACTTGGCGGCTGTCGGCAACCATACGGTCAATGAAACGCATATTCTCAACATCGGAGCGTATGCTACCGTAACGTACTTGCAACTCGCTCTTGCGCTTGCGGGGAAGGCGTTTAAGCAGCTCGTCGAAAATGTTGTCGCGGTGCAGTATGGTTGTAGCCACACGCCACCCAGTAGCGCCAAAATATTTAGAGAAGGAGTATACCCCGATGGTGTTGTGTGGCAGAACGCTTATGAGCGACTGGAACGATGGCACGTATGTTGCATAAACATCGTCGGTTACAATCATAAGATTGGGGTTCCATCTGGTTACTATATCAACAAGCAATTGTACGGTGTTGTTGTCGAGTGCATAACTTGGCGGGTTGCTGGGGTTTACGATGAATAGTGCTTTATAGGCTGGGTCGCGCAGTTTGCATATGTCGCGCTCGTTGTATTGCCATAGGTGCAGCCCCTCTTTGCTCAATCTGTTTGCCATAATTTCTGTAACATTGAGCTGGTAGCGTCGCATTCCCGGAATCTCTATGTAAGGCGAGAAGACTGGTGTCATAAGCGCAACCTTGTCGCCTTTTCCCAGCAAGTAGTTTTGCTGCAGGCTGTCGAAAATGTAGCACATTGCAGCAGTGCCACCTTCCGTAGCAAAAATATCGAGTTCGCCTTGCGGTGGCCGGCCGTTGCACAGCTCTTGCGCAATGTAGTCGCGTGTGGCAATCTCGCAGAATTTCAGTATTCTGCCTGGTACGGGGTATTGGCAACCAATGATGCCTTCGCTCCATTCGTGCACCAGCTCGTCGGCGTTTACCTTATGTTCGTTGAGCATATAATCGTAACATTTTTGCAGAAAGCACGCGCCAGCATTGTTATGCTTTGTATTTAGAAACAGTACGAAACGTTTGGCTATATCCTTTTTCAGCGGTGTGCCGGCAAGGCCTTCGGGCTCTTCCCACGCTTGCTTGCATTCGTCAATGGCGAATTCACCTAAAAGAAAGAATGCTTCACGGGGCAGTGTTGCCACCCAGTTGGGGTTTCCTCGCCCTGCGTTAAGCATGGTGCGCGTAGCTTTTCTTATACTTTCGTCGGCAAGCTCAATGAGACGATTCTTCAACTCAAAGGGGCTTATCTTTTCCATCTCCTTTTCAAAAGCGATGCCCTCGCTCTTTTCTGTCAGTAACTTATTCATACTCCTTCATATATTATTTAGTTACACAATAGCACTATGAAAACTCCCCAAAGAATGAGCAGGGTGTTGCCCACTGCATAGGTTACGGTATAGCCCAATGCCGGTGTGTCACTGCCAAGTGTCTCTTGCAGAGAGCCAATAGCTGCTGTAGTAGTTCTTGCTCCGGCACAACAACCAAGCGCAATAGCAGGGTGGAACTTGAACCAATGTGTGGCAATGTAGAGCCCGAAGAACAAGGGTAGGGATGTGGCAAATATGCCGGCAACGAATAGTGAGAGCCCCACCTCTTTGAATCCTTCAATGAATCCCGGGCCTGCACTTATGCCCACCACGGCAATGAATATGTTCAATCCCAGGTTGTTGAATACCCACAACGCGCCATCGGGTATTGCACCCATTGTGGGGTGGTGCGAACGCCACCAACCGAATATAAGACCGGCGATGAGTGCGCCGCCACTGCTGCTGAGGCTTATGGGAACGCCGCTTATGTGCAGGGTGAGGCTGCCAATAACAGCACCCAACAGAATGCCTAAAGAGAAAAATACAACATCTGTTGCATCGCTTGCAGGCGCAGGGAAACCAATCTCTTTTGCTGCCGGTTCCACTTCAAACTTACGCCCGACAATCTCTATTACATCTCCCGTATTAAGCTTTGTTGCAGGGAATACGGGAATCTCCACTCCCATACGCTGAATACGCTGTATGGTTACGCCGTGCATAAATGGCTGTGCGCGCAATTCCCTTATGCTTTTGCCGCTGCAACCATACGAACGTTTGCGGCTCTTGCCTGCAACTCTTGTTTTTGTAACCAGCACGGGGAACTCCAGTATCTTGTCATCGTCGACCTCGCTGCCTATCCATTTCTCTTCACCTATTACATATTCTCTGCGGCCGGTGAGTACAACTTCATCGCCAATATAAAGAATATCCTTTGGGCTTATAGCATCCTTTATTTTTTCTCCCTTTCTTATGCGCTCCACAAACAGCCGCTTGCCCTGTTGCTCGAAAAAACGCTCCAGTTCTTCTACACGTCGTCCGCCCACAAACCACTCGTTTTCAATGCGATAAGCGCGGAATATAATAGTCCTTTTAGCCTCCATAAACCCAGGCTTGTTGCTGTCGTTGCCGCCCATACTCTCCTCGAGTTCGCGGCAAGCAAGCCTTACCTTGGTAAAGCCACCTAAAAGGCGTGGCCCTATTCTTGCAATAATCCACGCCGAACCGGCTGTGCCAAAAATGTATGTAACGGCGTATGCCACAGGTATTATGTTAATCATTTTATCCTCCTGTGCCTTGTCGAGCCCGAGCCCTCGTATGGTGTCGTCGGCAACACCAATCACAGCGCTTATAGTTTGCGAACCCGATAGAAGCCCGGCAGCCTCTCCCGGCCCGTATCCCATAATGAGGGAGACAATCCAGGTGGAGAGGAGGATGAAACAGCACATTGTGGCTGCGAAATAAACCTGCGGCAGTCCCTCTTTCTTTAGTCCGCTGAAGAACTGCGGTCCCACCTTGTAACCTATGGCAAAGAGGAACATGAGGAAGGCGACAGGTTTCAAGGTGTTGCCAATGGGTATGTGCAACTGCCCGATGATTACACCAACGAGTAGAACACTCGACACAATGCCGAGGCTGAATCCTTTAATACGAATTTTTGCTATTAAAAATCCCAGTGCAATGGTAAGATATATCGCAAATTCTGGGTGGGAACGTAAAAGGTCTGTTATCCAATTCATAAAATCAATATTTTTATGAAAAGGAAACGTTTGTTTTACTGTAAATGTTCTTTATGTACGGCTTTTATACAAGGAGGTCGCGCAGGAGTGTAATTTCTCCCTCACTCGCACCGCGCTCGGTGAGTGTTACAACGTCTTTTGATAGTTGTGCGAAGAATGTTTCATCATCGGCACACAACTCTTTTGCTTTTTTGTAAAGCTCTACTGCTGTGGCGTTATTGTGTGTAATCCACTCCACGTGAGCCGCGTTAAGGTAGTCGTTGTACTTTGCCTTCTTCAGCTCCAGAATCTTTTTGTAATAACCACGCGCCTGTTCGTTTTTCTCTGTAAGGAAAGAACACCAGGCGATGGCTCTCATTGTGTTTATAGAGCCGGGTTTGAGAAACTCCACTTTAAAGAAACGTGCAAAAGCCTCTTCGTACTTCTTGAGCGTGGCGAAACATTCGCCTGTCTGGCGCAGTAGGGAGATATTCTCAGGCGCAATATCTTCGGCAAGCAGGTAATAACTGATTGCTTTTTCGGCTTTTCCTGCCAAGCGGTAACACTGCGCTATGTGTGAAAGAGTCCACAATGTGTCGGGTTTTATAATGTCGGCGCGTGTGTAGTAATCAATGGCTGCATTGTACTCCTTTTCCTTTTGTTTGCAGTAACCCATCTCCTGGTAGAACTGCTCGGTGAGCTCGCCACATTTTTCGTAAAGGTGTCCCACGCTTGCAGCCTCGGCATAATATCCCTTGTCTATAAGGTAATTGAAGATGCGCAGAGTGGTGTTTGCATCGGTAACAAGAGTGCAAAGGGTGGGGCTCTCGAGGAGGTTTAGCGGGAGTACAAAAGGGTCGTTGAACTTCCTGCGCTCGGGAGCAAGCTTGAAGAAACGGTAAAGGTCCTGAATATATTGGTTGCTCTCGGCCTCTGCGGTTTTCTCTGTGGTGTCCTGTATCATTGCGTCGGGCCCTTGCTCTGCAATCTCGCCTTCGTCGGGAATCTGTTGCATAAGCATATCGCGTTGTTCCTGGGGTACCTGTTTTATGGTGAGACAGAATGAGTATTTGTCGCTGTTGCAGAAGAAACGCGACGCGCATATTGCCGCGAGCATTGTTCGCTTTCTCCCTCTGTCGTGTGGCATTATTCCCGAAATATCGGGTGTAGTGGTGTCAAAGGGGCGCAACCAGTTCATCGTTTTTCTAAAGAACGGGTAGTTCTTCAATTGTGAGAAAGTGCTCATATATACATCGGCACCCTCTATTTGCCATTTGGTCATCTCCTCGAGTTTCTCTTTTATCTCGTCTTTTTCAACCCACTCCTTCCACTCCGGGTTTTTGTCCTCTTCCTGCTCTATTTCACGCAATATGTCCATACCCATTTTTTCACTGTTTATGTGAGGGTTTTTCATCATTGCGGGTATAATCTCCTCGCGCATCTTGCGGTCAATTTTTTGTGTCTCGCGGCAGCGCAACAGTTGAATCTGTATTGTTGCTATGCGTGAGAGAATGCGAGGATAATCGTGCAATGTTTGCAAGGCGGCAAGAATTTCGGGATAGTATTCTATGCGTTTCTCGTATAGCGATATTCCTGTGATGCAGCCCACGATGGCTCTTGTAGAGAGGGTGGGATTGTTGTCGGTTGCGGCTTTTATAAGGGTTATGGCCTTTGCCGGCTCCAAACAATTGATGAAGGCAAGAGTCACAGCGCTTATTATTATTGCCCTGTCGTTTACGGGAAGTTCTTCGTCGCTAATCATTGCGGCAATTAGTTCCGCGTCACCTTTATTCCAGGCTATGCTGTGTGATATTATTGAGAAGATTTTGTCGAGCAGTAGTTCGTGCTCCTCGGAGAGCTCCTTTTTTACCTTCTCGCACTCGCTTTGCGGTAAAAGTTCTGTAACTTTTATATTTGCGTAGTTTTCGCGCAGACGGTTGTGTAGCGTGGACAGCTCGCTTGTTGTCGGGTGCTTCTCGGCTTTGCGGGTGATAGCAATCTGGTCGTTAAGCATATAACACTCCCCAATAAGGGTGTTATGCATATCCTCGCGCCCGGGGTCGGGAGTGCCACCACGCAGATATTCCAACAAATAGTCGTATGCGCTTTGCATCTGGGTGAAACGTGTACGCAGAGACCACTCCTGTACCTCATCAATGTCGGCAGACAGGGTGGTGATAGCCTCCTTCAATCTCTTTTCATCGAGAAGCCCGGCTACTTTTCTTCTTATCTCTTCGATACGTTTCTCTTCCATACTTTTATTATAAACATAAACAGCGCGGATAACCACGCTGTTTATGAACTGTTATAATTGATGTTTCAATTATTCGCCTTTGATAGCTGCTACACCGGGGAGTACTTTACCCTCGATAGCCTCGAGAAGAGCACCACCACCAGTTGAAATGTATGATACCTTGTCGGCCATGTTGAACTTGTTAACGCAAGCAACAGAGTCACCACCACCTACGAGTGAGAAGGCACCGTTTGCAGTAGCTTTAGCGATAGCCTCAGCGATAGCGAGTGAACCACCGATGAAGTTGTCGAACTCGAATACACCTGCGGGGCCGTTCCAAAGGATAGTTTTTGCATCCTCGATAGCAGCAGCAAATGCTTTGCGAGCCTCGGGACCTGCATCCAAGCCTTCCCAGCCTTCGGGAATCTCTTTAACGGGAACAATCTGTGTGTTTGCATCGTTAGAGAAGTCATCGGCAGCAACGCAATCTGTAGCAAGTACAAGGTTTACGCCCTTAGCTTTAGCCTGTTCGATGATGTCGAGAGCGAGCTGCAATTTGTCGTCCTCAACAATTGAGTTACCAACTTTGCCACCCTGTGCTTTAGCAAAAGTATATGTCATACCACCGCAGAGGATGAGGTTGTCAACCTTGTCCATAAGGTTCTCGATGATACCGATTTTGGTAGAAACCTTTGAACCACCCATAATAGCGGTGAAGGGGCGTATGATATCTTTGAGGATGTTATCAACAGCCTGAACCTCTTTCTCCATCAAGTAGCCGAGCATTTTGTTGTCAGCGTCGAAGTAGTCAGCGATAACAGCTGTAGATGCGTGACGACGGTGTGCTGTACCGAATGCGTCGTTGATGTAGCAGTCTGCGTAAGAAGCGAGAGTCTTTGAGAACTCTTTCTGGGACTCCTTCATAGCTTTCTTTGCGTCGTTGTATGCGGGATCCTCTTTGTCGATACCTACGGGTTTGCCCTCCTCCTCGGGATAGAAACGGAGGTTCTCGAGCAAGAGAACTTCACCGGCTTTCAAAGCAGCAGCAGCCTCAGCAGCCTTTGCGCAGTCGGGAGCAAACTGAACAGCAACGCCCAATTTCTCAGAAACAGCGTCAACAATCTGGCTCAAAGAGTACTTTGCATTAACCTTGCCTTTGGGTTTGCCCATGTGCGACATGATGATGAGCGCGCCACCATCGGCCAATACTTTCTTAAGTGTGGGGAGAGCACCTCTGATACGTGTGTCGTCGGTGATTTTACCCTCTTCGTTCAAAGGTACATTGAAGTCCACGCGAACGATGGCTTTCTTGCCAGCAAAATTGAATTTGTCAATTGTCATAATTACTCAATTTTAAATATGAATTAGTATTTATATCATTAATCTCTGTTTTTATGGCATCAAGCCATACTCTTGCAAATATAATGTTTTTAAATAAAATTATACGCTAATCTTTTGTAAAATTTTACTCTTTGCTTTTACTTTTATTGTACTCCTTGCAAAAATCGCGTAATCCGCAGTTGTGGCACTCGGGTGTACGTGCTTTGCAGGTGTATCGCCCGTGCAATATGAGCCAGTGATGCGCTTTGGGCAAAAGCTCGGCAGGGAGGTATTTTACAAGCATTTTTTCCACGCTGTAAGGGGTGGTGCAACGCTTGGGCACAAGCCCTATCCTGTGGCTCACGCGGAATACGTGTGTGTCCACCGGCATTGCCGACTTATTGAATACTACAGCTTGTATTACGTTCGCAGTCTTGCGTCCCACGCCGGGGAGTGTCACCAGTTCTTCGAGCGTGTGCGGCACCTCGCCACCAAAGTCGCTGCATAACTTTTGCGCCATACCCACAAGGTGCTTCGCCTTGTTGTTGGGGTAAGAAATGCTTTTTATATAATTGAAAATCTCGTCGGGGTGTGCGGTCGCCATCTCCTGCGGAGTGTCGTAGCGTGCAAAGAGGTCGGGAGTTACCATATTTACCCTCTTGTCGGTACACTGTGCCGAGAGTATAACCGCTACAAGTAGCTCAAAAGGGGTGGTGTAGTCGAGCTCTGTTTCGGCTACGGGCATAGCCTTTTCAAAGTACTCGATTGTGTGCTTGTATAGTTCGGCGGTTCGCATCTTGTCCTTTAAATCACAAATTCTCTTATCTCGCAGTTGCCCATTAGGGTTACGTCGCGGTGGGTAACACCCTCAAGCTCGGCCTGTATTATACGGCACAAGAAACCGTGGCTGAAGGCAAGGACTTTCTTGCCGGGGTACTCTTTTCTTATCTTTTCGAAGAACAGGTGTGCTCTCTTCTGCATAGCCTCTTCGGTCTCCACGGTTTCATTCAGCACAGCGCCTTTTATGGGTGTGCCGGCAAGGTTGCCCAGGTCGCGTTCGCGCAATAGGGGCTCTTTTATGAGCGTGCAATCTATCCCCTCAAGGGCTATTGCTGCAGTGTCGAGGCAGCGCTGCAGGTCGCTGCATAGTACTGCGTCAAAGGTCATTGCTGCTAGCTTGGGGCGCAGCGATGCTGCCTCCTCTTTTCCTTTTGCCGACAAGTGTCCGGGTGTCTGACCCTGGAACAGGCCTTTTGCGTTCTCCTCTGTTTCCCCGTGGCGTACAAGATATACTGTGGTGCTCATAATAGTGATTGTTTTATTGGTAAAAAAGCCGGCTACCGTTGCCCGATTGCCGACTTTTTTGTTTTATTCGTTTTTTAGTTCGCGCTCTCGAACAATTTTAAGAATCTTACATCGTTCTCGCTGAAGAGTCGCAAGTCTTTTACCTGATATTTAAGGTTGGTGATACGCTCGATACCCATACCGAAAGCGTAACCCGAATACTCTTTGCTGTCTATGCCGCAAAGCTCAAGCACGTTGGGGTCCACCATACCGCAACCAAGAATCTCCACCCATCCGGTGTTCTTGCAGAAGGGGCATCCTTTACCACCGCAAATGTTGCAGCTGATGTCCATCTCGGCGCTGGGCTCGGTGAAGGGGAAGTATGAGGGGCGCAAACGTATCTTTGTATCCTTGCCGAACATCTCCTGTGCAAAGAGCAACAATACTTGTTTGAGGTCGGTGAAAGAAACGTTCTTGTCTATGTACAATCCCTCGAGCTGGTGGAAGAAGCAGTGTGCGCGGTAGCTGATAGCCTCGTTGCGGTAAACACGGCCGGGAGCGATAATGCGGATAGGGGGCTTGCTTGTCTCCATCACACGGCTCTGTACACTGCTGGTGTGTGTGCGCAGGATGATGTCGGGGTGAGCCTCAATGAAGAATGTATCCTGCATGTCGCGTGCGGGGTGGTCGTCGGCAAAGTTCATTGACGAGAATACGTGCCAGTCGTCCTCAACCTCGGGACCGTTGGCAATTGAGAAACCGAGGCGTGCAAAAATATCCACAATCTCGTTCTTTACAATTGTAAGAGGGTGGCGTGTACCAAGTGTTGCAGGGTATGAGGGGCGTGTAAGGTCAATTTCGCATTGCTCATCGTCGCTTGTCTCAAGCTTCTCTTTCAATGCATTTATATGCTCCTGTGCAGCGTTCTTCAACTCATTGAGTTTTACACCCACTTCTCTCTTCTGCTCGGCGGGAACCTCGCGGAACTGTGCCATAAGGCTGTTTAAAAGACCTTTCTTGCTCAAATATTTCAAACGCAGTGCCTCAAGCTCTTCGGCGTTTGCTGCGGTTGTTCCTTTAATCTCTTCGAGCAACAAATTTATCTGTTCAATCATATATTTTAAATTACTGTTTATTCGGTATTTTATGTGGCCACCTATTTGGTGGTTATAGGTTGCAAAGTTAATTAAAATAAAGCAATAAAATGTATGTGTAGCCCAAATTATTTGTTCCTATTTTTGATACTGTGGTTGTTTTTTCAAAAAGATGAAACAAAAAAGGATAAAACTATTTGCATATTGACAAATTTTCACAAAATTTGCATTCAGCAAGCCTCGGGGCGGGAAAACGCGCGAGGCATATAATTATAAGAAGGTATGGAATATGTTGAAATAGATAAAAAGGTAGATGAACTGCTCATCACTTTGTCGCGTCGTCTTTCGAGCGAGGATATCGCCCGCATAAAAGATGCCTATGAGTTTGCGAAGGATGCCCACAAGGAGCAACGCCGCAAGTCGGGTGAACCTTATATAATCCACCCCATAGCCGTTGCGCGCATTGTGGCCGAGGAGTTGCGCTTGGGCGCGAACCCCATAATTGCAGCCTTTTTGCACGATGTGGTTGAGGATACCGCCTGGACAATAGAGGATATTGAAGCACGTTTTGGAGCCGATGTGGCCTTTCTTGTAAACGTTATTACCAAGAAGAAGAAACAGCACTATGAGTCGTCGAAGCAGATAGACAACTACAAGCAGATGCTCGACTCCATACATTACGACATCCGTGCCCTTCTCATAAAACTCTCCGACCGCTTGCACAATATGCGCACACTCAACAGTATGCGCCCCGACAAACAGATGAAGATTGCCGGAGAGACCGACTACTTCTATGCCCCTCTTGCCCATCGTTTGGGACTTTACCACATCAAGCGCGAGCTTGAGAACCTCTCGTTCCGTTACCGCTGTCCGCGCGAATATGCCCTTCTCGACAAACTGCTCGTTGAGGAACAGGCAAAGAAAGAGGCCGCCCTCAAGGCCTTTATGCAAACAGTGGAGCAGATGTTGCAGAACAATGGCATATATATGGGCCGCACCGAAATATGCTGCCGTGGCCCGTACAGTACCTGGAAGAAAATGCACGCATCGGGCTGCGATTTCCGCCACGTTGAAGGAAAATTCTATCTCCGCATAATATACCCCAATACCCACGACTACTCCGAGAAGGATATGAGCCTGAGAATATACTCCATGCTCACCGATCGCTTTAAGGAGAAACCGGGCTCTGTAGCCAATTTTATAGATTCTCCCAAAGAGAACGGCTATCAAAGTTTCCACGTGAAGTTGCTCACCGAGCAAGGAGTGTGGGAAGAGGTTCACATATCTTCGGAGCGTATGGTTCGCAAGTCGCAGTTCGGTTGTGTGGCCGAAAGTACCGAAACGAACATCACCAATTGGCTCGAAAAATTCAAGCTCCTCTTGCAGGATATTGCCCACCACGGCAAGGAGGTGGAATATATGGAAGGCGTAACATCCTCTTTCTATAACGATGATATAATGGTCTTCACCCCCAAGGGTAATTGCATCATTCTGCCCACAGGAGCAACCGCACTCGATTTTGCATTTGAAATACACAGCGAGCTTGGCGCGCACGCCCAGTATGCACGCATAAACGGCACCCTCTGTTCTGTGAAAACCGTACTGAAACGTGGCGATTGTGTGGAGATAGGTCAAAATATGGCTGTTGAACCCAAACGCGACTGGTTGCAGCACGTTTCCACCTACAAAGCAAAATCGCACCTTAACCGCATACTTAACAAACAGCGCAAACTCCCTTACGAGCGTTGCGAGAACTGCCACCCCCTTCCCGGTGACGAGGTTATAGGCTTTGTCGATGAAAAAGGCAATATAAAGGTGCATCGTCGCGACTGTAAGTCGGCCATACGCCTTGCATCGCAACGTGGCGACGATATTGTTGCTGTAAATTTTGAAGAGGATGCCGATTTCCTCTATCCCGTAAACGTGAACATCGTGGCGGTAGACCGCTATCACCTGCTCATAGACCTTATCGATTGTATCACGAACAAACTTAAACTGTCGCTGTTGCATCTTCACACCGAGTGCCACGACGAAATTGTAAACTGCTCCGTAATCTTCTCGGTGCATTCGTCGGCAGAACTTCAGGAAGTTATCGCGAATGTCTCTCAAATAGAGGGTGTGGACGAGGTGAGCCAGAGGATAGAGTAGGGAGCGCGTATGAGAGCAACCGCAATGTGGTAGCCCACATATAAAATAGACAGAAACGGACAACCAGCGGGTTGTCCGTTTCTGTCTATAAAATCTCGGCAATGGTTATGCCATTGTTCTTTCCCACCACATAGCGCGTAACCCCGTCGTTGTTGAGCGGGTTGCCGTTGCACATAATATTGTCGATATATAGCTGCTTTCCTTTTTCTATAATTGAGCACGAAAATTCATCCCCGGCTTTTATACTTGAATTAAGTGCGTTTACAACCACGAAACGCCCGTTGCCTGTATGCTCAATTTCGCACAACCTGTCGGGCAACCAGCCAATTTTGACCCTTGTGCCGGGGGCAAGGTTGCTGCAAACGATGGCTTCGCTGCTCACAAAAACTTCTGATTCTCCTTTTTTCTCCTCTTTTGTTTTTGCACAAAAGTCGTTCCAATCTTTCGCACCGGTTAGCTGCGAGATAATGTTCAGAATCATTACAGAAATGCTGGCTCCTTTGCGAGTGGAGTAGCCCCACACTCTCTCGAGCGTGCTCACTGAAATGCGCTCTTTCAACCTTTCTTCTATAGTCTTCTGCAATTTGATAAAGAAGGTGTGCGATGTGCTTCCCCCAATCAGCTCCTCAATGCTTTTGCGCAAAGCCTCCATTTGTGGCGCGTCACTTTTTATATTCATATACTTTATGTTTTTTACAAAAATAACCCTTATATTTGAACGGCGTCAATTTTTTTTAATAAAAAGCGCAATTATAGTTTGTAAAAGATGAAAGAAACAGTATCCGGTAGCGACACACTTACCCCGGTGAGTGCTCAGCTCGATTTTTCAACAACATACAACTCACCCGAAATTTATGCAGCCACATCCTCTGCAATGCTTTATCGTGTGCGCAAGGCCGGAAAATATTTCATTATAAAAACTCCAAAAAGTGGCGATGCCCGTTCTCTTTCTATGCTCAAGCGCGAGTATGAACTTTCCATAGGTAGGGCGCATCCCCATATTGTAAGTGTATTCACTTATGAACCCTCCACCATAGTGGGGTCGGGTATAGTAATGGAGTATATCGACGGGCGCAATTTAAAGGAATTTCTTGCCGAAAAGCCTTCCCTTGCAATGCGCCGCAGAGTACTGGGGCAGTTGTTGCAGGCTGTGGCATACATACACAGGAGTGGTCTTGTGCACAACGATATAAAGCCCGAAAATATAATGATAACCCGTGCCGATAATGATGTTAAACTCATAGACTTCGGCATAGCCGACAGCGACGCCTACTACCTTTCTCGCACGCTTGGCTGCACACCGCTTTATGCCTCGCCCGAGCTGCTTTCGCAGACAAGGGAGGTGGATGCGCGCAGCGATATATACTCGCTGGGCTTGATAATCAAAGAGCTCTTCCCCGGGCGACATTACTCGCGTGTGGTTTCGCGTTGCCTATATATAAATAAGGAGAAACGTTACTCCAATGCCGAAGCTCTGCAACGCGCAGTGAGTCGTTATCATTATCCTTGCTATGCGTTCGCAGTTCTCCTTTTGTTATTGCTGGCCCTTTTGCCACTGTTTATGTATATGCGCGTGAGTAATGAACTTGCCGGCACGCAGCAGCACCTTCAGCAGCAACAGCGCATTATCGAAGAGAACAATGCGCGTGAGGCACAAAAGATAGCCTATGTGGACTCTGTAAAGAACATAATAAGGAGTCGTGTTGAAACAGCCTATAACCAAATACACGACTCCTTGAAAAATGAGCAGCCGCTTACTCGAAGCAAATACCCCGACGTTTGCTCATCCTTTATGGTTAAAAGTTCTTGTATGGATATATGGAATGAGGGCAATGTGCCGTCGGAACATCTTGCCCACCTCACTGCCTACGAAACATCTCTGAAAAACGAATATTTAGGGCGGTTCCTAAAGTCCGTAGGTTACGAAAAGTAGCATATTTAATGTAAATGACAAAAAAAGACAAACTCTATTATTGTTTAATGCGTATATCTTTGCAATAGACAAAAAATGGAGGAGTAAATATATATAAAAAGCAATAGCCGATTAAAAAAACGGGGCGTTTCTTGCGTGTGTGTTTTTTTTAATATTAATTTGCTGAAAATACTGATAAACACGCGAGTGTTTGCCATTCTCGCTGATGAACCTAGGAAATTCATTATCGATAAGAGAATCGCAAGCCCTGTCGCAATGTGTCGCGCATATATATGCGTGCGCTATTGGCGTAGGCTGTTGCTTTTTTCTTTATCACGGTTTTCCTAGGACCTATCAGCGGAAAAAAGACCAACAACCTGCGCTTTCTTTATGTCCGTACAATAAGGTCAAAGTCGCGGTTTGCTAAAGTTAAAGAGTCTATATTAAACCGTGATATTATGAAAAACATTTCTTTAATTCTATTTCTTGGAGTGCTGCTCGCTGCTTGCAACCCTAAAGCCAAAATGGTGGAAGAGGCTTTTGGTAAAATGGAGGATATGTCACAGATTGGTACTGTGGAATACACCATTACAAAGCTGATTATTGCCAACGACAATTCTCTCTTCAAGTTCGGAGACAGAAAAATTGTGTTCTCTTGCAAGGCTACAATGAAAGCCGGCATCAATTTGAAAGATTTTTCAAAGGAGGATGTTGAAATCACCAATAATGGTAAAAACGTAACTTTAAATCTCCCTTATCCCAAAGTGTTGGCATTTAATATGCCTGCCGACCAGGTGAAACTCGAATACTCAAAAGTGAGCGGTATGCGCGATGGTTATAACACCGAAGAGCGTAACGAACTTCTTAAGCAGGGCGAGGCTGCAATCCTCTCCGATGCATCAACAATTGGTATTATTGAGGACGCAAAAAAGAATGCAACCGACTTTTTTACAATGTTGCTTGCTCACTGCCAATTCGAAAATATAAATGTATGTTTCAAAGATACTACAACTGTAAAAAAATAAGTTATGAGCATGTTTGATAAAATAGCCAAAAAAGTTGTTGGTGGTGCTGTGAGTAAAGTTGCAGAAAGCGCAAAAGAAAAGATTGAAAAAGCAGCAGAGACAGTTGTGGACAAAGCTGTAGATAAAGCAACAGAAGCTGTTATTGACAAAATGGGTGTTGCTTCTTCGGGCGAAGAACCCTCTACACCCAGCCCTTCACAAACAAGTGACGACAATAAAGAATGCAAAGTATCCAATGTTGTCGATGCAACTACTAAAATTGCCGATAATGTTACAAAAATTGCCGATACAGCATCAAAAGTTGCCAATGTCGTAGGTACAGCAACGTCTGTCGGTGGTGCAGTTATGGGTGGAGTTGCAACCCCCATATTCGCACAGTTACCGGTTATTATAGGTATAATATTGCTTGTTGGTTCCTTAACAACATTTTTGGTTGTTAACCCGTTTGGGTGGGACTACAACAATATCTTCGGTGGCGCTCCCAAGATTGAGAAGACTGCTAATGTAGTAGAAAAAGTACGTAAAATATCGGAGTTTACAACAGCTTGTTACTATGAGGAGTATGTAATCAAAAACGAGAAATTAGGCGAGGAGAAAAGTTTCTTCTCTTCAAAAGTAGATACCGTGAACTACGAGGTGGTGATAACCGTAAAAGGTTCCGTGCGTGCAGGCTTCGACCTCTCGGCTTTGGGAGAGCAAGATCTTATTGTAAGAGGCGATACCATAGATATCAAACTACCTGCTCCCCAAGTGTTCGATGTAATAAGTAACCCGTCGGACTACAAGATATTTGTAGAGACCGGCAAGTGGGAACACGACGAGATTGTAGCTATGCAGTCAAAGGGTAGAGAGCACACCCTCAACAATGCGCTCAACAGCAACCTCTTGCAGCGTGCCAACAAGGTGGGTAAAGAACGCATCACAGCATTGTTCAACAACTTTGGATTCTCTGTAGTGAATGTAACCCTCACAGAGCCTGCTGCAGCACCCGAAGAGGTTGCCGAGGAAACAACCTCACCTGAAGAAACCATAGCTGCAGAAACCGAAGCCGTTGCCACCGACAGTATAGCAACTGCTACAGCACCCGAAGATGTTGTTGCTGCCGATAGCGCAACCGTTGAAGCTCCCACAGTTGAGTAATTGAAGCATTAATTAAAAAAACTTACAAATATTACTATTATGGCAGATTTTATTTTGGATGGACGTACAAAAGTAAAGACCATCAAAGCCGAATTTAAGGCAAATTTCGGAGCTACACTCCGCGTATATACAAATATTGCGTGCGAAGGTGAGCAGGCGAGTGACGATGCAACACTTGCTTCAATCCGTGCCGAAGGATACTCGGGTGGTGAACTTAATGTAAAGGGAAATATGAAGGTTGCGACTTTTGAGAAGAAAGTTGCCGAACTCTACGGTATTGGTGTTCAAGTTGCCAACGCCGACGATACAGAATTTGCCGACGATGCAGCAACACTTATGGGAGCAGCAACAACCTCATCGGCAACAAGCGGTCACGCCCACGCTATTGAGACTCCTGCAACAGCCGAGGCCGGTCCCAATGTAGAGGTGAGTGCTCTTGAAAGTGCATCGGCAAAGGTTAGAGTTTATGGTAAAGCTCAAAACCGTACAGCATTGGGTATTGCTCACGCATACATGGTAATGTACCCCCACGCGACATTAGAAGACTTGCGTAAGGCATTCCCAAACTCACTAAACCCAGATTCCGGTGTAAAAGAGAACTTCATTTATGCCGACGAGAAAGGATCGAACAATTGGAATGGTTACTTTAAGAGTGATGATGAAGTGATTACCACAGGTGATGGTAAAAAAGTTGCAGTTGTACAGTTGTGGACAAAGCCTAGCTTTGAGCGTATTGTTGCTCACGCACGTGCTTACGATATAGTTGTTGCCAAGTTCGAGGCAGCCGACAAAGGAGGCAAAAAGGGTGGTTTCCGTCTCGAATACCTCAACGGCTATGTTCCCCCTGTACCCTCGAAGAAAAAAGGCTTCCTGTGGTTGTGGCTTCTCATTCTTCTTTTGCTTGCTCTTGGTCTCGCAATATTCTTTGCAACCCGCAAACCCGAGGTTGTAGAGGTAGAGAAGATTGTTGAGGTTGAAAAAATTGTATATGTAGAGCGCATTGAGGAGATTGAAAAAGACTTCAACGCAGCAACATTCATTGCCGGCAAAGCCGACCTTTCCGACGATGCCAAGTTTGTTCTTCACGACCTTGCCAAGGAGATGGCAAAGCACCCCGAGGTTAAGTTGCGCATCGTAGGCCACACCTCTTCAGAGGGCGACCCTGCGTTCAACCAGAAACTTTCCGAGGAGCGCGCACTGGCTGCAGTAGACTTCCTTGTAGGTCGTGGAGTTGACCCCGCACGCCTCCAGTCCGAGGGAAAAGGTTCTTCAGAGCCCATTGACGAGAACAACCTCGAGGCTAACCGTCGTACAGAATTCATTATTATTGAGTAATATTAAAAAACTTAAAGTTATGGCAGTTAAAAAAACAAAAGACGGTACAGTTGACAAACGTACCAAAGAGGGAAAAGCTATTGCTGAGCGTATGGCAAAGGCACGTGCCGAAAAGAACAGCCTCAAAAACAGAATTAAAAGATGGTTTAAGTAACATTTTGACTACTATTATGAATACAGAAATGAAACATATTGCCGCTTTGGTGGCAACATCAATATGGGCCGACGGCCAGTACGACGAAGCAGAGAAAATTGCTGTAGGCGAGATTGCCGACGCCTTTGAACTTAATGCCGACGAATTTGCAGCAGCAGTGGACAGTGAACTTGCCCTCATTGAGCCTATGAGCGAGGAAGAGGTAAACGTTTACATCCTTGAGCATTCGGCCGAAGTGGAGGAGGAAGAGGCCGAAATGTTGCTTCAGGCAGTTCTTCAGGTAGTAATTGTCAATGGCATCCTTGGCGAAGAAGAGGTAGAGAATGTACTCGCAATAGCTTCGGCACTTGGTATCAACGACTCACGCGCAGTGCTTATGCTTGCCGACCTTGTAAAAGAGGAACCCGAACTCCAGATTGAATTTTAAGAAGTTGTTTTAATCACAAATAGCCCCAGGCAAGAGTGAAACCTTACCGGGGCACACACATAACCAAACATATATAAAATTACTATGATACTTTTTGATATTGGCGCAGTATTGTTTTTGACAGGGCTCATATGGATAGTATGGTTCCTCATAAAAAGACTCTTTAGCGTAGTAATAGTTTCAATTGTTGTATCGCTTATTGGTGGCCTTCTAATGTTGATAGCCCACTATATAGTGATGGGAAACACATCTATTTTCGACAAATACATATAATATAATTAACAAACAAGACAGACACTATGGGACTTTTAAACAACATTTTGGACAGTTTCAAGAACGCAGAATTCACTGTAGCTCCTCAGAAGAAGCTCAAAACTATTTCGGCCGACTTTAAGAAGGCATTCGACCTAACCCTTGTATTCTACAAAGGTGTGCAGATAGCCGATGGTGAGCTTACCCTCGCTGCTCTCAACAAGAAGACCACAAAGGATGTGAAAAGCACAGCCGATGGCCTCAAGATTAAGGCAAGTATGAAGGTGGGTGATGCCGAGAAACTCTTCGACACAAACTTTGGTGTAACCGTGCAGATAAAAGACAAGAGCGGTGCCAAACTCGTTCCCAATGAGATAACCATTGGCCAGGCTGCACGCGGCGAGTATTAAATAATGACTTTAATATTGTATAACTACAAATTTATAACTTTTTGGCTAACCATTAAAAACTTAAAACATTATGGCAGAATTTAAATTGGATGGCCGTATGAAGGTCAAGACCTTGAAAGAGAATTTCAAAAAGAACTTTGGTAGCACATTGCGCGTGTACAAGAGCGTTACTTGCAAGGGTGCTATGGCTGACGATGATGCAACATTGGCTTCACTCCGTGCCGAGGGTAAGACTGGTGGTGAGCTTACAGTAGGTGGCAACCTCCGCGTTGGTAACTTCGAGAAGAAGATTGCCGAGCTCTACGGTATAGGTGTTCAGGTAGCTAACGCTGACGACAGCAAGCTTGCCGACAACGATATTACTCTTGTTGCTGCAGGTAAATAATCGTTAAAACCCGTATTAAGGTATGCAGGGCTTGGTTGCCCTGCATATCACTAAAAAACAAATTGTTTTCATAAAAGGGTTATTCGCTTTATGCAGCTTTATTTATAACTCACAAAATTTAGAATGGTGGCAAAGTTAAAAGACATATCAGCTAAGGATGCAGCGACTCACCTCAAAGAGGTGCAAGATGTATTTAATCTCCTTGCGAAAAAGGATGTTTACAAATCTGGATTTTCAGAAGATAAAGGGGCTATATCAAAGGTCTTTAAAAGCATCAAGGAAGTGAGCAAAACAGACATCCTTGTTCGTCTTACACTCATTGATAGTATGTACTCTACTCAGATGAGTCGTCGCTACTATGCCCTCGATGAGTTGGCTACGGCTTTGTTTAAACTGTCGGGCGGGAAAGATGGTAAGTTAGAACAGATGTTCCTTGATTTTGCTGCTGCACCTGAGCAAAAAGTGCATCTTTTTGACTACGAGGAGAGAGACGATAAAGGAAATATCGTGTGTAAAAACCTATTTTCTGAATGCTATGGAATTGGTAAAGGTGGTGCCGACAAAGGTGTTGCTATCTCCCTTATAAGCAAGTATGCATACTTTGAAACCAATTTCAAATTCCCTATCTATGACTCTATTGCTTGCGAAATATATCCATTAGTTTGGCACTTTTGTGGTTTTGGAAAAGATAAGCCCAAACTCATACATAGTGAAAATGGAAAAGTAGTTGGTGACAGGACAATGGTAGAGTATGTTAAAGCGATAAACCTGCTAATAGATAAGATAGATTGCAAAGAAGTTAACTACGACTTGCTCGATCGTTTCCTGTGGTTCGTGGGCAAGATTCGTCGAGGCAATCTCTCCCTGGTTTTGTCGCGTGAGGAGTATATAGCCACTATAAACATATTCAAAGCACAAAACGTAACCGAAGAATCAAGTGAGTACTTTAATATTGAAAAGGTAGATTTGAGTAAACTTACATATTTGAAGAAAAACTCTTTGTTGTATAAGTTTTTTGAATTTGCAAGAATTTACGGACATAAGAAATAAGAGCATTTATTAACCATTAAAAACTTAAAACATTATGGCAGAATTTAAATTGGATGGCCGTATGAAGGTCAAGACCTTGAAAGAGAACTTCAAAAAGAACTTTGGTAGCACATTGCGCGTGTACAAGAGCGTTACTTGCAAGGGTGCTATGGCTGACGATGATGCAACACTTGCTTCACTCCGTGCCGAGGGTAAGACTGGTGGTGAGCTTACTGTAGGTGGCAACCTCCGCGTTGGTAACTTCGAGAAGAAGATTGCCGAGCTCTACGGTATTGGTGTTCAGGTAGCTAACGCTGACGACAGCAAGCTTGCCGACAACGATATTACTCTTGTTGCTGCAGGTAAATAATCGTTAAAACCCGTATTAAGGTATGCAGGGCTTGGCTGCCCTGCATATCACTATAACATTTTAAGAACTTATAACTATGAGTAAAGAGTATTACAAAAAGAGAATTATTGACCTTCGTGCGTCAATTGAGAGGGAGAGAGAGGCCAAGAAACGTGATAATGATAATTATTCACGTTGGATTAAGAGTGCAACTTCGCCTTCGTCAAAGGCAAGTTACCGCAAGAGCAAAATTGATGCGGCAGCACGTCACGATAACCAGATTGAGTATCTTAAACGACAGATTGAGAGTGCCAAGGATTCACTGCGTCGCTGCAAGTAATGGTATATGATATTATTTTTAGCATACATAATAAACCTGTTTGCTCCTACAATAAACCTTATTGGCTTGTTGGGGCTGTGTGGGTGTGTGGTGTATGAGGATTTTTATGTTCTCGTAATTGCTGCACTGATGTTTGTTGCAGGCTTGTTCTTTGGGCGACTGGCTTATGGGCTCGATATTCCACCGCGTTGGTTTTGGGCAAAGTCGAAAAATCAACTTTTTTCTTTTACAGTAACAGCAGTGCTGGGTTATGCGTGGAGTATTGCAATGTGGCCTTGTGCCATATATCTTGTATCCATAATAATTAAACGTATTTGATACTATGAAATTCGGTCTTTCATTCTCGCTCAAGCGTGCCTTGGGTGTTACTGCGGTAAAGCAGAAGATTGCTAAAAAAACGGGTATTCCTCTTACAAAGCAGGGCTTGGAACGCAAAATCGGTGGTGCAATATTGGGTGCTATTACCGGTAAAAAGAGAAAATGATGAGGTGGTTTAAGTTATTGCCTTGCTTGGTGATTGCGTCTCTTGCACTTGCTTGCGGCCCAAATGGAGAGCTTGTGGGCGATGCTATTGATGCGGGTAATCTCAAAGAGGCTGAAAGGCTTTTGAGAGAAATTTAATGAAACAATGCACTAAATGAAGATGAAGTTTCTTGGAATTGTAGCTTTGGCTTGTCTGCTGGTGGTATTTTGCAGCTGCGGTGGTTCTGTGGGCAATGGTGGCTACGACGATGGCAGCGTGAAACTGTCGGAACGTGAGGCTTATCGTTATGACATGGCCTTGCGTGAGGTTGAGAGCCTCGAGAAAATGTTTGAAGAGGTTATTGCAGCTCCCACACAGGAGAATATTGCATTATTGCTTGTAAAGGCGAAGGGGGTAAAGTACAGTTATAACGACAATGGAATGAATGCTGCAACGCTGGAGCATTGCGATTCTCTGAAGGCCCGTATGGAGGAGTATCAGCAACGCGCCCTCGGGATTGCCGAGTCTTTCCTTATCTCTACCGGAGATATAAAGGTTGTAAATATCGAGGATAAGCTCTTTACCGAAAATGCTTATTATCCCATCTATCTAAAGAAGGGGGAGAAACTTTTCTATAATATTGAGTCGTCGAAAGTGCTTACTGCAAAACTTTATAATTCCGACACCGAAGAGTTGCTGAAATCCTTCAAGAAGAGTGAGATTACCGACTCGTTCACTGTGCGCAACACTGGAATATATCTTATGGAGATTGCGCCGCAGGGAAAGCAGTATGTGAGTGTGGTAATGAGCTACAGGCCTGTGAAAGCAGAGGATATATACAGCCGCCCTACAATATATACCGAGCAGGTGGAGTGCAAGAAGGGTGATATTGGTGCAAAGGGTGTTCCCGGTGTAATTATGCGAAAATGTTTTGAGGAGCCACGCAAGTTTACCCTCCGTGGCCAGCTTAAAGCTGCATTCTCGGGAAATGCGAAGGCTTTGGTGGCAGTGCCGCTGCCTGCCGGTACAACAGACCTCCTTTATACAATGCGTATTGCTACAAGTGAGAGCAACCGTTCCGAGGATGGACAGTTCCACGATAACCTGTCGCGTTCTTATTCGCGCGTGAAATTCTTGGGTCTCCCTCTTTATGAAAAGACATCGAGCAATGGATTGCTCAATACCTTGCTCGACGATAACCGCCCCATACGCGACGAGGATGCTTACTGCAGTATGTATGTGTTCCGCAAACAGGCTGCGGCTAAGCAGTTCCAGGATGGAACAAAGCCTGTTTCGCAGCTTGCTTATGATGTGGATTATTCAACAGTAGGCACTCAGTCGTGCAATGGCCGCATCCCTACAAATGGCGCAAAGACCATATATCTTGGTTTCGAGAATGAGCGTGTGCGTTACACCAACTATCTGTGGGTGGAGGTGGAAGCTGTTGTGCCGAATACAGTGTACTATACCACCAAATATAGCATAAACTAAAACTTATAAGTATACTTATAACTATCAACTATTATGGCAACTACTACGAAGAAGACAACAGTTGCAAAACCTGCTGCCAAGAAGACAACTGCTGCAAAACCTGCTGCAAAGAAAACCACTGAAGCGAAGGCAACTGCAAAACCTGCTGTTAAAAATAATGAGATTTCCGTAACTGGTAATAAGAAGATTGAGACTCTTTGTAAGGAGTTTAATAGAAAGTTCCCTTATCTAAGATTAGGTATATATTATAGCTATGCCCGTCAGCAGGTAGCAAAAGGAGAAACAATAACCCGAATACCTGGTGACAAGACATTGGCTTCTGTTCGCAGAGTCGATTCGGGTGGCGATATTTCTATCTCCGGCAACAAGAAAGTAAAATCTTTGGAGAAAGAGTTTGATACGGTTTTTGGTCTCTACTGCCAAATATGTTACTCAAAAGTTGAGGGTGGAAGATATTATACATCGGGCAGTTTTGACGATATGACACTTTCCGGTCTTAACTCTTATGGCGAGAAGAATGGGTTTAAAAAAGGTGAGTGGAAGTAATGCGAATCCTATTGACAGGCTTTGAGCCGTTTGGAAAATACAATGAGAATTCGTCGTGGGTGGTTGCCGAAAAGGTAGCTACCCAGGACTTTTTTGGGATGGATGTGGTTCTTAAGCAGATGCCGGTGAGCTTTGCCGGCGTAGCTAAGGCGTTGCGCGATGCGGTAGATGAGTGCAACCCCGCTGCGGTTGTAATGCTTGGACAGGCTGCCAGTATAGATTATATTAAGCTGGAACGCATTGCAATAAATATGATGGATGCTGCGGCTGCCGACAATGACGGATACATTGCAGACGAGGAGCCAATCTCCATTGATGGTGCGGCGGCTCTCTTTACAAACGTGGATGTCAAGGCTCTGTGCAGGGCTGTGGAGGAACAGGGGATTCCCGCAAAGGTGTCCAACAGTGCCGGGCTCTATGTGTGCAACCGTATTTATTACGAGGCATTGCAACTTTGTGGTGAGAGACCGGGAATGAAGGTGCTGTTCGTTCACTTGCCGTTCTATACAGGACAGCTACCGGTAACAGAGGGGAAACCATCAATGCTACTCGATACAATAATAAAGGCTGTGGAATTTGTAATAAATGAAATAAGTAAATGACACGAGTAGAAAAAATCAAGAAACAGCTTGCGCGCGTCTTTGACAACGACTTGCGTACCAAGCAATGGGAAAATATTCCCGACTATGTGATTATAGCTCTTATAGTAATAAGTACTCTTTCGGTATTCCTGGCAACGTTCAATGTGGGGCCTCTTTGTGAGAAGGTGCTCTCTGTGATAGACATTGTTACGGTAATAGCATTTACCATTGAGGTTACATTGCGTATTTGGGCTGCCGACCTGATTGACGAAAAGTACAAGGGCTTTTGGGGCAGGGTGCGTTACTGCTTCACCTTCTATGGAATGGTCGATATTCTTTCGACATATACTTTTTATGTGGCAATGTTCTTCCCATTGCCTTATTCGGCGCTGAAGACTTTGCGTGTGTTGCGTCTTTTACGTGTGTTCCGCTATATGCACTCGTTCCGCCTGTTGCAGACTGCCATTACTTCAAAGGCCCAGGAGATGTGGGTGTCGCTGCAGTTCCTTGTTATTGTTACATTGATGCTCTCCTTTGTGCTGTTCTTCTATGAACACGCGGCACAGCCCGATGTGTATGACAATGGTTTCAAGTCTGTTGTGTGGGCTTTTGCCCAATATGTGGGAGACCCCGGCGGCTTTGCCGATACACCGCCCGTTACTTTCCCCGGTAGGCTAATTGCGTGTATTATTGGTTTGCTTGGAATTGCTCTTTTTGCCGTTCCTGCCGGTCTTATTGGTGCCGGTTTTTCCGAGGCTATGGAGGATGAGCAGAAGAGAAATACAATCTTGAAAAATACCAAAAAACTTAACCTGGCCTTTGAACGCAAACTCGACCGCCCGACCGGTTATCAGGTGGTGCCTCCTTATTTGTCAATCATAGAGATACAGGCTCGAATGGGTATGACGGTGAATGAAATTTTGGATGCTGTTGAGGATTCCTGTAATTTCCGTTTGATAAACGTTGCTGCAACACAGACCATAGACGAGCATCCACAGGACAAGCTTGCAGTGGAACATTTTCCAAATAACAGGCCTTATGGTTATTGCATTGACCGCGGTTCAAAGGTGACTATAATATCTCCCTCGAGTCTTGTGGATCCTTGTGTGGGCAACTTCTTCTATTATCTGGCGTTGATTGGTGGATTTAACTACATAAGCCGTGAAATTGGTGTGTTGCGTCCTTACAAATCATACTATACGTTTGCCGACCGTTATAACCACGAGGAGAACCTGCCGTTGTATATGGAGGACTTGGAGCGTCTTACCTCGCGCGAGGGTAGCTGGACAATTACCTCACTTATTTCAAGTGGTGCCAATGAACCTGAATATCCTACAAAATTCCACTTTGCTATTGGTGGCAAAAAGGGTGACGAGAGTTTCGAAGGTGAAAATCTTGTTGTAGAGGATATTGCTGCTTATCGTTCTTTCTACGATGATATTACTGCGGAATTGAAGGAGGAGTATGGTATGGAGTCGGACCACCAGAGGTATCACAACACAGCAGTGGAAAACCTTTATGTCCGTAAATTTGAGGAGGGTAAGGGCTGCCGCAATAATATAATTGTGCGCTTTGCCTGGAGTGCTACTTTGTGGGATTCACGACGCATTGCCATTGCCAAGACTTTTGCCGATGTCATTAACCGCCATTTTGAGGCTGATGTCGAAAAAGAGTACGCACCCGAATTGAAGGAGAAAAAACACGGTTATCTGTAAATATTTTTATTGTACGAGGGTTGATATTTTATTAGGCAAAATGTTTAGTCCTTACATTCGAAAATCTTATGATATTTTTAGATAGTTTCAGTTTTCCTACTTTTGAAGAAGAAGATAATTTCTTGGCTGCCTATTATCGTGAAAATCCGTATAGTATGAAGTCTGTATATCCTTTTAAGACTCTTTCTATAAGAGGGTTGCATTCTTTGGATTTTGACGAGATAACATTGCTTTATGGCGGAAATGGTTCTGGCAAGTCAACGGCTTTAAATGCGATTGCTAATAAGTTGGAGGTGGCCCGTAGCTCGGCATATAACAAAGGGGATTTCTATAGTGAGTATATGGATATGTGCGACTATGAGATTGGGGACTTTGATGAATATGTCTTGAATTTGAAAGATTGCGCAACGCTGATAACCAGTGACGATATTTTTAAATATATGCTTGATATTCGTCAGAGGAATGGGCGGGTGAGAGTGCATCGTGATGATACAATACAAAACTGGATGAATGAACGCACTTCTCGCATAACCCATATAAATTTTGAGACTGGAGAAGGGGTAGATGAACTAAGGCGTTACCAGAGAGCTAAACGCCAGTCGTGTCAACAGTATGTTCGTGAGAATTTAGGAGAAGTAGTACCCTCATATTCAAATGGCGAAACTGGATTTATGAAGTTTATAGATAACATTGTACCTGATAGGTTGTATATTCTTGACGAGCCTGAAAATAGTTTGTCGTGTGAGTTGCAAATGAAACTTGCGCAGTATATTAAAGAATCGGCTCGTTTTTTTGGCTGTCAATTTATTATTGCAACGCATTCTCCTTTTTTATTGGCAATAGAAGGTGCTAAAATATATAATTTGGATGCAGAACCTGCTACTGTTTCTAAATTTTGGGAGTTGCCTAATATGAAGCTATATTATGAACTTTTTAAAAATTATGAAAAAAGGTTTATTGGCAATAGTTGATATGCTGTTATAAGTTAAGCGCTCACTTCTAAATTTAGGAGTGAGCGCTTTTTACTTTTATTGGTGATGTTGTCCAATAAATGTCTTATCATTTATTCCAAATCTCCCACGAGGCAAGGGCTTGAAGGTACCACATTTCGTAGCCGCTCTTAGTGGTGGCGCCTTGAGCCGCGCCTTTTTGCAGGAATAGGGTGTTCTCGGGGTTGTAGACAATGTCGTAGAGCAGGTGATTCTCGCTCAACTGCTCATATGGTATTTCGGGGCAGAGGTCTACTCCGTGACCGACCATTCCAAGCGGTGTGCAGTTTATTATGAGTGTGTGGCTTTGCATAATCTCTGCGGTGAGCTGTTCGTAGGCTATGGCGTTGTCGCTCGCCTTGCGCGATACAAAAATGTACTCAATGCCAAGCTGCGTGAGCGAGTAGGCTACGGCTTTAGATACACCGCCGGTACCCAGTATAAGGGCTTTTGTGTGCTTGCCTTTAACAAGCGGTTCGAGCGAGCGTGTGAAGCCTATCACATCGCTGTTGTGCCCGTAGAGGTGCGGTGTGCCGTCGGCATCGCGCTCAATCTTTACCACGTTTACAGCCTGTATGCCCTCGGCTGCGGGGCTCAAGCCTTCGAGGTAATCCATTACCTGTAATTTATAAGGTATGGTTACGTTAAAGCCTTGCAGAGTGGGGTGGGCTTTGAGAATTTCGGGCAGTTGCTCTATGCTTTCAATTTCAAAAGGTATATACTCGGCGTTGATGCCTTCGTTCTCGAATTTCTTATTGAAAAACGCCGGCGAAGCCGATTGTCCCAAGGGGAAACCTATTATTCCGTACTCTTTTTTCATTTTGGGTAGTAAATTTTAAAGTAACAATATAGCAGTTGCCTCAGGATTTCTTTGTTAATGTCATCCCGACAGAGCGTAGCGACGAGGGATCTCTAAAACAATATTGAGATTTCTCACATACGTTCGAAATGACACAAACACCGGGTTATCGCAATTTGGGTCAATATCTATATTATCACCAATTTTAAAGGTTGTGCCGAATCCGGCACAACCTTTAAAATTGGTGATTAACAGTGTTGCTTTTTAGCAACCGAGATAATCTTTTATGTTCTGCTTGATGCGGTCGTCGATGTGGTCGGTCTCGCCTTTTACGAAGGGCTTGCCAACGATGTGCTCGTAGAGCTCGATGTAACGCTCCGATACGCTGTTTACATACTCGTCGGTCATTTCGGGAACCTGCTCGCCCTCGCGTCCCATAAAGCCGTTCTCAATGAGCCACTGGCGTACAAACTCTTTTGACAACTGTTTCTGTGCCTCGCCCTTCTCGAACTTCTCCTGGTAACCCTCGGCGTAGAAGTAACGTGAAGAGTCGGGGGTGTGAATCTCGTCGATGAGGTAGATTTTGCCATCGCGTTTGCCGAACTCGTACTTTGTATCAACGAGTATGAGGCCCTTCTCGGCAGCCATTTGTGAACCACGCTCAAAGAGTGCGTAGGTGTATTTTTCCATCAACTCATAATCCTCCTTGCTCACGATGCCTTGAGCGATAATCTCCTCTTTTGAGATGTTCTCGTCGTGGCCGGCATCGGCTTTTGTTGTGGGGGTGATAATGGGAGTAGGGAACTTCTCGTTCTCACGCATACCCTCGGGCAATGCAACACCGCAGAGTGAACGACAGCCGTTCTTGTACTCTCTCCACGCGCTGCCGGTGAGGTAACCGCGTATAATCATCTCCACTTTGAAACCTTCGCACTTGAGACCTACGGTAACCATGGGGTCGGGGGTAGCGAGCTTCCAGTTGGGAACAATGTCGGCTGTAGCGTCGAGGAAGGTCGCTGCAATCTGGTTGAGAACCTGTCCTTTGAAGGGGATACCCTTGGGCAATACAACGTCGAACGCCGAAATGCGGTCGGTTGCTACCATAATGAGCTTGTCGTTGTCAATATCATATACATCGCGTACTTTTCCGTGGTATACGCTTTTCTGTTTCTTAAAGTGAAACTCGGTGTTGGTCAATGCTTTTGCCATATCTGTATTATTTTTTATTTATTCTGTTTTTCTTCTTTTTTCTTCTTTTTCGTAGCTCTCATATGCATCTACAATGCGTGTTACGAGTTTGTGGCGCACGATGTCTTTCTTGCAGAGGTTTACGAAACCAATTCCCTTTACATCTTTCAAAATTCTGGTTGCCTGTACAAGACCCGAACTTTGCTGCTGCGGCAGGTCAATCTGTGTGAGGTCACCTGTGATAATCATCTTGGTGTTGTTACCCATACGGGTGAGGAACATCTTTATCTGCTGCGGAGTTGTGTTCTGTGCCTCGTCGAGAATTACAATAGCATCGTTCAGTGTGCGGCCACGCATAAAGGCGAGAGGAGCAATCTGTATTACGTTCATCTCCATATACTCCTTTAGCTTTGCCATAGGCACCATATCCTCGAGGGCGTCGTAAAGTGGCTGAAGGTAAGGGTCTATCTTGTCGCGCATATCTCCGGGAAGGAAACCCAGCTTCTCGCCGGCTTCCACCGCAGGGCGGCTCAATATAATCTTTCTTATCTCCTTATTCTTGAGCGCGCGCACGGCAAGAGCAATGGCCATATAGGTCTTTCCCGTTCCTGCAGGGCCCACAGCGAAGAGCATATCATTTTTCTTGAACTCTTCTACCAGACGGCACTGGTTCTCGTTGCGCGGGTATATGGGCTTGCCGTTTATATTGTAGACGATGACGTTGCTGTCGTTGCCTTTACCGGCCTTTTTGCCATTCACGGCATCAATTATGGCCTCCTCGTTAAGGCTGTTGTATTTTACGCAATACTCGGTGAGCAGCTCTATTACCTTGTTGAAACGTTCGAGTTCCTCCTCGTCGCCAATGGCCTTGATTACGTTGTCGCGTGCAACGATTCTCAATTTAGGGTGCAGGCGCTTGAGCATCTGCAGGTGTACATTGTTGGCTCCGTAGAAACCCACGGGGTCGAGCCCCTCAAGTATTATATGACGCTCTATCATCTTCTCCTTGTCCTCTCCTTCAGTGTGGCTTATTTACGTTTAACCTCGGCCTCGAATCTTCTGGATGCCTCGCCACCCTCGCTGCAAGAGCAGGGACCGGTGATACAACCGCCGGGGCAAGACATTACCTCAACCATCTTTGTGGGGCACTTGCCGGTCTTGGCGTATGCACGCAAAAGAGCGATATTCTTCTTGTTGAGGTCGGCAATAACGGTTCCCTCGAGGTCGGCCTCTCCGATGTAGTTCTTCACAGCAGTGAATACACCGGCAGTCTTTGCAAAATTGTGAGCATCTTTGCAAGCGCTCTCGGCAGGTGTGTAGGGGATTGAAGTCTCAATATCCACGCCCATACCTTGTATTACAGCGTCGAGTTCGCGGAATGTCCATACGAAGTCTACGTTGTCGTCGCCCATAGCCTCGGCTTTCTTTGAAGCACAGGGTGAAACGAATACTGTTACGCAGTCTTCGAATTTCTCTTTCGCATATTTTGCAGTGTAGTGCATGGGCGAACCTGTCGATGATACATATTTAACAAGGTCGGGTATGTGTTTGCGTGCAAGGTTCACATAAGCGGGGCAGCAGCTTGTGGTCATAAAGGCTGCGCCTTCCTCTATTTTCTCTTTGAGCTCTTCACTCTCACGGCGTATGGTCTCTTCGGCACCGTAGGCAACCTCAATTACATCGGTGAAGCCCATTGCTTTGAGTGCGCCGTATACCTGCTCGCTGGGCTGGCCGAACTGTGCAAGTACAGAGGGAGCTACCATTGCGATAACCTTCTTGCCCTCGCGTATACGTTTGAGTACATCGAATACCTCGCACTTGTCGAAGATTGCACCGAAGGGGCAGGCGTTAAGGCACTTGCCACAGTAGATACACTTCTCGGGGTCGATGTGCTCCACACCATACTCGTCTTTAGAAATGGCTTTCACGGGGCACGCCTCCTCACAGGGTACGGGCATATAAATGATGGCGTGGTAAGGACATACCTGGTGGCACTTTCCACAGCTGATACATTTTGTGTGGTCAATGTGGGCCTTGCCGTCGTTGTCGTATGTTATGGCATCCTTGGGGCAGTTTGTGTAGCAGGGACGTGCTGCACAGCCTCGGCAAAGGTTGGAAACTTCATAGTTTGTCTTGATACAAGATGAACAAGCCTCGTCCATTACGTGGAGAATCTCATTGTCTGTCGAGATGTTCTCACGCTCTATCATACGCTCGGCGTATGTTTTCAGTGTGTCAATCTCGTCAACCTCGTCTTTCATAGAGAAGCCGAGCATTGCCATAGTCTTGTACTTGGTCACGGCGCGCTCTTTGTGAACGCAGCAGCGGCCCTGAGGTTTTTGGTTGCGGGGATGCAACAGGTAGGGTAGGCGGTCGATTTTTTCAACGAGTTCGTTGTTTTTCCACATTGCTACCAATTCTGCCAACAGACGATATCTCACAAACATAACATTGTTATTATATGCCATAGTATATATATGTTTTTGTTTATATTTTCGTATGTGATTGTTGCGGAGCTGTGCTTCATTTAAATGAAATTTAAAAGCACTCCGTAATTTTGCCGTAAAAATAGTTAAAAAAAATATACTTTCTTCTAATTTTGCAGTAATGTTTGCATCGAATAATAAAAAAAATGGATAAAAACGAGTTTTTTTCGCTTTTGGAGCGCGTGGAAACGGCCGAAAGGGTGGAGCGCAGCGAATGGCTCGCCCTTCTCTCTTCACTCACAGCAGAGGAGCGCGAGGCGCTGGCTGTCAAGGCACGTGCAACCTCTGCCTTGAATTTTGGCACAGGGGTTTTTGTGCGTGGTCTTGTGGAGATAAGTTCCTATTGCAAGAATAACTGTTTTTATTGCGGCTTGCGCTGTGCGAACAAAAATGCGACGCGTTACCGCCTTACAAAAGAGGAGATACTTGTTTGTTGTCGCGAGGGTGCTGCCCTTGGGTTCAATACTTTTGTGCTGCAAGGTGGTGAAGACCCGGTGCAGAACGATGCCTTTATTGCCGATGTGGTTGCTGCCCTGCACACTGAATTCCCAGAGAAGGCCATAACTCTTTCTGTGGGTGAGCGTAGCGAGGATGCTTACAAGGCTTTTCGCCAGGCGGGTGCGGCACGTTATCTCCTGCGTCACGAAACGCGCAATGATGCGCATTATGCTCACTTGCACCCCTCTATTATGAGTGCCGAAAAACGCAGAGAATGCCTTTATGCTCTCCGCCGTTTGGGTTATCAAGTGGGTAGTGGCTTTATGGTGGGCTCTCCCGGGCAAGTGCTTGAAAATGTTGTCGACGATATTCTTTTTCTTGAGGAGCTGCAACCACAGATGATAGGCATAGGACCTTTTATTCCTGCGACAGGTACTCCTTTTGAGAATTGCCCTGCCGGTAGTGCGGAACTTACACTTCTTCTGCTCTCGCTTTTGCGCTTACGTTTCCCCAAAGCTCTTATCCCTGCAACCACAGCCCTTTCTACGCTCTTGCCCGACGGCGTGGAGCGCGGAATACTTGCCGGAGCCAATGTGGTGATGCCAAATCTCTCCCCCGAGTGCGTGCGTGGGAAATATTCCATTTATAATAATAAGAAGACAAGCGGCAGCGAGTCGGCGCAGCAGCTTGCGAGGCTCGAGGAGCGCTTGCGTGCCATAGGTTATTACATCGATTACGGTCGTGGCGATTATCCTGCGTGATTTTTTGAACAAACTTTTTCGCCATCTTAAAAAAAACTTGTAACTTGCACAGGTTTTGATGAATTGACGGGCAAGGTGTCCGTTGGAGCGATTATGGAAAAAGTTATGTACAACGTAAAATCACAAAAAGCCGAGGAGTTTATATGCGACAGCGAGATACGCGACACAATGGCGTATGCTGCTGAACGTTCGGCCGATAAGGAATATATTAAAGAGATTATAGAGAAGGCACGTGCCTGCAAGGGAATAACACACCGCGAGGCTGCTGTACTGCTCGAGTGCAACGACCCTGAACTGCTCGAGGAGATGTATGCTCTTGCACGCGAGATAAAACATAAATTCTATGGCAACCGCATAGTGATGTTTGCGCCTCTTTATCTTTCGAACTATTGCGTAAATGGTTGTGTCTATTGTCCTTATCACGCAAAAAATAAGACTATACGTCGTAAGAAACTTACACAGGAGGAGATACGTGCCGAGGTTATTGCCTTGCAGGATATGGGACACAAACGCCTTGCTCTTGAGGCTGGCGAGCATCCGCTGATGAACCCAATAGAGTATATCCTCGAGAGTATAAAGACAATCTACAGTATTAAGCATAAGAATGGTGCGATACGCCGTGTGAATGTGAATATTGCAGCAACCACGGTGGAGAATTATCGTCGTCTGAAGGATGCCGGAATAGGTACATATATCCTTTTCCAGGAGACATACAACAAGGCTAATTATGAGCTTTTGCACCCCACAGGCCCTAAAAAGGATTATGCTTACCACACCGAGGCTATGGACCGTGCTATGCAGGGCGGCATAGACGATGTCGGTATTGGCGTGCTTTTCGGGTTAGAAACATTCCGTTACGATTTTATTGGCCTTCTTATGCACGCAGAACATCTTGAGGCAACATATGGAGTGGGACCTCACACTATAAGCGTGCCCCGTCTTTGCGCAGCCGATGATATTGACACTGCCGATTTTGAAAATGCTGTGCCCGACGATATTTTCCACAAGATTGTAGCAATAATACGTATTGCTGTGCCTTATACGGGTATGATTATCTCCACACGCGAGAGTGTGAAGAGCCGCGAAAAGGTTCTCGAACTTGGTGTTTCGCAGATAAGCGGCGGTTCGCGTACAAGCGTTGGCGGTTATGTTACCGAGGAGAGCGAGGAGGAGAATTCCGCTCAATTCGACATTTCGGACCATCGCACTCTCGACGAGATTGTCGGCTGGTTGCTCGATCTTGACCACATTCCCAGTTTCTGTACAGCCTGTTATCGCGAGGGGCGCACCGGCGACCGTTTTATGACACTGCTGAAGAACGGCCAGATATCGAACTGTTGCCTGCCCAATGCTCTTTTTACCCTTAAAGAGTATTTGAAGGATTATGCTTCCCCCGCTACACGCGAAAAGGGTGAAGCTATGATTAAACGCCTTTTACAAACTGTGCCCAATGAGAAGGCGCGCGCAACAGCGGCAAAATATCTCGATGCGATAGAGGAGGGTAAACGCGATTTTCATTTTTAAGGAGTATGACAACCATAGCACGCTCAAACAGGTATCACATAGGAATCTTCGGCCGTCGCAACGCCGGAAAATCCTCTCTTGTAAATGCGCTGGCGGGGCAACAAGTTTCCATAGTGAGCGATGTTGCCGGCACCACAACAGATGTGGTGTGGAAAAATATAGAACTTCCCGGAATAGGTGCGGCGGTAATTGGTGACACTGCCGGTTACGACGATGAAGGCGAGCTTGGTGCAATGCGTGTGGAGAGTGCGCGCAAGAGTATTGCGCGTGTAGACCTCGCAATACTTCTTCTTTCTGCCGGTGTTTCCGATGCCACTCTCGAAAAAGAGTGGCTCTCATTGTTTGATAAGGCTGCGGTACCGGTAATATGTATAGTTGGTAAAAAAGATGCCTTTTCGGCAGAACTTGCTTTTTGGGAAGGAGCGCTCGGGCGCAAGGTCTATGCTTTTTCTTCTGTAACGGGTGAGGGTAAAGAACAACTCCTCTCGCTTATGGCAGAATATTATAAAAAGGACGAAAATATTGACGATATAACTCACTCGCTTGTGAAGGCCGGCGACACGGTTCTCTTGGTTATGCCGCAGGACGCGCAAGCACCGCAGGGGCGTCTTATTATGCCGCAGGTGCAGACGCTGCGCAACCTTCTCGACAAACATTGCCTCTCATTCTGCTGCGCTCCCGAGGAGTTGCCACAGATGCTCTCTGCTTTGAAGGAACCACCCTCGCTTGTGATTACCGACTCGCAGGTTTTTGCGCAGGTTGAAAAGCAGATTCCCCCGCAAAGTCGCTTAACCTCCTTCTCGGTGCTTATGGCACGCCACAAAGGAGATATCGAGAGCTTTAGAAAAGGGGCCGATGCACTGCTTGCACTTCCTGCTGATGCGCGCATACTCATTGCCGAGGCTTGCTCGCATATACCCCAGAACGAGGATATTGGACGTGTGAAGCTTCCCCGTCTGCTGCGCAAACATTTTGGCGAAGGAATAACCATAGATGTAGTTTCGGGCAACGATTTTCCTGCGGACCTCTCCTCTTATAATATTGTGATACATTGCGGTGCCTGTATGTTTACCCGTCGTCACGTTATGTCGCGTCTGCGTCAGGCAAAGGCACAGGAGGTGCCCATCACTAATTATGGAATAGCTATAGCCGCGCTTACAGGCATTCTGCCTAAAGTGGTTTATTGATAATTTTATTGTTATGAAGATACTTGAAAAACTCTGTCTCCTTCTTGTGGCAGCCATTTTTGTGGCATGCTCTTCGGAGGTGCGATACGAACCCAAGATTGAGCGCCCCGAAAAACCCCGTCGTTTGAAGTATGTGAAGTTCCGTCGCGACTTCAATGATATGAACGACACGCATTTGGCGGCAGCGCAAGTTATCGGCATAGAGCCGCTTGCTTCGCGCGACGATATTGCGAACGCAACCCGTGAACTTGTATATCTCGACGATGAGGCAGCTTATGTTCTCGACAACCTCACACACTCTTCGCCCTTGCTCGTTCCCGAGGCTGCTGCTTTGCTGAAGGAGATAGGAGAGAACTTTCAGGATTCCTTGGTGGCGCACCATTTTTCTCCGTATAAGGTCATTGTCTCTTCGGTTCTTCGCACCGACGAGGATGTGAAAAAACTTTCGCGTCGTAACATCAACGCTTCTAAACGTTCTGTTCACTGCTACGGCACAACCTTTGATATTACCTATAAGCGTTTTCATCGTGTGGATAATGATGAACCCGAGGTATCGCAGGCTAAGTTGCAGGCTGTACTGGGCGAGGTGCTTTACGATTTGAAAAAACAAGGCCGTTGTTATGTGAAATTTGAGGTGAAGCAGGCGTGTTTCCACATAACCACTCGCAAGTAACAGGTTGGTATTGTTGATGGTGGAATATGTTTTGAATATCTGAAAATTGTTTCTACAATATTGTATTTATTACTCGCAGGGCATGCCGGTGTGTGTCAGAATGAATGGATAAAAATTGGGGGCAGACACATAGTCCTTATTTTACTACAAAAAGCGTGCAACCAATTGGTTGCACGCTTTTTGGAGTCTGTTGTTGCTCTTAATTAATCCTTATTGTATCGTTTGTTCAAACCACTTATAACCTCTTTTGTAATGTCGAGAGCCTGGTTTGCATAAAGCAGGTTGTCGCCCACGCGACTGATGATTAGGTCGTAACCCATCTCTTTGTTGTATTCATTGAGGAATGAATTTATTGAGTCGCGAAGAATGATATTGTTCTTCTGGCTCTCTGTTGCAAGCTCCGCTGCAAGGCGCTCCGAAAGTTTTTCGTAATCCTCGCGGCGCTTGATTATGCGGTTCTGTTCCTCTTCGGCACGTCTTTGTGTTGCATAAACATTGTTCTCGAGCTTGCGCTGGAAATCTTCAATGTCGGCCTGTATGTCTTTTGCCTTTTCGCTCAATGTCATGCGCATATTTTCCTCCTTGCGCAACATCTCTTTGTTTATTGTTATTGACAAATCGTAGCTTGAGAGCAACGAATCAATGTCGACAAATGCAATTTTAATCCCTTTTACACCTTCGCATACTGCGGGTGAGGCAGGTGCAGGTGTGTTCTCCTGGTTACATTGTGTGAAAGTCAGCATTGCAGCAAAAGCAACTGCAAAGAGTTTAAGATTCTTAAAATTTTTCATAGTTCTATTTCTTATTTTTTTCTTGTTTCACTCACGGAAAGAGGGTTGATGCGGCGTGCATCCTTGTCCTGCGACTGCACGCATTTTATTCCTCTCTTGCGCATATGTTTGTTTCCACCCACGTGCGTGTTGGGGAATTTCCCGTTCTTTTTTATAATTATGGTTATTGCTAATAAAGCAAAACTTATAGCAATTATTAACAGAGTAAGTAGTAAAGTTTGCAACATTTCAATTATATTTGCTCAACAACAGTAGTTGTATCCCTTATGGGTGTTTTTTATATGCGGTGCGAAGATAACTTTTTTGTCCGTCTTTCCGCATTATTACGGGTAAAAAAATATCAAAAAGGGATTAAATGTTTCATTTATTAAAGTTATTTTACAAAGAGAATTTATAAATTAACAAATTTAAACAATAAATAGATATGGAGAATTTGAATTTGCAACCCCAAGCGGTGTTCAACTATTTTTTGCAGTTATGTAAAATTCCTCACGGCTCCAAGAATGAGGCGCAGATATCGAAGTTCCTTCAGGATTTTGGAAAAAGCCTTGGTTTTGAGACTCTCGCCGACGAGGTGGGCAATGTCCTTATTAAGAAACCTGCCACTCCCGGTTATGAGAACCGCAAGACTGTGATTCTGCAGGGACATATGGATATGGTGTGCGACAAGCGCCCCGACGTGGTACACGATTTTACCAAAGATCCCATAAAGGCTTTTGTTGATGGCGAGTGGCTGAAAGCCGAGGGTACCACTCTTGGTGCCGATAACGGTATAGGCGTAGCAGCTGGTATGGCGGTGCTTGCCGACAAGGAACTGAAGCACGGCCCCATAAATTGCTTGTTTACAATAGACGAGGAGACAGGACTTACCGGTGCCGAGAAACTTACTCCCGAATTCTTAAAGGGGGATATTCTCATAAATCTCGATTCAGAGGACGAGGGCGACATTTTCATTGGTTGCGCCGGAGGTATGCGCACAACTGCGCTCTTCAAACATATGTGGGTTCCTGTTGCCGGCGATATGTTCTATATGAAGATTGATATCTCGGGTCTTACCGGAGGTCACTCGGGCGACGATATCGAGAAGGGGCGTGCCAATGCCAATAAATTGCTTTGCCGTTTCCTTTGTCGTGTGGCCGACAAATATGAATTCTATCTTTGCGATATTTCCGGTGGTAGCCTGCATAATGCAATACCGCGCGATGCTTCTGCTGTAATTGCTGTTCAGGCGGCCGACAAAGAGTCTGTACGCATAGACTTCAATATCTTTGCAGCTGAGGTTCAGGACGAATATAGTGTTACCGAGCCTAACGCCAGTTTCCTTCTTCAGAGTACAGAGCCCACCAGACGTTGCATAGACCCTGCTGTGGCTAAAGGTTTGTTGAAGGGTGTGAATGCTGCATTTAACGGAGTGTTCGCTATGAGTCAGGATATGCCCGGTCTTGTGGAGACCTCGAGCAACCTTGCTTCCATTAAACGTGAATCGGAAAATGTACTTGTTGTCACCACAAGCCAGCGCAGTTCCATTGAGTCGGGTCGTTATGCGGTTTCCGACGCTGTACGTGCGGCGTTTGAGCTTGCCGGTGCAAAGGTTGAGTGCAACGGCGGTTACCCCGGTTGGAAGCCCAATGTTAAGTCGGAAATTTTGAAGGTTGCTTGCGATACCTATAAGGAGATGTTTGGCAAGGAGGCAAATGTGAGAGCAATTCACGCAGGTCTTGAATGTGGTCTTTTCCTTGAGAAAGCCCCTGGTCTTGATATGATTTCTTTCGGCCCTACAATGCGTGGCGTGCACTCTCCCGATGAGCGTTTGAACATCCCTTCGACCGAGCGTTGGTGGCGTCACCTTGTTGCTGTGCTCGAAAATGTGCCTGTAAAATAATGTACATACAATAATAGGGGTTTTTGCCCGTTACTATTGTGATGTAAAAATTAGAATGAATGAAAGCGTTATATAGAATAATAGCTGCAATGTTTATTTCGGTTATCATCGTTGCTTGCAACGATGATACCGATTTTTCTACCGATTATAATCACAGGCTCACCTTTTCAACCGATGTAATCAGTTTCGACACCGTTTTTTCAACCCTCTGTTCATCGCGCAGCGGTGCTATGGTGTATAATTTCAATGACAAGGGGCTGAGGATAATGTCGGTGGAACTTGCCGGTGGTAGTTCGTCGGGCTTCCGCGTGATGGTCGACGGGCAATTCGGCACTCTTATGCACGACCTTGAACTGCGTAGTAAGGATAGCTTGTATGTCTTTGCCGAAGTGGTGCCGCCACTGAATGGTGCCAACGAGCCGGTGATGCTCACCGACAAGCTGTACTTTACACTGGAGAGTGGTGTGCAGCAGGAGATAGAGCTTGTGGCTTATGGCCGCGATGCTGTGTTTATGCGTGCGGTAACAGTGCGCAGCGACTCGCTCATAAAGCGTGGGCATTATGTGGTGTATGACAGTCTTGTGGTTGCTCCTTCGGCTACACTTTCCATTGAACCTGGTACAACGCTTTACTTCCACGACGACGTACCTATGGTGGTACGTGGCAGCCTTTCGGCAGTTGGAGAGAAGGATAGTCCTATAATATTCCGTGGCGACAGAACCGATAATATTTTCAGCTATCTGCCTTACGACCGCTTGCCCGGCCAGTGGGATGGCGTGAAAATTGCCCCCACAAGCAATAGCAATGTGTTAGAGTATTGCGATATTCACAGCGCCAACTATGGTATAAAAGTGGAAGCGGGTGATGCTACCGCGCAACGTCTTGTTATGAATGCTTCGCGCCTGGAAAATTTCTACGGTAACGCGCTGGAACTTCTGCAGTCGCAGGCCGAAGTGACGAACACCCTTATTGCAAATGCCGGTGGCAATTGTGTGAAACTTGTAGGTGGCAATGCCAATTTCGTACATTGCACCATTGCCAATTTCTTTGTATTCAAGACACGCGATGCAGCCCTTGCTCTCTATAATTACAATGGTGCAGAACCGGCTCCTTTGCGCGATGCAAGTTTTGTGAACTGTATAATTACGGGTTCGCAGAGCGACGAGGTCTATGGCTATTTTTCCGAGGATAGCGAGAGTAACTGCCGTTTTGTGAATTCGCTTGTAAACACGGTGGTGCCCGAGGGTGACGAGCGCTTTGTAAATGTGGTTGCCGATGTTGCCGATGTCGCTCCTTTTGCCGACGGCCATTTCAATACCATTAACCACGATATCTATTATTACGATTTCCACCTTGCGGCAAATTCTGCGGCACGTTCTTTGGGTACCGGCGATATACTGCTACACGAGTATTTGAAGTACGACAAGGATGGTAACCTGCGCGAGCCCGGCTGTGTGGATGTTGGTTGTTACCAATATGTTGAGCCCTTGCAAGGTGAATAGTGGGGGAACTTAATCATACCAACAAAGGCTGTGCACTGCACAGCCTTTGTTGTGATTATAGCTTTTATATGTTAGGATTATTCGTGGTGGTAAGGTAGGTGGTTTATGATGGTGTATGCACGGTAGAGCTGTTCTACAAAGAGCAGGCGTATCATTTGGTGCGAGAAGGTCATTTTGGAGAGCGATAGCTTCTCGTGGGCAGCGTCGTAAACCTTTTGCGAGAAACCGTAGGGGCCGCCAACGATAAATACTAATCGCTTGGTGGAAATGTTCTGCTTGTGCTCTATCCATGCTGCGAATTCTGTAGAACGGTACTCCTTGCCGCCTTCGTCGAGCAGTACCACGCGGTCGCCTGCCTGCAGGCTTTTGAGTATGAGCTCGCCCTCCTGTTCTTTTTGCTGTGCCTCGCTCAGTTTACGGGCGTTCTTGAGCTCGGGTATTACTTCGGTATCGAATTGTGTGAAATGGCTCAAACGGCTGGTATAGTCTTTTATGCCGGCTATTATGTTTGCATCGACTGTGCGGCCAACAACGAGGAGAGTGATTTTCATACTTGTTTTTTATCTTTATGGTTGCGAAGATAAGAAGATTTGTCTATCTTCGCAAAAAATATCTTGTACTATGAATATTAAAGACGAACTTATCGACAGACTTATCGACTTGTCATTTGCCGAGGATATCGGTGACGGAGACCATACTACACTTTCTTCAATCCCTGCCGACGCGATGGGAAAGAATATGTTGCTCATAAAAGAGGATGGCGTGCTTGCCGGAGTGGAGATGGCAAAGCGTATCTTTGCCCGTTTCGATGAGAGCCTCGAGGTGGAGGTGCTCATTGAGGATGGTGCCGAGGTGAAGAAGGGCGATATTGCAATGTATGTAACTGGCAGCGTGCGCTCTTTGTTGCAGACCGAGCGTTTGATGCTGAACGTTATGCAGCGTATGAGCGGTATTGCTACTATGACCCGCAAGTACGTGAAGAGACTCGAGGGTACAAACACCCGCGTGCTCGATACTCGCAAGACTACCCCCGGTATGCGTATTATGGAGAAGGAGGCTGTGCGCATTGGTGGTGGTGTGAACCACCGTATCGGTCTTTTCGATATGATTCTTCTCAAGGATAACCACGTTGACTTTGCCGGTGGTATTAAAGAGGCTATCGTGCGTGCGCAGGAGTACTGCAAGGAGAAGGGTAAGGATCTTAAAATTGAGATTGAGGTGCGTAACTTCGACGAGTTGCAGCAGGTACTCGACCTTGGCGGTGTGCATCGTATTATGTTCGATAACTTCGACACCGAAAAGACACGCAAGGCTGTGGAGATGGTTGCAGGGCGCTACGAGACAGAGTCGTCGGGCGGTATCACCTTTGACACATTGCGCGACTATGCACTTTGCGGCGTAGACTACATCTCTGTGGGTGCGCTCACTCACTCGGTTATGGGTCTTGATATGAGCTTTAAGGCTGTGAAGTAAAAGAATCTGTCGGTGTTTTAAGGCTGTATGTCGATTTTACTTTCGTGGATGTTATAAAAAATGTAACTTGCTGCTGAAATATTTGATAAAATGAAATTAAGCAGAAGAACCACGGAGTATTTGATATATTCTCTTTTTTGGGGAGCATTGATTCTTGTCCCTTTCTGGGGTATGAACAATGGCATAGCCGTGGAGACAATCGACTGGGACAAGGCGCTTAAATATTGGACATATCTGTTGCCGGCGCTGGTTCTCTTCTTTATAAACAATAATGTATTAATGCCGTTCCTCCTTTATAAAAAAGGAGGGCGGCGTTATTTGTTGTATCTTATATGCCTGATAGCGTTGTTCTACTTCGGTTTTATCTCTGTTATGTCTATGGTGAGGAGCGAGAAACGCCCGCCTGTGGCAGAGATGCGGCTCGACTTAGGTATGCCACAACCGCCACCAATCGGGCGGCACAAGAAACCACCACTACAAGAAGCGTACGTCAAGTTACAAAAGATGCAACATACTGTGCACGATTTTTTCACTGATAACTATTCGTACAGAATAAAGATGCCTCCGCACGGTGCTTTGGGCAGAAAAACCGCTCCCAATGCCTTTGTATACTCCGACAGCGTGCAGCTTCTGCTTGTAGTGTTTACTCTTATCTTTAATATCTGTGTACGCCTTTTCTTCCTTAATCTGCGTAATGAGGAGCATCTTAAGGAACTGGAAAAACAGAAACTGCGCACGGAACTTGAATATCTGAAGTACCAGATAAATCCTCACTTCTTTATGAACACGCTGAACAATATTCACGCGCTCATAGACATTGACAAGAGGAAAGCACAGAATTCTGTCATTGAACTTTCAAAGATGATGCGTCACGTGCTGTATGATGCTCCGTCGTCGTTTGTTACGCTTGCCAAGGAGGTTGAGTTCCTGAACAGTTATATGGACCTTATGAGGTTGCGTTATACCGACTCTTTGAAAGTCGAGTGCTCTTTCCCCTGCAAAGTCGATGGGCACAGGATTCCTTCCCTGCTTTTTGTTTCGTTTGTGGAGAATGCTTTTAAGCACGGAGTGTCGTATAATGGTAAATCCTTTATAAAGGCGGTATTGAGTGTCGACGATAAATTCATTTCTTTCTTCTGCTCAAATTCCTGTGTGGCGCAGAGCGAGTCTGGGCTGCCTTCGCACCACTTGGGTATAGGTATTGATAATGTAAGGAAAAGGTTGTCGCTCATCTATGGCGAGGATTATAGCTTGGAAATTAAAAGAGATAAAAGTGAATTTTGTGTAATATTGAAAATTCCCGTGTCGAATGATAAAATGTATATTGGTTGATGATGAGCCTTTAGCTCTTGTGCAGTTGCAGAAGTATGTTGAAAGAATCTCTTTCCTTGAGTGTGTGAGGGCTTGCAGCTCGGCTGCTGAAGCGATTGAGGCTATGGCAAGTTTTGATGTTGATGTGATGTTTGTGGATATAAATATGCCCGATATTGATGGGTTGCAGTTGGTGCGTTCCCTTTCAAATCCTCCTATGGTGGTGTTTACAACCGCCTATTCGGAGTATGCGATAGAGGGTTTCAAACTCGACGCCATTGACTATCTGCTGAAACCTTTCTCTTTCGAGAATTTTATGAAGGCGGTAAACAAGGTGCGCCAAATATACTCTTTGCGTAACAAGAAGAGCCCCGAGGTGGGAGAAGAGGGTGGCGTGTCGGACGATTGCCTATTCGTTAAAGCGGACTACCGTATCCTGCGCATTCCCATTGCCGATATAAAATATATAGAGAGTATGAGCGAGTATGTGAGGATTTATGTCGAGGGAAGTGCAAAACCCATTGTCACGCTGGTGAGTATGAAAAAGATTGCGGAGTATCTGCCCACAGCAACCTTTATGCGCGTGCATCGCTCCTATATAGTAAATCTTAACAGGGTTACCGAGGTGTCTCGTATGCGTATTGTTTACGATGGCGACGTATATGTACCCATAGGCGATATGTACAAGGATAATTTCCTTGAGTATATTGACAAACGTTTTATTGGCAAAAATAGTTGACGGAATATCTTTTTTTATTTAGTTTTGCAATGGTTGACCTTTTGTGTGAACCATTGCTTTTTTTATTTGTTCCACTAATGTATAAAGAATGAGGTATGAAGAATGAAGATTTTATGCGTCAAGCTATAGAGCTTGCGGTGGAGAATGTGAAATGTGGTGGTGGCCCTTTCGGCGCAGTTATTGTGCGCGACGGCAAGGTGGTGGCAACCGGTGTAAACAGGGTTACTGCAAACAACGACCCCACGGCACACGCCGAGGTGTCGGCCATCAGGGCTGCTTGTACAAAACTGGGAACTTTCGACTTGAGCGGTTGTGTAATTTATACCTCGTGTGAGCCTTGTCCCATGTGCTTGGGTGCCATATACTGGGCGCATATAGATAAGATATATTATGGTGCCAACCAGCACGACGCGGCTGCTGTGAATTTCGACGACTCTTTCATTTATCGTGAATTAGAGCTTAAACCAGCCGACAGGAATAAGCCGGTGGAAAATATATTGCACGACGAGGCTCTTGCGCCATTTAATCTGTGGCGCGAAAAAGATGATAAGATAGCATATTGAAATAAGCAGAAAGAGGTTGCCTTCAACGGCAACCTCTTTCTGCTTATTTCAATGTCTTGTAGTGCAGTATGTGTATGCTTATGCCTGTTGCAAGTAGGATAAAAAATATTTTCAGCCACCAGCTGTCGGCTATTGCAAAGGTGCAGTAGAGTAAAGTACCCCACACCAGGCTCACCGATATTATTTTTACTCTTAAAGGTATTGCTCTGTTCTCGCGGAAATTGCGGATGTAGGGACCTAAATGAGGGTGCGCAAGCAGCCAATTATATAATTCTTGTGAGCTGTGGAAGTACAATGCCGCTGCCAAAAGAAGAAAAGGGGTAGTGGGCAGTAATGGTAGAAAAATACCTATTACACCCAGCGCGAGCGATACTGTTCCTAAAAATGCAAGAAAATACTTCATTGTTATTCACGAAAAACTGCGCGAAGTTATCAATTTTATTCTTATTACACGCATAAAAAGGTTGTGTGGCTTTAAAAAAAAGGTTGTTTTTTTTATTTTTTGAAAAAAAGTTGTACCTTGCAGGTGTTTAAGAAAAATTTATTAACTGTAAAATAATACCAATATGAAACGAACAATCTTGATGGTGCTGTTTGCTTTTGTAGCAAGTTTAGCGTATGTTTCTGCACAAGAGAATATTGACAAGGATATTTATGGCTTGTGGCAGTTTGCCGAAGAACGTGTAGCACCCGATGGTACGGTGCAGTATATTGGCAAGCCCATATTCAAAAGCATAAATAAGGATAACACCTATTTTGCAATGGTGAGCATTACTTTTGACATTGCAGGCAGCGGTAAGGAGAAACCCTATTCTGTTACCGAGACTTATGTTACACAGCGCGGTGATATTGAGTTTTCCGGCAAGGGAAGCTATATGGAGTATATAGACCAGCATTATACTAACCCCGGTTTGACAAACACCATTTCGAGCCTTAAATATGAATTCAAGGACGAGAACAAGAATGTAATGTATGTGGAGTACCTCACTGCCAATAATAATGATACTTGGTTTGGCGAAACCTGGATAAAGGTACAACCTTTCGGAGCAACGAAGTGATTTTAAATATTTATAAAGCAATAGAGGACTAACCCACGGTTAGTCCTCTATTGCTTTATATGCTTGCCTCGCTCACAATTCGTGTGCGACCCTTCTTCTTTTCATTGTTTGCTATGCGATGAGGGAGAGGGTGGTTGTAGCATGCCCAAACAAGTATGGCTGTTGCCATAACGCGGTCGTCGTGGTTCCCTTCTACGGCTCCCATTTCTTTGCCGTTCTCTTTGAGCTCATAGAGGTCGAGCTCGTATGTTGTCTGCAGGCAGCGTTCTATATACAGCCCGTCGCGCAGGGCCTTTATAAGGAAATTTATTACCATCGGCTTGGTGGAGCTGTTGGTGTGAAAGCCCCACCGGCGTGGGCGGCCTTGCTTTATCTCGAGCTGTGAGGTGCGGCTGTAGAGGTTATGGTATTTGCCGGCTATTTCGTTTAGTATGTATTCGAAATTGTCGCCTTCTGTGCCTTCGGTCTCCAGCGTGTTGGCTTCAATTATAAGCAGGGCGTTGTCGTAGGCGCGGGCTATTTCCACCGCTTTCCAGGCTAGTTTGTCGTGTTCTATGTGTCCGTGCCAGCAGGCTGCAATTTCGGGTACTCCGCCGTCGAGCATTGCAAGGCGGTCGGCTACTAGTATGCAGGAGTAGTCGGCTTTGTCGCTCACGCCGCCCACGTCCACGGTTACAATGTAACGGTCGCGCAGGTTTTGTTCCTTGTCGGGCATAAGCCACACCCATAGGGAATTTTCGTTGCAGTTTTCTCCTGGTGCAGCAGGGCGGAATTCGGTGCGCTCGTGGCTGCGTCCTTGCGCATCGGTTGTGTACCCGCAGCTTACTATGTCGCCTTTGAAGGGTGGTGGCACGCAAGTGCGGCGCGTTTCATTGACGTATGAGAGGCGGAAGACGCGGTGTCCCGTGCTCTGGAAGGCTTCGGCGGCGGTGGAGGGGAATTCCGAGAAGAGTCGCCACTCCTCTGGCATTTCGCGGCGTTTGTCACGGTACCAGGCTATAGCTTCAAGGGTTGCTCCAAGGCCGAACAGTTGCTTTTCGTAGTCGTTAAGAGAGTCTATGAAACTGCTGTATTCGCTTTGCTTTATGGGCTTGCTGTAGAGGTCTATGCTGTACCACGGGATGAATACCGGGGTAAAGTTGTTCCTGTTCTCAACTGCGTCTATCCAGGTGCGGTGGAAAAAGTTACCCACGCCTTTTGCTGTGGATTCAAGCACCTTCATCGTGTAAGGACCTGCGGCAATGGAGCCGAAGATGGATTGTACAAGGTCTTCGGGTTTGCGTCCTTGTGTCTCCTTCCACAAACCCACTTCGGTGAGGTGTGCCATACTGATGTCTTCGCTTCGCAGTGAGTCGGGCTTTTGTGAGGAACCGAGAGAGTAACGGCTGTTGCTCCAGCTTATCACGCGCGTTTTTTGTGCCCCTTGATAGGGCGAAGTGGTTATCTTCTTTCCGCCTGTGGCCCAGGTGGGGTAGCGGTTGATGACCTTTGCAAGCATTCCGGCTACGATGGAGGATTGTTTCTCTATGTCGCCGCAGATAACGCTGTTCCAGTTGCGCTTGTGTACGAGTTGTATCCACAACATATAGAGCTGTGTGAGGGTGCTGCCTCCCCATTGACGGGCTTTGCACAGAATTATGTCTATGGGCTTGCCTGCGAGTCGGAGTTTTTCCATAGCTTCGAGGTATTGGCGTTGCGCGCGGTTAAGGGTAAATGGAATGTCGCGCCCTTTACCTTTGTCTGATATCGTGGTCATACTCTTTGCCCAGTATTCAAAATCGTGCTTTATGCGAGTGAGGCAGAAGTCGAGCCACAAGGCCAATATCTGTCGGCTTGTGGCCTGTGTGCCCAATATCTCTTCTATGTATCGGCTGGCTCCAAGTTCTATTATCCTGCTTGTCTTCTCATCCTCAAGCATTGCGAGGGGGAGATTGATGCTTTCGAGTGGGAAGCCCTCTATTTCCACCTTCTTGCGCGGGAGTGATGTGGAGCCTTCGCCAGTGATGGGATTATAAACGGCCGAGATTTTTCCCAGCCGTTCAATGTTCTCTTTTATTATGTTCTCTTTTTTCACGTTATATGCCTGCAAGGTCGGTGGCGCGGCGGCGCACCGGTGTGTTGTTGTAGAATTTTGCAAATATCTGCCGTATGTTCTCGGAAAGGCTATGCTTTGTTGCCATTTGCGGCTGCGCCAGCATTGGCTGGCGCAGTAAAAGCCATTGCATTATTATTTCGTTTGCAAGATAGTCTGTTATTGCCTGCTTGAGCGACGGCAACAGGTGCGAACGTTTTTCATTGGTGGTTTCAAAGGTTATTTGAATCTCCTCCTCTGTAATGTTGTATGATATATTTGAAAAACGGAGTGCAACAGCAGATGTGAGTTCATTCAATACTCTTTGTGTGAACATAACGAACAATTCTTTTTCATTGGTGCTGCTTTGCAGTATATCGGCGTCGGCATCTTTACGTTTGGCCGCTTCGCCCAGATAATGGTTTCTTAAATCTATCTGCTGTTGCAACTCGTTTCTCTTTATATGTATGCAGTTTGTCATTTTATTACAGTTCTGTTTGTGTGTTTCTTCAGAGTATTATTTCAGGTCTTTGGCGCATAGTCAGGAACTCGCGCAATTGCAGGGCTGCAGCCTGTGCTTCACTTGCCGGTATAGCCGCCTCTTCGGGGCGGTGCTGCAGCAACCATTGTTGCAGAGCGCGTTTCACAGCATATGTTTCCATACATTTCTCTATACGTGTTAGTATAGCCTGGGGAAACGTATCTGGTGCAGAGAGTGTGAAAAGGTATATCTTATAATTGTCTTTTGTATTGCTCTCTGGTATTTCTTCAATGTTGCATATAGCCAAATAGCGTGATATAAGGTTGCCCAGTTCTGTTATAGCGTTCCCTATGTGGTCGTTGAGCTGGGTACTGTCGTCGCTCGATGCTTGCATCTTCGCAGCGAGCCTTTCGGGTACTCCAATCTCCTTGCGTGCTTCGCCGGTGTAGTAGGTGTAAATAAGTATCCGCTGTTCAATGTTCCTGTGCAGTACTTTAATGTTTATCTGTTTCATACTCTTTTTTGTGCGAAAATAGTTCTGTTAGTCCACTTGCAGGTTGTTATTCCGACACTTTGTTAAGTTTTGTGGCTTTTTTACATATATTATATGGCGCTTACCTTGCGTTCACGCAGGGTCTTGTATATAATGCCTCTGAAGGTCTCTTCGTCGAGATAAAAGGAAGGTGCTGGCTCTTCTATGATTTTTTCGAGTATCACGTAGCGGTAGTGGCTACTTGTCTCTTTTATGCGTTTGAGATACCTGTTGTAAATCTCTCTGTACATCTCCATCTTGTTCTTGTTTACAAGAGGAAGACGTTTCTTGCGTGTCATTAACGAAATGTAGCGTCGGGCATTTTCAAAGGTTACATAAAAACGTGGTGCATTCTTTTTTACTGCCATTTCTATGATTTCGTTCTGTGTGGCAAGCGGGTTGCTAGTCCTCACCTCCTTCATTGTTTCGAAGAATGCGCTTATGACATCCTTCTTACGCATATTGCGTACCGATTTGTTTTCTTTATCCATATTTGTGTGCTTTTGTGCCCGCAAAATTAATAGCCAAAATAGGCTAAAGTGTTGCTTTTTTAACACTTTGTTTCTGCTTTCTTTGTAAGGTGTTGGTAATCAAAAGTATGCTGTGCGTGTTTTTCTTTGTCTAGCGCGCGTTTCCTTGTTGAATATAAATGCGGCCGCCTGCAGTTGCTTCCCTTCTGGTGGGTGGTAAGCCGTTTTTGGCAATTCTGCAACCCGTGATTGGTGTTTTCGCAACCTTGTCGGGAGGTTTTGATATTTCCTTTGCCGTCGAAAAAAGACACATAAACATTTATAAACATTTTTTGTATGAAAGAGAATTTTAAAAATGAAGTGCAGCAGCCCTTTGATTTCAATGTGGGCGATGCACAATTGTCTGCAGCGGGGCTGCAGGATGGTGTACAGCCCGGGCAGCCGTCATTGTCTGTCCTTGAGGCAGGCCTTAAGAGAATCTTTGGTGAGGATTTCGATCTTTACGACCAGGCTTCGCAGGAGGCTCTTGTGGAACATCTGCGTGTGAACCGCGAACAGAATGAGCATCTTGCCCAGGCGCTTGAGCGCGACCCTCGTCTGGCACAGATGATGGTTGATGTGATCGACGGCAAACGTAATGCCCACTCGGCAATGGCGCGTTATTTCGGCAGCTCTATGCTGAATTTCAACGAGGGTAGTCCGGAGTATGAGGAGATGCTGCAAGCCGACGAGGAACGTCGTAACGAGGTGGTGCGTGCCGCTGCCGAGCGTAAGGAGTATGAGGGTAACCTCGATGCAAGCCGTGCCGTGATAGAGAGATTCTGCAGTGAACGTGGCTACGACCCTGTGACATTTATGGGCGATGTGTGGGATAAGTTGGTGATGCCCATTCTCTCTGGTAACTACACTTATGATGTGTGTACGGCTCTTGAGCACGCAATAAATTATGAGCAGGATATTGAGGATGCTTTTGCTGCCGGAGACATAAAAGGACGCAACACCAACATACAGCGTATGAAGGAGGACTTTGGCGACGGTCTTCCCAAAGGTATGAGCAGTGCCGCCCCCGATTCTTCAATGAAACGTCGTCGTAACTCCCTTATAGAGGAGGCACTAAAGGCCTGATACTTTTATTTATTAACTTATTTATAACTTTTTTTTAAAATGAAGAGAATTTTTGTTTTTCTCAAGGAGAATCCTTTGTTTGTTCTCCTTTCTTTAGTGAGTGTGGTTGCGGCATTTTTTGCCGATGAACAGGTTGCATTGTCATTGGCTATGGCAACTGTGGCGGCTCCCGGTAATACAAAAGCATCGCGAGGTATTGCAGGATTGCCCACCCAGGGCTTGGGCGATGCAACAACGGTTTCTAATGCGTCGGAGTTGAGCCCCGGTCTTATCGATGCCGATATTGATGAGCAGATTGTGAGCATTGCGAGCGATGAGAGCATCATTGACACCATTAAGCGAAAAATCCGTCGTCAGGTTCCTGTAACATCTTTCGAGGTGGACCATTACCTTATTGATGACAAGCGTTCAAAGGCCTATACCAACGTAACTTACACCGGTATTGGTGCAACACGTGCCGAGATTCCTTTCTCCACAACCGGCGAAAGAAAGATTTTCCAGGAGTATTTTACTGCTATTTGTAAGGGTGTGAACGGTTACGACTCTACCGGACAGATTGAGATGCCCGGTGTGGATCTTATGCTCTTCTTTGTGGGCAAGAACAGCACTACCGAGGCTCCCATAGCAATGGCCGTGAACGGCCCCAAGACAAACGCAACCGACGATTATTGTACCGTTCCCACCATACCTGCCGGTACCGAGGTGATATTGCTCTCTTCGGCAGCCTATGAGACACAGAAGTTCATTGCTCCCAGCACCATTGTGCCTGTGCCCGAACGTATGTACTTGCAGAAACAGCTTTGCAATAATATTGTGAGTGATTACTTTGCGGCACAGAAGAAACGCATACAGTTCAACAAATCGCAAATAGCCGAGGCTATCTTGCGTCAGTTCCGTCTCGAGAGCTGCCGCACAGCCTGGGTGGGACAGCCCGGTAAATTCAAGGTGCAGGCAATGGATGCGGCTATGGGTTATCAGTGGGATTACTTCAGCAAGGGTATTCGCTGGCAGTTCAAGCGTCAGTACGACCTCTCGTCGAAGATTACTTTTGCCGACCTCTTAAACCTGTCGATGGTGAAGTTTACAGGATTCAATTGTACCAAGAAAGCTATCTGGCTGCTGGGTAAGCAGTTGCTTAACGATATCCAGAAAATAGACCTCACGCTGCATAAGAATATAAGTGTGGCAAGCAGCAAGACTTTCGGTATTGAGTGTACACGCATCCACACTGTATTTGGTGACATAGACCTCATACACGACCCCACATTGGATGCTCTTGGCTACTCTAATTGCGGTGGTCTTATCGATGCCAACGGCCTTGTGCGTTACTATATGAAGAACGAGGATTCAAAGACCGAGAATGTAGACGGAGAGGAGGCAAGCCGTCAGGTTGTGATGACCATAGACTGCCTGTGTCTCAAAGGTTACAGCCACATCTGGGTCAATGGCTCGGCTGCCGAGAGCGACATACCCGGTACATCGCGAGTGATAAGTGCCTCGTTGCTCCCCGATGCTCCCAAAACCAATGACGTGGTGGTGCTTACTGCCGATGTTATGCATATGGTAAATGGTGTGCAGAAATTGTGGTTTGCTGCCGGTACTGTGGTTACATATAACGGTTCTACCTGGGTGGAGTATACAGGTGAGATTATAGCAGCTTAAAGTTTTATTTATTTATATCAACGGAGTTGGCTAAAAAGGCTCTTTTTATTCAATCCAAAACAGAGAGGATGGCTCAAAAAAGGCTTTGAGTCATCCTCGTTAAAACAAAAAAAGAATTATGAAGAACAGAATTACATACGAGATTCACGGACAGGTTGAAAGGAACAGTTTCTTTAGAATGGGAAAGGCTTTGATAAGAATAGAATTTACTGGTGGCATGATTAATTCTACCGGTGTCTATCCGGCGCAATACACAACCGACAATCCTATGTATCAGCAGGCAATTGAGAACAGCGATGCTTTCCGCCGTGGTGAGATTAAGCGTGGCAGGGTGGTTTCCCTGGACGAAGAGGTGGCAAACAGTGTTGACGAAGGCGAAGAGGCTGGCGAGAAAAACTCTTTTGTGGAAGTTGTGAACTTGCAGCAGGCACGCGCCGTGCTTATGGCTGAACCTTACAACTGCACCCTTTCGGAGCTGCAGAATAAGAGTGCAGTGAAGGCTGCTGCCGAACAGAAAGGCATATCTTTCCCCAATTGGTTATGATTCCCACACAGTATTTGATAGAAAAGGTTCTGGCAATATTGAACGAGCCTTACCACGAGAACTCCATAACCCTTTTGAGCGAAGATACACGCTCCTTGCACGACACCATTCTGGAACTGTTGCCCGACGCGGTGCTCTTTGTACAGAACAACAAGGTCTATGGTACTTTGAATCCAAAGGTATATAATGTGCCTGAAGGTGCAATTACCGATAACGGCGACGGCAGCGGTTCCGTGCTTCTGCCAAGCGATTTCGTGAATCTGCTTGAAATGCGTCTTGACGGTTGGGAGAGGCCCTGTACCGTGCTTGCTCCTTCGGGTTCCCCCATTGCTCTTGCGCAAGGCAACATATACACACGTGGTGGGTGCAGCAAGCCTGTGTGCGTAGATGCCGTGAACGGTGCCGGTGCGAGGATTGTGGAGTATTACTCTTTGCCAAAGGGGAAGAACCCGGTTGTCAAGAACTTTGTTTACGAGGCTCTCTATGAGCCGCAGGCTGGTTTGTCTTGCAACGATGGAAATCCTCTTGTTTGTGCCGTAGCATATCAATGTGCTGGACTTTTGTATAATGTTTTTGAAAGAGCCAACGCTGCCGCTTCCTTTATGGCTCTTGCTCTTTCTATGTGTAAAAACGGTAATAAAACCTGAAAGTTATGGCTGTAAACAGTTTGAATTTTTCTCTTAATGGGAATTATTGGGAAAGCGAAACGTTGAAGTGTTCGGGTGGTGATCTCAGGGTTAGAGTGCACAAGAAAGGCCCTTGTCCGGTGGATCTGCTTGTGAGCATAGATGGCGTGGAGGAGTATATAAAGTATGATGACTTCGGACTCGACGACCTGAAGAGCGAGGTAACCATCGAGAGACTTATGACCGGGCAGTTCATTAAATTTCGTTCCCGTAGTGAGTTTACTCTCATAAAGTATATGGAGCAGTGATTTTATGGATACCCTGAAGTTTGTTTTTGCATCGCTGCTGGCCAATGTCGCAGGGTTGTTGTTCCCCATAAAGAACGATATTTACGGGTTGGTGCTGTTGTTCTCTCTGAATTTTGTTGTCGGCATGTTTGCCGACCTGAGTAACCACCGCGACTGGAGTTTCAGAAAGGCATTCTGTTTTTTCCGCGATGCTGCCGTCTATTTTGTAATGGTAGCCTCCATGTACCTTCTTGGGCATCTCAAAGGTGAGGAAGAGGCTGCTGTACATTGCGTCTCCTTTATGATATATGTGGCTATATATTTTTATGGTACCAATATATTGCGCAATGCCCGTATGCTTACACAGGAGCACAGCACTCTGTTCAAGGTGCTCGATTTCTTGTATTATGTGTTCAGTTTCAAGGTTATTGGAAAGTGGGGGTGCTTGAAGAATTACATTGAATCATATGAAAAGGAGAGGAATAGTATGGCTGTGTAGCCTTTTGTTCTTACTTGCGGCCTGTGCGCCGTGTGGCAGGAACGAGGTGTTGCATAGCTTGCAAACCCGGCAATCGGGGAGCGTGGTGCGGGACAGCATCTACTTGCGCGACAGTGTTTTTGTAGCTCGCAGGGCCGACACGGTCTTTTACGAGAAGTCAAGAATATTATATCGCGACAGGTGGCGCGTTGATACTTTCATTGCACGCGATACACTTTTTAGGGAAAAGACCGTAACCGTGGAGAAGGTTGTTACAAAGTACCCCTCGCCGTGGCTTCTGCTTTCCGTAGTTATGCTTTTTTATGTATGGCATAAAGGATGGCTGCGGTGGTTGTGGGTGTTGTTGAAGAATTTGATTAAATAGTATTTATGCAGAAAAGTTTTTCATTCAAAGGTATTACAAGACATAGTGATGACCTCCTTGTCAGTGACGGGGAGTGTATGGAACTTGTGAATTTAAGGGTGAAGGATGGCTGTCTTGAACCCTTGCCGTCGGAGTATAACGAAACGGAACTGGAGTACTGCTATGAGAAGGCCTATCGCCACCCGGTGTCGGAGATGTTGCTGTGTGTTGAGTACAGGAATCAGGGCCGTGTACATTTTTACGACAAGGATTTGAAACTTGTGAAGAGCGAGGCTGGGGAGGATGAACTTTTTCCCGACCTCTGCAATATAGTGCGCATTGAGTTTGTGGGTAGTCTCGTTTGCTGTTTCTCTGAGAGTACAACATATTATTTGGTGTACGACTCGGGGGAATATCGTTGGTTGGGTGTGAGACCCTTCCTTCCCGAACTCTCGTTCAGCTATGACTCTATTGTTGTGGAGAGTGCAACAGACGATGAGTATCTTGCCGGAGTATCGTTGCGTAAGGAGGATGCCCCTACGCGATGGGGTAATGTGTCGAAGGGGTATTTCGACCATTGCCTCTCTATGCTGCACAGCCGTGGCTACTATGTCGACAGGGCTCTCTTCCGTTATGCTCTTCGCCTGTTCGATGGTAATTATTTCTGTTATTCGCCCATCTATTATGTCGACGATGACAACGCGGTGGGCGAGCTTGCCAGAGATGCAAAGAATTTCTATTCAAAGCCACTTGAGTCCTCGGCTTCGTCGAGCAGATATGTGGCTCGCGTGCAGGGCTTCCTGCCAACATTCCATTTGAAGAATCTCGACCTTTCGGCGTGGAGTAATATAGTAGTGGGTGTAGACATCTTTACTACGGGTTCCATATATGGGCACAAAGTGGTTACATCAAACGAGGAGTTTTCGATAAGGAACAATGTGCGGTATTCAAAGGACGATGGCTTTGAACGTTATGTGGAGAAGGGTGGTGAAGAGATTATGAACGACGTGCAGAATGCTGCAACGTTCTACAAAATTGCCGAGTTCAATGCTCAGGGTGTTCTTGTCGATAGCGTGAAGGATGTCTCTTTGTCAAGTCTGGCATTATGCGACTCACTTCCCGACGAGGCGGGTTCGCAGACCGACCGTTCTGCTTCATATACACTTTTCTTCAATGGACGTCTGCATTTGGCCGGCGTGAAGGAGTCTTTTATGAAAGGGTATGGCCCGCGTGCCCATTTGCCTGCAGGTGTTACTCCCACAAAGGCCGATTATGCTTTGGTGGTCACACGTATAAAGACTACTGCGGGTGTGGCAGTCGTGAAACGTGAGTATATAAGGGACTATACTTTGGGTCTTAAGGACGGTGCTTTGTGGATGACTCCTTATATTATGTATCCCGATTCGCGAGCTTTTGAGATAATGTTCACCATCACTATGGGCGATGTAACCTATCGCAGAACATTCCCCTTGAAACAGCATCGTATGCTTAATCTCGCATCCTATGTAAATCCCGGAGGAAGCAGGCTCACAGTCTCTCTTGAATGTCATCTCACGGTCGGGACAAGGCCATCTTCTTATTCGGTCGAGGATATTCTGGCCTTCTTCTCCAATACTCCCGGTGTATATGAAATCAAATATACATCAACTGGACAATGGTGTTATGGCGACCAGCCGTTTGTATCGAATAAAAGTGCCAGCATCAATAATCCGTACCGTATAATCGCAACGTTGAACCCACATGTAGGTGATACCATTAAAATAACCATATCAAAGAATGATGATGTGAGCGATGTGAAAGGTGTCGAGGATATAGCTTTTGATGACTCGTGGGAAATTATAGAGGAAGTGGTGGATGTAGCCGAGGAAAACTGCTGTGAAGTCCGTGGCAATGTGCTGAAGGTATCGGCCGTTGATAATCCTTTTTGCTTTGCGCCCATAAACACCTATACGCCATCGCAGGGCGATATTCTGGCCATAAGCAGCAATGCTGTTGCGCTGTCACAAGGGCAGTTCGGCCAATATCCGCTTTATGTCTTTTCCAAAGATGGTGTGTGGGCAATGGAGGGAACAGCTTCGGGTGGTGTAACTTATGCACGCTCTTATCCTGTTGCACGCGAGCTATGTACCAATGGAAATTCCATCTGTTGCACCGACTCGGGTGTGCTGTTCCTTGGCAAAAGGGGAATTATGCTGCTCCAGGGAAGTAGCCTTAGCTGCATAACCGATGCCATTGATGCCGAGTCACACTTTATGCAGGGGGTAGACCACGAGAATATTCTCTACAAGATTGCAAGGATTACTGAAACGCAATACGCCTTGAGCAGGGAGCCTTTGTCGGATTTCCTCAAGGGAAATGTGGCAATGGGCTATGTTTCGGCCGAGAATGAGGTGTGGGTGTCCAATAACGACTTCAATTACTCTTATGTCTATTCATTGAGTAATGGCACGTGGACGAAGATTTCAAAAAGTTTTATGTGCTTTGTGAATTCTTATCCACACCAGTTGTATCTGCGTATTGTTGACGATAAAAGTTACATTGCAGTTATTGACAGGGAGAATGCCCTGCGCCACACTTATGTGACACTCTTTACGCGACCGCAACTTTTGGGAAACAAGTTGCCCAAACGCATTTTGCAGTTTATGCTGCACGCAGCGGTAAGGATTACCGATACTGGCCATGATATTGATTTTTGTGGCTTGGCCTGTTACCTGTTATGCAGTAACGACGGCGTACATTTTAAATTAGTTGCCGGTGCCGAGAAAAAAAAGGATTTTAATGATATGGTTTTTCCATATTTCCCAACGCAGGCATACAAGTATTATATAGTTGCCCTGACAGGTTCTGTTGCTCTTGAAAGCCGCATTGTGGATGCTGAAATCTTAATTGAACCGGCTTGGGAAAACCGTTTACGTTGATTGATTATGGAAATAAAAATTGATAAAAAAGAACTTTTGACCGACTTGCATAGAATGTCGGCGCATTTGGGAATGAAACTTGGAGCGCCTGAACTTGTTGCTTCCACCGTGGACGATGAGGATAAGATTGAATTGCTGTTACAAGCCTCTTTTGCCGAACTGCTCAACATCCTTTCGCCCTATGCAACAATAGAACAGATTGCCGATGAGGCTGTGTTTACTATGAATATGCCTGCGAACTGGAAAAAGGGACAGGCCAATGCTCTTGTTCTCCTTTCTTGTGATTACCTGCGCCATTCGCTATTGGCGCGTTGGCTCGATTCTGTTAAAAGTGACAATGCCATGCTTTATCGTACATTGAACAGGGAAACAGCCGATGCTATAGTGCATATATTGTCGTTACGGGAAAAACCGACCCCTTAGTGGGGTGATAAAAACAGAGGTGAAGGTCAAAAACCTTCACCTCTGTTTTTATCCCATTACAATGTCTTTTGAGTAGCGTCTGTTTGTGTCACGTATAATCTTTTTCTGGTTTTTGCCTATGTATATGCTGCACGCTGCAAAAATTATGAAAGAGACGACAAATGCCATTGTGGGCAGGAACTCGTCCAATATGCTTTCGCAGCAACCTATCATCAGTGCCAGGCTTATTAATTGTATGCTAATGAGTGTGTTTGCTTTCATAGTGTGTATATCTATTTTTCTGTTTTATCGAATGCCCAGTAAATCAATCTGCTGCTACCGGTGTCGCTCTCTTTGGTCTTTAGCGTTGCTTGGCTTATGACTTGCCTTTTGCGATAAAGGACAACCCTGCCAATAGTGCATTCGTCGCCGCTCTCCCCGCCAATGGATTTTATTTCCATTTTATATCTGTTTAGTTTCAGAATCTTTGCCCTCGCTGCGAGAAAATTCTCAACAAAAGGCTCCTTGCGGAATCTGTCATATATCTGATAGCTCTCGGTAAGGTGGCTGGTCCATTCTTTATTGCGCCGTAACGCATAGAATAGCGACTCAAACCATTCCATAAATTTCTCGGCAACGTAATCGCACCATTGCCTTGTTTTCCAAATCTCTCTACTTCTCATAATTAAATCTGTTGTTATATCTTTTGTGTTTTCTTCTATTTTTATTATGTTTGTCGCGGATTTTATTGAAATAGCCTTTTTTAGCTGTATATTCTGCTGTTTTTCCCGTTTTTTTGGTAAAATAGCTGTTTATGGCTGCAAATATAATCTTATATTCGTTAATATTTGTTGCGAAATTAACCCAATTAGCAAAAAATGGCTATTTTAAAATGATTCTAAATAATGTGCAGAAACAAAGAATAGCAGAAAGATGGAAGGTAGTATCAAGGAGAGAATATTGAGTGTTTTCAAGTTCAAGAATATGAATGTAAACAGGGCAAGCCGTCTGCTCGGGATTCCCCAGCGTACACTCAACAGGCAGGTCAACGAGGATGGCAAGGTGGGTATGGAACTGGTGTATTCATTGCTAAATGTATTTACCGATATTTCCCCTTCGTGGTTGCTGTTGGGGCAGGGCGAAATGTTTGTCGATGCCGACGTTATGTTGGCTCCTTCGGGCGCTGCGCCTTTTTACAGCAACCTACCGGTTACAGCAGGGCATTACGATGCCTTTGATCCTGCAAGAGAGAAACCTACCGGGTATATCTCAATGCCAGGTCTCTCGGCTCAGTTTTATTTTCCTGTTTTTGGAACATCTATGGAGCCCGAGATTTATTCGGGCGATATAGTGGGCGTGAACAGGGTTGATTCCTTGCGCGACATTGACCCCGACAAGATATATATGATTGTCACCAATGAGTCGCGTATGATAAAGCGTTGCCACTCCGACGAGAATGACGACTCTGTAATGTGGTGCGTCTCTCCAAACTATCCATCGTTCAAGATAAATAAAAAGGATATTTGTGCAATGTTTCACGTAGTGAACAGAATAGAAAGGCTTTAGTCTTTCTATTTTTTTTATCCTCACATCTGTTGCGCTTTCCGCTATACTCAGCACCCACTTTGCGGGCAAAAGAGTACCGATGTAAAATATTCTCCTTTTTTTATTGTTTTCTCAACATTCTTGCTATCTTTGCGGTAGCAACCGCTGTAAATGCAGCTCTTGTTGTGAGCTGTTGGCAGAGTGCTACTAATGAATGGTTATCAATGAAGTTTAATATAATAATTTCTCTTTTTATGCTGTGTCTGCCGTTTGTTGCGGTGTCACAGAATCTTACCACGCAGTCCAATACATCTACGCCTGTACGCGAAATGGTTGACGATGCGATTAGAAACTCCTTGAATGCAAAAACTTTAACGCTTAAGGGCGGTGTGAAGTATACCGGTGAGGTAAAGGGTAAAAAACCGAACGGGTATGGCCGTGCCGAATACCCTAACGGAGATGTCTATGAAGGACATTTCTCACGTGGAGTGCGTCAGGGATTGGGCATATATACCTATGCCGACGGCGAACGCTACGAGGGCGCTTTTGTCGACGGCAGACAGCACGGCAAAGGAACCTGCTATTTTGTCGATGGTAAGGTGTACAACGGTTTTTGGGAATTTGATTTTCAGCAAGGCTATGGCAAGATGACATATCCTAACGGTGATATCTATGTCGGCTCGTGGAGTGGTGACAAGCGCGATGGCAATGGTAGTTATTTCTTCGCTTCGGGCGAATCCTATTCCGGTGACTGGAAAGAGGACCGATACAACGGTACCGGTACCTTTGTGTGGCAGGACAGTTGCCGTTACGACGGCGGGTGGAAAAACGGTCTGCGTAGCGGTGAAGGCAGTTACCGTTACTCAAATGGTGATGAATATCGTGGTGCTTGGCTAAATGATGTCCGTCACGGTAAAGGTGTCTACATCTTTGCCGACAGCTGCCGTTACGAGGGTGACTATGTTAACGGAATGTGGCACGGCAGGGGTATCTTCGTCGATGCCGACGGTACGCTCTATGAGGGTGGTTTTTCCGAAGGGCTTCGCCATGGATTGGGAACTATGAAATACCCCGATGGTGCCGTGTATAATGGCGAATGGCTCGATGGTGAGCGTTCGGGCAAAGGAAAATACACCTGGGCGAACGGTGATGTCTACGAGGGCGACTGGAGCGACGATACTATGAACGGGCAGGGAATCCTGCGCCTTGCCGATGGAAGAAAGTACCGTGGCGGGTTCTTGAATGGTGAGGAACACGGAAATGGCGTGGCAGTTGATGTCGATGGCACACGCTACGAAGGAACCTTTGAGGAGGGGCAGCGTCACGGGAAATTTATTGTAAAGGATACAACCGGAAAAATAATAAGAGAGTGTGTGTATAATTTAGGAACAGTAAGTATAAAATAAAACAACGACTATGATACTTGATTCACTTAAAAATTTGAGAAATTATGAGGGTTTGCACCCTAATTTCGCAAAAGCGATGGATTTTTTGCTGAACAGCGATTTGAAGAATCTTCCTCTCGGCCGTAATGAAATTTGCGGTGACGAGATTTTTGCAAACGTGATGGAGGCCCAGCCCCGTACAAAAGAGGAGGTACCCGTGGAGGTGCATCGCAAGTATATTGATATACAGGTGCCCATTTCGGGTGACGAGGTTATGGGATATACTCCGCTTGAGCAGTTGCCCTCTTGTGAATACAGCGAAGCCAACGATGTGGCTCTCTATCCCGTGGGTATGTTGGCTGCAAGCTACTTTGAGGTAAAGAACACAATGTTTACAATCTTCTTCCCGCAGGATGGGCACGCACCCGCGGTGACACCTATTCCTGTAAAGAAGATTATTGTGAAGATAGCTGTAGGCTGACTCTTATCAAAACAATTTTAATTTAAAAACAAACTAATCTTTTAATATTATGCTGAAACTTGTAGAACGCGATGGTTATTTGGCTCCTTTTAACCTGGACATCGATGCTCGTTATCGTTATTTCCTGAAAAGGGAGAGAGAATTGACAAAGAACGGCCGACAGACATTGTCGGGTTTTGCTTCGGGTTATTTATATTTCGGCCTCCACAAGACTGCAACAGGGTGGGTGTTCCGTGAGTGGGCTCCAAATGCAACGAAGATTGTGTTGATTGGAGATTTCTCGAACTGGGAAGAACTTCCCGAGTATGAGCTCAAACAACTTGCCGGTGGTGTGTGGGAGCGTCGTCTGCCTAAAAAAGCGTTGCAGCACGGCCAGCATTATAAAATGAAAGTATACTGGAACGGCGGTTGCGGTGAGCGTATCCCGGCTTGGGTGCGCCGTGTAGTGCAGGACGATGCTACAAAAATCTTCAGCGCCCAGGTGTGGGCTCCTGAGGAGGAGTATGTATTCAAGAACAAGAAATTTACTCCCAAACGCACACCGCTTCTCATTTATGAGTGCCACGTAGGTATGTCGCAGGAGGAGGAAAAAGTTGGCACATACCGCGAGTTCAAGGATAATGTATTGCCCCGTGTTGCTGCCGACGGCTATAACTGCATTCAGATTATGGCTATTCAGGAGCATCCCTATTATGGTAGCTTCGGTTATCACGTGTCGAATTTCTTTGCTCCCTCGTCACGTTTCGGTACACCCGAGGAGTTGAAGGAACTTATTGATACAGCTCACGGAATGGGTATCTCTGTTATTATGGACCTTGTTCACTCGCACGCTGTAAAGAATGAGATGGAGGGCTTGGGACTGCTCGACGGCGACCCGGCGCAGTATTTCCACAATGGCGACCGTCGCGTGCATAACGCTTGGGATTCTTTGTGCTTTGACTATGGCAAGAACGAGGTTGTTCACTTCCTTTTGTCGAACTGTAAATATTGGCTTGAGGAGTTTAAGTTCGATGGCTTCCGTTTCGACGGTGTTACATCTATGATATATTACAGCCACGGTTTAGGAGAATCGTTCTGTGGTTATGGCGACTATTACAACGGTCATCAGGATGGTGATGCTATTTGCTATCTCACGCTTGCCAACAGACTCATACACGAGATAAATCCCAAGGCGATAACCATTGCCGAGGAGGTTTCCGGTATGCCCGGTCTTGCAGCTCCCATTGAGGATGGCGGTTATGGATTCGATTATCGTATGGCGATGAATATCCCCGATTTCTGGATAAAGATAATCAAGGAGCGTAAGGATGAGGATTGGAAGCCTTCGGAGATTTTCTGGGAGCTGACTAACCGTCGTAAGGATGAGCAGACTATCTCTTATGCCGAGAGTCACGACCAGGCTCTTGTGGGTGATAAGACTATAATCTTCCGCTTGATTGATGCCGATATGTACTGGCACTTCAACCGTGGCGACGAGACGGGTACAGTGACTCGTGGTATTGCTCTCCATAAGATGATTCGTATGATGACTCTTGCTACGATAAACGGTGGTTATCTGAACTTTATGGGTAACGAGTTCGGTCATCCCGAATGGATTGACTTCCCGCGCGAGGGCAATGGCTGGAGCCATAAATACGCCCGTCGCCAGTGGAGTCTTGTGGATAACCCCAACTATAATTATACACTCCTTGGAAAATTCGACGAGGAGCTTGTGAAACTTGTAGGCGGTGTGCGCAACTTCCAGAACCGTCCCGTGCAGGAGGTTTGGCACAACGACGGCGACCAGGTGCTTGCCTTCTCGCGTAAGGATCTGATATTTGTCTTCAATTTCAGCCCCACACGCTCGTTTACCGATTACGGCTTGTTGGTGCCCGAAGGCTCTTACTCAATTGTACTTAATACCGACTCGGAACGCTTCGGTGGCAATGCGCTTGTTGATGAGACACAGACCCACTTTACACAGTATGATAAATTGCACGCTCGTCGCAAGAAGGGCTGGTTGATGCTTTATCTCCCTGCACGTACTGCGATGGTGCTTAAAAAGAATAAAGAATAAACTATGAGAAACGCCGGAGAGAAACGTCTGCAGAACTTTATCACGTTTTTCTGTGTTTTAGTTTTTGCGCTGTTCTGTTTTGTTTTTGTCGCAGTGTATAAGTCCTCCGAGATAGAGGTGGTGTATGACTGCGTGGCAACTGGCAAATTGTCTTACAACGGATATGTTCTCTCGGGTGTAGTCACGCTACTGCTGTCGGGCCTGGCATTGTGGTTGAACCGCTTTGTCGGGTTCCGGCGCGAGTGGACTGCTATGGCATTCCTTCCCTCGGCTCTTGTGCTGGCATTTCTTACCGATATAGACCGCTCCTTCTTTGTGGGAGGTAAGGAATATGGTGGGTGGTATGCTGCTTTTATTGTCGGGCTGTTGCTTTATTTGCTCTCCTCGTTTGTGCTGAACAGGATGCTGCCCGAAAAAATAAAAGACCCATCAATGGCAGCCAACCGCATTGTATGGCGTAATCTTATACTCTTTGTGCTTATGTTCCTCTCTGTAGGTTGCCTGTCGGGTGGTGACAAGAGTTTTCGTCGCGAAGCCCTTCAGTATAAATATCTTAAAAAGGGGGATATTGATGCTGCGCTTGCCGTGGGTGAGCATTCACCGATAGCGTCGCAGCAGCTCTCTGCACAAAGGGCATATCTGCTTTCTGTGAAAGGGGAACTTGCCGGGCATTTCTTTGATTATCCTGTATATTTTGGTGCCGAAGGTTTGTTGCCTGCGCTTGAAAAAGATGCGCCGATAAACCCCGATACAATTTATTCCCATATTGGTGGCGTACGCAATTCTGGTGAGAGTTCTCTGGGCTATCTTTCGCGTGTGGCATCGTCGGGTGATGGGGTAGTGGCCGCAGACTATTATCTGACTGCTCTGCTTGCGGAAAGACGTCTTGTCGATTTTGTCGATAAGGTGTTTGAATTCTATAAAGTGGCCGATTGCAACAAGCTTCCCAAGCATTATAAAGAGGCTTTGGTGCTTTACTCATACATCGCTCCGGAATTCGATATGGTGCCCGATGAGCCCGAAATGAAAAAACGCTTTCAGGATATGATGGAGCGCGCACAGGAGTGTGGCGATACTTTTGCCTGCTCCTGTCTGTTGCATCCATTCTATGGCGACACATACTGGTGGTATTTCTTCTATGGCTATTGATGCTTTTTGTTGTTAAAAAAGTAGAAATAGTCGACTGATTATGCCACTTTGTAGAGAAGTATGTTTTAAATTTTGCCAAGTGAAAAAACTTGAATAAATTCGCAATGTGATGAAAGCGTTTATTAACGCATTAGTTTTTGAAATATCAGTTATGATAGTATAGTTTTTTCTTAGTTGTTTAGTAAATGTTGGAAGTGCTGCTTTGTGAAAAGCGGCACTTTTTTTATTCCTTGTTCTTTGGTTTCTCTTCTTGTTGTGGTCGCTGAAGTTTACAAAATTCAATATATTTATATAAATTTATAATATTAGTGTGCAAAACTTGCTGTCGGTTGGCTGGAATGTGGATATTTTGTTGTAATTTTGTAAACGGATGAATATGCTTTGTTCGCAAGTGTGCTGCGGTGCCCGGCGGTTGGGGTGAAAGAATCTTTTTCTGCTAATCAACCGGTTATGGCATAAACGTTTCGCAGGGATGTGGTGTGTTCACCTTTTTTTGACAGTAGACGAATAAAATATTAAATATTTACATAAATTATGGATAACAAAATTCAAGAATTGACCGAAAAGATCTATGCCGAAGGTGTAGAGAAGGGTAAGGCCGAAGCAGAGCGTCTCATTGCTGATGCTCAGGCGAAAGCAGAGGCTATTGTAAAAGAGGCTCAGGCTAAAGCTGACGCAATGATTGCAGCAGCTCAGAAGGGCGCAGAGGATTTGAACGCAAATACCCGTTCAGAACTTAAGCTCTATGGCGCACAGGCTGTTGGAGCTCTTAAGTCGGAAATTGCATCGGCAATAACCGATTCTGTTGTGAAGGCTGCCGTTAAAGAGGCTGCAAGTGGCGATGCTCTCAAGGCTGTTATCGTTAAAATAGCAGAGCGTTGGAGTGCAAACGAGTCGCTTGTTATATCAACAAACGAGGCTGCCGAGCTCAAAGCTTTCTTTGCAGCAAAGGCAAAGGCTCTCCTCGACAAAGGTGTGGAGATACAGCAGGTGAATGGTAAGAAAGCTACTTTCTCAATAGCTCCTGCCGATGGCTCATACAAAGTGAACTTCGGAGAGGGTGAGTTCGAGGCATTCTTCAACTCTTTCCTCCGTCCCCAAATGGTTGAACTTCTATTTTCATAAGCAATGAGCAATTACCACTATTTGGTTGCGGGCTTGCCCGATATTGCTTTCGATGGCGGTAAGGTTGTCTACACGATAGACAACTTTAAAGAGGATGTTTACCCTGCGCTCTCGGCAACCGATGCCAAATACATAGATCTCTTTTTCCTCGCGTGGGACAATGAGAATATGATAAAATTGCTGCGAGAGGGTAGTGAAGCTCCTCTTGAACGCACAGGCTGTTACTCTCGCGAGGAACTTTTGGAAATTATCGAGTCGGCAAAAAATGGCGATTCTCGTAATGCCGAAGTTCCTGCATACTTGTACGATTTCTTGAATTTTTATTTCGAGAACGAACAGGTAGAGAACGCTATGTGGCCCGATGTGCTAAGTGCTCGCTATTACAATTATGCAACCGCAGTGCCTAATAAATTCCTGGCAGGCTGGTTCGCCTTCAATCAGAATGTAAACAACCTGCTTGTAGCTATGCTGGCCCGTAAATACAAATTGGGAGTAGCCGATGTGGTTGTTGGTGATGGTGAAATAGCAGAAGCTATACGTAACTCGGCAGCACGCGATTTTGGTCTTTCCGGAACATTGGACTACATAGAAAAAATCCAGCGTCTTAGCGAGAACGACCAGTTGCAGGAGCGTGAACACCAGCTCGACGAAATGCGTTGGGCTTGGCTCGAAGAGAACTCTGTGTTCAACTATTTTACCGTTGAACGCCTCTTTGTGTTCTTGCAGAAACTCGATATAATAGCGCGATGGGCAAAGCTTGACAGCGAGAAAGGTATGCAGCGTTATACCGAACTTATCGACGAGTTGAAGGGTGGTCTTGAACTGCCGACAGTTTAAAAGAATGTAAATTGAAATTAAAGATATGGCAACAAAAGGAAAAGTAACCGGTGTGATATCGAATATGGTGCTCTTGGCTGTTGATGGTCCTGTGGCACAGAATGAGATATGCTTTATAAAGACCGGTGGCGACCGCTTGATGGCCGAGGTTATCAAGATTAATGGCGCAAAAGTGTACGTTCAGGTGTTCGAAAGCACACGACGTTTGAAAATTGGTGAGGAGGCGGAGTTTACCGGGCATATGCTCGAGGTTTCTCTTGCTCCCGGTATGCTGTCGAAGAACTACGACGGTTTGCAGAACGACCTTGACAAAATGGAGGGTGTCTTCCTGAAACGCGGAGATTATACAAACCCCCTCGACGAGGATAAATTGTGGCATTTCGAGCCCCTCGTAAAAGTTGGTGACAGCGTGAAAGCTGCAGCTTGGTTGGGTAGTGTGGAAGAGAACCACCAGCCCTTGAAGATTATGGCACCTTTTGCACTCGAGGGAACCTGGACGGTGAAAAGTATTGCAGCAGCCGGTGAGTACAAGGTGACTGACGAGATTGCTGTTATTGTAAACGAGGCTGGCGAGGAGAAAAAACTGAATATGATTCAGAAGTGGCCGGTTCGTTTGGCTATGACCGACTACAAGGAGAAACCCCGTCCCTTCAAATTGCTCGAGACCGGTGTACGTACAATCGATACTCTTAACCCCATTGTAGAGGGTGGTACCGGCTTTATTCCCGGCCCCTTCGGTACCGGAAAAACCGTGCTTCAGCACGCTATTTCAAAACAGGCCGAGGCTGATATCGTTATCATCGCAGCCTGTGGTGAGCGTGCCAACGAGGTCGTGGAGATTTTTACCGAGTTCCCCGAACTTGTAGACCCCCACACTGGTCGCAAGCTTATGGAGCGTACCATCATTATCGCCAATACCTCTAATATGCCCGTTGCGGCTCGTGAGGCTTCGGTGTACACAGCCATGACCATCGCCGAGTATTATCGTGCAATGGGCTTGCGCGTTCTTCTTATGGCCGACTCAACCTCTCGTTGGGCACAGGCACTTCGTGAGATGTCGAACCGTATGGAGGAGCTCCCTGGTCCCGATGCCTTCCCTATGGATATATCGGCAATTATTGCCAACTTCTACAGCCGTGCAGGTTATGTAATCCTCAATAACGACAAGGTGGGCTCAATTACCTTCATCGGTACAGTATCACCTGCCGGAGGTAACCTTAAAGAGCCTGTAACCGAGAATACAAAGAAAGTTGCGCGCTGTTTCTATGCTCTTGAGCAGGACCGTGCCGACAAGAAACGTTATCCCGCTGTAAACCCCATCGACTCATACTCAAAATATCTCGAATATCCCGAATTCGGTGAGTATATCACAAAACGCATCGGTGGCAACTGGCTCGAGATGGTCAATGAGGCAAAAACACGCCTGTTGCGTGGAAAAGAGATTGCCGAGCAGATTAACATTCTTGGTGACGACGGTGTACCCGTAGAGTACCACGTTACATTCTGGAAGTCGGAGCTTATCGACTTTGTAGTTCTCCAGCAGGATGCGTTCGACGAAATCGATGCCGTTACACCCTTGGAGCGTCAGCAGGCTATGCTTGAGATTGTTTCGGATATCTGCCGTTCGGAGTTTGACTTCGAGAACTTCCAGGAGGTTACCGATTTCTTCAAGAAAGTTATCAACATCTGCAAACAGATGAACTACTCGGAATATAAGTCGGAGAAATACAGCAACTACCTCGCATCACTCGAGGAATTGCTCGAAACCCGTAAGGCCTAACCAATAAAAAAGTAAGATTATGGCAACAGAAGCATTTCAGAAAATATATACAAAAATCAGCGCCATTACCAAAGCAACTTGCTCGCTTAAGGCTACAGGTGTAGGATATGACGAGCTCGCTACGGTAAACGGTAAATTGGCCCAGGTCGTAAAGATTATGGGCGACGAGGTTACCCTGCAGGTGTTTGAGGGTACAGGTGGTATTCCCACGAATGCCGAGGTGGTATTTATGGGAAAAGCTCCTTCGCTTAAAGTGAGCGAACAGCTTACAGGTCGTTTCTTCAACGCATACGGCGACCCCATCGATGGTGGTCCTGTTATTGAGGGACAAGAGGTTGAGATTGGTGGTCCTTCGGTGAACCCCGTGCGTCGTAAACAGCCCTCGGAGCTCATTGCGACAGGTATCGCCGGTATCGATTTGAACAACACCCTCGTGACCGGTCAGAAGATTCCCTTCTTCGCCGACCCCGACCAGCCCTATAACCAGGTAATGGCAAACGTGGCTATGCGTGCCGAGACCGACAAGATTATTCTTGGTGGTATGGGTATGACAAACGACGACTACCTCTACTTCAAGAACCTCTTCTCTAACGCAGGTGCGCTCGACCGCATCATCTGCTTTATGAACACCACAGAGGACCCCGCCGTTGAGCGTCTCCTCATCCCCGATATGGCACTTACCGCTGCCGAATACTTCGCTGTGGAGAAAAACCAGAAGGTGCTCGTGCTCTTGACCGATATGACAATGTATGCCGATGCGCTTTCAATCGTGTCGAACCGTATGGACCAGATTCCTTCAAAGGACTCTATGCCCGGTTCACTCTATAGCGACCTTGCAAAAATCTACGAGAAAGCGGTTCAGTTCCCCGCAGGTGGTTCAATCACAATTATTGCGGTGACAACACTTTCGGGTGGTGATATTACTCACGCCGTGCCCGATAACACCGGTTACATTACCGAGGGTCAGCTCTTCTTGCGTCGCGATAGCGATATCGGTAAGGTGGTAGTCGATCCCTTCCGTTCACTCTCACGTCTAAAACAGCTCGTGGCTGGTAAAAAGACAAGAAAAGACCACCCCCAGGTAATGAACGCCGCCGTACGTTTGTATGCCGATGCAGCAAATGCAAAAACAAAGTTGGAGAACGGTTTCGACCTTACCGACTACGACAAACGTACTCTTGCTTTCGCAAAAGACTATTCGGATAAATTGCTTGCAATTGACGTGAACCTTAACACAACCGAGATGCTCGATGTTACTTGGGGCTTGTTTGCCGAGTACTTCAAGCCCGAGGAGGTGAACATACGTCAGGAGTTGGTAGATACATATTGGAAGAAATAATTGAATGAGATAACGAAATGATTGCATTTCAATATAATAAAACATCGCTTCAGAATCTCGAAAAACAGCTGAAGATGCGTGTTCGCACACTACCTATTATTAAAAATAAGGAGAGTGCGTTGCGTGTCGAGGTAAAGAGGTGTAAGGCCGAGATGGTGCAGCACGACGAGGAGTATGCAAGACAACTCGAGCAGTACCGTGCCCTCTTTGCTCTGTGGAACGAGTTCGATGCATCGTTGGTGAAGACAGGAACCCTCTCTATTGAGCAACAGAAAGTTGCCGGAGTTAAAGTTCCTGTACTCAAACACGCCGACTTTGTAGTCGCTCCTTTCAGCCTCTTCAACTCTCCCAAATGGTTCGCCGACGGAATCGAGTTGCTGAAGATGATGGCAATGACGGCCATTCGCCGCGAATTGCTGAATCGTAAATTGGTGCTGCTGGAGACTGCGCGTAAGAAGACCACCCAAAAGGTGAATCTCTTTGAGAAGGTGCAGATACCCGGTTACCAGGATGCGATAAGAAAGATTAAAAGATTTATGGAAGACGAGGAGAACTTATCGAAATCTTCACAGAAGATTCTTAAGTCTCTTCTGGAACAAAGAGAGGAGGCCGAGGCATGATAAGCAAGATGAATAAAGTGACACTTCTTATATATTATAAGGAGTATGAGGCGTTTCTCGAAAGATTGCGCACAATGGGCGTTGTTCACATCGAAGAACGCAAGAGTGGAGCAGTGGAAAACCCCGAAGTACAAGAACTCTTGGCTCTCTCGGGCAGATATACACGTGCAATAAAGCGTCTTGAAGTATTGGCAGGCAAGGATAAACTACCTGCAGTACAAGGTGTTGATGCCGATGTGCTTGTGGAAAATGCCGAGAACCTGTTTGCCGAGATTGAGCAGTTGAAAGTGGCTCGTCAGGTTGTGGAAAAAGATATTGCAACAATATCACCCTGGGGTAATTTCGATTTTTCACTCATCGACAAGCTCTCCGATGCCGGTTACAACGTTAATTTCTTTATAACCGCTACAAAGGATTTCAAAGAGGAGTGGTGCGAGAAGTACAACGCGATAGTAGTTTCTGCCCAATCGACAAAACTCTATTTCGTGACCGTAACACCAAGTGCTGTATCTCTTGATATAGATGCTGAGGTTGCCAAAATGCCATCGGCATCGTTGTCGGCATTGGAGGCTGAGGATTATTCTATTTCCGAGGAGATTGCTGCCAAAGAGCTTAAACTGCAGGAGTTTGCAGCAAAGAATCTTGCGACAATAGTTGCAGGACAGGCATTGCTGAACAAGAAGATGGAATTCTCTGAAGTTGTGTTCAGTGGCGAGAAAGTGTCGGGTGACAAGCTTTTGCTTTTGCAAGGTTGGGTACCCGAGGCTGACAAGGCTGCGCTTGTGAATATGCTCGATAAAGATTCTGTATTCTACGAAATAAGCCGTCCTAAAAAAGGCGACAATGTTCCTGTCAAGTTCAAGAACAACGCCTTTACACGTATGTACGAGGTGCTGACAAAGATGTATGGTATGCCCAGTGGTACAGATTTCGATCCCACTCCCATTGTGGCACCTTTCTTCTCGTTGTTCTTCGCCTTCTGTATGGGTGATGCCGGTTATGGTCTCATACTTATTCTGCTTGGCTTCCTGTTCAAGAAAAAACTTGGCAAGGATATGGCTGGTATGATGAATCTTGTTATCACGCTCGGTATCTTTACCACAGTTATAGGTGCAGTGCTTGGAACATTCTTCGGTATGAGCCTTATAGACTCCGATTTGCCGCAGAGAATAAAGGATTTTATAATCTCGGGACAGATGGAATTGTTTGGTTCTACATACGACAAACAGATGATTCTTGCGCTCGGGATAGGTGTCGTGCATATCTCTGTTGCTATGACAGTTAAGGCTATTAACAGCACTGTGTTCTACGGCTTTAAAGAGTCGTTGAGCGCGTGGGGCTGGTGGCTTGTTGTGGTAGGTGGCGTTATTGTGGGAGCATTGTCGTTCCTCAGTGCAATCCCTGCCGAGGTGTCAAAATGGGCATTGATAACTATTGGCGGCCTTGGTGCTGTGGGTATTTATCTGCTCAATAACTTCAAGAGAAATGTCTTCTTGAATATTGGTGCAGGTCTTTGGGATACCTATAATATGGCGTCGGGCCTCCTTGGCGATATCCTCTCATACATTCGTCTATTTGCTTTAGGCTTGGCGGGCGGTATGCTCGGCCAGACTTTCAACAGCCTTGCGCTTATGATGGTTGATGGTCAAGAGGGTATAGGTGCTGTGTTCGGTTGGGTAGGCTTTGGACTGATAATAGTTCTGGGTCATACTTTGAACATTGCAATGTCTTGCCTCAGTGCTTTTGTGCACCCGTTGCGTCTTACCTTTGTGGAGTATTTCAAGAATGCGGGGTACGACGGAAAAGGTGTTGAATACAAACCGTTTAGTAATAATAAATAAATATAAATATTAAAATCTTAAACATTATGAACGAATTATTAGGTTATTTGGGAATGGGTCTTATGTTGGGACTCGCAGGTATTGGTAGTTGCTATGGTACATCTATCGCAGGTAATGCAGCCGAGGGTGCATTGAAGAAAGATCCTTCAAAATCGGCAGGTTATATGATTCTGTCTGCTCTGCCCGCTACACAGGGTCTTTATGGTTTCTTGGCTTTCTTGCTTCACTTTGGTAAGGTAAATGCCGAGACTGGTTTCTTGTGGTTCGGTGTAGGCCTTGGCGTAGGTCTTGTATGTCTTTTCTCTGCAATCCGTCAGGGCCAGGTTTGTGCCAACGGTATCGTAGGTATCTCACAGGGACACGATGTTCAGACCAACACTATGATTTATGCTGCGTTCCCCGAGTTTTATGCAATTCTTGCACTAGTTGCAACATTCTTGGTATAAAAGATTACGCAGAATTATAAAAAGCAGCTGTTATGCACCGCATAACAGCTGCTTTTGTATTATTTATTATTGTTTTAGTTGAGTATAAGTGCTTAATTATTTTGTTATTCAAATAAAAATATTACTTTTGCACGAAAATAGAGAGAAAGGTCCTCTTTCTCCCTATTTCTTATTTTATTATAATAAGGTATTTCAGTTGTGATATACCTTTGTTTTTTTGATTTTTATTTTTGATATGAAAAAAGAACTTATGCTTCCCGAGTATCTTTTCGAGATAAGTTGGGAGGTCTGCAATAAAGTCGGCGGTATTTACACCGTTGTATCTACAAAAGCACGTACTCTCTCAATGGTAGAAGGGCTGAATGCAATTTATATAGGTCCCGACTTGTGGAAAGAGAAAGAGAACCCATTGTTCACTGAGGATAAACGTCTGTGGAGTGCTTGGCGCAAATCTTTGGCCGATGAGAAACTTACTGTGAGATGTGGTTATTGGGAAATCCCCGGCCGTCCTAAAGTGATTTTGGTCGATTATACCGGCTATATGGAAGACAAGGATGCCATTTATGGTGAGTTGTGGAACGATTATGGCGTGGATTCTTTGCACGGCTATGGCGATTACGACGATTCTATGATTTTCGGTTACGCGGTAGGACGCGTAATAGAGAGCTTCTATAGAAAGAATGTAAAGAAAGGCAACGTTGTTGTTCAGGCACACGAGTGGCAGAGTGGTGGCGCCGCACTTTATGTGAAGAAACATCTTCCCGAGGCGGGCACCATCTTTACAACCCACGCAACAAGCATCGGCCGTTCAATCGCATCTAATGGAAAACCTCTTTACGACTATTTCGAGAGTTATAACGGCGACCAGATGGCCGAAGAACTCAACGTACAGTCAAAGCACTCTGTGGAGCGTGTGAGCGCAGCAAATGTAGACTGTTTCACCACCGTGAGCGAAATTACAGCCCGTGAGTGCAAGCAACTTATAGAGCGTCCCATCGATGTAATCCTGGAGAATGGCTTTGAGAAGGATTTCGTGCCCACAGGCAAAAACTTTACAGCAAAACGCGAGGCTGCACGTGCAGCACGCCTGCGTGTAGCATCGGCTCTTACAGGCGACAAAATATCAGACGATGCTCTTATAATCGGCATCGGTGGTCGTATGGAGATGCGTAACAAGGGTATAGATATGTTCATTGAGGCAATGTCGCGCCTTAACGCCAGCGAAGAGCTCGATCGCGACGTAGTAGCCTTCATCGATGTACCCGCATGGTCGGGCGAAGCACGCGAAGACTTGTACCACCGCCTTAAATCGGGCGATACAGAGTGGCATTCACCTCTGCCTAACCCTTACCTCACACACAACCTCAACAACTTCTACGAGGATGCCATTGCCTGCAGCATACGCAACTATTTCCTCGATAACCGCAGCGGAAAGAACCGCGTAAAGGTTATATACGTTCCCTGCTACCTTAAAGGCAACGACGGAATATTCGATATGGATTATTACGACGTGCTCATTGGTAACGACCTCAACGTATATCCTTCATATTACGAGCCCTGGGGCTATACACCGCTCGAGAGCGCAGCTTTCAATATCCCCACCATTACAACCGACCTTGCAGGATTCGGTCTTTGGGTGAATTCAGTGCTTGGTCGCGACGGTAAACTTGCCGACGGAGTGGAGGTTATCACCAGAAACGACAGCAACTATTTCGATGCAGCCGAGGAAATTACAAAAACAATTCGTATCTTTGCAAAACTTTCTGAAAAGGAGGTTGCCGACTCTCGCAAGAAGGCTGCAAAAATGGCAGAAAAGGCTCTGTGGAAGCACTTTATAAAGAACTATATGACTGCTTACGATTTTGCAATGCAGGCAGCCGCTAAAAGAATAAACAAGTAATAAACATTTAATTAAATAAATATGATAGCTATTAGTAACACAAACCAACCCGGTTGGAAAACTGTTAATGTAAAGTCTTATATCCCCGAGACTTTGAAACCCCTCGAGGAGATTGCCCGCAACTTGTGGTGGGTATGGAACGAGGAGGCGCGTGAGCTCTTTACTATGCTCGATGCAAAACTTTATGATGAGTGCGCAGGTAACCCCGTACTTCTTCTTGAGAAATTGGGCGTTGAGAAACTCGATGAACTTTCAAAAGACAAGGCAATCCTTGACAAGTTGGCAAAAGTATATGCCAATTTCCGTAAATATATGGATGTTAAGCCCGACGCAAACCGTCCCTCAGTAGCATACTTCTGTATGGAGTACGGTTTGACAAGCGTTCTTAAGATCTACTCTGGTGGTCTTGGTATCTTGGCCGGTGACTACTTGAAAGAGGCTTCAGACTCTAACGTAGATATGTGCGCAGTAGGTTTCCTCTATCGTTATGGCTACTTCACACAGTCTTTGTCAATGGACGGTGCACAGATTGCCAACTACGAGGCACAGAACTTCAACCAGCTTCCCCTTGAGCGCGTTTACGAGGCCGACGGCGTAACTCCTATGGTTATCGACGTTCCTTACATCGACTACTACGTAAAAGCAAACGTATGGAAAGTAAACGTAGGTCGCGTAGCTCTCTACCTCTTGGATACAGACTTCGAGGCTAATAGCGAGTACGACCGTCCTATCACACACAAACTTTATGGTGGTGACTGGGAAAACCGCTTGAAACAGGAGATTCTTCTCGGTATCGGTGGTATGATTGCTCTCGAGAAACTTGGTATCAAGAAAGATATCTATCACTGCAACGAGGGTCACGCAGCACTCTGCAACCTCTACCGTTTGTCACAGTACATAAAGAGCGGTTACACATACGAGGAGGCATTGGAGATTGTTCGCGCAAGCAGCCTATACACCGTTCACACACCCGTACCCGCAGGTCACGACTACTTCGACGAGGGTCTCTTCGGCAAATATATGCGTGGTTACGCAAGCCAGCTCAACATCACTTGGGACGACTTGATGAACCTCGGTCGCGAGAACGCAGGTGACAAGAACGAGCGTTTCTGTATGTCAATCTTCGCTTGCAACACTTGCCAGGAAATCAACGGTGTAAGCCGTCTCCACGGTGCCGTTTCAAAATCAATGTTCTCTGGTATCTGGAAGGGCTATTATCCCTCAGAGAACCACGTAGGTTATGTAACCAATGGTGTTCACTATCCTACATGGGTAGCTCCCGAGTGGGACGAGCTCTACAAGAAGAACTTCGATCCTTCATTCATCGGTGACCAGTCTAACGAGTCAATCTGGCACGCAATCGACAAGGTTTCTAACGATGTTATATGGAAGACACGCGTAACACGCAAGAAGAAACTTATCGACTACATCCGTCAGGCATTCAAAGAGGATTGGTTGAAGAACCAGGGCGACCCCATGCGTATCGTTGATGTTGTAAACAAAATCAACCCCGACGCTCTCGTTATCGGTTTTGCTCGTCGTTTCGCTACTTACAAGCGTGCACACCTTCTCTTTACCGACCTCGACCGTTTGGCTAAATTGCTCAACAACCCCGAGCGTCCCATCCAGTTCCTCTTCGCAGGTAAGGCTCACCCCCACGATGGTGCAGGTCAGGGCTTGATCAAGCGTATCATCGAAGTTTCTCGTCGTCCCGAGTTTATCGGTAAGATCATCTTCCTCGAGAACTACGATATGGATTTGGCTAAGTTGCTCGTTTCAGGTGTTGATATCTGGATGAACACTCCCACACGTCCTCTCGAGGCATCAGGTACATCAGGTGAGAAAGCACTTATGAACGGTGTTCTCAACTTCTCAGTACTCGATGGTTGGTGGTGCGAGGGTTACAAACCCGGTGCAGGTTGGGCTTTGAAAGAGGAGCGTACATACCAGAACCAGGAGTTCCAGGATCAGCTCGATGCTGCAACAATCTACTCTTTGCTCGAGAACGAGATTCTCCCCATGTACTACAACCGTGGCGAGAAAGCATACTCAGACGAGTGGGTAGAGTGCATCAAGCGTTCAATCTCACAGATTGCACCTCACTTTACAATGAAACGTCAGCTCGACGATTACTATAGCAAGTTCTACTGCAAGCAGGCAGAGCGTTATCACCGCCTCATCGCCAACGATTCTAAGATCGCTCGCGAGCTCGCAGCTTGGAAGGAGTCAGTTGCTGCTAAATGGCACGCAATCGAGGTTCTCTCTATTGAGAGCGAGAACGACTTCGCAACAGGCAATATGTCAGCCGGTGCTAACTACAATGTTACCATCAAGGTTGATGAGAAAGGTCTTGACAATGCAGTAGGTATCGAGCTCGTAGTGCTTGCTCCCGATGCAAACGGCCGCGACTCTGTATTTGCAGTATATCCCTTGGAGGTAACAAAGCGCGAGGGTAACATCTTTACCTTCCACGCTGAGATTGCTCCCGGCAACGCCGGTGCATTCAAATTGGCTTACCGTATGTATCCCAAACACGAGGAGCTTGCTCATCGTCAGTCATTTGCATACGTTAAATGGTTTGCTTAATGTATTGAAAGATATATTTCCCACGAAGAGATTGACTAAAAAGGCTCTTTTTAGTCAATCCCAAACAAATAAGATGACTCAAAAAATTTTTGAGTCATCTTATTTGTTTTATATAAAAAAACAAAACATAAATGTTTTTTAGCAATTCAAATCGCGTGGCAGAAATAAATTCTTTTATCTTTGCACAAAGACGTTGTGTTTGTGCAAAAATCCCTGTGAAATTTTAGTACGCAACGTAAAGAGGTACGTGATTTTCAAAAACATATTAATATGGAAAACGACAAAGACAAGAGATACACAAAGGAAGAAGAGAGAATAAATGCAATCTCTCACGCCTTTGGAATATTAGGTGGAATAATCGCCGGTGCAATTTTTATATGCCGAGGCTGTGAGCAAGGGCTCGATACCTGGTCAATGGTCAGTTTGTGGCTCTACATCTTTGGAATGTTAAGCTCATATATATTCTCAACATCCTATCACGCCTGTTCTCCCACCTCGCCTTGGAAGCGTCGCCTGCGCAAGCTCGACCACTCGGCAATCTATTGGCACATAGCCGGTAGCTACTCACCCATAATGCTCATCGGTCTGCGCGATGTCGCTTATTGGGGGTGGGGAATATTCGCCTTCTGTTGGTTGTGTGCCATAGCCGGTACAATAGTAAGTTTCTGCGGTCTCAAGAAACATAATAAGATTGAAACCATCTGCTTCGTACTTATGGGTATGACAATAGTGGTGGCTATGAAACAGTTTTGGGATGCAGTCTCACCAGGAGTCTTCTTTTGGGTAGTTGGCGAGGGTGTTGCCTATATAACCGGCGCAATCTTTTACAGCTATCACAAAGTAAAGTATGTACACGCGGTGTTCCACTTCTTTGTTCTGCTTGGAACACTATGTCATATGATGGCAGTGTGGGGGCTTATACAATAAAAGCTAAAAGGTTATGTTTCTGGCATAACCTTTTTTTATCTCAATATCTCCCTAACATCTCTTTTCCAGCGAATAATATTGTATTTAATGGGCATAATCCCGTTTTTTTTCATTAATTTCGCAAGTTAAATGTTTAATCAGTAAAAACAATATAAAATGTTTCGTACAAAAACCTGCGGCGAACTTCGTTTGGCCGATGTAAATAAGAGTGTTACTTTGAGTGGTTGGGTACAGCGTGCGCGCAAGATGGGTGGTATGACCTTTGTCGATTTGCGCGACCGCTACGGTATTACACAGCTTGTCTTCAGCGAAGATGCTAACGCAGAACTTTGCGAAAAGGCATCGCACCTAGGTCGTGAATATGTTATTCAGGCAACAGGTGTTGTTAGCGAGCGTCAGAGCAAGAATGCCAATATTCCCACTGGTGACATTGAAATAATAGTAAGTGAGCTTAATATTTTGAACGAGGCGGCAACACCTCCCTTCACCATAGAGAACAATACCGACGGTGGCGACGATATCCGTATGAAGTATCGTTACCTCGACCTTCGTCGCGAGGCTGTGCGCAGCAATCTTGAATTGCGTCATAAGATGACTATGGAGGTGCGTCGTTATCTCGATTCAATGAATTTTATCGAGGTTGAAACACCTATGCTCATTGCATCAACACCCGAAGGTGCGCGCGACTTTGTTGTACCTTCTCGTATGAACCCAGGTCAGTTCTATGCACTTCCCCAGAGCCCCCAGCTCTTCAAGCAGCTGCTTATGGTATCGGGTTTCGACCGTTATTTCCAGATAGTAAAATGTTTCCGCGACGAGGACTTGCGTGCCGACCGTCAGCCCGAGTTTACACAGATTGACTGTGAAATGAGCTTTGTGGAGCAGGAGGATGTTATCTCTCTCTTCGAGGGTATGGCAAAGCACCTCTTCAAAACCATTCGTGGTGTTGAGCTCACCGAGGCATTCCCCCGTATCACCTGGCACGACGCTATGAAATACTATGGTAGCGACAAGCCCGACACACGTTTCGAGATGAAATTCGTGGAGCTTATGGATATTATGAAGGGCCACGGCTTTGGCGTGTTCGATGCAGCCGAGTACATTGGTGGTATCTGCGCGAAGGGTGCCGCTACATACACCCGCAAGCAGCTCGACGCGCTCACCGACTTCGTTCGCCGCCCCCAGATTGGTGCAAAGGGTATGGTTTACGCTCGTGTAGAGGCCGATGGCACAGTAAAATCGAGCGTCGATAAATTCTACTCACAAGAGGTTCTCCAGCAGATGAAGGCAGCCTTTGCAGCAGAGCCCGGCGACCTCATCCTTATCTTGAGTGGCGACGATACAATGAAGACACGTAAGCAGCTTTGCGAGCTTCGTCTCGAGGTGGCACAGCAGCTTGGCTTGCGCGACAAGAACAAGTTCTCTTGCCTCTGGGTAGTAGATTTCCCCTTGTTCGAGTACAGCGAGGAGGAGGGTCGTTATATGGCAATGCACCATCCTTTCACATCGCCCAAACCCGAGGATATTCCTTTGCTCGACACCGATATGGGTGCTGTTCGTGCCAACGCTTACGATATGGTTATCAATGGCGTTGAGGTAGGTGGTGGTTCTATCCGTATATACGACAGCGAGCTACAGAACAAGATGTTTGCTCTCTTGGGCTTCACACCCGAGCGTGCGCAGCAGCAGTTCGGCTGGTTGCTCGATGCCTTCAAGTATGGCGCACCTCCTCACGGTGGTCTTGCTTATGGTCTCGACCGTTGGGTAAGCCTCTTTGCCGGTCTCGATTCAATACGCGATTGCATAGCCTTCCCCAAGAACAATTCAGGTCGCGATACAATGATTGACGCACCTTCGGTGCTCGACCCCGCACAGCTCGACGAATTGAACATTCTTGTAGATATAAAGAAGTAATACTTCCTTTACATACCACAAAAAAAGAGATGCATAAAATTATGCATCTCTTTTTTGTATTATTGATTAGTGATTTACTTCAAGTTTTCGATGAAGAATTTTGCAATTCGTGTGAACAGGTGGAAACGGGTGTTGCTACCGTAATAGATGCTGTGGTTGCTATCGGGGTAGAGTGCCATATCAAACTCCTTGTTTGCCTGTGTCAGCGCAAGTGTGTAGCGCATCATATTACGCAAGTGTACATTGTCGTCGGCTGTGCCGTGTATGAGCAACAATTTGCCGTTGAGCTTGCTTGCGTTCACAACAGCCGAGCCGTTGTCGTAACCCTCCTTGTTCTCTTTGGGAGTACGCATATAACGCTCTGTGTACACGGTGTCGTAGAAACGCCAGTCAGTGGGGGCTGCAACAGCCACACCGGCCTTGAACACGGCATCATTCTGGCTCATAGACATAATGGTGTTATATCCACCGAAGCTCCATCCCCAGATACCAATATTCGCTTTGTCCACATAGGGTAGTGTGCCCAGATATTTTGCTGTCTCAACCTGGTCGTTAGGCTCGTATTTACCAATGTTAAGGTAGGTACATTTACCAAATTCTGTACCTCGGCCACCAGTACCGCGACCATCGACGCACACCATAATGAAGCCCTCTCCTGCCATATAGCTCTCGAACATAGCGTTGCCGTAGTTGCCCACGTTCCAACTGTCATTAACCTGTTGCGAGTAGGGGCCGCTGTATTGGAACATAACCACGGGATATTTCTTGTTTGTGTCGAAGTCTGCGGGTTTTACCATCCAGCCGTTGAGTTCCACGCCGTCTGTAGTGGTGAAGGTGAAGAACTCTTTTGTGGGCATATCGAACTTTGTAAGCTTCTCTTTAAGCGCAGCGTTGTCAATAAGTGTCTTTATGCTCTTTCCGCTGTTGTCGTTTGTTGTTACAATGTGCGGAGTGGTTATGTTGGAGAAGGTGTTGATGAAGTACTTCATCGTGCTGCTGAATACCGCGCTGTTTGTGCCTTCGCCTGTGGTGAGCTGTGTCTTTTTGCCTTTTGCGTTTACTTTGTAGATGTTGTCGCGCAAGGGGCTGCCCTCGTTGCTGCGGTAGTAGAATTCGTTTTTCTTCTTGTCCCAGCCGTAGAACTCTTTAACCTCGTAGTTGCCCTCTGTTATAGCGCGCACAAATTCGCCGCCGGTGGTGTAGAGGTAGAGGTGGTTGTAACCGCTGCGCTCGCTTTGAAGAACAAAATGTCCGTCAAGGAACTCAATGCCGGCGTATGCCTGTTCGTTCAGGTAAGTGTCGCTCTCCTCGCGCAGAATACGTTTGCTGATACCCGAGAGGGGGTTTACTGCAAATATGTCCATTACGCTCTGGTGGCGGTTGAGTGTGAGCACCGCAAGGGTAGAGGCATCCTTTGTGAATTTTATGCGGGGTATGTAACCCTCCTCGGGGAGGGGAACATCGAGCTGGCGTGTCTTGCGGCTCTTTATATCGTAAGAGTGTACCGATATTTTTGAGTTTGCTGCTCCTGCTACGGGGTATTTAAAGCTGTAGGGTGCGCAGTAGGCATCCATTGCCACGTTCTGTTTGCCTGTGGGTATAAACATAGGCATATCGTACATCATAACCTCGCTTTCGTCGTATTTTATGTATGCGAGCATTTTGCTGTCGGCACTGAAGTCGTATGAGCAGTTGAATGCAAACTCCTCCTCGTTAACCCAGTCGGGTATACCATTTATAATTTTACCGGCAGCACCGTCGGTTGTTACGCGCGATTCGCTGTTGTCGAACAACAGTTTCACGAGGTATATATCGTTGTTGCGCACAAAGGCAATCATTGTGCCGTCGGGCGAGAATTTGGGAACCTGCTGCGCCCCGTTCTCCGACAAGGGTGCTACCTTGTTGTTCTTGCGCGAGAAAATGTAGTGCTCGGCAGTGAAAGAGTTGCGATAGATACCCACGGTGCTTGTCTGCAACAGAATGCGGCTCTCGTCGGGCGAGAATGTGTAACCGTCGATATGTTTCTTGTCGAAGCCACGTGCAGTAGCTGCGTTGAAGATTGTATCGACAATTTCGCCATCCTTGAACGAGCCTTTGAGAATCATAGTTCGGTCGTTGCTCATACGCGCAAAGTGCTCTCCGTCGGCCATAGGCTGAATGGCTGCGTAGGTCTGTGGCCAGTAGCCGCCATACATAGCGTCGGTAAGCTTGAACTTATCGCCGGCAAATGTGGCAGTTGCCACGGCAATAGCAATGATAAAAGAAAAAATATGTTTCATAGTCGTTAAATTTTATTCTAACTGCGAAGATAACGAATCTTTTTAATATATGGAATATTATTCCTTTCATAAGAGGCTTTAACCTTGATACTTATTTATTAAATTTGCATAAATTTTAAGGTAATGATATAGATGTTGACCCAAATTGCGATAACCCGGTGTTTGTGTCATTTCGAACGTATGTGAGAAATCTCAATATTGTGTTAGAGAGCCCTCGTCGCTACGCTCTGTCGGGATGATATTAACAAAGAAATCCTGGGGCAACTGCTATATTGTTACTAATTTTAATGGATTCACGGAATATGATAAAGTCGCTATTGATGGTTGGTTTAGGCAGTTTCCTGGGCGGGGTGTTGCGTTACCTGCTCTCTACCTTAATAAAGAGTGCTGCCGGTAACGGCTTCCCGTGGGGAACGCTTGCCGTGAACCTTGCGGGCTGTTTCCTCTTTGGAGTGGTTTATGCAATCTTTGCAAAAATGGCTTCGCAAGGGTGCAACTTATACCTCCTGCTCACCACAGGAGTGCTTGGTGGTTTTACCACATTTTCGGCATTCACCCACGAGGCATTCTTAATGTTGCAGAGTGGTAACTATTGGGGCTTTATCTCTTATGTGGCAGCAAGCGTCGGGGTAGGGCTCTTGCTCCTTGCCTTGGGGTATTTCTCAGTCAGTTGTGTTGTAAGATAGGAGCTATGGAGAGTAAAGAACGTTTTTACTACAACGACTTTTCGGGTTTCCTGCAACGCAGTTTCCCTTTCAAGGTGCAGAAAATAACCCTCGACGGCGGTTTCACCTGTCCTAATCGAGACGGCTCCAAAGGGCGCGGCGGTTGCACATATTGCAATAACCAGACCTTCAACCCAGCCTATTGCCACCGCAATAAACCCGTAGCCGAGCAGATGCGTGAGGGTATCTCCTTCTTCTCGCATAAATACCCACAGATGCGTTACCTTGCTTATTTCCAGGCGTATACAAACACTTATGCCTCGCTCGATATTTTACAGCAACGTTACCAGGAGGCTCTTGCGGTAGAAGGTTGCGTGGGGCTTGTCATAGGTACTCGCCCCGATTGTATGCCCGACGAGCTTCTTGATTATCTGCAGGAACTTTCCCTCCACACCTTCGTGCTTGTGGAGTATGGCGTTGAGAGTTGTAACGATGCAACGCTTCTGCGCATAAACCGTGGGCACAGCTATGCCGCTGCTGTCGATGCTGTAGAGCGCACAGCCGCGCGTGGTATTCCTGTGGGCGTACATATTATTTTAGGTTTACCCGGGGAGGATAGGGGAGAGATAATGCGTCAGGTCGAGGAACTTTCACGCCTTCCTATAACCACCCTCAAGATGCATCAGTTGCAGCTTATACGCGGCACGCGTATGGCCGAGGAGTATAACGAGTGCCCCGGAGATTTTCACCTTTTTGCTCTCGACGACTATGTGGATACCGTTGTCGATTATATTGAGCATCTTCGCCCCGATATTGTGCTCGAACGCTTTGCCTCGCAGTCGCCCAAAGAGCTGCTTATTGCTCCCGATTGGGGGCTGAAGAACCACGAACTAGTGGCGAAAATAAAGCGTCGTATGCGTGAGCGCGATACTTGGCAGGGTAGGTTTTATAATGGATAATGTTTTGTAGAGGAGTGTGTTTGCTTGAAGGATTTCTTTTGCAATTAAATGTATAAACACATCGGTTCGCCCCTACGGTTTTGTGGTATTATTTATTATGTTCTTTTGTGCGCACCGGTGTACTAAAACTCCGCCCCTAGCGAGGGACGGCGCGAAGTCACAGCGCCGTTTGCGACGACGGAATATTTATATTCCCAAAGGAGTAGATTTTGTTTAGTGCAGTGACGGCGGGGAGCGCTTGTGTTATGGTTTTAATATGAATTAAATACCGCATCATCTGTAGGGGCGAACCGATGTGTTCGCCCTAATTATTCTTGCTTTTTAATCCTCGTTGTTATTCTCGGCTATTCTTTGTTTCTGTGTATATTCTTTATAGCCCTTTTGTAGCGCAAAAGGGCACAAAACGCCCGGCACGCGGAAAGAATAGTCGCCGTTGCATTTGTTCAGGAATTGTTAAAACAATATCCTTCAGTCAGCAACGGCTTGTCGCTTGTCATTGACGCTCTGTTTTTGGCGCTGTGGAACTCTCTCGGTGTTGCGTTATTAAAAATAATATAACGGCACACCTCGCTCTGCATGTCCTCGCTGTTCCCAAAAAC
>JAZRMX010000027.1:0-3690 GCA_045647885.1 Bacteroidaceae bacterium
CGCATCATTTCATATGTGTTGCTTTGTCCCCAACCTGCAAAGTACAAATCTGCAAGTACGCGTGGAGCCTCCGCATCACCTTGCTCTGTAGCATATTGCAGAAATTCAATAAACTCATTGAATTTATCATCACCTTCACTATATATCTGGCATAATAATGTGTATGCCTCGACATTGCCCTGCAAAGCACGTTGTTTAAGTTCTTCGATATTCATAATGTTATTTTTATTCGTTTGGCAAATTAAACTCAATATAATTGTTGTCCTGTACAAAAATGCGCATCTCGGGCTTTTCACCTTGCAGGAATTTATATTCCACCTCAATGTTGCAATCGTTCATGGTACGCTCCTCGCAAATCTGCTTAAAGAAGATGGGGGTCAAACACCTTTACAAACTCCTTTAATTGCTCAACCGGGATATATCTCTTATGAAGGCGTAACCGTCCTTGCAGGAACTTTCTGTAAACGACGGGATTATTCAGGATGTTTGGTGGCATGCTTTTGTACTTCTCCTTTGATGACACCCCCACAACAACATTTGTGTACGGTAAATTATCGGTGCGGAATGTGCCCGGATAGAAGAAGCCGGGCAAACAACGCTTCATAGTGAGCAACTGCTCAGCGTTAAGGCGGTAATACTCGCGGCTTCGTGACAAGCTACGGTCATACTCCAGTTCAAACCTATCGTGGTCAATCTCTCCGTTAGGGCGAAGAAGCCCCTTAAAACTGTGCTGCATCACACGCCTCACCCATCGCCTTGCCGTTTTATCGGTGGTAAAGCAATTATAGAACTCTCTCCACTCCATAATTGTAATCCAGTGATAACTGGGAAAGTACAAAAGCGGGTAACCATTCGATTTCCACATTTTCTCTTCCACAGCACATCGCTTACACTCACAACGCCCCCGGGCAAGCCCACCCTCATAGAGCTTTATTTCTATAAAGAAATTCTTGTTGCTGAACTTCTCGGTTCTTATATGTTTTGCCGGAATTCTATTCATTTTGTAACTTCTCTAACACCTCTTTGGCATCTTCATTGCCTTTCTCGGCTGCCAATCGCCACCACTTAACAGCCTCTTCCAAGTCCTCTTCAACGCCGGTGCCTTCATAATAACAAACGCCCAAATAATATTGTGCTTTATCATTCCCTTGCTCTGCTGCCAATCGCCACCACTTAACAGCCTCTTCATAGTTCTGCTCAACACCTCTACCAGAATGGTAAATAAAGCCCATAACATTTTGCGATGAGGTGTCATTTTGTTCTGCGGCCAATAGTATCCACCTTGCAGCCTCCTTGTCATTCTGCTCAACGCCTTCGCCCCTGATATATATTCTCCCTAATTTCTTTTGTGCTTCAACAACCCCCTGTTCAGCAGACAATTGCCACCATTTTACAGCCTCTTCTATACTTTGTTCTACGCCGGTACCAAATTGTAAAGCAATACCCAAATTATATTGTGCTTGAGCATTCCCTTGCTCCGCTGCTAAACGACACCATTTCACAGCCTCTTCAACATCCTTTTCAACACCACAACCATTTTTGTAGGAGACCCCCAGAATAAGTTGAGCATCTGCATTACCTTGCTCTGCAGCCCATCGCCACCACTTAACAGCCTCCTCAAAGTTCTTTTCAACACCCTCGCCGCGTTTATATGCATTGCCTACATTATATTGTGCCTCATCATTCCCTTCTTCTGCTGCCAATAATTCCCACTTAAAGGCTTCTTCGTGATTTTGTTCAACTCCACACCCCATCCTATAACAAATTGCCAGATTATGCGCTGCAAAAGCCTCTCCTTGCTCCGCAGCCAAGCGATACCATTTAACTGCTTCCTCATAATTCTGTTCAAATACAAATCCTTTTTGATAGCAGCATCCCAAAATGTTTTGTGCAGCAGGGATTTCATCGGCAATTTCTTTCCACAATGCAACTGCTTTCTCTTGGTTCTGTTCAACGCCTAAGCCATACCAATAATTTGCCCCCAAATCAAATTGCGCCTCGGCGTTACCCTGCTCAGCTGCTAAGCGCCACCACTTTACAGCCTCTTCATAGTCCTGTTCAACACCATAGCCAAAATTATAGCACTCCCCTAAGATCCGATACGCCGGGATATATCCCTGCCCGGCAGATTCTTTAAACCACAAAACGGCTGCCTCATCATTCTGTTTTATATCATCGCCATTGTAGTAGCATTTTCCTAACTTATATTGCGCCTCGGCATCGCCGCCAGCAGCACGCTGTTTAAGTTCGTCGATATTCATAGTTTTTATTTTAGTTTTTGAAACTTAATATTTTACGCTCCGCACCTTATTATCACATTCATTCTTTTACTTTCAGACGTTCCAATGCAAATCGACTAATAAAAGTATCATTCTCTTTATACATTTCTATAGCCTTGTTTACATCCTTTTCCACATAAAACCCTTTTTCGTAGAATTCAGCGATTTTATCTTTAGCAATTCTATTGCCCTTTTCCACAGCTTTGCTATACCAATAAAAAGCTAATTCGTAATTTCCTTTCTTTGTCAGCCTATCACCGAAACTACGTAAAGAACTTCCATCTATTTCGTATGCCTTACAACCATCATACGATTCGTATAATTCTATTGCTCTTTGCGGTCTAATATCTGCATAATGAAATATCAAATTGAATTTCGCATATTCAGCCCCTTCTACGTCACTTTCAAGAGTTTTCTCAAACCAAAAAGCCGCATTTTCAGTATCTCCTTTATTCCTATATGCCCAACCGAGAGTACAATATGCACTAACACACCCCTCCTCGGCAGCTCGCTTGCTCCAAAGAAAAACATTTTCTTTATCATTATCATCATAATGGAGATAATAATTCACAATCTCATTCCACATCTCTTTATCCCCTGCATTATAAGACTTTATACAAGAATCAAGATATTGCTTTGAGTATCTGGCGTTTTCTTTTTTCTCCTTTTCAATACGTCTTTCAACTTCCAACACTTTCTTTTTAGCATATTTGTGTCCTTGTTCCGCTGCCAAACGATACCATTTAACAGACTCCTCTAAATCCGCCTCTACACCCTTACCACAATCATAAGCATTTCCCAACTCATATTGACACTCCGGGTCACCTTGTTCCGCAGCTTTTTTCATCCAATAAAACAGACGTTCCGGTGGTAAAGCCTTAATGGAGTGCCCATACTTACACAAAGCGACAATGAATCCTATATGGTCTTTATCAATGGCAACAGCCTTTTCAAACCAAACATCGGCTTTATCAAACTCTTCATGATAAAAATACTCTCTGCCAATCTCAAAGCATTCTCCACAAGACCAATCAACCTTTGCCAACCACTCTTCAGCCTTATCACCATCTTTATTTTCCAAGTAATACAGAGCAAGTTTATAAACAGCATCTTCATTGGACTGTATAGCCAGTCCCTCGAGCAAGGCCTTTCCCTTTTCAACATCATCGTGCCAAAGGTAATAAATCCCAAGATTATATTTCGATGCATCATCGCCCAGACAGCAAGCCTTTTCCATACACTCCTTATACTTATCCATATCTGCATAAGGACCGCTGTAGTACAAATCTGCCAAAACCCGTAATCCTTTTATATCGTTCTGCTCTGCCGCCTTTTCTGCCCAGAACAGAGCCTTTTTCAAATCCTTGCCTATTTTCTTTCCCCAATAATACATTTCGGCAACCAGACTTTG
>JAZRMX010000028.1:0-6545 GCA_045647885.1 Bacteroidaceae bacterium
GCACTGTAGCAGTATCGGTCAGTTCCACCTTCTCAAAGACCAGCATTCTTGTGTTTGATGCACCCACAAGTGGAAACCTTACCACCCTGTTTGAACTACTACACGCCCACAGCAATACTGCAGTGGCAAATGCAACGATTAGGGTTAAGAATAGTTTTTTCATATTCAGTTTACATCGTTAATATTCTTATTTCAAAAGTTGCAGTATTGCTTCACGTACACTTGTTGGTGAACTGGGTCGTGGTGCTTTGTTGCTGGCAATGTTGCCGTCGGGGGCAACAAGCAGGAATGTCGGGAATCCTTGTACGCCGAGGTATTCCTCTACTGCACGCTGCTGTTCTTCGGGCAGGCGAATGTTTACGCAATCGTCACCCTCAAGCCCATAACGCTTGGCAGACTTTTGCCATAACTCTTCGGGCGAGTTGTTGGCAAGATACATATATGTCACCGGGAGCTCTTTCAATGCCTCGTGCAGTTCGGGCAAGTACGCCATCTCCTCACGGCATGGACCACACCAAGTACCCCATACATCGATATAAATCACACGGCCACGATAGGGAGCTATGAGTTTTTGGAATATATCCTTACCATCGGCAAGGCTATCCATCGGAATCTCTGCAAGTGCAGTTATCTGCTCCTCTGCGACACTAGCAAAATGGGTCTTTTGACTATTGATATACCCCTGTAACAGGGTATATGTCTTAGGATTCAATTCTTCCTGCAATTTCCTTTTTCTTTCAGGAGTAATATCCAGCCCGCATACTTGTAGGAAAGAACCGGCTTTCATTATCTGCCTTATTTCATCTGATGCATTAATTGCATCAATGACAGAACACTTTGTAGAAAAAGAGTGTAATTTGCTATCTGTCACTCCCTCCGGAACTTCACTGATGATACCGACTTGTATATAATACTCTAAAGCATGTACATCTCTAAAATATTTAAGGGCATCGATTGGGAGAGGTGTTTTTGGGCACAGCAATTTCTCTGTTTCAACCTCGCGGAACATTGCAACATATTCATCGGGCAATGTATTACCACCCTGTTCAAGAATAGTACCTATTGACTCAACAATATGTCCTTGAATATTCTGTGTCATATCAAACGCATAACCATAACGTGCCATTTGGCGTAAGGACTCAACATAGCTTTCGGGCAGGCTGGGATTAGAAGCATAAAGCGTGTCAATATTATACATGTTGTTCTTGTATATATCGCGTATATGTTGGGCTGCATCGTTTATATCCATTCCGAACATACGACCGTGGAAGTTGGCTATCTTTAAAGGATGTTCAACTTGTGCGTTATGGGCAGCAGCGTTCTCACCGCTGAAGATACATCTGTCGTTTATGTCATCAAGCAGGATTTCTGCTTTTGTTCCGGGGCTACAGAAAAGGTTCAGTGCTCCCCACACAACACCATCTATTTTATTCTCATCCCACAACTGTATATGTATAGTGCGGTCTGCAGGCAACTTGACACTCCACTTTCCTTCCTTGTCCGTAACTGGGTTAAGGCCCACCACATCGCAAGCTGTGTAATCGGAATATATAAGTGTTGCTTTCTCTCCAGCTGTCTTGCTCGCCAATTTGAAGCAGATTGTCACACTGTCCTTGTCAACTGCGGCCTTTTGTGCAAAGCCACATACGGTGGTAAACGCAACGATTAAGGTTAAAAATAGTTTTTTCATATCTTTTATTCAAATTATATTAGATTGTGTCAGCGGCAATTCAACCATAGAGAAAAGCATAGTACCACATTAACATAAAATTGGCTACAATCAGCAGGCAGAAAGCAAGAGCAGTGCCAATAGTCCAAACTATCTTCGTTTTTTTACTCTCTTTTTCAAAAATTGCAAAATAATTCAAGTAGCGATCCTTCTTCCAATATGTCAAATAACCTATTATCCACGAAGGGACAATTCCAAGGCTAATAACAAGTATCAAGTGCCTTCCTACAATGTCCAATGCATGTGGCCCATAGCAAATCACCCCAATATTAATCACCAAATAAATAGGTAAAGCAAACAGCAACAATGCAAGACCTGTCAAATAGTATAGTGTAAACCCCGATGCAGGGTGGTCTATGGTCTTATACAAAATACCTTTCTCACAATCCTTGTATTCCTTGAATGTATTAATTCCATATTTCTCTTTCAATCGCCTCTTCCAGAAAGGCAAGCAATACAACGGGCGCTGCACCAATAATTCAACTGCTGCATATATAGGTAATCCGGAGAAATACATCAGATTGTACAACGAGTACAACAACCTGTTCAAGAATTTGTCTATATTGTCTTTCATTTCTATTCTTTCTTCAACGCTTTTATAAGGTTTTCAAAAGCATCAAGGTTACGTGGGTCGGAATTGACATCGAGAAGGTTGCCGTTGCGGTCTATTAGCCTATAAGTTGGATAGCCGTTGACCTTGAGAAAATTCTCCACTGCACTCTGCTGAACATCGGGCAAGTTGTAATGCACTACATTGTCGCCTGTTACTTCATATTCCTTGATAACGTTCTTCCACGACTCATCATCACTGCGGTTGGCAAGATAAAGGAATACTATATCATACTGTGCGATTCTATTGTAAAGCTCTTTGCTGTGCGAAAGAGCCTGACGGCAAGGACTGCACCAAGTTCCCCATACATCAATGAGGACAATCTTGCCTTTGTATGGCTCAATGAGTTTGCGGAGGATTTTCTCGCCGTCGCTCATATCTGCGACATCTTTCGATGACATAAGGTTGGCATCCGATGAAATCTCCCTTTTCATTATAGCAAGGTACTTGTTATGTTTTTCCAAAACTTTCTCTTTTACAGACGGTAATGCTATCTTTTCCTGCAAAGTAGTAACCATAACATCATTAAGTGGCTTGCTATTATCTTCTGTATAACGATGCAGGCAATAAGCAAGACTGATATCACATAATTCAGCATTATCGGCAATAGATTCGGCCATTTTCAACGGTAGACCGCAGTATAATTCCGTTTCAATTTCCTTATTATAGCGTTCCATCAAAGAATTTACGATAGCAACCTGTTCTCTCGCTTTAAACTCTGCTAAAAGAGCCTTTCTCTCCTCTACCGTTTCCAATGCTATCATCCTGGCACGAAAATTCTCAAGCTCCGCGTCGTATGATTCCAGAGCAGCAAGTTCTCTTTCATTCAACGTTATGGCTCCACTTCTTGCCAAACCTTTCAACAAAGGCACATAACTCTTGCCACCGGTATATTCTCTTTCAATACCATAATGAATATAGTCCTGCAGCAATCCCGGGAAATCACGATACATTGTGTAAGGCTTTTGCCACTCCTTACACCAGAGGCTATCGCGTACAAAGGCAAAATACTCTGCGGGCAACCACTCCTTTACATAAAACCTACCCTGCATAAGTTCACGACCGGCACCTGTCTGGTAGTAACCCTTGACAAAATCCACACAACGCCTTGAAAGATTCGGGCGCTCTTTTGCGTACTCAACCAACCCTTCACAAAAATTTCCAAGTTCTGTTTGTATTCCCTTAAGATACATCATTGCCTCTTCGTGGCTTGCACCTTTCGTTAATCGGGGTGTCGAAAACCATTTGAAAGGATAAGCAAGCGTTTCGTTCTGCAAGCGGACATCATTACCCATAAAAAGTTGCTGGCCTGTAGTAAAATCATTTACAAACAGATATGTCTCACCCGGTTCAAGTACTACAGTTGCTTTACTTCTGCTCCAATCGAGAGCGGCATCGGTTGAGTTCATCACAGGAACCTTTATTACAAAACGGCCTATTGAATCCAAGCGTGCATAGAAATTCTCTTCATCCCCTAAAATTACATTCTCAATGGAAACTTCAAACTCATTGCCACCTCTTTCCAAGGCCTCGGCAGGCATATCCTTTAGCCAACCGATTATTGTTACACTGTCGCCTGAACGATAACCGTTGTCCTTTATTCCAATACGGTTGTCTTTCACAGGGTAATCGGGTAACGTGGCAGTGGTTATTGGGCTGCACTTCTCGGCCTTTGAACCGCCGACTTTGATTGTGCGTATGCCCTTCTTCATCTTGCCCACCTTTATCTCAAGCACATCATCGCCGTTTTGAACGGTGAGAGCATAACCGCCACGCTTCTCTGTCATTGACTTTATGTCCCAAATGCGTGAGTCATAGATAACGTGCTCGGTTGCAAAGCCTACGAACCAATCGCCTGTGGCATTGTTACGCCAATAGGTGTCGGTTATCCCACTCGGCAAGGTAGCTGCACTGCGTATATTCTGTACAACCCAATTATCGTAACCATTGAGTGTAAATCGTTCAGTGCCTGTAGGCAATGGCTCAAACGAGAGTAAGACATCAACCTCACCACTTTCAGGAACCACAAAAGGAAGCTCATACTCAACACACAACGCACCGTCACACTCACTCGATATTTTCCCTTTCAAGGCATAACTGTTTACACCGTCATCGAGTGTAGTGCTCTGTGCTATCCTCGCCTGACGACCTGCGGGAAATTCAACGTGCAAGAGTACATCTGTCCTGTCGGGATAAAACCACACTTTGTTTACATCAAAGACTGTGCTTGTTCTGTAACCTGTTACGACTTCTTCCCAAACTTTTTCCTGTGCAAAGCCACACGCGGTGGTGAATGCAACGATTAGGGTTAATACAAGTTTCTTCATATAGTTTATTCAATTTTACCTTTCAATTGGTTGGTTATCGCTCCATCGCCATAGCCATACCATTTATCGATGATATAACCATCGGGGGAGATAAGTACAAAGAGCGGTATGCCACCACCGTTGGCATTGTAAAGGTCATATATTCCTGTTCCATCCTTGCTGTCGTTCCAGCTGTACCAGGCAATGGGGTGTTTCTTCAGTGCCTCGCGCCAGTTGTCCGCAGGTTCAATATTTACACTAACCACACAAAGTTTCTCCTTATACATCTCGGCCACCAATGCAAGTTCGGGTAAAGCTGTTATACAAGGGCCACAACCGCTTGCCCAAAAATCGAGCAGAATATATTTGCCTTTCAGTTCGGAAAGCGAATGCTTGTTACCATCGAGGTCGGTCAATTCGCCGTCAAAGGCTTTAAGCAACTCCTGCTGTTGAGGATAAAGGTTTTCATAAGCCTTCTTTGCTTGGGGATGTTTGCGTTGTTCATTGGTCAATTTGTTATACAAACGCTTCAGTCCTTTGATACAAGATTTATCTTTATACTGACTTGCAACCAATGATGAGTTACTGAAACGATCCATCCATATATCATCTACAGCCGTATGCTTCATTATCTTCAAATCATTCGCACATATACGCATCTGCAACATATCACTCTCTTTTTCAAGTTGTATAAACTTGGCTACGGCATCCTCATTTGAGCCAAGCTGCGATTTCAGGGCTTTCTGCTCCAACAATATCTGCTCATAGCGTTTCCACTCCTTGTATGACTTTTGAATATAGGCTGCCCATATTGCATTTTCGGGAGCACCACCCGTCACCTTCCAAGTGAACAACATATTATCCTCACCTTCAACAAGAATAGAGTCACCGGCCGAAGCCCAAAGACACGTTCCTAATAGAGAGAACCCCTCATTCATAAAGCCACCAATCATCAACATGTCAACACCGCTGCCGCTTGGAGTCGATTTAAAACAGAACTCACCAGACTCCACTTTGGAAGTCCCAACAAAAAAGCCACGTTCCCCCTCGAACCTAAAAAGTTGGAGCACGGTACCATCGGGCACATTCTTCAACTTGCCCTTTACCTCATAAAAATTCACATTGGATGGTTCAACATCCTGTGCAAAGCCACATACGGTGGCAAACGCAACGACAAGGGTTAAGAATAGTTTTTTCATAACCATTTTATGCTTACAAATTATAATCTTTCTTTTAGTATCTGTTCTACCTCCTCGGCGGTTGCTCCTACTGCAAGAATTGTACCATCTCTGTCAATAAGGAAAACCTCTCCGGCACCTCTGATACCATAACGTTCCCAAATATTTTCCACACCACGCAGTGCGAGCAGGTTCAGCCACGGGTAACCGTCCTTCTCCACTGCAAGCCTCATATCTTCGCTTTCCAATTCGCTTGCAACTCCAACGATGGTGAATCCTTTATCCTTGTACTTATTGTATAAAGGGATGAAACTCATTGACGTCCGTCTGCAAGGACCACACCACGATGCCCAGAAATCAACGATGGCAATCTTCCCCTCAATCTCTTTTGAAAGGGTGTGTTTTACTCCGTTGAGGTCGGGAAGAGTAAAATCAATTATTCGTGAGCCTACACGCACATCCATCGATGACACCCAATTCCGCATGTTTATTGCCATGTTGTTTGTAGGGTACTTTGTATCATATATGTTCTTGAATAAATCCACGTATGGTTGTTTTGTCGCATTATCCTTGTTGTAAAGCTTATGTCTTGCCTGATTGAGCAGATAAAGTCCTACCAGGTTCGGGTTGTTTGTAATATAATCAAGTTCGTATGCGTACATCTCTTTTCTTAACTCTTCGCCTTTTTCCATAAATGCTTTGTATTCCGGTGTATAAAGGCG
>JAZRMX010000029.1:0-56071 GCA_045647885.1 Bacteroidaceae bacterium
GGCACCTAACTCGCGGGCAAACATTCCTCGCACTCTCTCCTGCAAATGCTCGGATAAACACTGTGATTTTAACGGTGCCGGTTTCTTTTTGAGAATTACCATTGCAGTAGATAATTTGTTACACATAGGATGGCGTGAGGGTGCACAACTTATTAAAGAATCAATTTCTCCACACTAAATTTCTACTGAACCCTTTTTAAAGGCATTAAAATTTCCACAAAAAGAAAGCGAGCTTGCCACCGGCAAGCTCGCTTTGAGTTAAAACAATATTCTGTTTTTTAGAAAAGTTTGTTGGGGTATTCACCAGCTTCAACAAGAGACTGAATCTTCTCAACTGTTGCAGGGCGGTCGGCAGCGTATGTTACACCGAACCACTTAGCTGTTGTGTCAAGAACCTCGCAAGTAGCCTCGCCACTGTTGATGAGGTTATCAACTACCAAGGGGATGAAGTACTCTGCTTTGGGCTTGTCGGCGTTCTCTTTCAAGAAGTCGATGAACTGCTCCTCGCTATATTTGAAGTAGTCGGGTGTGAAGCCCCAGAAGTTCATTGAAACAGGTGTCTGCTCGCCTACGGGCTGCCATTCACCCTGCTCGTCTTTGTAGCAGATGGTGCCGTCTACGCGCATAATCTCTGTACGCTCAACAACGCCTGTGAGGAGCTCCTGGTCGTTCTTAGAGCAAACTCCGCGTGCTACGCTACCATTCTCGCTCAATGTGTTGCAGATGCGGAAACCTACCATGCTGTATTTGCCTGTGCTGCCCTCGGGGAGGTCGCTCAACCATTTGCCCATAACAGCAAAAGCGTCGCGGCCGTAGAAGTCGTCGGCGTTGATAACTGCGAAAGGCTCTTTGATAACGTCTTTACCCATAAGAACGGCGTGGTTGGTACCCCAGGGTTTTGTGCGCTCTGCGGGAGCTGTGAAGCCTTCGGGGAGGTTGTCAATCGCCTGGAACACGAGCTCTGTGGGGATGTGTCCTTCGTATTTGCTCAATACTTTGTCGCGGAAATCCTGCTCAAAGTCTTTGCGGATAACGAATACCAACTTACCGAATCCTCCGCGGATAGCGTCGAAGATTGAGTAGTCCATAATTGTCTCACCGTTGGGGCCAAGACCGTCCAACTGTTTCAAACCGCCATAACGGCTGCCCATACCTGCAGCCAATACAAAAAGTGTAGGTTTCATATTAGAAAATTTATTGTTAAAAAAGTTTAGTTCCTTTAGTATGTACCTGATGGGTTTTGTGCCCTTTTTCCGGCGCTTGCATATATATAATGTATAGTCTGCCCATTATAGAATGCACATAGTGCAAATATAGTGAATTGTTTTCTTTTCAAACAATATTTTGTATTATTTTTTTAAAATGGGTATCCTATTGCAAAATGCCACGCAAAGCCGTCGCCGAAGGGTGAGAGGTTGAAGTAACCTCCGCGCTTGGTCTTGTAGGGCGCGTGCAAGCCCAGTCCGAAGTCGAGGCGGAGCACTAGAAAGTCGAGGTCGTACCTTACGCCGAAACCTGTGTTCAGGGCAAGCTCTTTAGCAAAATTTTTCATCTCTATTTTTCCGCCCGGGCGGTTTTCATCCTCTTTCAGGAGCCACACGTTGCCGGCATCCACAAAGAGTGCGCCTTGCAGCTGTGAAATTATTCTGAAACGGTATTCTATGTTTGCCTCGAATTTCAGAGTTCCTGTTTCGTCGAGGTAAGAATAACGTGTTTCGGCTGCCGGGTGAAAACTGCCCGGTCCCACGGTGCGCACGGTGAAGGCGCGCAGGCTGTTGGCACCACCTATGTAGAACTGCTCGCTGTAGGGAGCATACTCGGCGTTTCCGTAGCTGTGGAGTACGCCTGCCATTATGCGTGTGGCAATGTGGTTGCCGGCGTTTATTCTGTAGAGCTGTCGTAGCTCCGCTGTGAGTTTTATGAATTGTGCGTAGGGGTTGTCGAAGAGTGTCTTATTCTTCTCGCTCCATTTTTCTCCGCAAGCAGCGAGTATGAGTGAGGTTACGTTGCCGGCGGCTGTTACCGAGCCCTCGAACCAGCTTTTGTTGCGGTGCTGTGTATTTGCGTTGTCGTATGTATATGTGTATTGCATTGCCGGTATGAACTGGTCGCGGAAACTGTTCTGTAACGCGCGGTTCTCGGCAATAATTGCGTCGAATTTGCTGGTGGTGCTGCGCAGCATATCGAAAGTGAGGCGGAAGGGGGTGATGGTGTGCGTTGTTGTGCTGTGCGAGTATATCTTATATGTGGCATCGCCTCCCGTCTGTATCATTCTGAAAAATCCCGAACGGTTGAGGCGGTTGGCATAAACCCTTAACGATGTGGTTGCCGGGGTGCGCAGGTATCTGCGGTGTACTATGGGCAGGAAAAGGCGGGGGAAGGTAAGGGTTACGTCGGCTCCTGTTTCCCACGAGTTTATAAGGCTTTTGTCCTCATCGTTTTTTTCGCCTGTTTGCCACTCGTATGAGCCTTTAAGGCTTAAGGTGAGTGTCTCTCCACCGCGGAAGAGGTTTTTTCTTGAAAGGCTTATTTTGCCCCCGGGGCCCACCTGGCTGTTACTTTTCGAGGTTACGTTAAGCTCAAAAGAAAAGTCGTAGGGCTTGTCGAGCTGTGCGGTTATGTCAAGGTCGAGGATGTCGCTCCCGTCACGAGGCGTGAATTTAAAATTCGTGCTGCTGAAGATGTTCATCTTGCTCAGTTGCTGCAAGGTCTTTTGCTGCATCTCCTGTGAATATACGGTGTTTGAGCGTATATATATGTTACGCAATAGCGTGCCCAGTCTCACGGTGGGTTTCTTTCCATTATATATATAGGTAATATTGGGCAGTTTCAGGGTGTCGTTTTTGCTGTGGAGCAGTGCTGTGTTGTTAAGGAGAGTAATTTTAATATTTTCCACGGTGTAGGGGCGTGTGATGTGTGGCGACAGCCCTTTTTGCGGTTCTATGCGTATGTCGGCATAACCGGGTTTGTTAATGGTATCGGCAAGGATTCTTGTAAATGAGGGCTGGTAGTAATAGTAGCCGTTGTTGCGGAAGAGGGTGTTTATTCTCTCCCGCTCGTTGCTCAGGGAGCTTGCGCTGAATTGCTCTCCTTTCTTTATTAGTCGCTGGTATGCGGTTGTTTTTATAAGGCTGTCGGCTCTCTCCTTGAAACCGCGGTATTCTATGCTGTCGTATAGACAGGGGGCGTTAAGGGTTATGCGGTAGAGAACTTTTGCTTTTTTGTTGTTCTTTTTATAGGTGAGGGTCTCTTGTGTAACGCTTGCATCGAAGTAGCCGTAGTATTTGAGCAGGTTGCTTGCCACCTGTGCGCGCAGCTCCGGGTTTACATCCGATATAAGCACGGGGCTTTTCCCGAATGTGTCGAAGAGCCATCGCCCCACACGGCTTTTGCTGTTGTAGAAGGTGTTGTACCACCAAAGACCCACAGAAAAGCTTCTGATGCTGGAGCTGCCGGCTATTGAGCCGTTTGGCGGGCAGGCGAGGGCAGCCCCGGCCTCGGTTATGGCCTGTTGCCCTGTGGGTGATGCAGCATACTCCTTTTTCCCGGTAATTTCAATCTTTTTTATGCCGGTGTAGAGCTGTTCCCCATCCTCAATGTGGCGGGTGGAGGAACAAGCGGCTAATATGGCTGCCAACAATAAATATATGGTTGTTTTCTTCATCGGTCTTTTATTTCTTCGGCTCCTTGTTACGTTTCTTCATATAGAGCAGTTCGCTGAATTTGTTTACTTTGCGCTTGTAGATATATCCCACGCCGGTTTCTGTGATTTCTCCTTCGAGTATCGATTCGTAGTTCTTGTCGTAGAAAATACGTAGGTAGCGGTTGCCGCTGTTGCTTATTTTCCACTCGAGCGAAACGTTGTTTATGAAGCTTTGGTTGTTCTCAGGGTGGTCACCGCTGTTTACTTCGCCTCCCACGATTATGCTCAGGCGGTCGTTCCAGAATCTTTTTGCAAAGCTGAAACTGTAATTCATATAGGAATCGCCTGTCTGGTTGTTTTCAACATCGGCTATTCCCACGTTTATGCTTACATCCTTCATTGCGTTGCCGGCAATGTTGTTTATCTTGGCATCGAGGAACGATGTGAGCGCGTTCGACACGGTGAGCCCTCCCTTGCTGCCCACGTAGGCTCCTGTAACAAGCATGGTTACGGCATATTTGTTGAGCGTCTCGGGGGTGAGGCTGTTCAGCTCGTCTTGTATTACGGCATTCTCGGGGGCTTTCATTGTGAAACTCAGCCCCATATTGTCGAGCGAATTGCTCAGCACAAGTCCCACGTCAAAGGCTACGGGCTGGCTGCCAAAGCCTTCAATGTCTACGGGGGTAACCATTCTCTCGAGTGCGGTGATGTTTAGTGTGGGGTTAAACGCGTCGCCTGTCCAGTAGATATAGCTGCCCGGGCTTATGCTGAAGGTCTTCAACGGTATTATGGGTATGTTGTACTTCATCTCGCCATTGTTAAGGGTGTAGCGGCCGGTGAGGGTGATGCCCTCTCCGTTGTTGTAGTTCATATTGAGCCTGCCGCCGCCCTGCAACGAAACGTAGTTGCTGCGGTCGGGGGTGAGGTCGGCGTTTATCCACGCACCTTCTTCAATGTCGAGCGTTGCGTTTATTGTGATATTACCCAGTTGCGGTGTTTCCTTTGTCGGTTTTGTGGTGCTGTAGTTATTGAAATCAACAAATTCCACAAGCCCCTCGAATTCGTTGTTGTACGAAATACCGCTCTCTTCCACCACATAAGTAACGTTGCTGTTGCCCAGAATGGTGGCATTGCCTTGCATTGTCAGGGAATTTATTGGGCCCTTTATGGTGGAGCTGAAGTTTACATTGAGGTTGCCATATACTATGGAGCCTTTTTTTCTTGGGGCGTCTACAAGGGTGTAGTTGCGGGCCTGCATCCTGAGGTTGAACACCGGGGTTGCGATATTTGAAATGTCAATGTTGCCGTTTATCTTGAACGGGGTCTCTCCTTTGGCATATATATTGAAATTGTTGAAGATTGTTCTGCTATCTTTTATCTCCACCTTGTCGTCCACGAGTCGCAGACGGCTTCCCAGCAGCGGGGCGTCAATGTGTACGGAGTCGAATCTTATATATCCGTCGGAGCGCGGTGCGGTAATGGGGCCGTCGAGCGATAATTCTCCGTCGATGTATCCGTCGAAGGTAATTTCGCTCTCTTTCATAAAGGCATTTGCAAGGCGCAGCGGCAGGTGCGTGATGGTTGCGTTTCCGGTTATCTCCTGCTCTTTGTCGTAGTCGCCGTGCAGGCTCAAGACCTCCTCCTCGTTGTGGTGCAGTTGCAGAGCAAGGTAGTGTGTGCCGCTCTTTTTGGGCAGGTAAACAATTTCTGCTGTTTCATTACCTATGTAGTAATCCTCGTATGCTATGCCTTCGCCGTGTATGTCGCAGCCGAACATCTCTCCCTCTGCGTCGTTGCGGTAGTGTATGTCGCTGCTTAGCGTTCCTGCAATGTTGGGGGCAAAGGGGAGTGTTGTGGTGAGCGTGCGCAGGTCAATGTTTGTAAGCTCAAGGGTGATGTCGTGCTTTGCGGTGCTGTCCTCAAGGGTGTAGAGGTGCAGCCCCGCGTTGTTGCGGTCTGTTGCTTTGAGGTTTGCGCTTATGGTGCTGTTCTTGCTGATTGTTATGTGGTTGTCGCTGTTTATGGTTATGGGTGTTCCCATAAAAAGAGCTGTGGGCTGCAGGTGTATGTTGAGTCTGGTGGGTTCGAGCAGGGTGGTGAGGCCCATTGTGGTGCGGTTCTCATTGTCGTTGCCTGTAAAGGAGATATTTGTGTTAAGGGTGTCTTTCTCTATGTTTCCGTAGAGGGTGGCATCGAATTGCTGTTTTTTCTCCTTTTCGTTCTTTGCGGTTCTCTGTGCGTCGGCAAAGTATGTGATGTTTTCGCCCTGTTGCCCAATCTTTATGCGTATGGAGTCGGTCTTGAATTCGGCAACGGAGAGGTCGTTGATTGTGCTGTTTATATGCAGGCCTTGCAGGGTGTCGAGTTTGCACGACACATCGGCATTGGCGAGTTTTATTCCGTTTATGGCGAGAATGCTTGCCAGAATGTTGTTGTTGCCGCATTTTAACGTGATGTCTGTAGCGGGCAGTTCCCTTTCAAGGTCGCACACGGTGCATCCCACTCCTTCTTTGGTGCGCGCATCCTCTATCATAGTCTGCAGCTTCTCGGCTGTTTGTGCAAGCTCTCTGTATCCGCTTGCAACGGAGCTTGCAAGCAGAAAGTCGCCGTTTGTGGCGTTAAGGTGCGAGCCTGTGGGCGCTGTTGCAAAATCAACGTTCAGCGCTGCCGGGGTGTAATTTTTCTTGTCGGTCTTTATGGTTATTCCGTTGCCCGACAGCTTAAGGCTGTGGGTTTCCTGCAGGTTTGTACTGCCATCTATTTTCAGGTCTATTGCACCACCGAGGGGCTTCTCGCTTATACCAAGAGCGGCAAGGTCTATGTTTTTTATTTTAAGTTCTGCCGATGTTGCCGACTGCAGGCTGTCGAAGCGTGAGTTTGCAACAAGAGTGAGGTTTGCCGCCTGGTTGTACGATTGCAGGGAGATAAGCGACAAGGAGTTTGCCTGGTAGGCACTTAAAACAATATCGCTCAAGAGGGTATTGTTGTAGTTGATGGTGTCTATGTTGCTTATCAGTTGGTAGTATGTGGCTTTGTCGAAGATGTCGGTTCCTTGCCCCGAAAGTGCTGCTTGCAGGGTGAGTGATGAGAGGGGAATTACGGGCATGGAGGCCTGCAGGTCGAATGCTCGTGTATCGGTTTTTATGGCATAGGAGCTGTTTCCCGTGTCGTAGAACATTTCAACGCTTGCCTCTCCTTTGCCGGCAAGTGCAATATTGCTGTATAGTATTGTACCTTGTGCTGTGGCTTCGCCGTTTATAGTGAGCGGTACAATGTTCTTCTGGCTTTTGCCAAAGAGTGGGGTGAGGTTTTCAAGCACTCCGTCGAGTGTGATGGTTGCCTCTCTTTTCTTGTCGTCGGTAATCTCTTTTATGCTTCCTTTGATGTTCAAGGTGGCGATGTTGGGCAGAGAGAGTGCCGCTGTGTCTATTTTTATGTCGGCAAGTGTGCCGCTGACCTCTATATGGCTGTTGAGTAATGAATCGGGGAGGTTTGCCAGTTGCTCTTTTTGTGCTGTGGTTATGAATCCTCTTGTGTCGCGCTTGTCTATGTGCGTGGTGAGCGACGCTTCTATTTTCCCGTTGCTTTTTGCAGCGAAGGCGAGCGGCAGTGTGGCATCACCCTCCATAAATGTGCCGTTCTCGCTCTTTATAAGCATTCGTGATATGTCGATGCGGTTGCTGTTACCAGCCACGTTTATAAAGCCGTGGGTGATGTTTATTCCACCCTCCTGCTCAAAAGATAATTTCTCTATTTCGGCAGCGTAAGTGTCGCTGTAGCTTATATTGCCGGCGTGCAGGGTTATATTGTTGAGCGCAAGGTGCTCGAGGGGTGCTTCCTCGCGTGGCAGTATTCCCTTGTCGTACGTTACGGCACTGTTGTCAATCTCTGTTTGCTCTATGTTGTAGCTGTTGCCGGCGAGGTCGGCGAGTACTCTTTTTAAGGATAGTTTTCCCACGTTGGCGGTCAACTGCATTGTGTCGCGCGGAATATTTATAGCCAATTGCAGGTTCTCAATATTGGCTTTCTGTAGCTCAATTAGCCACTCGTTTGTTGTGGGAGTTTTCTCCTTTGGTGTGTCGCTGCCGTTTATATCAATGGAGAGGGCGGTGTTCTTTATGTGCAACTGTTTTATATTCGCTTCCGAGGTTATAATGTTTATGTTGCGGGCAACGGTTCTGAAATTTCCGATATTGCCTTTTATGCGGCTCTCTTCTATAAGGTCGTGGGTGTCGGCAGTGACGTTTTCAAGCGAAATGTAATTTACCTCAATTTCGCCTCTTAATAGCGGTAACAGGCGTATGCTTGCCGCGACTTCTTCTCCGCTGGCAATGGTGTCGTTCCCTGTTGTGAGAATAAAATCCTCCACCACCAATTTGAAAGGGAAGGAGAGGCGCACGCTGCCCAGCTCAAGGTTGAATTCGCTGTTTGCTGCCACGGCTTCCGATATTTTGCGTGTGGCAAACTCCTGTACGGGAGGCAGATAGAGCAAAACAAAAGCTGCCCATAGTAACGCAATGGGAATGGCTGCCACAATGGCAACTGCCTTTATGAATATTTTACTTTTTTTGCTTTCTTTCATAACCTCGCAAAGTAAACCAAAAAATGCGGTTTATTTCCTTTTTACCGCCTCTTTTTTCTCATTTTTTATCTCTTTTTCAGCTTTATGCAGGCTGAACTTTTTCTTCTTGTGATTTTCTCTGTTGCAATGTGCTTTGTTTTATCAAAAAAATGTATCTTTGATGAATATTAACGGCACGTTGTTTTCTGTTGCCGGTGTGTTTGATTGTAAACCTTTTATTATGAATAAATTACCTTTGTTATTTATTGTTCTGCTCTTGTGTGCCTGTGGAGGCAAGCAGGGCAATGCCCCAAAAACTGAGTTTGGTATACAGCAGTTGAACGACAGCAGCCCCGACTGTGACCAATATGTGCTTATGCAGACAACTATGGGCGATATAAAGCTGAAACTTTATAAGGATGCTCCTCTGCACCGTAAGAATTTTATTAATCTTGTGATGAACGGTTTTTACGACGGGCAGCTATTCTTCCGTGTGTCGCAGAACTTTATGATTCAGGCGGGTGACCCCAAAACGCGCGGTGCGGCAAAGGGTACCAAGCTCGGCACCACCGAGGTTAGTTATAATATCCCTATGGAGGTGGATGTTACAAAATATTGGCATAAACGTGGCGCTCTCTCGGCAGCGAGTCTTAAGCCGGGTATATCGTCGTCGGGCTGCCAGTTCTACATAATTACCGGCAAGAAGGTCTTTGACAAAAACCTCGATGCTCACGAAGCAAAATATAACAAGACTCTCCGCCGTCTTATGTATGAGAGCCTGCAAAAACCGTATGCCGACAAGATTAACAAACTTTATGCCGAGAGCAAGACCAATGCGAAGAAAAAACGCGAGCTCAACGATATGATTCATATGTTCAGCGAAAAGACCGACTCGGCTATGGCTGGCAAAACCTGGAAATATACCAAGGAGCAGCGTCGCGGCTATAAAGAGGATGGCGGTGCTTTCCACCTCGATGGTTATTATACTGTTTTTGGCGAGGTTGTAGAGGGTATAGAGATTGTTGAGGCTATCTCGCGTGTCGATTTTGATGTACACGAGCGCCCCTTGAAGGATGTTGTTATAAAGAAAGTAACGCTTCTTCCCGATGGAGATAAGTAGAACCACGCTTGCCAACGGCTTGCGCATAGTGCACCGCCGTAACCCCTCATCGCAGATGGTTTATGTAAACCTTCTCTATAATGTGGGGGCAAAAAACGAGAGCTATGAATACACCGGCATAGCGCACCTCTTGGAGCATCTTATGTTCGAGGGCACGGTGGCTGTTCCCTCTTTCGACGAGCCGCTTGAGCGTGCCGGTGGCGAGAATAATGCCTACACTAACAACGATGTCACCAATTATTATATAGCCCTTCCCAAGCAGAATGCCGAACTAGCCTTTTGGATGGAGAGCGACCGTATGCACAATATATCGCTGAATGCGAGAAAGATTGATGTGCAGCGAAAGGTGGTGATGGAGGAGTTTAAGCAGGGTAACCTCAACCGCCCTTATGGCGATGTAAGTTTCCTGTTGCGCGCAATGGCATTCAAGAAGCATCCTTACCGCTGGAGTACCATCGGTCGCAAGCTCTCGCATATTGCCGATGTACCGGCTGCGGTTATCAGAAAATTCTATAAAAGCTACTACGCCCCCGACAATGCCGTGCTGGCGGTTGTGGGCGATATATCCTTTGAACAGGTTGTGGAGTGGAGCGAAAAATGGTTCGGTCCCTTGCCGGCAAAAGGTTTTGAACACCCCGCCTTGCCTGTGGAACCGCGCCAGAATCGCATACGCCACAAGCGTGTGGTGCGTGCCGTGCCCGAAAATGCCCTTTATATGGTTTTTCATATGGGTGGCAGGCTCGACTCCGATTACTTCCCTTGTGATGTAATTTCCGACGTGCTTTCCAATGGTTATTCGGGGCGTTTGCTCCAGCGTCTTGTTAAGGAGAAAAAGCTCTTTACCAAGATTGATGCCTTTATTTCGGGCAGTGAGCACCCGGGGCTTTTTCAGGTACACGCGCGAGTGGCACCCGGTATCTCTTTTGAGGCTGCCGAGGAGGCGGTGTGGCAGGAACTCGACGAACTTAAAGAGCATCTTGTACCAGCCGAGGAACTTGAAAAGGTTAAGAACCGCTTTGAGTCGGAATTTTATTTCCGTAACCTCGGTGGCGAGAACCTTTCGAATAACCTCGCCCTTGCCGAGTTGCGTGGCGATGCCTCTATGCACTATAAAGAGGTGGAAAACTACCGCGCTGTCACAGCCGAGGATGTGCGCAGCGCAGCGCGTGAGCTTTTCCGTCGTGGCAACGCGTCGGTGCTGCACTATGCAAAGAAGTGATGATGATTTTTATATTAAATAGACGAAGATGACTCCAAAGTCTTTTTGAGTCATCTTCTTTGTTTGGGATTGAATAAAAAGAGCCTTTTTAGTCAACCTCGTGTCGTATATAGTTGAATCTTCTTTTATTCCTTGCCCAAAATAACCTCTACAAGAATTGTAATATCTCCAATATTTACTATTCCGTCACCATTTAGGTCGCCGAATATGGGTTCTTCCTCCTCGGGTTCAAGTTCTATGATGTTAGTAAATTCATTCCACCCATATGTTGTAGCATATATCTCTTTTGCACCGGCAGGTACGTAGAGGATGCAATTGTTTTTGTCTACATTATAAAATGTGTGGCTATCTAATCCAAAAAGGTTCTCTGCGGGTATGAGAGAGGTTATGCTTGTTAGGCTATTGCAACCGCTGAACGCGCTGTTTGCAATACTAGTTACACTATTGGGGATTGTTACGCTTGTAAGGCTATGGCACGAATTGAACGCGCTATATCCTATGCCTGTTACACTGTTTTCTATAGTTACGCTTTTGAGGTTTGTACATCTGTCGAACGCCCATCTTCCAATATATGTTACGCTGTTGGGAATAGATACACTTGTGAGGTTACAACTAGTAAACGCGTCGTTTCTAATTTCAGTAACACTGTTAGGTATAGCCAAGTTCGTAACTAATTCATCATTTAAGTATAGGTTCTTTGCATAATACAACGGGTTAGAATAGCTGTCGCTAAAGTCGATATTGCACCACGCTGCAATATCTGTAATATGTACCTCTTTTAGGTTGCTACAATTGTAAAATGCTTTTTCCCCAATTGTTGTTATGCTGTTTGGAATAGTTATGCTTGTTAGGTTTGTACAATCCTCGAACGCTTTATCTCCAATGCTGTAGTTCTCACCATTATAATCGGTAGGGAGAGATATTGCAGAATTGTTACCAATATAAATAGCAAGGGTGTTTCCATTAGAGTCTTTATGAAAAATATAATCCTTTTGAATATCGTAGTTCACATCTCCATTCGTTATTACCGCTACGGCGTAATATGCCACATAGCCGTGGCTTGATGTGCCGGTGGTGATGCTCAATGACGAATTATTGTAAACAACTTTAAGCTTGCTGCAATGTTGAAACGCGTCTTCTTCGATTGCTGTTACATTGTTTCCGATAATTACGTTTGCAAGGCTTGTGCAATAGTAGAAAGCTTTTGCTTTAATTGTTGTTACACTGTTTGGTATTGTTATGCTTTGAAGGCTACTGCAACCAGAGAATGCACTCCATTTAATTGTTGTTACGCTGTTAGGAATATTTACGTTTGTAAGGCTGCTACACCCCTCAAACGTACCACTTCCAATAGTTGTTATGCCGTTTCCTATAGTAACGTTTGATAGGTTACTGCAATTTTTGAAAGCATAGTAACCAAGGAATGTCACACTGTTTGGAATCATAACGCTTTTAAGGCTACTGCAACCTTCAAACGCGTAGTCTCCAATAAATGTTACACCGCTTCCTATGGTTACGCTTTCGAGGTTTGTGCAATCCTTGAACGCATTGCCTCCAATATGTGTTACGCTGTTTGGTATTGTTATGCTTTGAAGGCTACAGCAATTATAGAACGCACTGAATTCAATCCTTGTTACGCTGTTTCCAATAGTTACACTCACAAGGCTTCTGCACCCGCTGAATGCGTCTTGTTCAATAGTTGTTACGTTGTTTCCGATAATTACTCTTTCAAGGTTACTGCAATCTTTGAATGCAGAGTATCCGATGCTTGTTACGTTGTAGATTGTGCTGTTGTAAGTAACGCTTGCTGGGATGGTAACCGCGATGCTGTATTCATTGGGGTAGTCACTATAAGACCAACCACTATATGATACAGCAACGGTTTTGTTTGTATAATCTGTGATGTTGTAGAAAATTCCATCGACCTCAAAGTCGTGGGCGGTGGCTCCGCTGGTGCACAGTAAAAGAAGGGCTGTGAGCAGGCTTTTTATGTAATTATTTTTCATAATAATAATGATGTTTATGTAATTAATTAAATTTCTTGCCCCAAGAACAATAAGACTTATGTGTCACAACCGCTAATAAAAAAAAGACGTGAGACTTACTGCCTTACGTCCATTAACCTGTCGGCATCGCCAAACGCCTTAATGAGATGAACATAGAAGAAACAATATTCCCACGCCGTGGATATACATATTGTTCCTCTATGCTTTTTGGGTAAAGAGGTGCATATACACAGAATGAGCATTTATTGCTCTTGTCCCTCATTTAAAATTTTGGCGAATTTACAGGTTAGGACTTAAACAAAATGCTTTTAAAAGCCAATGAATTTCTCCTCATCGGCTTTGCAAATATAATATTTTTTGGCTACTAATATTTAAATAGTGAGAATATTATTTATAAAAAGAAAAACAGACAGCGAATCATTGGATTTGAATGTCTGCTGTCTGTTCTATTTTACTCCCCAAACGAGTGCCACAATTTGTCGGTGGGCAGTGGCGCGGTAATCTGTATGAGTTCTTTCGATACAGGGTGGGTAAATTCCACGTAGCGGGCGTGTAGGGAGATGCTGCTGTCGGGGTTTGAACGCTTGGCGCCATATTTAAGGTCGCCTTTTATGGGGCAGCCAATGGAGGCGAGCTGGCAACGTATCTGGTGGTGGCGGCCGGTCTTCAGCTCCACCTCTATGAGGTTATAGTTTTGCGACGAGGCTATGTGGCGGTAGTGAAGCAAGGCTTTCTTTGCTCCCGTTACCTCTTTCTTGTAGGCAAAACTTTTGTTCATCTTTTCGTTGCGGTATATCCAGCACTCAAGCTCGGCTTCGGGCTGTGCGGGGCGTTCTTTTGTTATTGCCCAGTAGATTTTTTTCACACCTCCGGTGCGGAACATTTCATTGAGTCGTTCAAGGGCTTTGCTTGTTTTGGCAAGAACTACTACGCCGCTCACGGGGCGGTCGAGGCGGTGGGGCAGTCCCACAAAAACGTTGCCGGGCTTTGCATATTTCTCCTTGAGAAAGGCTTTCATCTTGTCGCACAGGGTCTTGTCGCCAGTCTTGTCACCCTGTACAATCTCTCCCGCAGCCTTGTTTACGGCTATTATGTGGTTGTCTTCGTATAAAACGTTCATATTGAGGTGTTATTCGGTTATGTTTTTACAGCCGAGGGCGTTGAGGATGATATTCTCGGTAAAGTGCTGCACGAACTTGTCGTCGTTGTTCTTGCTCACTATGCCGTTTATGAATGGTATTTCTATTCCCTTCAAGCAGAAGTGCAGGAAGCGCGCTGCAAGGTCGGGGCTTTCAACGGTGAAGAGTCCTTGCTGCTTGCCGTCGGCAATGATGGTGCGGAAGAGGGCAATCTCTCTTGCGTCGAATGTGTGGCGTATGTGTTCCACAATCCACACGTTGTTGAAGTATTCCGAGTGGAGGCCACTATTACGGCGCACGATGCTACGTGTTACGTGCAGGCGCACAAAGATAAGTTTCACAATTTTTTTGTCGGGGGGCAGGTTCGACGCGGCTACTTTTGTAATTGCTGCCGAAATCTTTTTCACCTCCATCTCAATTGATGCCTCCAGCAACTCTTCCTTGCTCTGGAAGTATGTGTAGACGGTGCGGCGGCTGCGGTTTGCCGCTTTTGCGATATCGTTCATTGTTATGTTGTCGATACCTTGCTTGGCAAACAGCTTGCGTGCTACTTTTATCAATTGTTCTCTTGTGTCAATAGTGGCCATAGTGTGGGTTTTGTGTTGCGAAGATGGCTGTGCCGGGTTAAATGCTGCTTTTTTGCACGTTTCTTGCCGAGCACAGGCTGTTTCGCTGTTTTTGTAGTTGCAAAATTACTATCTTATGCACAGATGTGCAATATCAATAGTATTAAAAAAGTACAAAAAAACGACATTTTGCGAAAATAGTTGCCCTAAAATTTGGTTATTCGGGAAAAACACCTTACCTTTGCATCAGTTTTGAAAACCGCATCGCGGGGTGGAGCAGTGGTAGCTCGTTGGGCTCATAACCCAAAGGCCGGAGGTTCGATCCCTTCCCCCGCTACTTTAGTTAAGAGAGAAGTTTTACTTCTCTCTTTTTTTTGTTTTCTGATTATATGCATAAAAAATGGAACCGAAAAATTCGGTTCCATTTTTTATGTTATTTTATGTAAGGTGTGGTTTACTTAACCTCCTCGAACTCTGCATCCTGAACATCGTCGCCTGCGTTGTTCTGCTGGCTACCTGTGTTCTGCTGTTGTGCGCCCTGTGCACCCTGAGCACCGCTCTGTGCGTACATCTCGGCACTTGCTGCCTGCCAAGCGTTGTTGAGCTCGGCGATAGCTGTGTCGATAGCTGCGATGTCCTGTGCTTTGTGTGCCTCTTCGAGTTTCTGAACTGCTGCCTCGATGGGAGCCTTCTTGTCGGCGGGAATCTTGTCGCCAAGCTCGCTCAACTGGTTCTTTGTCTGGAATACCATAGAGTCTGCCTGGTTGAGCTTGTCAATCTTCTCGCGCTCTTTCTTGTCGGCATCGGCATTTGCCTCGGCCTCCTGTTTCATACGTTCGATTTCCTCTTTGCTCAAGCCCGATGATGCCTCGATGCGGATAGCCTGCTCTTTACCGGTTGCTTTGTCCTTTGCCGATACTTTGAGGATACCGTTTGCGTCGATGTCGAATGTTACCTCAATCTGGGGTATGCCACGGCGTGCGGGTGCAATACCTGTGAGGTTGAACTGGCCGATAGACTTGTTCTGGTTTGCCATAGGACGCTCGCCCTGCAATACGTGAATAGTAACCTCTGTCTGGTTGTCGGCTGCGGTAGAGAATGTCTCACTCTTCTTGCAGGGGATTGTTGTGTTTGCATCGATGAGCTTGGTCATTACGCCACCGAGTGTCTCGATACCCATAGAAAGGGGTGTTACGTCGAGAAGCACGATGTCGCCTACGCCGCCCTCTTTGTTGAGGATAGCACCCTGGATGGCTGCACCCACTGCTACTACCTCGTCGGGGTTTACACCCTTTGAAGGAGCTTTGCCGAAGAAGTCCTCTACAATCTTCTGTACGGCGGGGATACGTGTAGAACCACCTACGAGGATTACCTCGTCGATATCTGAATTGCTCAAGCCTGCGTCGTTCATTGCGCGTTTGCAGGGCTCAAGGCAAGCTTGAATCAAGTTGTGTGCCAAAGACTCGAATTTTGCACGGGTAAGTGTCTTGACAAGGTGTTTGGGGCCTGTAGCGGTTGCGGTGATGTAGGGGAGGTTAATCTCGGTAGAGGTTGTTGAAGAGAGCTCGATTTTTGCTTTCTCGGCAGCCTCTTTCAAACGCTGCAATGCCATAGGATCGGCTTTGAGGTCTGTACCCTCTTCCTGCATAAACTCGCTTGCGAGCCAGTCGATGATTACCTGGTCGAAGTCGTCACCACCGAGGTGTGTGTCGCCGTTTGTGGAGAGAACCTCGAATACGCCACCACCGAACTCAAGGATTGAGATATCGAATGTACCACCACCGAGGTCGAATACGGCAATCTTCATATCCTTGTTTGCTTTGTCGATGCCATAAGCAAGAGCAGCTGCTGTGGGCTCGTTCACGATGCGTTTAACCTCGAGACCTGCAATCTGTCCGGCCTCTTTTGTTGCCTGGCGCTGTGAGTCAGAGAAGTATGCGGGTACGGTGATAACCGCCTCTGTAACCTCCTGTCCCAAGTAGTCCTCGGCAGTTTTCTTCATCTTCTGGAGAATCATAGCTGAAATCTCCTGGGGGGTATAAAGACGACCGTCGATGTCTACGCGAGGCATATTGTTTTCCTCAACTACTTTATAAGGTACGCGTGAGATCTCCTTGCTTACCTGCTGCCAGTTCTCTCCCATAAAGCGTTTGATAGAGAAAATTGTGCGCTGGGGGTTTGTGATAGCCTGACGTTTTGCGGGGTCACCCACTTTGCGCTCGCCGCCATCAACGAATGCTACGATAGAGGGGGTTGTGCGTTTGCCCTCGCTGTTTGTGATAACCACGGGCTCGTTGCCCTCAAAAACCGATACACAAGAGTTTGTTGTACCCAAGTCGATACCAATAATCTTTCCCATAATTTCTTATTCTTTTTTATTTATTATTCAACTTTATTCTTCGCGATTTTGTTCGCGTTCGACGATTAAAGAGCAAAGTGTGTGCCAAAATGTTTTTGGGGCAAAAATTTTGTCGCGTGAACCGTTTATGTCGGTTTTTTGCGTTAAAAGTGTGACAAAATGTCGGAAAATATGTCAGTTTTGTGTGTCATATATTCTTGTTTGCGCGTTATGGCGTGCTGTTATTTATATGTGATTTATTATGCGTTTAAATTTGTTATTTGTGCTCTTTATTAGTATATTTGATAAAAATCGAATATAATCTTTCGCTCGCTGTGAAAAATATTCAAACAGGTTTGATATTTCTGCTTTCGCCAAGTTTGGCTGTGCTCGTTGCACAAAAAAAATTTTTTGCACTCGCTTGCACAAACTTTCGCTCGCTTATTACTATATTTGATAAAAAATCGAATATAATCTTTCGCTCGCTGTGAAAAATATCTAAACAAGTTTGATATTTCTCGCTCGCTTATTACTATATTTGCAAGGAATTGGCGATTGTGGCATTTTATGTGTCTTAAAGTCGCTTGCTTTGGTAAATAAACAAATTATTATAAACCTTTTTAAACAGTAAATTAAAATGGGAAAAGTTTTAATCATCGGCGCCGGTGGTGTGGGTACAGTAGCTGCTTTTAAGGTAGCGCAGAACAGCGATGTTTTTACCGATATTATGATTGCCAGCCGTACACGTTCAAAGTGTGATGCTATTGTAAAGGCAATTGGTAACCCCAATATTAAAACTGCTGCGGTTGATGCCGACAGTGTTGAGGAGCTTGTTGCATTGTTCAACAGCTTCAAGCCCGAGATTGTTATCAACGTGGCACTTCCTTATCAGGATCTTACCATTATGGAGGCTTGTTTGCAGTGTGGCGTGAACTACCTCGATACAGCAAACTATGAGCCTAAAGATGAGGCACACTTTGAGTATAGCTGGCAGTGGGCTTACCACGAGCGTTTCAAAGAGGCTGGCCTTACAGCTATCCTCGGTTGTGGTTTCGATCCGGGAGTGAGCGGTGTGTATACAGCTTATGCTGCAAAGCACCACTTCGACGAGATTCAGTATCTCGATATCGTGGATTGCAACGCCGGTGACCACCACAAGGCTTTTGCTACAAACTTCAACCCTGAGATTAACATCCGCGAGATTACTCAGAATGGACGTTACTATCAGGATGGCAAGTGGGTAGAGACTGGTGCTTTGGAGATTCACCAGCCCATTACTTACCCCAATATTGGCCCCCGCGAGTCTTATCTTTTGTTCCACGAGGAGCTTGAGTCGCTCACAAAGAACTTCCCCACAATCAAGCGTGCTCGTTTCTGGATGACATTCGGTCAGGAGTATCTTACTCACTTGCGCGTAATTCAGAATATCGGTATGGCTCGTATCGACGAGATTGATTACAACGGTATGAAGATTGTGCCTTTGCAGTTCTTGAAGGCTGTTCTTCCCAACCCCCAGGATCTGGGCGAGAACTACGAGGGTGAGACCTCTATCGGTTGTCGTATCCGCGGTATCAAGGATGGTAAGGAGCGTACATACTATGTTTACAACAACTGTAGCCACCAGGCAGCTTACAAGGAGACCGGTATGCAGGGTGTCAGCTACACAACAGGTGTTCCCGCTATGATTGGTGCTATGATGTTTATGAAGGGCTTGTGGCGTAAACCCGGTGTGTGGAACGTCGAGCAGTTCGATCCCGATCCCTTTATGGAGCAGTTGAACAAGCAGGGTCTTCCCTGGCACGAGGAGTTTGACAAGGATTTGGAGCTTTAATACATTAAGAAAAAATGGCAAAAAAAGAAGAATTGGATAATATCGCCGGCAACGAGAAGCTGCGTGCTCTCCAGGCGGCGATGGACAAAATAGAAAAGAACTTCGGTAAGGGTTCTATTATGAAGCTTGGCGACGACAGCTATGAGGATATTGAGGTTATCCCCACAGGTTCTGTCGGTCTTAACGCTGCGTTGGGTGTGGGTGGTTTTCCCCGTGGTCGTATAATTGAGATTTACGGTCCCGAGTCATCGGGTAAGACCACACTTGCCATTCACGCGATTGCCGAGGCACAGAAGATGGGCGGTATTGCTGCCATCATTGACGCCGAGCACGCTTTTGACCGCTTTTATGCGCAGAAACTGGGTGTGGATACCGATAACTTGCTTATCTCGCAGCCCGACTGCGGTGAGCAGGCTTTGGAGATTGCCGAGCAGCTTATTCGTTCATCGGCTATCGATATAATAGTTATCGACTCTGTTGCTGCTCTTACACCTAAAGCGGAGATTGAGGGTGAGATGGGCGACAACAAGGTTGGTCTTCAGGCTCGCCTTATGTCACAGGCTTTGCGTAAGCTTACATCGGCTATCAGCAAGACAAAGACAACCTGTATCTTTATCAACCAGTTGCGCGAAAAAATCGGCGTTATGTTCGGTAACCCCGAAACAACAACCGGTGGTAACGCTTTGAAGTTCTACTCTTCGGTGCGTCTTGATATCCGTCGCGTTACACAGTTGAAAGATGGTGAGGATGCTATCGGTAACCAAGTGCGCGTGAAGGTTGTGAAGAACAAGGTGGCTCCTCCCTTCCGCAAGGCTGAGTTTGATATTATGTTCGGTGAGGGTATCTCTCGTATCGGTGAGATTGTGGACCTTGGCGTGCAGTATGGCATAATTAAGAAGAGCGGCTCGTTCTTCAGCTATGGCGATACAAAGCTTGCACAGGGACGCGACCGTACAAAGGCTCTCTTGGCCGACAATCCCGAGCTTGCCGAGGAACTCGAGAACAAGATTGCCGAGGCTATGAAAAACAGTACTAATAATATAGAAGAATAATTAGATGAAGAAAACGTTTTTAATGATTGCCCTTGCTTTTGCAGGCATTAGCGCATACGCGCAGGAGGCGGAGCAGAAAGCTCCTGAGGCTCCCGATTTTACCGTTGTTAAGGAGAATCCCATCACAAGTATCAAGAATCAGAACCAGGCAGGTACCTGCTGGTGCTATTCAAGCTTGGCTTTCATTGAGTCAGAGCTTATTCGTATGGGTAAAGGCGAGTACGATTTGTCAGAGATGTATATCGTACACAATACATACCTCGACCGTGCCGATAAGGCTGTCCGCACACACGGCGACGCTTCTTTCTCACAGGGTGGCTCGTTCTACGATGTTATCTACGGTATGAAGACTTTTGGTCTTGTTCCCGAGGCTGAAATGCTCCCCGGTGTAATGTACGGTGAGAAATTGAGCGTTCACAACGAGCTTTCTGCTGTTTCTGGTGCTGTTGTTGAGGCTATCGCAGAAGGCAAGCAGCGCAGCCTTCAGGTAGGTGCTGACAAGCAGCCTTTGTGGAAAAAGTGCATCGAGTCTATCCATGATATCTATCTTGGCAAGCGTCCCGAGAAGTTTACATACAATGGTAAGGAGTATACTCCCAAATCTTTCTATGAGTCTCTCGGTCTTAACGCTGACGACTACGTTTCTTTGACCTCTTACACACACCATCCTTTCTATGCACCTTTTGTGCTTGAGATTCAGGACAACTGGCGTTGGGCAACCTCATACAACCTTCCCATCGATGAGTTTATGCAGGTGTTCGACTATGCTATTATGGAGGGTTACACAATTGCTTGGGGTAGCGACGTGAGCGAGTCTGGTTTTACTCGTGACGGTAAGGCTACTATGCCCGACGCAGAAAAGAGCGCAAGCTTCGAGGGTAGCGATATGGCAAAATGGCTCAAATTGAGCGATGCTGACAAGAAGAATACTCCCAAACCTTCTACCGAGAAATGGTGTACACAGGAGGAGCGTCAGGTTGCTTACGACAACTGGGAAACAACCGACGACCACGGTATGCAGATCTATGGTATCGCAAAGGATAAAGATGGCGTAGAGTACTATATGGTTAAGAACTCTTGGGGTGAGGCCGGTAAGTATAAAGGTATCTGGTATGCTTCAAAGGCTTTTGCACGTTACAAGACTATGAACATTGTTGTTCACAAAAACGCTATTCCCAAGGATATTCGCAAGAAATTGGGTATTAAATAATATATCTTTTATATGATATTTGGGCGGCCCGAAACTTCGGGCCGCTTTTTTTGTGGTTAATTTATGTAAAATATCTAATACAAAATGTCATTTAAACTTGTTTAAATGTAAATAATGCTTTACATTTGTGGCGTCGCTGGTAGTTGGTGCACGCTGCAAGTGGCAAAATATGCTATTATTTAAATTAAAACAATGTGTTATGAAGAAGTTTAAACTTTTGCCTCACGCGTGGCAGAGTGCTGGTTGGGGTGTTGTTGGTGGCGGTATTGCACTGTTGCTTTATTCTCTTTTTGCCGAAACCGACTCTGCTGTGTTTTTTGCGAGTACACCGTGGACTTTCGGTTGTGCTTTGAAGACTATCGGCTTTTTAATTATAGCTTTTTCCCGGGAGGCGTTTGAAGATGAACGTGTCGAGAGTATTCGTTATAATACGCTCGGGATTATTGCTGTGGTATATGCTGTTATGCTTTTGGGTTATCCAGCTATGGATGTTATACTCGTCTATTATACCTCGCTTGAACCTATGGGTGTTGCTGAGTTTACGGCTGTGAGAGGGGTGGTGGGTATTCTGCCTTTGTATGTTATATTGTTTAAAATTAATGTTTGGGTACAAAATAGGAGTTTGAGTTATGAAGAATAATTTGCGTGTGGAGCGTGCCAAACTGCGTATGACACAACAGGAGCTTGCAGAAAAGGTGAATGTGAGCCGGCAGACAATTGTTGCTATAGAGCAGGGTAAGTTTAATCCTTCGACAGTGCTTGCCCTGCGTCTTTCCAAGGTCTTTGGTGTGCCGGTAAATGAGTTTTTTGAGCTTGAAGAGTGTGATTGGTAGTCTGCAACTCTTCGGGGGAATATTTGTTGATTCTTGTTTGGTATGAAGAATTGTTGCAGAGCGTTGTAGCGGTTGTTGGCAAAGCTCTGTGTGTTTTAAATAGAGTGCAACAGTTTATATTTCTCCTTTTTAAGAGTGGCTTGCGCTAATAGTATTGCGCTCTTTAAGTATAAAAAAGGTTTATTCTGCAAAAAAAATGCAGAATAAACCTTTTTTTATCGCACTTTTCTGTATCTTTACAAATTGAGAGAATTATCATACACGTAGTGTGGCTTTTGATTTGTGTGGTTGAGCCGGCTAGGTTCCGGCAACAGGAGTGAATAGCTGTTTGGTGCTATTGCGGTGGTGGTTCTCAACGAGCTATGCAAAAAATAAAAATAATATATAATGGGTCAAAAATGGAAATATCAACCTCCGACATACGAAGAAACTATAGCAGCTAATACCCTGGCTGCGGAGTTGGATATGAGCCCCATACTTTGCAGCCTGCTCGTGAAACGCGGCATAAAGACCGCGGGTGAGGCAAAAGCCTTCTTCCGTCCGCGTCTGTCGAGCCTCCACAACCCCTTCCTTATGAACGATATGGATATTGCGGTGGAGCGTTTGAACCGGGCTTTGGGGCGCAAGGAACGCATTTTGGTCTATGGAGACTATGATGTCGACGGTACCACTGCGGTTGCCTTGGTATATAAATTCCTGCAACAGTTCTCGTCGAATATAGACTACTATATTCCCGACCGTAATGAGGATGGTTATGGCATCTCGAAAAGAGGTGTCGATTACGCCTATTCAACAGGCGTAAAACTTGTTATTGTGCTCGACTGCGGCATTAAGGCTATCGAAGAGATTGCCTATGCAAAGTCGTTGGGCATAGATTTTATTGTGTGCGACCATCATATGCCCGACGAGGTTATGCCCTGTGCCGTGGCTATTCTTAACCCCAAGCGTGCCGACAGCACTTATCCTTATCCTCACCTCTCGGGTTGTGGTGTGGGATTTAAGTTTATGCAGGCGTTTGCCATAGATAATGCTATCCCTGCCGAGCAACTTTACACTCTGCTTGACCTTGTGGCTGTGAGCATCGCTTCTGATCTCGTGCCCATAATGGGTGAGAACCGCATACTCGCCCTTCACGGCATAAAACAGCTGAACCACGCTCCCAGCACCGGTCTTAAGGCTATTATACAGGTGTGTGGCTTGCGCGACAAGGAGATAAACATTAACGATATAATCTTCAAGATTGGGCCTCGCATAAATGCTTCGGGGCGTATACAGCAGGGTAAGGTGGCTGTGGATTTGCACATAGAGAACAACCTGCCCACCGCGCTTTTGATGAGCGAGCAGATAAATGAGTTCAACGAGGCGCGCAAGGAACTCGACAAGAGTATGACCGAGGAGGCCAACCGCATTGTGGAGAACTTGGAGAGTTTTGCCGAGCGTCGTGCGATAGTAATATTCAACGAAGATTGGCATCGCGGAGTGATTGGTATTGTGGCGTCGCGCCTTACCGAGGTTTATCACCGTCCTGCGGTGGTTATTACCTACACGGGTGAACTTGCTACCGGCTCGGCTCGTTCGGTAACCGGCTTTGATGTCTACAAGGCTATAGAAAACTGCCGCGACCTGCTCGAGAATTTCGGTGGTCACACTTATGCTGCGGGCTTTTCGCTGAAGGTGTCGAACGTGGCGGCTTTTGCGGCACGTTTTGAGGAGTATGTGACCGAAAATATTCTTCCCGAGCAGACCGACCCGATAATAGAGATTGACGCCGAGATTGATTTCCACCAGATAGGGCGCAAGTTCTTCAACGACCTGAAAAAGTTCGCTCCCCACGGCCCCGACAACACAAAGCCCGTCTTCTGCACGCATAATGTGTGTGACTATGGTACAAGCAAGGTTGTGGGTCGTCGTCAGGAACACATAAAGCTGGAGCTTGTCGATAATAAATCTAATACAATACTCAATGGTATAGCCTTCGGGCAGAGCCGTCAGGCAAAATACATAAAGTCGAAACAGTTGTTTGACATCTGTTACACCCTCGAGGACAACGTATACAAGCACGGCGAGGTGCAGTTGCAAATAGAGAGCATACACACCAACGCTACTCGTTGATACTTTATGAAATACCGCGAGATTCTCAAAAAATATTGGGGGTACGACGATTTTCGTGGCATACAGCGCGAGATAATCGAAAGTATAGGTGCCGGGCGTGATACGCTCGGCCTTATGCCTACGGGTGGTGGCAAGAGTATTACTTTCCAGGTGCCTACACTTGCCGGCGATGGTCTTTGTATAGTTGTTACTCCCCTTATCGCCCTAATGAAAGACCAGGTTGCCAACCTGCGAAGCAGGGGAATAAAGGCTGTGGCGGTATATTCGGGAATGAAGAACAGCGATATTATAATAGCTCTTGAGAATTGTATCTATGGTAATTACAAGTTTCTTTATATCTCTCCCGAGCGCATCTCCTCTGAACTTTTTCTCACAAAGGTAAAACACATACCTGTAAGGCTCATAACTATTGACGAGGCGCACTGTATATCGCAGTGGGGGCACGACTTTCGCCCTGCCTATCGCCGCATAAAGGAGTTGCGCACCCTTTTCCCCTCTGTGCCCGTGCTTGCACTCACCGCGACGGCAACCCCTGCTGTGGTGAAGGATATTCAGCTACAGCTCGATTTTAAGGCCGAGAACTGTTGCAGTATGAGCTTTGAACGCAAGAACCTTGTATATGTGGTGCGTGACACCGAGAATAAATTGCAGGAACTTTTACACATTCTTTCGCGTATACAGGGCTCTGCAATAGTATATACTCTTAATCGCAAAAAGACAAAAGAGGTGTGCGAGTTTCTCACAGCCTCTGGTGTTACAGCCGAATATTATCACGCTGGGCTATCGGCCGAGACGAAGGATGCTCGTGAGGAGGCGTGGAAGAGTGGTCGCTCGCGTGTAATGGTATCGACAAACGCTTTTGGTATGGGCATTGATAAGCCCGACGTGCGTCTTGTAGTACACATCGACCTGCCGAGCTCCATAGAGGCTTACTTTCAGGAGGCAGGGCGTGCCGGTCGCGATGGTAACCGTGCCTATGCGGTAACCCTTTTCAGCCGTATTGACAAGCAGGTGGCTTCCCGTCGTCTTTCCGACAATTATCCATCGAAAGAGTTTATAGCCGAGGTTTATGATGATATCTGTTACTACTATCAGATGGCATTGCACGACGGGTTGAACTGCACCTTTGAGTTCTCCTTGAACGATTTCTGCAAAAAATACCATCAGCCCACCATTCCCACCGACAGCGCTTTGCGCATACTCACCCGTATGGGGTATCTTGAGTATGTCGAGGAGATGGAGTATGCTTCGCGTGTGCGTTTCATTGTGGACAAGGATGCTCTTTATCGCTTTAAAGGGCTTCCTGCCGACTATGAATTGCTGGTGAATGCTCTCTTCCGCAATTACAGCGGCCTTTTTGGTGATTATGTTTTTATAGACGAGCGTTATTTGTCGCGCGTTACAAAGTTGTCGAGGCATCGTATGTATGAGATTTTCGTCTCTTTATCGCAAAAACGTCTCATACAATATGCTCCTTCAAAAAAGTGCCCCATAATAACCTTTACGCGCCACCGCGTGCTGTCGAAGGACTTGAATTTTGCTCCCGAGGTATATGAGGAGCGCCGTGCCGCTTTTGCCGACAGGCTTAATGCGATAATAAAATACGCTGTGGGCGACGATGTGTGCCGCAGCCGTGCTTTGCTTGCATACTTTGGCGACGAGTCGGTGGATAATTGCGGTTGTTGCGATGTCTGCGTGAGCCGTCGTGCCGAGGAGAGGGAAAAAGCGGCGTCAGCTACCGATGATGCTGCGAAGGTTATGCAACTGCTCTCCGACGGAAAATTCCACAACCCTGCTGAACTTGATTCCTTAGGTCTTTCCCGTGCCCGTATGGCGGCGGTGTTGCGCGAGTTGTGCGACGAGGAGAAGGTGGTGATAGAGAATGGCAGGGTGAGAAAAAAGGTGTAAAAAACCGCCCTTTCTGTGGGCGGTTGTGACAACTATTTATCTTTGTTGCTTTGTAATCTTTTTATGAGAAAATTTTGTTGTTCTCCTCTTTCCACGCGCCGCGTGTGAAGTCGGGAATCTCAACAGGTGTTCCGTTGTTGTTTGCCGATAGGTCGGTAAGTTCCACAAGACTGCTCCACAATACCGCATCGTATACGTTCATATCAAGTGGCAAGCCGTTGCGCAGGCAGTGTATCAGGCGGCAGTCCATTGCATAATCTATCCAGCGGCGGCCGCATAACTCCTCGCCACGCTCCTTATATTGTGCCACGAAGGGGTGAACGTGTTTTTCCATAAGCGCAGTGCAGGCATCGCCGGTGAGGGCGGTGTCGCTGTCGGGCGTAAAGGCAAAGTGCGGTATGGGGTATTTCTGTGCAAAACCTTCGGTACCGCTCACAAGGAATGTGCGGCTGTAGGGGCGTGGAAGGGTTATGCAGTGCTGTACCACTATGGTCTTTCCCTTTTCGGTGGTGATGATTGAGCTGTTTATATTACCCTGGAGAGTTCCGTCGGTAATGTTCTTTGATGAGCAGGAAACAATGCTCTTCATTCTGTCGCCACGGTTTATGCCCATTGCAAGTGCCACGGGGCCGAGCCCGTGTGTGGGGTAGGGGTTGCCACGGTGGGTGTTCATAAATTCCACTTGCCAGTTGCTCCAGCGGCGACCACCTTCGTCGTTGGTGGCGATGCGCTCGCGAAGGTCGTGCAGGTATGAGCCTTCGGCGTGTATAATCTCGCCCATAAGCCCTTTCTGAACCATATTCAGAACGCACAGCTCAAATTCGTCGTAGCAACAGTTCTCGAGCATTATAAAATGTCGGCGTGTGCTTTCGGCGGTATCCACTATGCGCCAGCAGTCGGCAATGGTGGTGGCGGCAGGAACCTCGCTGGCAACGTGCTTGCCCTGTTGCATAGCATAGACGGCTATGTCGGCGTGGCTTGCCCAGTCGGTACAGATGTATACAAGGTCTACACAGTGGAGCTCGCAGAGTTCTTTCCACCCCTCGGCTGTGCAGAGGCTTACAGGGGCTTTGCAACCGTGTTCCGCGATGATGGCTTTTACATCTTCAATATTTTCGGGTACAAGGTCGCATATTGCTGTTATCTCACACCCTTCGATGTGCATAAAGCGTTTTACGGCACGTTTTGCCCTGACGCCCAGCCCCACAAGGCCTATGCGCACTGTTTCGATGGGTGCGCAACGCAGATTGGTCATATTTATGCTATCCTTGTTCATTTTCTGTTTTACTGCCGAAAATAAGGAAAAATATTCTTTTCTTGCAAGGTTTTTATGGCTTATTATCTCTTTTTAAGGTTGTTTATGGTCTGCTTTCATCTTGTAGATGCCGGCAGCACATATCAATGCTGTAACCACTCCGCCCAGTATGTATGCGGTGCTTCTGTTTTCCATACCGAACATCATTGGTGAGATAAAGATATATGATGCGCATACGTAGGTCATAAAGAGTGCCGGCAACAGGCCTATAATTACAGGTTTTCTGTGCTTGGCAAGGTAGATGGTGATGCACCACAGAGTTATGCAGGAGAGTGTCTGGTTCATCCACGCGAAATAACTCCATATTGTCTGGAAGGGGAGTGCGAATATAATGAGCAAGCCCAGCACAAAGAGGGGAATGCAGACATATATTCGTTTCATAAGGCTGTTCTGCGGAATATTCAGCATATCGGCTACAATGAGGCGTGCCGAGCGGAAGGCTGTGTCGCCTGAGGTTATTGCGCAGGCTATTACGCCCACAACAACGAATGCCGCGATTACGCTGCCAAGTGTCTCCTCCGATATTATATTAACCATACGTGCTGCGCTGCCGCCATACTCGGCAATGGCGTTGTTCAGCCCCTTAACGCCACCCCAGAATGCCATTCCGATTGCTGCCCAGATGAGGGCGATGATGCTCTCGGCAATCATTGCTCCGTAGAAGATTGAGCGGCTCTGTTTCTCATTGGTCATACAGCGCGCCATCATAGGAGACTGTGTGGCGTGGAAACCCGATATTGCTCCACAGGCAATGGTGGTGAAAAGCATAGGCACGATGGGGAATTTCTTTGCATCGGCTATGCAGTTCTCGAGCGAAGTAAGTTCGGGTATTGCGTAGCGGTCGCTATGGAAAAGCAACACATACAGTATGCCCACAGCCATAATAAGGAGTGCTATCCCGAAAATGGGGTAGAAACGGCCTATGATTTTGTCTATGGGGAGAATGGTTGCCAGTATGTAATATACAAGTATTATTATGAGCATAACAAAAACCTCAATGCTCATATTTGCCGAGAGAGGGCTCTCGAGTGCCGGCAGGGAGATGTTTGCTGCTATAAGTTCTGCGGGTTGAGACATAAACACTGCGCCCACGAGCACCATAAGCAGTACAGAGGCTATGCGCATAAACATTTTGCTGCCGTTGCCCATATATTTGCCCACAATCTCGGGGAGGCTCAATCCGGCATTCTTCAGTGATATCACGCCGGCTACAAAGTCGTGCATCGCTCCCATAAAAATACCGCCAAGGGTTATCCACAGGAAGGCTACGGGGCCGTACGCAGCTCCGAGCAAGGCGCCGAAGATGGGGCCGAGTCCGGCAATGTTGAGTAGCTGTATGAGGAAAATTTTCCATCGTGGCATAGGCATATAGTCCACACCGTCGTAGTGTGTCTTCGAGGGTACAGGGTTGTTACCATCTATTTCGCATACCTTTTCGAGGTATTTTCCGTATGTAAAGTATGCAGCTATAAGTGCTGCAAGGCAGGTGAGGAATGTTATCATAGTTTTATGTCTTTTTCGGGACGCGAATTTATGTATTTAAATTTAGAAGTTGTTTAATTTCCTAAAAAAAAATTTCTTATATCAGCTGTCGGTTTCGTCGTTCGACATAAGCTTTAAACAGTTTCTTGAATGATGGTTATAAATTCTTTAATATTTCGGCAGCTTCTTTGTTACCGGCGTTTGCTGCTGTGCGGTAGAGATCCTTAGCGAGCTTTTTGTCGCGTTTTACTCCTTGTCCGTTGAAGTAGCAGTCGGCCATACGCTTGGTGCCTTCGTGGCGGTTGGCAAGCGAGAGGGTGCGTGCGAAGCGGTAGGCTTCGGCATAGTTCCCGGTGCTGTATTCGTGTTCCATCATATATATTTGCGCAGCCTGCACTCCTTTATCGGCAGCACGGCGCATACACTCTATGACTGTTCCTGCGCCGGTGGCTTTTGGCGCGTCGGGGTATTTTTCTATGTATAGGGCATATTCGTAGAGCCCCTCGGCAGTGCCGCCCAGGGCTACGTTCTGCATCAAGCGGTTGGCTTCGGCAATATTTTCGTCGCCACCTTGTTCTATGAGATATTTTGCAATTTCCACCATTGCACGCGGCTCGCCGTTTTTACTTGCGCGCTGCATCCAGGTGAGCGAAAGCTCGTTGTTGGGCTCGCAGCCTATGCCGTTACGGTGCATCAAGGCGAGTTCATACTGGCTCACAGCATCGCCAATCTTTGCTGCATCCTCGTAGAACCGGCGTGCTTGCTCAATGTTGGCTGTAACTCCTGTTCCATCGATGTAGCATTGTGCTATGCAGCGGAAGGCGGGCGCGTAGCTGTATTTTGCAAGCTCCACCCACAGCATTATTGCGTTGCGGTAGCGTTTCTGGTTGTAGTAAGCGAGCGCAAGGTTGTGCTGCTTGGCACAGGCTTTCAGCGTGGTAGAGTCCATCTGTATGGGGGCGTAATCCTCATTCTCATTGGTGGTTTCTGCTGTGTTCTGTTGCGCGCTTTTTTCCTTTTTGTAAGGGTTTATGCGTGTTGCAGTAACTGCATCGTTGCTGTAGTAGGTCTGCCCGTCGCGGCCGGTGATGTCTACGGTTATGGTGTTGCAGTTACTGCTGTTATAGAGTTCCACTTGCAGAGTGCCGTCGGCTGTGGGTTGCAGGGTGGGACACCACAGCAGTGTGCGGCGGTAGTCCTTTCTTTCTATGGGTTTTGCCTTGCTGTAGTCGGGCGAGTAGAATTTCTTATTCTCGTTGTATCCCTGGATCGATGTGTAGCGCATTGTGCCGTAGCTGTTGGCGAGGTCGGGGATGATGCCTTTTTTCGATGCAGTCTCCTCCTCTGTGTAGGGGATGAAGCAGGCTACATAGTTGGGGTTCTTGGGGTACGATATTCCGGTTATTGCATTGCTGGTAAGTTGCTCAAGGAACTGGTGGTACTCGGGGAACCCGTCGATACCCGGAGTGGTCGATACATAGTGCTGTGAGAGGAATCCCATATAGAACTTTTGCAGTGGGGTGCAGAGGTCGAGTTTTCTTGCTAAGGGTGTCCAGAAGTTGAAAGTGTTCTCGAATTGTTCGCGTGTCTTTTCGTCGCTGCGTATGACAAATTCTTTGAAATTCATCATCTTCTCGGCATTGGGTAATCCGTGCATATACTCATAGTCGGGGCGTGGCGTGCTTTGTGAGTCGTACTCTCCTGCCACCACCATAAGATATACCCAGTAGGCCCAGTTGTAGTTGTGACGGTGCATTGCGCTGCTCACAATGTCGGCTGCATTGAGCGAGTGGCGGTACTCTTCCTTTACACCAAAGTTCTGTGAGTTTCTCAAAGTGGAGTCGCTTTTGCTGCCGTAGCGTGTGTAGCCGACATATTTTACTTGATTGGCTTCGAGAATGTTACCGCCGTCAAGAATGCCCGAGGGTGAGCCTACTATTGTGAAACTGGCGATACTATCTTCTGTTGCTGTGTTTTCGTATTCGTGGAGCTTCTCCTCCATCTCTTTTTGTGCTTGCAGATATACGTTGTCCTTGTAGCTCTCAAATTCCTTAAGGTATGTGACATCCTGGGCATACTCCCACTCGTCAAGGAAGTCAAAACGCATCTCGCTGTGCGGTGGGCGCGACCTATAGGTCTGCTTTACTTTTCCTACAACCTCAACCGAAGAAAGCATATAGGCAAACGGGTTTATCTGTATGAGGCTGTCGCGCTTTTGCTTTTCCTCTTCGTCTATGGGCTTGCCGGTATTGCGCTCCCAATAGTGGTAGAGGCGGAAACCCGGTGAGAAGTATCGGTCGAGGGCAAATGTGTATTTTATGTTGTCGTTCTGCCTGAAGGTGGTCTGCGGTGTGAGGGCTGCAATTCTTTTACCATAGAAATCCTTTGTTTCTATGATGAATTCTCCCATACTGTCGGTACGGAAAGTAGTGGTGCTTATCTGTTCGTCGTATGCTATGTCGAAGCGTGTGAGGTTATCCTTCTGTGGTACGAGGAAAGTGCTTTTTCCATCGCCTATATCAAGTGCCTTGCGGTTTTTGCGGTAGAATACTCCTTTCAGGGTTATTCCTCGCTCGATGGGTTGCAGGCTTCCCAAATTTTCTTTTGTGAGTTGCGACCAGTCGTATGCTGTCCAGCCGTTGGTGAGCATCACAAGGTCGAGCTGCTCTTTGCGGTTGGGGTTTTGTGGGTCGAAGTATTGTGCCGCGTCGGGTATGTAGCCTTTAAGCTCGGAGCCTAGCAATAAGTAGCTGTACATATTGTAGCTCCACGATGTGGCTACGCTGCCGGCTGCATCGCCTACTGCAATGGAGAGGTCGGCGGTTGAGGGGAGTGGCTCGCCATCCTCGCGACTGATATTAAGCGTGATTTTCTCGTGGGGCGACAACTGCAAATCCTCGAGCTTGTGGCTGTTGCTCTTTATGTTCAACTTCACGGTGCTGCGGTCGCTTTTCTGCATTGAGTCGTGCATTACAAAGAAGCAGCGCTCGGCAAGGGGGATGTTGCCGCAGAAGACTATGGCTTTGTTCACTCCTTCGGGCAGTTCGTTGAGGGCGATGGTAAAGTTCTTTTCCTTCTCTGTTTCGGCAATCTTCTTGTAGTAACCTATGGCGCCACGATAGAGGATGCCGAAGGCGGTCTCCTTTATGGTGTCGTTCTCAGTGATGTTGTTCTGTACGGTGAAGGTGATATTCACGCCATCCTCTTTTGCTGCGATTACCACGCCCTCCTTTTCAACATCGGGCAAGGTGAAGGTGTGTTCCTTCTCCTTTATGGTTACTTTTGCTTTGTATTTTACCTTGCTTTGGGGGGTGAAGGTGAATGTTCCCTTGCCTGCGTGAGTGGGAGTGGTGGTGAGCAGGGGTGTTTTTCCTGCATAGATGGTTATTTTGCTCTTTGTGGGCTCGCCGTCGGTGCCACGTAGTTCGTAGGCGACGGTGCTTTCCAGCCCTTCCACGAGGTTACCGCCCTCGGGGTAGAATTTCAGTTCGGCGCCGGCTGTTTCTTGGCTTATCCACTTGCCGTCGTGTGAGAAACCTCTCTTGCGGTCGAGCATATTTTTGAAATCCCAGTTGTCGCCGTTTACTTTGTCGAAGATGGGGAACACGCGGCTGAATATTGCGTCGCCGCCCCAGTTGAGCATATATCGTGTGTAGGCGCGCACCTCGTAGTATCCCGACAGCAACAGCGGTTTCAGCTCGAAATCTCCGCTACAGCAACCGTTGTCGTCTATTTTGTACTTCTTGGTTTCAACCACATAGCCCTCGGGTGCCACAAGTTCCACGTAAAGCACCTTGCTGGGGGTGGTCACGCGGTCGTTTGTGCCGTAGCTTATGTATGCCTTAAACCACATTGTTTCGCCCAGATAGTATGCGCTGTTGTCGAAGTGAAGGTACACGCGTTCCTGTTGCATAGTGTGCCCCACCTGCATAGCGCGGCGTGCCGCGTCGTCGTTTGTTGTCTGGGCTGGGAGGGTGGTGGCAGAAAGGATAAATATAATTGAAAATATAAGTTTTTTCATTGCGTACAATTATTATAGATTATTTAATATTTCTTGTGCTTCTTTGTTGCCGGCTGCGGCTGCTGTGCGGTAGAGGTCTTTGGCTAGTTTTTTATTGCGTTTCACGCCTTGTCCGTTGTAGTAATAGTCGGCCATAAATTTTGTACCCTCATTTTCGCCTGCATTTGACAGTTCTTTGGCCCAATGATATGCTTCTTTATAATTTTTTGAATTGTGTTCGTGATGCAACATTTTGTGTTGAGCCTTAATTAAGCCTTTGCTGGCTGCTTTTCTTGTGTACTCGATCGCGGGTTCCGGCATTTGTGGGTTCTTAAGTTCGGGGTTGTGGGCTATGAATTCAGCATACTCGTACAACCCCTCGGCACACTCCTTCTGTGCTGCTTCGCACAATAGGGTAGCAGCGATGATGAAACAGCTATCAGTGCCTATGCCGATGTTGTGCTTGGCCATCTCGGTCATTGCGCGTGGCTCTTTCTGTAGAGAGGCACGGCGCATCCATACGTGGGAGAGTGAGTCGTTGCGTTCGCACCCGATACCTTCGCGCAACATTATAGCAAGTTCATATTGACTTTCGGTATTTCCGTTGCGGGCAGCCTCTTCAAAATGTTTCTTGGCGGCATTTAGGTTCTTTTTTACTCCGTGCCCGTTGAGATAGCTAACTGCGATGCTGTGCTGTGCTGGTGCGTATTTGGCTTTTGCAAGCTCGCTCCATATTATAAGAGAGTATTTATATCTCTCGTTTTTGTAGTGCTCTACCCCTTTCTGGTACTGCTCGTTATAGATTTTTTCCTTTTCGGGGTCTGTTTTTATATTTATGAAGTCTTCGTCACGCTCAATGTTTTTTTCCTCTTTCACGGCGGTGGTGTCAATTGCTACATTCTCGTTTATGCGGGTTGCAATATTGGGATTGTTGCTGTAATAAATGTCTCCGCAACGCCCTGTAATGTCAATCTGCAGTGTTTGGCAGGAGCTGCTGTTATATAGTTCTACCTCTATGGTGTTGTTATTTATGTTGCTTAATCGGGGGCACCACAGCAGTGTACGGCGGTAGTCTTTTTTCTCCGTGGACGTGGCCTTGCTATAGTCGGGGGAGTAGAATTTCTTACTCTCGTTGTAGCCTTGCAGGGTAGTGTAGCGGGCTTTTCCGTTAGTGTCGTAGAGCTCTGGTATTATACCTTTTTTTATCTCTTTGTCGCTGTAGGGTATGAGGCAGGCTACATAATTAGGGTTTTTAGGTTCCGATATGCCTATTCTCAAGTCATTCATGAGTGAATGAGCAAAGATTTCCAGTTGTGGGAAGTTATCAATTTCGGTTTTGTTGAGAACGTAGTGTTGCGACAAAAATCCAAGATAGAATTTTTGGTATGGTGCAAGCAGGTCGAGGCGTTTTGCGAGCGGTGTCCAATAGTTGAGTGTGTTCTCGAATTGCTCGCGTGTTTTCTGGTCGCTACGTATGATTATTTCTTTGAAGTTCATCATTTTTTTCGCATCGCCCGTGCCGCGCAGATATTCAAAGTCGGGGCAGGGAACGCTGTCGGAATTATACGTGCCGTCAACCACCATAAGTTGCACCCAATAGGCCCAGTTGTAGTTGTGACGGCGCATTGCGCTGCTCACAACATCGGCTGCGCTTAACGCGAAGCGTTGCTCGGGTTTTATGGGGAAATAGGGTGGGTGGCTTAATTCTCTATCGTCGCCAGTGAAACGTATATATCCTATATATTTGAGGAATGGTTTGTCAAATGCTCTTTTAGCATATGTGGTAATGCCTTTTTCCGGAATCATATTGTCGGAAAAGAGGAATCTCCTCTTTTTCAACTCTTTTATTGTGTCGTTTTCCTCTTTTTTGCTGTAGGTCTTGGGCTCTTCTATTGATTCCAAAAGCTGGGCGGCTCTTTTTTTGTCCTCGATGCTTCGGTAGTAGGCAATCTCTTTGTAGAGGTTGTAATCGTGCAAGGCGGGGAAGTCTTGTGCATACTCCCATTCATCGAGGAAGTTTAGTCGCATTTCGCTGTGGGGTGGGCGCGATTTTGAAAGTTTCTTTTTTTTGTCGATAACCTCTATGTCTTCGAGCAGGTAGTCGAAGGGTGAAACTTGTTTTATGCTATCCTTTTGGTTTTCGTCAAATGGGGTGCCTATGTTCAGTTCCCAATAGTGGGGGAATCGGAATGTGGGTGAGTAGTAGCGGTCGAGGGCAAAGGCGTACCTTTTATTGTCGTTTTGTTTCTCTGTTGCAAGGGGGAAGAGTACGGCAGTCCTTTTTCCGTAGAAATCATTTGTTTGTATTATGAATTCTCCTAGCCCGTCGGTGCGGAAGGTGTATGAGAGTACATCTTCTTCGTCGTATGAGATGTCGAAACGTATAAGGTTCTTTTGTTGTGGTTCTATACTTATGATGTTGCCTTTAAGAAATTTAAAATCCCTTTCTTTGCGGTAGAAGGCTCCTTTGAGTGTAATGCCGTACTCGACAGGTTGCAGATTACGCAGCGAGTCGCAGGTGAGCTTTTCCCAGTCGTATGCTGTCCATCCGTTGGTGAGCATCACAAGGTCGAGTTGCTCTTTGCGGTTAGGGTTTTGTGGGTCGAAGTATTGTGCAGCGTCAGGTATGTAGCCTTTTATATCAGAGCCAAGCAAGAGGTAGCTGTAGAGATTGTAGTTCCACGAGGTGCGGGTATTGCCCTGTGCATCCCTAACCGAAAGGGAGAGGTTTGCTGTTGGTGGTAGTGGTTCCCCGTTTGCAGAAATGTTGAGTGTTATTTTTTCGTGAGGCGAGAGTATTAAATCCTCAATTCTTTCGTTATTGGCTTTTATATCTAATTTTACAAGGTTGTGGTCTTCTTTCTGCACGGTGTTGTGCACGACAAAGAAGCAACGCTCGGCAAGGGGGGTGTTGCCGCAGAAAACTATTGCTTTGTTTACCCCCTCGTTTGCACTCTCCTTACCGATGCTTATGGTTTGTTCTTCGTCGCTCGGGTCGAATTCTTTGTAAAAGCCCAATAAGCCTCGGTATATTATTCCGAATCCGAGTTTACAGCCTTTTGCAATGTTGCTTTTTATTGTGAATGTGATGCTGTCGCCTGCCTCCGCAGCGGTTATTACCACTCCCTCCTTTTGTGGCTCGGGCAGTGTGAATGTGTGTTCTTTTTTCTTTCCCTTATTGTTCTCCACCGTGGCTTTTGCCTTGTATTTTACTCCACTTTTTGGTGTGAACGTGAATTTCCCTTTTCCAAAGTGTGTGGGTGCGGTGATGAGAAGTGGCGTGTTATCTTCGTATATGGTAATTTCTCCCTCGGTGGGCTCACCGTCTGTGCCACGCAGTTCGTAGGCAACGGTGCTTTGCAGTCCTGTAACAAGGTTACCACCCTCGGGGTAGAATTTCAGTTCGGCGTCGGGTGCATCCTGGCTTATCCACTTGCCGTTTTGCGCGAAACCTCTCTTGCGGTCGAGCATATTTTTGAAATCCCAGTTGTCGCCGTTGACCTTGTCGAAGATGGGGAACACGCGGCTGAATATTGCGTCGCCGCCCCAGTTGAGCATATAGCGTGTGTAGGCGCGCACTTCGTAATATCCCGAAAGTAGTTGCACGGGCAATTCAAAATCACCGTTGCAGCAGCCATTCTCGTCAATCTTGTATTTTTTTGTTTCCACCACATAACCTTCGGGTGCAACCAGTTCCACATAGAGCACCTTACTGGGAGTTGTCACGCGGTCGTTTGTACCGTAGCTTATGTATGCCTTGAACCACATTGTTTCGCCCAAGTAGTATGCGCTGTTGTCAAAGTGCAGATATACGCGTTCCTGTTGCATGGTGTGGCCCACTTGCATGGCGCGGCGTGCCGCGTCGTCATTGGTTGTCTGGGCTGTGAGTGCAGTTGTTGCCAGGAGTACTATGAAAGCGAAAATGGTTCTCATATATTATAGATGTTTAAAGACAGTGTGCCACGCGGCACACTGTCTTGTTGTGTCCTTTCCCTTTTGTTTTGTTACTTTACGGGGCTTATGCGTAGCTTGTAGCTCATAGGCTTCTCGGGTACGCAGTAGATGGGCATTGTGCCTACATCGTGTCCGCACGAAGCGTTACCGATGCCTCGCATAAAGGCGTCGAGGTGCAGAACGGTGTAGGGGCGGGGTGTGAGCTCCCACATATGCTGTGTGTCCATAAGGTCCTTGTCGGTAAATTGCAGTGCCGAGAAGTTTACATTGCCTTCGGTTACAATCTTTATACCTTCGCCCTTGTCGTTGGTGAGGGTGAGTTCACGCAAGCCTTCGCGGTTACCTGTGCTCTGGGGTTTCACGTAGCGTTCGGGCATTTCGGCAACGGTGGTGGTGTAGCGTCCCACTGCAACTCCGTCGAGGCGGTCGTTGCTGTTCTCCCAGGGGCCGTATGCGTAGTAATCAACGTTCTTGAGGGTTGAATCGATGCCGCATACAAGGCCGGCACGGCGTAGCTCGGTGGTGTGGGGAATGAATGTTGCCTCCACATCGATGATGCCCTGGGGGTAGATAATGTAGTTTATCTCAGTGTCGCAGAGCGAGCCTTTGCGTGTTGTTTTAACCACGGTGTTGTTGTCTATAGCCTCAACGGTGCAGGTTCCTGTGGCTTGCAAGCCGTTGTTTGTGTTGTGGTAGCGGTCGTTCTCTATCCAACGGTGGTTGTCGTAGAGGAAGCCTTGTCCGTCGGTGATAATCTCCTTGCCGTTGAAAGCGAGGTTGGTCATACGGCCGGTCTCGGGGTCGAAGGTTACCGATACCTTGCTGTTGCCTATTCTTATCTCGTGCAGAGCCGATGTCTGTATAAGGGCGTCGCCGGCAGGGGTAATCTTTGCAAGGGGAGCGCGCTCTGTTATTGCATACTGTGCGAAGGCAGCCTCGTGGCCTGCCTTTGCGTAGAGCTGTGCCTTGTTGTGAATTGCACGCAGGTTGAGCATAATCTCGTCGCCCTCTTTTTCGGCTTTTGCAATGTTTGCCTTGGGCAGTTTAATGGTGAGTGTTACCTCCTCGCCGTTAGTAGCTGCGGGAAGCTTGCTCTTTTTGCTGCCTACAATCTTACCGTTCTTCACGGTCTCTGCGATGAGGCTGAACTCGTCGAGGTTGGTGAAGTTATAGGTGTTCTTAATCTTTATTGTGGCTGTGTTTCTCTCCTTGTTGATGTTCTCAACCGATAGCTTGATGAACTGGTGAGCTGCCTTTACCTCTTTGAGCTTTGCACTCTCGTGGCGTGTTGCGGGTATGATACCGTTGCTGCAGAAGTTACCCTGGTGAGGGCCGGGGAAGTCGTAGCCGGTGTGCAAGCGGAAGATGTTCTCTTTAATCTCTTTGGGCTCGTAGATAGCCTGGTCCACCCAGTCCCAGATACAGCCACCGATGCAAGAGTTTGAATTCTCAATGTGCTCCCAGTACTCGCGCAAGTTACCAATGGCGTTACCCATTGCGTGGGCATACTCGCAGATGAACATAGGCTTGTCGAGGTTGTTGGTATTCTGCTTCATCCAAGCCTGTCCGGGGTACATTTTTGAGTAGAAGTCCGAGAAGCGGCCACCGCCGTAGTTACCGTTGCTGCGGGTTCCCTCGTAGTGAACGGGGCGTGTGTCGAGCTTGTAGCAAGCATCGTAGCAGGGGCCGAAGTTGTTACCGTTACCGGCCTCGTTACCCAAACTCCACATAACAACGCTTGCGTGGTTACGGTCGCGGAGTACCATACGATCGATACGGTCTACAAATGCGGGTATCCAAGATTCGCGGTCCGAGATGCTCTGGTTGGCGTGGTCCTCGAGGTCTGCCTCGTCGCAGCAGTAAAGGCCGTAGTAGTCGAACATAGCATACATACGGGCAGCGTTGGGGTAGTGGCTGGTACGTATGGTGTTTATGTTGTTCTGCTTCATCAACAGCACATCCTGCAACATTGACTCTGTGGTTACGGCACGGCCGTAGAGGGGGTGTGTGTCGTGGCGGTTCACGCCTTTGAAGAATACTCTTTCGCCGTTGATGTATACGATTGAGTTTTTAATCTCTATGTCGCGGAATCCATATTTTGTAGAGAATGCCATCTCTTCGTTGCCCTGCTCGTCCATCTGTACCACGCGCAAGGTGTAGAGGTTGGGTTTCTCGGCACTCCACAATGCAATATTCTTGACATCGAGGGTGGCTGAGATTGTTGCGGCTGCAATCTTGGCTTTCATAGCCTGGCGCACTGTGTCGCAAGCAACCAATTTACCGGTTGTGTCGTAGAGGGCGAGTTTTACCTGCTTGCCTTCGGGGCAGAAGTCGCGGTTATCAATAGTGAGCTGCACGTTGAGTGTAGCGTTCTTGCGCTCTGCGTCGAGGGTGCTTGTGATGTAGTGGTCGCGCACCGATGCTTTAGGCACGTTGTAGAGGTATACATCGCGGAAAATACCGCTCATACGGAACATATCCTGGCACTCGAGGTAAGAACCGTCGCTCCAGCGGAACACCTGTACTGCAAGTTTGTTATCGCCTTTCTTGAGGAATTTTGTAATATCGAATTCTGTTACGTTGTTCGCACCCTGTGTGTAACCCACATACTCGCCATTGAGCCATACAAAAGCAGCAGAGTATATACCGCCGAAGTGTATGAATGTGCGGCGACCATCCCAGTTCTCGGGAACCTCGAATGTGCGCACGTAAGAACCAACGGGGTTAATGCCGTAGTTCTTGCCACCGTCGTTGTAACCGGGGCGTGCCTTGATGAAGGGAGGTGTGTTGGAGTGGGGGTACTCCACGTTGTTGTAGATGGGGCGGTCATATCCGTGCATTTCCCAGTTCGAGGGTACGGGAATCTCGTCCCAAGCAGTAACATCGTAACCCTCTTTGAAAAACTCTGTGGGGCGCTGTGAGGGCTCCGAAACAAGGTTGAACTTCCAGGTTCCGTTGAGGGTCATATAACGGCTGTTTACGGGTTCGGTCCAGGGAGTTGCATAGTATGCTGCATCGGCAAGCATAGCAGCCTCGTTCTCGTAGGGCATATATGTGGCGTTACCCTGCTCTTTGTTTTCGGCAAAGATGGTTTCGTCTTCCCAGTAAGGTGACTCGATTTTGGGTTTTTCCACCTGCTCGAATGTGAACCAAGCATTTTTGTCGCTCGCATCTTTTGCGGTAAGTGTCATACGGCCGTTCTTGATGGTGTACATCTTGTCGCTCTTGCCTTTTGATACTATGATGTATGCACCTTTCTCGCCCTTAACCGGCTCAAAGGTGAATTTCGCGTTATTCCATATTCCGGCAACAGCAGGCCACTGGAGCAGGTAATCGATAGAGGGGTTGCCACCACCGTCGTCAAAGTTCTGGCCATAGAAAGCATTCTCCACTGCAAATGTGAAGAGGTCTATGGTTTTTATGCTCCAATATTGTCCGCGGTTCTCGGCATCCTCCTTCTCGGCTACAATGCGTGCGTTGTTTTCGCCCGAGTCGCCGTTACCGAGTACCTGGCCGTTGTCGGCAGCCGAGCGTATGCGGTATGTGAGGTTATCGTCGAAGCCTGCAAAGTCCGATACTGTGAAGGTGAATTTTGCTGCGGGGTTCTGTGCTGCCTTCTCTTTTGCAATGAGGCTGATGCTACCGTCTTTCTCCTTTACAGCAGCTACCGAGGGGTTGTTTGTGGGTATGAGAAGACCATCTTCCATTTTCCACAACTGTGCCTCGTCCGAGCCGTTGTTCTCACCAAGCTCCACTTTGTCGCCTGCCGCGCGCATAGCGTGGTCGGTCAATGGGTTGATGATGCGCCAGCTACCCGACAGCTCCGAGATTTTCCAATACTGAGCCGCATTGCGCTCCTCGTAGTCGGTTGTTCCCACCGCGTTGCCTTTCTTTTCTGTGACAACGTTCTGTTTCTTGCCTTGTGTGTAGATGTGGTACAATTTTCCTTTCTCGAATTGTACCTGTGCTGCGCCACTTATCGCAAAAAGTACGAAGAGGGCTGCAAGTGCGAAGTTTTTGATTTTGAGCATAATTTTATGTTTTTTCAATTGTTTTTACTTCGGTTTGTGCTTTAATGCTGTGCATACTGCCTCACATTGTCGCAAAAATAAGAAAAAAAGTGTAAAAAACATTGTAATTTGTGTGGAAAAAGCGGTTTGAATTAAAGGGTTATGGAATTTTAACAAAAAGTTTCTTTTTGGCTTTCACTTGGGGTTTAAAAACTTGTTTTTATTGTTTGGGGAGAGAGGTGTTAGGAAATGATGGATGTGTGTTGTCGCGCTATCTGTAGGGGTGCATCGGTGTGTGCGCCCGATATTACCTACAGAAGTAATGTTTTAAAAGATTACATAGAAATAAAGAATAGCCGACAATAACACCGAGAAATAGAAAGTAAGTTTTTCTATAAACCATTGCAAAAGTAATACAAGAGTCGGTGCATTATTGCATCCTATGGCATTAAAAAAAATGAGCCCCAAAGCTTTGGGGCTCATTTAATTGCTATTTAATTACAAGTCTTTTACTTTCCAAATTTACCACCCATTTTGGCACCATTCTTTGCACCGCCACTGCAGTTGCCCTGTGCGAAGATGTTGTCGCCATAGTTTACAGCCTTGAAACTTGCATCCTGCTTGCGGCGAAGGGCAATTTCAATTAGTTTATCGACAAGTGTGCCGAAGTTGTATCCGCTGTACTCCCACAAGTAGAAGGAGAGTGAGCCGGGGATGGTGTTTATCTCGTTCACGAAGATTTCGTCGGTAGCCTCGTCGATGATGAAGTCGATACGTGCCACGCCGTCGCAAGAGAGGGCGCGGAAGGTGTCGCACGCCGCTTTCTGTATGAAGCTTGTGGTCTCCTCGGGGAGGTTGGCGGGTATCTCGCGCACTGTCGATTGCATACCCTGGCTCTGCTTGCCGCCACCGTTCATATATTTGTCCTGGTAAGAAAGAATTTCGCCGCTGCGTACGGGTACCTCGCACACCGAGGGCTCGCACTCGTAATAGTTGCCGAGCACTGCGCAGTTTACCTCTTTCAGTTTCTGTACATATTTTTCAATGATTACGCGTGTGGTGAAGGAGATTGCGTAGTCTACTGCCTCGATGAACTCCTCGCGGTTGTGTGCTGCGCGTATACCAACGCTTGAACCGCTGTTTGCAGGTTTTACAATTACGGGGTAGCCGAGTTTCTCTTCAACGGCGGCGATGGTTGCCTCCTGCTTGTCGTTCCACTCTTTGTCGCTGAACCAGCTGTAGTCGATAACGGGTATGCCGCACTCCTTGAGTATCATCTTCATTGTGATTTTGTCCATACCGTTTGCCGATGCGAGGGTGTTACAGCCAGTGTAAGGTATGCCACAGAATTCCATAACTCCCTGGAAGGTTCCGTCCTCGCAGTTTGTGCCGTGCAGTGCGGGCAGGATAACATCGAGCTTTGTTACAACAGCCTTGCCGAAGAGGCTCTTTTTGCAGCGGTAGAGGTTGGTGTCGCCATAGACGGGGCGCATATATACCTCTTCGCACATTGCGAGGAGCTTTTTGGTGTTGCGGTAGTTTGCTACGTTGAACAACGCCTCGCCGCTGTACCACTTGCCCTCCTTTGTTATATATATGGGGGTTATGTCATATTTCTCTCTGTCCATCGCAGCCATAGCCTGGTTGGCTGTGATTACTGAAATCTCGTTCTCGACGGAGCGTCCGCCGAATACTACTCCTACGTTGGTTTTCATTGTCTTGTGTATATGTTTTTTTGTTTATTCTCTTTACTTGAAGTTGTCGGGCAGGTCATTTTCGTACAGTACTACATCGCCGGCTTTGAGTATGGTGGCGAGGTGGGCGTGTGCGTGGTTAAGGTTGTCGGAGAGGAAGTATCTCTCGGCCGGCATATTGCCTTTCTGAATGCCTTGCGCTATGGTTGCACGGTTGGTTGCGTTTACCACAATTGCGTAGTCGGCGCAACGTGCGATGTTTTCTCCGAGCTCTTGGTTGGCTTCTGCCTGGCGTGTGCCCATCTCCACGAATCCCGGGGTTATTATTATGCGTTTGTTGCCCTCGCCCACAGTGAAGTTCTTTAGTACCTCCAATGCCATCTTTGCACCATTGGGGTTTGAGTTATATGCGTCGTCGAGCACGGTTATGCCGCCCGATTTACGCATTGAGAGGCGGTGCTCCACAGGTTGCAGGCGTGTGATGGCGTTTTTCTGCTTCTGAAGGGGTACTTGTAACAGGTCGGCTGTGGCAGTGGCTGCAAGGATGTTTAGCAGGTTGCCCACACCCAGCAGTCGGCTGGTGTATTCGTCGTCGCTGTGCCCGGGTGCTGCTAGTTTGTAGCTTACGCCGCTTGCGTTGTACTCAACCTCGGTTGCGCGGTAGGTTGCGTCGCTCTCCACTCCGTATGTTATTATTTTACAGGGGCTTGTTATTCCTTTGTAGCTCTGTATGAATGGGGAGTCGGTATTTATGATACCTGTGCCGTTTGCGGGCAGGGAGTTAATAAGCTCGAATTTTGTATCCTGTATATTTTCTATGCTCTTGAAGGTCTCGAGGTGCATCTCTCCCACGGCTGTAACTATACCTATAGTGGGGTGAACGAGGTCGCAAATCTCTTTAATGTCGTTCTTCTGCTTTGCGCCCATCTCCACGATGAATACCTGGTGGTAGGGGCGAAGCTGCTCTCGTATGGTGCGTATAACACCAAGCAGGGTGTTGAAGTTACCTGGGGTTACCAGTACGTTGTATTTTTCGGCTAGGAGGCTTGCGAGGTAGTTTTTGGTGCTTGTCTTTCCGAAGCTGCCTGTAACTCCTATCACTATGAGCCCTTTGTTGCTCTCTATTATTCTCTTTGCGTCGTTGTAATAACCGCGGTTTATAGCCTTTTCAATGGGGGTGTTCACAAGGTTGGCAAGCAGCATCACAAGGTCGGAAAGGAGCAGTAGTGTGGTGGCTACGGCTGTGGCTGCTGCCGGTGCAAAGAGTGCTGTGGCAGTTACTGCGGCTGTGTAGATGATTACTGTGGTGGTGTAAAGACGCTTTACTCTGTTTGTGTATACAAGCGGTGTCTTTTGCGCCTTCTTGCTTTTCTTTGTAAAGATTGCCGCAATGGCTGTGAGCGCGATGAATATTGTTGTATACTCCTCTTTTACGGGTATGTTTGCAAGCAGAAGGAGTATGGCGCACAGGCGTGTTGTTGAGAGTATGTTGCCTGGTATGAGCCAGCGGAAGTAACGGCTGTAGCGGTACGAGCTTAGCTGAAACATGTGTATGTCATACTTTGCCGAACAGATGATGAAAAAGAGGGCAAAACTTGCCAAAAGGGCTGTCGCGAAAATATTCATTGTGCTGAGGCTTTCTTGTTTAACTATTAGCTGTCAATTTACAAAGGTAGGTATTTTATCCGATTTTGAGCCTTGCTGTTTCCCTTTATTTGTTTTATGCCTTGAAGAAATTTTTCATAGTCATGGTGAACAGGCCTTGGTTCTCAAGGAAAGAGAAATGCCCTGTGCCGTGGGCTATCACCAGTTTTGTGTCGGGGATTAGCCTTTCCATTGTTTTTGCGTCGGCGAGGGGGGTGGCTGTGTCGAGGTTGCCCCAAAAGAGCAGGGTGGGGGCTGTTATCTTGGGCAACAGCGCTGTGAGGTCTTCGTTTACCACTTTTGAGAGTATGGCGCGCATTTTTGGCGATGCGTTGTTATAGTCGGCCGAGCCTGCGCCTTTGCGCTTTTTTTCAATTATGGCATCGGCTGTTTTCTTGGGCAACAGGGTGTAACAGAGCTTTTTCAACAGTTTGAAGCTGTATACCTTATAATAATAACTGAACGGGCGTTTGGGCTTTATGCCGGCGGCATCGACAAGCGCAACGCGGCTCACTTCGTTGCGCGAAGCATAGATTATACTGATGCGTCCGCCGAAGGAGTGTCCCACGAGTGAGGGGGCTTGCAGGTTGTTCTCCTTGACAAAATTTTCCACCATACGGGTGTACTCCTCGGTACCCCACACTGTATCGGGCTCCTGCGAGTCGCCGAACCCGGGGAAGTCGAAGTTGTACACCTTGTGGGTCTGTGCAAGCACTTGCTGTATGTGTGCAAAGGTCTTGTGGCTGCATCCCCAGCCGTGCAGTAGGAGTATGGAGCTGCCTTCTCCTGCAACCTCCACGTTTATATCTATTCCGTTGTATTTGTATATCATTTTCTGGTGGTCTGTTTTTCTTTGCGAAGATAGTTATTTATATTCAATTTGTGGTTCTTTACTTTTAATAATGTGAATAAAAAAGCTCCGCGACAGAAATGTCGCGGAGCTTCTATTGAAAGTTACTGTTGTTAGAACTTGATGCTGTTGAGGTTTTTGTCTACAAGTACGCCGTCGATAGCTTTCAAGTCTAACTTGATGTTCTTCTTGGCCTTGAGGGTAATTGTTGCAATCTCTACATCGCCGTTGAGTGTGGGCTGCTCGGCTACGTTCACAAAGGTGGGGTAGATGGCTGTTGTGCCGTTACCGTGCAAGCGATTCTTTGTGTAGTTGCTCATGTTGGCGGTGTTGATAGTCTTAACGGTTACGTTCTTGACGTCGCGACGGGGGGTGTTCACGAGAATTTTAGCCTCGGGTATAGCCTCGGGGTCGCGAATAATGCCACCCTTGTTGTCGCGGAACACGCGGAAGATATTCACGCCATAGAAATTTTATATATAAATAGCGCGTGCGTGCATATTTATCAACTTTGTTTGGGAATATGCGCCGAATAACAATTATTTGAGCTATCTTCGCCCTGTTTTTTACGAGAGCTTACAGAAAATGATATATCCGAAAAATTTTGAAAGCAAGATAGAGTTCGATGCCGTGCGTCGTCTGCTCAAGGAGAAATGTCTCTGCTCGCTTGGCAGGGAACGGGTGGACGATATGCTCTTTCTCACCGATTATCAGACTCTTATGTCGCGTCTTTGCGAGACCGAGGAGTTTGTGCGCATTTTGCAGTTGGAGCAGAATTTTCCGTCCGATTTCTATTTCGATGTTCGTGAACCGCTTAAGCGTATACGCATCGAGGGAATGTATATGACTGCCGACGAACTTTTCGACCTTCGTCGCTCGCTCGATACTATTGGTAAGATACTCTCTCTGTTGCGTAAACAGGGCGATGGGAACGGCGTGTCGGACGATAATCCTCTTTATCCTTCGTTGCGTAATCTGGCGGGTGATGTGGAGGCTTGTCCCCGTATCATACGCGATATTGATGCTATAATCGATAAGTTCGGCTCGGTAAAAGACAGTGCTTCGCCCACGCTTGCACGCATCAGAGGTGAGCTGGTGCGCACTTCGGGCAGTATTTCCCGTACTTTGAATTCGATTCTGCGTCGCGCGCAGGCCGACGGCCTTGTGGAGAAGGATGCTGCGCCCACTTTCCGCGACGGGCGTCTGGTAATTCCTGTGGCTCCTGCCCTCAAGCGCAAGATGGGTGGTATTGTACACGACGAGTCGGCAAGTGGAAAAACGGTCTTTATAGAGCCTGCCGAGGTTGTTGAGGCTAATAACCGCATACGCGAGCTTGAGGCCGAAGAAAAACGAGAGATTATTGCTATACTCACGGCTTGTGCGCAGCAGATTCTTCCCGACGTACCTGCTTTGTTGCAGATGTATGAATTTCTCGGTGAAATGGACTTTATCCGTGCAAAAGCCGAGCTTGCGATAAGTTTCAATGCTATAAAACCGATAGTGGAAAACCGTCCTTTCATTGACTGGGGAACCGCTGTGCATCCTCTGCTCGAAAGGTCGTTGCGCAAGCACGGCCGCAAGATGTCGCCGCTTGATGTGGCTCTTGAGGGCGAGCGTCGCATATTGCTTATTTCGGGCCCTAATGCCGGCGGTAAGTCGGTGTGTCTTAAGACAGTGGGCTTGTTGCAGTATATGCTGCAGTGTGGTATGCTTGTGCCGTTGCACGAGCGTAGCCGTGCCGGAATTTTCAAGAGTATGTTTATTGATATTGGTGATGAGCAGAGTATTGAGGACGACCTGAGTACCTATTCGAGCCATCTGCTCAATATGAAGCATACGCTCAAAGGGTGTGATGCCGACACTCTTATTCTTATCGATGAGTTCGGTAGTGGAACAGAGCCTCTTATCGGTGCTGCTATAGCCGAGGCTATTCTGAAGCGTTTTAACGCCCGCGGTGCTTACGGAATTATAACCACCCACTACCAGAATCTTAAACATTTTGCCGACTCCACCCCCGGTGTGGTGAATGGTGCGATGCTTTACGACCGTGGCGAGATGCGCCCTCTTTTTCAGTTGCAGATTGGTAACCCCGGCAGCTCTTTTGCTGTGGAGATTGCCCGCAAGATTGGTCTTCCCGAAGAGGTTATAGAGGATGCTTCGCAGATTGTGGGCAGTGATTATATACAGTCGGACAAGTATCTGCAGGATATTGTGCGCGACAAACGTTATTGGGAGACAAAGCGCAAGAATGTGCATCAGAAGGAGAAAGAATTGGACGAGATGCTTGGCAAGGTTCAGGAGTCGTCCGACGAGCTGAAGAAGAGCCGTAAGCAGATTCTCAAGGATGCACGTGACGAGGCTGAAAAGCTGTTGCGTGAGGCTAACGCAAAGATTGAGAATACTATACGCACGATAGTGGAAGCGAAGGCCGAAAAGGAGAAAACCCGCCAGGTGCGTCAGGAATTGCGCGATTTCAGCAAGGAGCTCGAGGAGATTGCCAAGCAGAAACAGCAGATGCAGGCCGACCGCGAAATGGCGAAGATTCTGGCGCGTCAGGAGCGTAAAAAGAACGGTAAAAAGGAGAAAAATGCGCCATCGTCGCACAAAGAGGCGAGCGTGCCTGTGGGAAAAAAGGCTTTTATACCGGAGAAGGGTATGTTTGTGCGCATCGACGGGCAACAGGCTGTGGGAGAGGTTCTCTCTGTTGGTAAAGCCGGCGCAACAGTGCGTTTCGGTGCTATAAAATCAACTATTGCCGTGGAGCGTCTGCGTCCTGCCGAGGCTCCCAAGGAGGAGGTGCGCAAGGTCTCTTTTCTTACAAGCGAGACTCAGGAGCATCTGCACCAGAAAAGGCTTAATTTTAAAGAAGATATAGATATTCGCGGTATGCGTGGCGAGGAGGCTGTGCAGGCTGTGACTTATTTCCTTGACGATGCTGTGGTGTGCGGCGTTCATCGTGTGCGTGTATTGCACGGCACGGGTAACGGAATTTTGCGTACTCTTGTGCGGCAATATTTGAGCACCGTGCCTTTTGTGCGCGGTTTCCACGACGAGCACGTTCAGTTTGGTGGTGCGGGGATAACTGTTATAGAACTTGAATAAGAGGGAATTGTGTTTATTCCTCAGCAAATAGGGTGACTATGCGGTCACCCTATTTGCTGTTGTTTTTACTCTTCTTTCAGCAAAAATCTTACATTTACGTTTACGGTGTAGGTTATTTCTCCCACCTCAATTTGTGGCTCTGCGCTGTTTTCTTCCACAAGGGTGTCTAAATTGTTGCTGCGTGCTTTGTAGAGGCGGGGTTGTGTGTTGCCGCTTGTAGAGCTCCAGGAGCTTATGCTTATGGCAGGGCCTATGCTTTGTCCCACTGCGCCGGCAAGTGCTGTTGCTTGCGATTGTGCTTTTTGCATTGCCTCAATGCCAAGCTCGTTGTAAAGTTCGTCGGCTTTTGTGTAATTTGTTTTTACTAGTTGAATGTTGGTTATGCCGTTGGCCTCCAACTTGCTTATTACTTTCTGCATAGTGTCGGCATTGCCGAGTTTTAGTGTGTAGGTGGCAGTGGTGCGTGGGGCTATGTTGCGGTGAAAGGTGGTGTAGCTTATTTCGCTGCCCATAAAATTGAGGGTGAGTTCTTTCTCTACGTTTATGCCGAGGCTTTGCAGTGCTTTTATCATAAGGCTCTGCTGCTCCTCGACAGTGGTCTTCCCTTTGTTCTCCTTTTCGTTTATGGTGATGTTCAAAAATAGCTCATCGGGGGTTATTTTGCGCTCGGCTTTTGCGCTCTGGTCAATGCTTGGGCGTGTCTGTTCCTGTGCGGTGGCTGCTGTGTGTGCGAATAGTATTGTTGCTATGACAATGAGTATTTTAAATTCTTTCTGTGGTTTCATTTCGGTATGTTTAATGGTTAATTTGCCTGCAATTTGGGGCTTTTGTAATAAAAAAACAAATGGCGCAGCCTTTTTCTTTAGGTTTTTAACGCCATTTGTGTGTTGTGAACAGAATTTAAGAAAGTATTTATATATCTCTTGACGACCGTTTGCGGTATTCGAGCGGTGGTACTCCGACTTTTTTTCTGAAGAATGTGGAGAATTGGCCGAGGCATTCGAAATTCAATTTGTCGGCTATCTGGGCTATGCTCAGGTTGGTGGAGTAAAGAAGCTCCTTTGCTTTTGCCAGCTTCAGCCCTTGGCGGTACTGTCCGGGTGAGGTTCCGCAGGCGCGTTTGAATTCGCGGCGGAAGAGTGAGTAGCTTATATTCAAGGATTCGGCTATGTCTTCAAGGGTGTGAGTCTCGTTCATATCTTCCTTCATTATGGCTTTGGCCTGGTTTATGATGCGGGTCATATAACTGTCGCCGAAGGAGTGGTTGAGGTCTTCGTAATATATTCGACCTATGAGTGAGAATGCAAGCCCGGCTGCCATCTGCTGGTATCCTTTCCTTTCGTTGCTTACTATTTCAAGGATGTCGTGGTAGGTGTCGATGATGTGTTCGTCTATTCCTATACGGAAGATGCAGTTCTTGAAGGTGAAAAAGCCTGCTTTAATCTTGTCGTCGATGATGCTGCCGTTGAATCCAACCCAGTGGTCGTCCCAGCCTGTCTCGTAGTCGGGGTAGAATGTGTGCCACTCTCCGGGGAAGAGCATAAATATGGTGCCGGCCTCTATTCTGGTTTTTGAACACGACGCGCTCTCGAAATATCCCGAACCGCGTGTTATGTATACAAGCTGGTATTCGTTGATAACGCGCTTGTTGTCTTCGGGGAAGCTGTGTCCGTCGGGGTGGGTGGCTGCAGGCTGTTCCTGGAATGGTGGTACTTGCTGGTATCCGGCTGTGGTCACTGCTAGTCCCCAGGATTTGTCCTTTGGCGAGATTTGCAGGTGTTTGAACAACTCAATCCTGGCCTTTGCTTTGTCGGTATCTTCTTTCATATTTGTTGTAGTCGTAAACGTTGTCTCGTTTTTACAAAGAAAAGCAAAAAAGTTTATATGCAAAGAAATTTATAAGAAAATTTTACTATTGGTGGGAATCTTTTTCTTTTCGTGGGGTTTACCTTATCTATAAGGGTGTTGTCTGTGACTTGGTGGGTGTTTGCTGCTGCCGATAAACTTTTTTGCTTTATGCTTGTTTTCTCTTTTGTAAACTTTCAAACAAATAAAATTATGAAAAAACTTTTAAAGGTAACAGCAATGCTGATGTGCGCCGTCTTCTATTTGTCGGGGGTGCACGCACAAGAATGGGTGCAAACTAAAGATGAACCGGTTTCCTTGATTTGTATCAGCGAGACAGTGAACGAGGCTCCCGATGTGGTCGAGATTTTCCAGACAACGCAGAGTAATTATTATCACGATCCCCGTGCGCCGCGTTTTGTCTTGGTGGACCAGCAGGGTAAGTGGGGTTTGGGTATCGGAGGATATCTGCAGGTGAAGGCCGAATATGATTTTTCGGGTTCTGTGGATAATGTGGATTTCTACCCCTCGGCTATTGACAGGAATGGTGTCTCTTCGAGCCAGTTCCAGATGGACATGACAAACTCCACTATTTTTATGAAACTTGTGGGAAATAGCCGTCTGCTGGGAGATTTCTATGTCTATACATCGGCCAACTGGCGTGGCGACGGTGATGATTTCCACTTGCATAATATGTATATGAGCAGCAAGTATCTGTTGCTGGGTTACACTGTGGGTGCTTTTATGGACTTGGATGCTTCGCCTGTAACTGTTGATTATGGTGGCCCTTGCGGTATGGCATTCTACCGTACCACCCAGTTGCGTTTGAGGTATGCTTATGACTGGGGACTCTCTATGGGCTTGGGTATTGAGGCTTCAAAGCCCGATGGTACTTCCAATGCGTTGGTGAGAATTACCAGCCAGCGTATGCCCGATATCCCTTTCTATCTCCAGTATGCCATAAACGACAACTCTCATATCCGTATGGCGGGTGTCGTGCGCAACCTCTCTTATCGTAATCTCCTCTCGGGCGAGAAGCATAATAAGTATGCTTGGGGTGTGCAGGCGAGTATGCTTGGTACTATGGGTAAATTCCAACTCAAAGGACAGTTTACTATGGGTAAGGGTATAGGCTCGTATATAAATGATATCTCTAACGTGGGTGTAGATCTTGTGCCTGCACGCGAGGATGGTAAAATGACTATGTTGCGCGCCGATGCCTGGTATGTGGGCTTGCAGTACAATGCATCTTCCCGTTTCTTTGCTACTGCCACTTATAGCCAGACAACCCTTCATTCCAACAGCGGTTATGCCGATTTTAATCCCGGTGCTTACCGTCGTGGCCAGTATGTGGTGGCAAATATGTTCTTCAATGCATCGAAGAATATGCAGCTGGGCCTTGAATACCTGCACGGCTGGCGTGCCGACTTTGATGGCAATAAATGCCAGGCCAATCGTGTGAACCTGTCGGCGAGATATAATTTCTAAAGATTCTTTTTATTTCTTTGTCAATGTGCGGAGGCTGCCTGTATGGAACGGGGGCCTCCGTCTGTTTTTCTTGCGGAACAGCTTTAGGTACTTGTTTTTATAAGCGTATTTCGGGCATCGGCTTGGGGTGGTTGGTGTCTTGTTGTTTTATAAGGTATCCTTTTTGAATTGCTTTTTTTATGTCAGTTTTTATATTTCTTCATTTGATTTTCTAAAAGATTTATATATTTTTGTAACAATTTCGCGGAAATCGGTTTGGGATTACGCGGCTTTTAGCGCAAATAAAAACATTACATAATAATATCAATTTATGGATCTTGCGTATCTATTTGTGGTCGGCTTTATGTTTTGCCTGGCCATTCTCGATTTGACAGTCGGTGTCAGCAATGACGCTGTAAACTTCTTGAGCGCAGCGGTTGGTAGCAAGGCTGCAAAATTAAAACACGTTCTTCTTGTTGCAGCCGCGGGTGTGTTTATCGGTGCTGCGTTCAGTAGCGGTATGATGGATGTTGCCCGTCACGGAATCTTTGCTCCACAGTACTTTAGTTTCAGCCAGGTTATGTGTATCTATCTGGCGGTGGTCATCAGTGATGTGTTCCTGCTCGACTTGTTCAACTCGCTCGGTCTTCCCACATCAACCACAGTGTCTATGGTGTTCGAGCTGTTGGGAGCCGCTTTCATTACTGCGCTTATAAACTCAAGTGCTTCGGAGGTGGGCTTTATGGAGATGCTTAATACCGAAAAAGCTCTTACCATTATAATATCAATATTCCTCTCCGTAGCCATAGCTTTTGTCTTTGGTCTTATTGTGCAGTGGATTGCCCGTGTGATATTCACGTTCCATTATAAGAGCAACCTTAATGGTAAAATAGGTATCTATGGCGGTATTGCCATTACTTCTATTATCTACTTTATGCTCATAAAGGGATTGAAGGGCAGTACTATGATTTCGGTCGATGTGCGTGAGTTTATAGACAACCACACTGTGGCGATTCTGTTTGCTTCGTTTGTCTTTTTCTCAATCCTTATGCAGATTCTGCACTGGTTCAAGATAAACGTATTCAAGATTATTGTTCTTGTGGGTACTTTCTCGCTTGCAATGGCATTTGCCGGTAACGACCTTGTGAACTTTATTGGTGTGACGCTTGCCGGCTTTGAGTCGTTCAACGACTTTACTGCCAATGGTGCCGGCGCAGCCGAGAGTTATATGATGGGCTCTCTTAATTTGCCGGCAACGACTCCTGTGTACTTCCTTATTGGCGCCGGAGCTGTTATGGTATACGCCTTGTGGACAAGCAAAAAGGCGCGTAAGGTGTTGCAGACTTCGATATCTTTGTCGAGCCAGCAGAATGAGGAGGGTGATATCTTTGGAACATCGCCTGTGGCCCGTAACCTTGTGCGTGCTGTCACAAAGATGGTTGATGGTATCTCGCAGGTGACACCGCAGAATGTGAAGGATTGGGTGAACAAGCGTTTTGCCCCTCTGGAGGAGCGCGAGGAGGTTGCTTTCGACCTTGTGCGTGCATCGGTTAATCTTGTGCTTGCCGGCTTGCTTATTGCGTTGGGTACTTCACTTAAATTGCCTCTTTCAACCACTTATGTAACATTTATGGTGGGTATGGGTTCTTCTTTGAGTGACCGTGCCTGGGGGCGTGAGAGTGCCGTGTACCGTGTGACCGGTGTTGTTTCGGTTGTGGGCGGTTGGTTTGTTACGGCGGGTGCTGCGTTCATACTTGCGGCTACTGTTGCTTCCATTATGAATTACGGCGGTATTCCTGCTATGTATGTGATGATTGCCTTGGTGGTCTATCTGCTAATCCACAGCCACATACAGTATAACAAGAAAAAGAGCCAGGAGAAGACCGATGAGGATATGGCAATAATCCTTAAGTCGGAAGACCAGAATGAGGTTTGGGAAAAGTTGCAGAGCCACGCGGCGAACACTCTTACCCATACTCTCTCGTTCTCGGCCGAGACATATAAAGGCTTGTTCGAGTCTTTTGCGAAGGATGAATTGCGTCCCTTGAAGGCTTCGCTTATAAAGATTGTGGAGGAGAAGGCGCAGATGAAGAAAGAACGCCGTGCCGAAACGCGCGGTATGCAGCGCATAGACCAGCAGCTTGCCTTTGAGCGCAGTACCTGGTATCACTTGTGTACCAATAGTTGCCAACAGATGCTGAACACCCTTACCCGTATTGGTGAGCCTATGAAGGAGCACGCCGACAACAGCTTCTCTCCCTTGTCTAAAATGTATATAGAGGAGTTTACTCCCTATTGCCGTGATATTTTCAATGCGCTCACTGATATCAACGATATTATTGCAACAGGTAATTATCAGGCATCGGACGAGGTTTCGGCTCGTGCAAAGGATTTGAAACACGCGCTTGCCAACCTGCGTAAGACACAGACAATGCGTCTGCACCAGAGCAGTGGCAGTCTTCGTATGGACTTTGTTTATCTGAACCTCATTCAGGAGTCTCACGAGTTGCTCAGTGAGGTGCGTAACCTTCTCCGTGGTAGCAACAAGTTCTTTGCTCCTGCGAGTGAGAGAGTAGAAAGCGCTGAATAAAATTTTTAACAGTTAGTCATCGGCAGAAAGGTTGGGAAAATCTTTCTGCCGATGAACTTTTTTTGTATCTTCGCCGAGAAGAAATATTATAGAATTATGAAATTTTTAGGTGCTCACGTATCGGCAAGCGGTGGAGTGGAGAATGCTCCTTTGAATGCAGCGGCTATAGGCGCAAATGCCTTTGCGCTCTTTACAAAGAATCAGCGTCAGTGGGTTTCGGCTCCTTTGACCGAAAAGAGTATTGCGATGTTCAAGGAGAATTGCGCAAAAGGTGGCTTTGATCCCCGTTATATATTGCCTCACGACAGTTATCTCATTAATCTTGGTAACCCGGATGAGGAGGCTATGCAGAAATCGCGTGCGGCATTCATCGATGAGATGAAGCGTTGCGAGCAGCTTGGCTTGTGTATGCTTAACTTCCACCCGGGCAGCCACTTGAATAAAATCTCGGTAGAGGGTTGCCTTGATGCCGTTGCAGCCAATATAAACCTTGCTCTTTCTATGACAAACGGTGTTTCTGCCATAATAGAGAATACCGCAGGGCAGGGCAGCAATGTGGGTAACCGCCTGGAGGAGATACGTTATATTATTGACCGCGTGGACGACAAGAGCCGTGTGGGTGTCTGCGTGGACACCTGTCACTTCTATTCGGCAGGTTACGATATTGTGAACGACTACGATGGTGCGTTTGCTGCTTTTGATGAGATTATCGGCTTGCAATATCTGAAAGCAATTCATTTGAACGATACTAAAAAGATGTTGGGCTCGCGTGTAGACAGACACGAAAGTATAGGTCTTGGCCTTCTTGGAATGGATTTCTTCAAACGTCTTATGAAGGATTCCCGTTTCGACGATATACCCATAATCCTTGAGACTCCCGACGAGAATCGTTGGGCCGATGAGATAGCTTTGCTACGTAGTTTTGAGTAAAAGAGGGCTTTTTTGAACTTTTTTTGCAATAAATGCAATATTTTTTCGCAAAACTATTGCGTATATCAAAAAAGTGCCATATCTTTGCACCCGTTAAACGAAACGACCGCGTTTAATTTACTTATTGGAGAGGTGGCAGAGTGGTCGATTGCACCGGTCTTGAAAACCGACGTACTGAAAGGTACCGGGGGTTCGAATCCCTCTCTCTCCGCTGAAAAGGAAGCTGAAAGGCTTCCTTTTTTTACATTAGAGGGGATGAGAACACCCGAGCGGGGGTTCGTAATCGACGAAGTCGCTTGCCAAAGCAAGAATCGGATCAACGCAAAATTCTGGGATCAACGCAAAATTCTGAGGGATTTACAAATCAAGCATACAATTTTGTCAACCTGAAAAGGCAAAAATCTTTATCTTTTACACCTCTGAACTGCGCCCTGAAAGCCTTGATTTTTGCATTGAATGATTCTGATGCAGCATTTGTGGAACGTTTGTCAAAGAAGTTCAATATTTTCTCATAGTGCATATAAATTGTTCTCATAACTTTCGCAAATGCAGTAAACTCACTCCTCTCAACCCTTTCGTACCATCTTGCCAACATTGTGTATGCAACCTCTTTTGATTTGGCACAGTGATACACCTGCCCCAGTCCCATTGCCAGACAATATGCCTTCCTGATATCCGGATACTCACGGAAAAGGATTCTTGCCCTTTCCTTTTGCTCATTACTCCATAGATTCTCCTTCTTGTATAGCAGATAAATGCTCCTAACCAGCAACTGCGCTCTTGTATCTCCGTTTTCAAAGAGGACAGGCTGATATGTTCTGCCCTGTACCTTGGCTTTAAGTATTTCCTTGTTTTCTTCGTCCAATGCTTCCCACCTGGCCTTGATGCGCATATCCTGCAACGCCTCAAAGGCCAGTTGCTGGACATGGAAACGGTCAATGACCTGCCTTGCCGCAGGAAAACACGTAGAGGCTATCTTCGCCATATTGGCTGCCATATCAAGAGTTATCTCCCTTACCTGGAAGCGGCATCTGCGAGGCATCTGCAATAGCACCCTGCATACATCTTCCGTTCGCGTACCTTTGATGACAGCTATAATGGAACCTTTGCCTCCTTTCCTCTCCTTGTTGATGAGAACCGTATATAATTCTCCACGCGAGAGACACACCTCGTCCAATCCCACGTATGCACCAATATTTTTCTCAAAGAGAATCCATTCCGAGGCGTGTAGCAGTTGCTCCCAGTCATGATATCCGCTCAGATGGTCACGGTACTGCCGTTCCAATTTCTCTCCGTCAACTCCATAAAGAGTGCCTATGGTCTTGCAGCTTACAGGAAGATTATCTACATATCTCTTTTAAAAAAGACGCGAATTCACGCGTCATAGAGGTTCCTGAGGCTACCAAATGCCAATCACGGGATATATATCTGCCCTCCGGTTTTACAATCCATCGTCTGCGGCGGACATTTAGAAATACCTGTTTGCCACGGATAGGGAAGTCCTGAACAACCGTAGGTTCGAAGAATCCTTTACTCTCGGTATCTTTGTCGCAGTACTCGGCGGGTACGATATTCTTTTCTTCAAGGTATATTACTATTTGAGCAGAGTCCTCAACAACGTTTACAACATCAAAATAATCAAGTGTGCCT
>JAZRMX010000030.1:0-27286 GCA_045647885.1 Bacteroidaceae bacterium
GGAAGTGCTCTACCACTGAGCTATAACAGCGTTGAAAAAGAGCGGAAGACGGGGCTCAAACCCGCGACCCTCAGCTTGGAAGGCTAATGCTCTATCAACTGAGCTACTTCCGCAATACGTTTACATAAAGAATTTGCAAACTAACAAAGACAGTTTCTACACGATAACCGCCAAGGCTGGTTTGCATTCTCTTTTTCAACACATTGTGGGCAAAGATGGATTCGAACCACCGAAGTCGAAAGACAGCAGATTTACAGTCTGCCCCATTTGGCCACTCTGGAATTTGCCCTTTGTCACTATTTCAAGAAAACGCACTTGCGACAACTTTAAACTTATCGCCACCGCTTTGTTTCGAGCCTCTTGTCGGATTCGAACCAACGACCCCGAGATTACAAATCACGTGCTCTGGCCAACTGAGCTAAAGAGGCAGTCTCATACATTTGCTGTGCTGTTACCGTTGTAAAGCGAGTGCAAATGTACGAGTTTTTTTTTAATCACAAAACTTTTTCGGTGTTTTTTTTCATTATTTACTTCATTTTTTCGCGTTTTTTCTCGATTTGCACCTTCAAAGCATCAATTGCAGCCAATAATGCGTCTTCAAAAGTGTCGGAAGTTTTAGACGCAAACATATCACCGGAACCGGAAGAAAGATTCAAAGCCACCTCCTTATTCATCGCAGTTTCAGGCTTGATCAACTTCATAGTCACCTCGAGCGCAGTTGCACCTTCGCAGAATTTTTCGACTTTCGCTACTTTTTTCTCTACAAATTCCAACAACTGGGTTGATGCATCGAAATGCACAGACTGAATTCTTGTCTCCATAAAAAATCCTCCTATAATTTAGTTATTACCGGCTCGCGGATGAGCCTTATCATAAAAACGTTTCAATTCTTCAAAAGTAAGATGTGTGTAAATTTCGGTTGTCGCAAGCCGGCGATGCCCCAAGAGTTCCTTCACAGCAAGCAACTCAGCATCATTATTAAGCATCGCAGTCGCAAAGCTATGCCTCAAGACGTGTGGACTTCTCTTTTTCACTGTAGTTACACAGGAAAGACGCCTGTTCACAAGCCGGTATACCTGCGAGTGCGAAATTCGCTCTCCTTTAGAATTCACAAAAAACGCAGACTCGCCCTCCTGAGCAACAGAGGCGCGCGCGTACATATAATTCTCAAATTCCAGTTTAAGCTCCGATGCAAACGGGATTATGCGCTCTTTATTACGCTTGCCAAGAACCTTAAGCTTGCAGGCCACCATATCGACATCAGCAACATCGAGCCCGACAAGTTCCGACAGACGCATACCCGTTTCATAGAAGCACATTATAACAGTCCTGTCGCGACAGCCATCAAACCCGGCACCGAAAGAAAGTTCATCGATAAGAGAATTCATCTCCTCCTCTTTTATAAATACAGGAAGAGCCTTACGACACTTCGGCCCCCGCACTGCAACAGCCGGATTCAGAGCAGCACTTCCTTCACGACGCATATAGACATAAAAAGAGCGCAACGCACTCAGTTTTCTGCATACCGAGCTCGCAGCGCAACCACCCTCCATAAGAGAAGCCATCCACAGACGGACAATATCGACATCGGCATCCAGCACAGACGGAGCGCCTTCCAGCGAACCGACGAAAGCCTCAAACGCGCGAAGGTCCCCCGCATACGCTCTCAACGTATGCTCCGAGTACTTTCTCTCGTTCTTAAGATAGCCGATAAAAGAGTCTATAAACATATTCGTTGCCGCAAGACAAGTCTTACGGCAACGAATATATATCAGATAAATTAAAAAAACAAGAAAAGGTGTTTTTTTATTCCTCGTTTGCACGAAGTTTCTGAACGTAGATAGCGTGCTCCATCTTCAATCTTTTGATTACAGAAGGTTTGTCAAACTGCTGACGTGCGCGCAACTCTTTAACTACACCGGTTTTCTCGAATTTTCTTTTGAATTTCTTGAGAGCTCTCTCAATGTTCTCGCCCTCTTTAACAGGTACTACAATCATTTCCTATTTATATTTTTAGTTTATATTATTATCCACTGAACAAAATGTGGCGCAAAAGTAGGCACAATTTCTTAATTGGCAAAACTTTTGCGCTAATTTTTGCATAAAAAAAGGCAAAGAGCCCTAAAAGAACTCTTTGCCTGCCTATTTTAACAAGGTAAGTCTATTAAAGATTGGGGTTGAGAGTGCTCCACTCCTCAACTGCGGGGATGATGCCGAGAGCGATAATCTCGTCGCGCATCTTGCCCAAGTGCTCTACTGAAGACTGCAAAGCCGCCATCTCCTCTGCTGTACCCTGGGGAGCTACATAGTGAACACCGTCAGCATCGATAATTGTGGGCATAGCCATCATCACATTCTTGTAACCAAGTTCCTCGCTATTAACATAGCAACCTGCGGGCAATGTGTAAGGAGCGCCACCCATAGCAGCCTCAATCATCTTAATAGCGCAGTAAGAGGGGCTCTGGAATGAACTGCGACCACGAAGTTTGATAATGTTAGAACCTCCCTGAACAGTGTTGTGCTTAATCTCTGCCCAACGCTCCTCTGACAAGCCCATTTCAGCCAAAGGCTTACCATCGATCTGAACCTGAGAAGCGAAAACAGCCATCTGCTCGCCGTGACCACCATAAGTCTTTGCACCTGTAACCTTGTCCTGCTGAACACCAAACTCCTTAGCAAGAGCCTGCTGCAAACGAGTTGAGTCGAGAGCTGCCAAAGATGTCAACTGGTTAGGTTTCAAACCTGAGTGGATGAGGGCTGTAAGAGCTGTAACGTCAGCGGGGTTGAAAATAACAACAACATGCTTAACATCGGGGCAATATTTCTTGATGAAATCACCGAACTCGGCAGCGATCTGGCAGTTACCCTTCAACAAATCCTCACGTGTCATACCCTCCTTACGGGGAGCACCACCTGAAGAAACGATATATTTAGCACCAGTGAAAGCCTCCTCGGGGTTAGTTGTCCAAGTAATGTTAGCACCGGGGAAACCGCAGTGAGCCATCTCGTCAGCCACGCCGTGTACACCGGGTTCAAAGATATCATACAAGCAGATGTTGGGAGTCAAACCGAGCATCAAAGCACTCTGTACCATGTTTGAACCGATCATACCACCGGCACCTACAATTGTCAATTTTTCATTAGTCAAATACTGCATAATCTTAAAATTTAAATGTTTACTTATTCTATTTTCAAATCAAGTGACAACCACTTCTGCGAAGATAATAAAAAATCCTTATCTCCAATATGTGATTGGCAATGTTTATCAAAAAAGGTGCAAAATCAAAGCCCCAAAGCCTTGAAAATTCTTGCCGAAGCACCGGCATTCTGCGAAACATACGCTCCAGCGGCCTCACCAGCCTTCTTTGCATACTCCTCATCACTGTCAATGCGCGACATTTTCTGCTCAAAATCCTCTCTCGAAGTAATCTCCAGACCTCCGCCACAAGCCTTCAACTGCTGCGCCTCCTGGAATTTATGGTTATTGGGACCGAAAAATACCGGAATACCATAAACCGCCGCCTCAAGTATATTGTGAATACCGACGCCAAAACCGCCGCCGACATAAGCCACATTACCATAACGATAGATTGAAGAGAGCAAGCCAAAACAGTCGATTATAAGACATTTTGCCGAGCGAACCTCCTCCATAGTAGCCTGTGTATAGCGAACGCACAAACCGCGCAACTGCTCTTCAATATCTTTTATGCGCTCTTCGTTCACCTCGTGCGACGCCACAATCAGTTTCCAACCCGGATGGGTGTTAAAATAAGACATATATACAGCCTCATCAGGTCCCCAAGAACTTCCTGCAATGAAAATCTTTTTGCCATCCTCGACAAACGTTGCCACCAAAGGCAGAAGATGAGCCTGCTCGGCAATCTTTGCCACACGGTCGAAGCGGGTATCACCCACTACCGTAACGTTATTTACACCCACCGAAGCCAAGAGCTCCTTAGAAGCCTCATTTTGTACAAAAAGATGGGTAAAAGAGTGAAGAACCTTGCGATATAAGCCTCCCCACCACTTAAAGAACACCTGCTCCTTGCGGAATATCGAAGATATGCTGTATGTAGGAATTCCGCGTTTCTTCAAGGCAAACAGGAAGTTCAACCAAAATTCGTATTTTACAAAAAACACCATTTTAGGGTTCAGCAGATTGAGGAAACGCCTCACGTTAGATGGAGTGTCGAATGGCAGATAGCACACAACATCGGCCTGCTGATAATTACGCGCCGAGCGATAACCCGAAGGCGAGAAGAAAGTAAGTACAATACGGTATTCGGGGTGTGTAGCACGGAATTTCTCAATCATGGGACGACCCTGCTCAAACTCGCCCAAAGACGAGGCGTGAAACCATATATAATCGGTATCCTTCTTTATCCCTTTCTCCAGCGAAGAGAATATATCCTTATGCCCCTCAAGCAGCTGAACAGCCTTCTTGTGTCCAAAAAGCGCCGCCAACTTAACAAAGGCCATATATATGTAGATTCCAAGTGTATACATACCTTTTTTCTTTAGCCTAAAATTTCAATTGCACGACGCAGACGGGCAAGAGTCTCCTCCTTGCCTATCAAGCCGGAAATATCGAACATCTGAGGACCTTTACCCTCGCCGACGAGCGCAAGGCGGAAAGCATTCATAATCTCGCCCATACCATATCCCTTGCTCTCAATCCACTCGTGAACAGCCTTGTCCTGATTCTCTATTGAGAAATCGTCGAGGCTCTCGAGAAGCGCAGCAAGCTCGCCCATCTTCTGTGCCGAATCCTCTTTCCAACGTTTCTTGGCAGTTTTTTCATCATACTCTGTGGGAGCAATGAAATAGAAGTTACAAGCATCCCAAAGTTCGTGTACAAAATTCACACGGCCCTTCATCAGCGACACAATTCTAGTGAGCAGCTCCATACTTGTCTCTATGCCGTGAGATTTTACAACAGGCATAAACACCGCAGCTATCTCCTCGTCGCTCTTCTGCAATATATATTCGTGGTTGAACCACACCATCTTCTTATAGTCGAAACGCGCACCCGCCTTACTGCACTTTGAAAGGTCAAATTTTGCAATAAGGTCTTCCATAGACATCATCTCCACGTCGTCACCGGGATTCCAACCAAGCAGAGCGAGGAAGTTGATTACAGCCTCGGGCAAGTAGTCACTCTCGCGGAAACCAGAAGAGATTGCACCGCTCTTGGGGTCGTGCCACTCAAGAGGGAACACAGGGAAACCAAGACGGTCACCGTCGCGCTTGCTCAATTTACCATTACCCTCGGGCTTGAGAAGCAACGAAAGGTGAGCAAACTGGGGCATTGTATCATCCCAACCGAATGCACGGTAAAGCAACACGTGGAGGGGAGCCGAAGGCAACCACTCTTCGCCACGAATAACGTGCGAAATGTTCATCAGGTGGTCATCCACAATGTTTGCAAGGTGATATGTGGGAAGTTCATCGGCAGACTTGTAAAGAACCTTGTCGTCGAGAATAGAAGAATCAATGGTAACTACGCCGCGAATAAGGTCGTTCACCACTACCTTCTCACCGGGCTCCACCTTGAAACGTACCACATACTGGTGGCCGCTTGCTATGAGAGCCTCAACCTCCTCAGCCGAAAGCGCCAAAGAGTTGCGCATTGAGAGACGGGTTGACGCGTCGTACTGGAAATTATCAATTTCGGCACGCTTTGCCTCAAGTTCCTCGGGAGTGTCAAAGGCAATGTAAGCCTTACCACTGTCGAGCAGCACCTTAACATATTTCTTATATATATCGCGACGCTCCGACTGACGATAAGGACCGCAGTCGCCGCCAAAAGAGACGCCTTCGTCAAATTTTATGCCCAACCAACGGAACGACTCAAGAATATACTCCTCGGCACCGGGTACGAAACGGTTGGAGTCGGTATCCTCTATACGGAAAATAAGTTCACCGCCGTGCTGTTTGGCAAACAAATAGTTATATAATGCTGTTCTCACACCGCCAATATGCAACGGTCCGGTGGGGCTGGGCGCAAAACGCACCCTTACTTTACGCTCATTCATATCATTCATTTATAAAGCATTACGTACGCCGCAAAAAGAGCTCGTGCCGCCATTTCGCAAGAACGCACAATAACGCAAATTATTATTGCACAAAAATACTACAAGTTACGTTCCCCACAAAATAAATCCTCTTATTTTTCAAAACCCCAGCCCTTTGCCTGTCGCAAAAAACAGGCACAACCACCCGCGCAAATCCGGGAAGAGCATACCACAAAGAGCCACAACACCCCGATGCTGTACAAAAGAGAGAAACAACAGTTTGAAATTTGTTATTTTTTCGTACATTTGCTTTTATAACAAGTGCCGGATGCGCACACAAAAAAAAGTGGCAAGATGAAAAAGAACATGAAACTATCGGTAAAATACATCAAACTTATATTCCAGGCATCAATAGTGCTTCTGTGTATGGGAGCTGTCGTCTATTTTATGCCTCGCAACAACGTGTTCACCTACAACTACAGCGAAGCCGCTCCGTGGAACTACGGCCAGATTATAGCCCCCTTCAACTTCCCCATATACAAGAGCGAGCAGCAGATTGCCCACGAGAAGGACAGCATCACCACCCACTTTGCAATGTACTTCTCCAAGGACTCCACCATTGCCTTGAAAGCCTTGCGACAGCTAAAGAACCGCTTTTACAACAACGCGAGCGAAGAGATTCCGCAAGAGGCATACATAAAATACTACAACACTTTGATAAAGCTGTACAACAGCGGCATCGTATCTGTAGAGGACAAGGAGCGCATAGACGCCAACAAAGCCAAGAGTGTAAACATCATAAGCAACCACATCGCCACCAGCAGCAAGAAAAAGTTCATCTCCACCACCGAGGCATACAACCAGATACTTGCAGCCGACACCTTCCCTGCAAAAATAATAGCCGCATACAAGCTGGAGGATATAATAATGCCCAACCTCGCCTACGACTCGGCAAAATCGGCGGGCCTGCTCCAGGAGGAGCTTAACAGACTCCCTCTGAGCAATGGAATTGTGCAGAACGGACAAAAGATTGTAAGCCGTGGAGATATTGTAGATGCACGAACCTACCAGATATTGAAATCGTACCAGTTCGAGGTAAACAAACGCCAGGACAACAACTATAAAAGCACCACAATGTTCCTGGGACAGATACTGTTCGTAATAATAGCATTCTCACTGCTCCTTTCTTACATATACATTTACAACCCCGATATAAAGAACAATAACAACAAGTTCCTGCTTGTAATACTATCGGTAACCATCTTCCCCATAATTGTGGGCATAATGATGCAAGCACGTTTCGGCAACGTATTCATACTTCCCTTTGCCCTGGTACCAATGATGCTATGCCTTTTCACAAACCCACGCACAGCATTCATAACCCACACCATCGGGATACTTATCTGCTCCATAATGCTCAACTCCCCCTATGAGTTCGTGCTGCTGCAGATACTTGCCGGCTACGCGGCAATATTAAGTCTGAAAGAGCTTTCATCCCGTTCACAAATGTTCAGCAGTGCATTTATAGTTCTTGGTACATACTGCACAACATTCCTCTGCTATGAGCTTATTGTAGAGAACGACATCACGAAGATGAACCTCGCCATGTACATATACTTCATCATAAGCGCAATACTGATGCTCTTCTCTTACCCGCTTATGTTCATCATAGAGAAACTATTGGGATTTGTGTCAAACATCACCCTCATAGAGTTATCAAACCTAAACAACCCCTTATTGCAAAAACTGTCGCAAGAGGCTCCCGGCACATTCCAACACTCAACGCAGGTGGGTAACCTCGCCGCAGAAGCAGCACGCGCCATTGGAGCAAGCAGCCTCGAAGTGCGTACCGGCGCTCTATACCACGACATAGGCAAATGCCTCAACCCCATATACTTTACCGAGAACCAGAGCGGTGGCATAAGCCCACACAAAGAGCTCACACTCCACGAGAGCGCAGCCATCATCATAAAACACGTGACCGACGGCCTCGCGGTTGCCTCACACCACCACCTGCCCAAGAAAATAAAGGACTTCATTGCCACACACCACGGCCTTTCAAAAACCGGCTATTTCTATATTACATACAAGAACGAACACCCCAACGAGGAGGTCGACCCCGCACCCTTCACCTACCCCGGGCCACAACCCACCACCAGAGAGCAAGGCGTTTTAATGATGGCCGACTGCGTGGAAGCCGCCTCACACAGCATTAAAGAGTACACAGCCGCCAACATTGAACAGCTCGTAGACAACATAATAAACAGCAAGGTAGCCGAGGGTGAGTTAAGCTTATGCCCCATCACCTTCCAGGAGATACACACCATAAAAGAGGTGTTCAAAAAACGCCTTAAAGCAATATACCACACCAGAATAAGCTACCCCGAAGAGAATAAATAATACGAAACAGCCACCCTAAACTGTGGAATTTATGAAAGAGTTCATAAGCTACCTGTGGAAAAACGGTCTGTTCTCGCAGAAAGAGTTCAAAACCACAGATGGCCACACGCTGCAGATAACAAGCCCCGGAGAGGAGATTGCAGCCGGCCACTACTCCTGCACAAGGTTGGAGGTTGACAACACCCCATATTGCGGCGATGCCACCTTAAGTACCCTGGAGAATGCCCAAGGAGGAGCTGACATAAACATATCCATCAAGAACGGGAAAGGCGAGGTACACTTCCATTTCGCCACCCAAATAAGCCAAAACACCGCAGAAGAGTACAACAGAATGCTGAACGGGCACTTCAAGCCACCCTGCGAGAAAATTGCGGCTACCAACTGCGGCATAAACACCTGCGAACAACTGACGCGCCTCCTTGCAGAGCGCATAGAGGAGAAGGCCGACAGAATAACAAGAATATACGAGTCGTGCGACAAGAGATGGAACGACACCCTCTTCAAGTTGCTTGCACGCAGCTATGGTTTCGGCATACAAGGACGTGCATTTGAAGAATGGGCACTGCTGCTCAATATGCAGGCACTCGGCAAGCACCGCGACAGCATAGAGCAGGTCGAGGCAATAATGTTCGGCCAGGCAGGCCTGCTCAACGAAGAGAGCATACCCACCTATTACAGGAACGACGCCATTGCAAGCGAATATTACCAGACCCTTGTACGCGAATACAAATTCCTTAAAAGCAAGTTCAACCTGCAGGAGATGCAGCACAACACTTGGGGCTACGGCAGCGCCACGCCCCATCTGCGCATAGCCCGCCTTGCCACCCTATTCCACAACGAAAGACCCGACACCACCGGCATTGCCGAGTGCAAAAGCATTGAAGAGCTGCGCAACACGCTCCAGTCGCAACCAAGCAGTTACTGGCAGCACCACACACAATTCGGCAGCACCCTCACAAGCGGAACAGGTGATTTGAGCAACAAGCAGCTCGATGTACTCATAATAAACACCGTAGTACCAATGCTCTACACTTATGGCAAGCACCGCCAGAGTGCCGAACTCTGCAATAAAGCCGAAGATTTCCTGTACGGGATAAGCGCCGAGAACAACAGCATTGTACGCCGCTGGACACAAGAAGGCCTGTGCATAAACAGCGCCGCCGACTCGCAAGCCCTCATACAGCTCAACAACGCCTACTGCAAGCAGCGCCGTTGCGCCGAATGCAGTTTTGCCCACGCGTACCTAAAAGAGCAGGTATAATCCCATACAAGAAACCTATACCTTATTATATATAATATAAAGACCGCCCGAGAATTCTCTCGGGCTGTCTTTATATTATATTGAAATCTCCTTATTTCTTACCCTTTGTAATAATGCTATAAGCAATGGGAGTAGCAATGAACAATGATGACAAAGTGCCGAATACAACACCAAGAATCATTGCGAACGAGAAGCTACGGATGCTGTCGCCACCCAAGATAAAGATTGAGAGCAACACAACCAAAGTACTTACAGAAGTATTTATAGTACGGGCAAGTGTAGTGTTCAAAGAATCGTTGAACAATGAGTACTTGTCACGTTTGGGATAGATATAAGAGAACTCACGTACACGGTCGAAGATAACCACCTTATCGTTGATTGAGTAACCGATAGCTGTAAGGATTGCACCGATAAATGTCTGATCAACCTCCAATGAGATAGGCATCCAGCCATAGCACAACGAATAGCAACCAATGATAAGAAGCACGTCGCTTGCAAGCGCCACGATGGAACCGATACTATATGCCACGTTGCGGAAACGGATAAGGATATAGATAAAGATTGCAATCAGAGCCAATATCACAGAAACAATTGCACCATCCTTGATATCCTCGGCAATGCTGGGACCAACCTTCTGTGAACTGATGATAGAACCGCCCAAACGGTTATCATAATCTACAAAAGTACTCAATGTAAGGTCTTTGCTCAACAAGCCGCCCTCCATAAATGCATCATAGAGGAATTTCTCGATTTCAGCATCAACAGTCTCCGAAGCATCAGCAATGCGGTAGTTTGTTGTGATACGGATAGTTTTACCATCGGTACCAAGAGCGATTGCCTGAACATTATCCTCGGTAATCTTCTCGCGAAGCAACTCACGTACAGTCTCGGGCTCAACCTGCTGCTCAAACTGAACAACAAAGTTACGACCACCAGTAAAGTCGATGCTCTGGCTCAAGCCACGTACAGCAAACGAAGCGATAATTGCCACGATAGCAACCGCCAAGCCGATACCAAAACTCTTCGATTTTTTGATGAAATCGAATTTAGTATCAAGCATCAACTTGCTTGAGTACTTTGTAACGAATGTAAGGTCGAGCCACTTGCCCTTGTTCATAAAGTGCTCGTAAACCACGCGGGTGAGGAACACTGCTGTAAAGAATGAACAGAGCAGACCGATAATGAGGGTTGTGGCAAAGCCACGGATGGGACCTGTACCGAAGTAGAACAGGATGATACCTGTGATAATTGATGTAAAGTTAGAGTCGAAGATAGCAGAGAATGCATTCTTATAACCGTCGGCCAAAGCAGAACGGGTGTTCTTTCCTGCACGCAGTTCCTCTTTTGTACGCTCATAAATAAGCACGTTAGCATCCACTGCCATACCCAAGGTAAGCACGATACCGGCGATACCCGACATTGTGAGGGCAGCCTGGAACGAAGCAAGCACACCAAGAGTAAAGAAGAGGTTCATCAACAAAGCTGCGTTTGCTACAGCACCGGGGATGATACCGTAGATAGCGCACATATAAACCATCAACAGGATGAATGCAACGATGAACGACATCAAACCCTGGTTGATTGACTCCTGACCGAGAGAGGGACCAACTATATCCTCTTGTACAATACGCGCGGGCGCGGGCATTTTACCAGAACGCAACACGTTTGCCAAGTCTTTTGTTGTCTCTATAGTAAAGTTACCTGTAATCTCTGAACGACCACCGGTAATCTCGTTGCTCACCATAGGTGCGCTATAAACATAACCATCGAGAACAATTGCAATAGCCTTACCGATGCTAGCTTTTGTAAGCTGAGCCCAACGACGTGCACCATCGGTGTTCATAGCCATAGTTACACAAGGACGGCCATACTGGTCGAATGAATCGGAAGCCGATACAACAACATCACCCTCAAGAGGAGCGCGACCATTACGCTGCAAAGACTTGATTGCATAAAGCTCATATATCTGATTTGTTGTCTCACGGTCTATAGCCTCAACACCCCAGTAGAGACGAAGCTCACGAGGCATAGTGCTCTTGAACTCGGGTGACGCGATAAACGCATTAATAGCTGCTGTATCGCTATAGTGAGCATAACCAACAACACTACCAGTTGCGGTTGCAGGCACAAGCTGCAAACGAGAGAGCAAGGGGTGCTGCTTTTTCAAAGCCTCAATATCAGCCTCGGTATTAGCCTCAGCAATCTCACCTGTCAAAGCAGACTCAAGTTCTGCATCGGTTTTTTCAGCAGCCTCTGCTGTTTTGTTCTCTGTTGCAGTTTCAGCGGCAGGAGCATCCTCAACTGCAGCAACGGCAGCCAATTTTGCATCAAGTGCCGAGAAAGCGGGAACAATCTCAGAAGCATTGTAAGTATCCCAGAATTCGAGGTTAGCCGAACCCTGCAACAATTTACGAACACGCTCGGGCTCCTTAACACCGGGGAGCTCAATCATAATACGGCCCATAGAACCCTCAAGAGCCTGGATGTTGGGCTGTACCACACCGAAGCGGTCAATACGTGTACGCAACACGTTGAAAGAGTTGTCGATGGCAGCCTGTACCTCCTCGCGAAGAACAGCAACAACCTCGTCGTCTGTAGAACGGGTGTTCACCTTATCCTTCAACTGCTGGGTAGCGAAGATAGCAGCGAGGTTACCCTCGGGAGCCAATTTCTTATACTCTTCAACAAAAAGTGTGATATAATCGCGCTGGCTGGTAACCGACAACTGGCGTGCAGCCTCCACTGCAGCGTTAAAATCAGCATCGTTCTTATGGTCAGCAAGCGCCTTCACGATGTCGGGCACAGAAACCTCCATAATAACGTTCATACCACCTTTAAGGTCCAACCCAAGACCAATCTCCATTTCACGGCTCTGCTTCAAGGTGTATACACCAAGCCAAACCTTCTCGTTCAGCATTGAATCAATGTAGTGCTGCTCGCCCTTGGGATCCTCTGCGGCCTTGTTCATGTGATAACCGGTCACAAAAGAGAATGAGAGGTAGAACACGCACACCAGCGTAAGCAGTAGCGCAAATACTTTTACAAATCCTTTGTTCTGCATTTTAATTAAGTTTTATTTATGATTTATTTTGTCCTTTTCTCTACAAATGCGCGCAAATATAGCATTTTTTTCTTAATTATTTATATAAATAGCATTTTCTTTGCTGCAAATGACCACAAAAATATATAAACCCACCACCTATCAGGCAGTGGGTTTACTTACTTAAGGGCAACAAAGTTACGAACGCGAAGCGTCAAAAAGCTTCTTTTTCTCCTCTTCGCTCAACGAAGCATAACCACCCTTCTTCACCTTCTCGAGTATGCGGTCAACCTCCTCTTCGTTGCTCTTTTTAGTGGCATTGTACTCATAATCGGCAGCGCGCCCATTCTTGTAGAATGTAAATTTAGGCTTTTCCTTTTTGGGCGTACGACGGAAAAAAGTAGCGAAGAAATCGATAATTTTGTTAATAAACGCAGTTATGTCCACCCCCTTGTTCAGCAGGTAGGCAAACAGCCAGCCGGCAAATGCACCACCAAGGTGGGCAAAATTACCACCGGCATTCTCCGACGCCAGCAACAGCAGCGACAGCACCACGGTTATCACCGCAATAGTCATAAGACGCATCGAACCCAGAAATCTCAGATTCACTATAAAATTCGGGCGACGCACAGCCGCAGCCATCACCACAGCAAGCACCGATGCCGAAGCACCTATCAGATGAGAACGCTCCACCACGCCCGAAAAACCAGGGAACAGGTTGAATGCGAGCATAAAGAACAAGCCACCCATTATGCCACCCAAGATATATACACCCACGAAATGACGCATTGAGAAGAAGGACATAAATATCTTCCCAAAGCCATAAAGAGCAACCATATTCCACAGAATATGCATCACCCTTTCGTGCATAAACATATAAGTAAGCAAGCTCCACGGCTGGCACGCAAAGCGCACAAGCGACGATGGCAATTCAAACCACTGCATAAAGTCCGACACGGGCGACACCACATTGAAAAGTGTGGCAAAAACCCCGATGAAAGCGACAATTATGTAAATTGCCACATTCGCATAAATAAACTTGCCGACAATATTCTCGTTACAGAAACTATTATAAATTTTCTTAAACATAAGGACCATTTATTTTACCATTTTTTCTCCACCACAGCATCAACAGGAAGCCAAAGAGCGCACCACCCAGGTGAGCAAAATGCGCCACATTATCACTCTCATTGTTGCCAATACCCAGCAGCAGTTCAAGCACTATGAAAATCACCACAAAATACTTTGCCTTTATTGGGAAGGGGATGGGAATCACAAACATCCTCTCATTGGGGAACATCATGGCAAAGGCAAGCAACAGACCATAAACAGCACCCGAAGCACCCACAGTGTTCCACACATTCAGAAAGTCGGACATAGGAATCACCCCAAAAGATGTTCTCACATAGTCATAGGCCGAGAGAGAAATCTCATAATAGGCATACTGCACCAACTCCTGCACAAAAGCAGCACCCAAGCCCGTCACAAAATAATAAATGAGGAAACGCTTGGAGCCCATTACCCTCTCGAGCAACCCACCAAACATATAGAGGGAGAACATATTGAAGAACAGGTGAGTAAAGCCACCGTGCATAAACATATATGTTACAAACTGATACGGGTGAAAATCGTCGGCAAGGAAGAAGTGCAGGCCAAGGTATCCGGCAAGGTCTATGCCATATTTCTTAGCCACAATAGTGGCGAGAAACATAAGCACGTTTATCGCCAGAATATTCTTGACAACAGTTGTAATCTGATTCATCTTTAGAACTTTAAAAAACAGCGCGAAGATAATACAAACAAGCGACAGAAACAAATGAGCAAAGCCCGTTGAAGCTACAAATGCCGGCCACAAGGCCATACAAAACTAAATTTTATAGCTTTTTAGCAAACACGTCACCATTTTTACTCTTTTTTAAGAACCGCGTGGCAGATATTTGGGCAAAATAGCGCACGACAAAGATATTTTGGAACAGCAAAGAGTCAAAAATCACATAAATTTCGTATCTTCGCAGGAAATTACGAAAAATCACTCTTTGCTATGCAAAGACCCCCTAAAAACGACCAAAAATTAAGAAGCAATGAATATTGAGACAATTTTGAACGAAACAATCATCGCAACCATAAAAGAGCTTTACGGCCAGGAGGTTGCTGCCGAGAAAATTCAGTTACAGAAGACACGCAAGGAGTTCGAGGGCGACTACACCCTTGTTGTTTTCCCCTTCCTGCAGATGTCTAAAAAGCGCCCTGAGGAGACAGCACAGGAGATTGGCGAGAAAATTGCAGCCACACAGCCCCTCGTTTCGGGCTTCAACGTAATAAAAGGCTTCCTCAACCTCTCAATTGCAACAAGCTACTGGATTGAATTGCTCCAGAAGATTGACAACACCGCAGCGTGGGGAACAGTAAAGGCCGACGAGACATCGCCCCTCGTAATGGTCGAGTACTCTTCGCCCAACACAAACAAGCCCCTTCACCTGGGCCACATCCGCAACAACCTGCTCGGTTATGCCCTCTCCAACATACTCGCCGCCAACGGCAACAAAGTGGTGAAAACCAACATTGTAAACGACCGCGGTATACACATCTGCAAATCTATGCTCGCTTGGCAGAAGTGGGGTAACGGCGAGACTCCCGCAAGCAGCGGCAAGAAGGGCGACCACCTCATTGGCGACTACTATGTAGCCTTCGACAAGCACTACAAAGCCGAGCTTAACGAGCTTATGGCAAACGGTATGAGCAAAGAGGAGGCCGAGGCTGCATCACCCCTTATGGCCGAGGCACGCGAGATGCTCGTAAAATGGGAAGCCGGCGACAAAGAAGTCCGCAACCTGTGGAGCACCATGAACGGCTGGGTTTACGAAGGATTCGACGAGACATACAAACGCCTTGGAGTGGATTTCGACAAAATTTACTACGAGTCAGACACATACCTTGAGGGTAAGGAGACCGTACTCGGCGGACTCGAGAAGGGCATCTTCTACCGTCGCGACGACAACTCGGTTTGGGCCGACCTCACCAGCGACGGACTCGACGAGAAGCTCCTCCTGCGCAGCGACGGCACATCGGTGTATATGACACAGGACATCGGTACAGCGCAGTTGCGTTTCCGCGACTACCCCATCGACAAGATGGTATACGTTGTGGGTAACGAGCAGAACTACCACTTCCAGGTACTCTCACTCCTACTCGACAAGCTCGGCTTCTCTTGGGGTAAAGGCCTAGTACACTTCTCTTACGGAATGGTTGAGCTCCCCGAGGGCAAAATGAAGAGCCGCGAGGGAACAGTGGTTGATGCCGACGACCTTATGGACGAAATGACACGCACCGCACGCGAGACTTCGGAAGAGCTTGGCGGCAAGCTCAACGGAGTATCGGAAGAGGAAGCAAACGAGATTTACCGCATCATTGGCCTTGGCGCGCTCAAATACTTTATGCTCAAGGTAGATGCACGCAAGAATATGCTCTTCAACCCCAAAGAATCCATTGACTTCAACGGCAACACAGGCCCCTTCATACAGTACACCTATGCCCGCACACGCTCAATTGAGCGCAAGGCAGCCGAGAGCGGTTTCGTATGCGACAACGCTGCAGCCCCCGCAAGCATCAGCGAGAAGGAGTGCTCTATCATACGCCTGCTCAACGACTTCCCCGCAGTTGTGCGCCAAGCAGGAACCGACTACTCACCCTCGGGCATAGCAAACTACGCCTACGAGCTTGCCAAGGAGTACAACCAGTTCTACCACGACTTCAGCATCCTGCGCGAGGAGAACGAGGCTGTAAAAGCATTCCGCATACTGCTGACACGCAACGTAGGCAAGGTTATTAAAACCGCTATGAACCTCTTGGGAATTGAAGTACCCGAAAGAATGTAATGGCAAAGAAACGTTACTATGTAGTGTGGAGCGGCGTCAACACGGGGATATTCTCCTCGTGGGACGAATGCCAGGCGCAGATAAAAGGAGTAAAGCAAGCACTTTACAAATCCTTTGACACGCTTGAAGAGGCTCAACGTGCTTACTCATCTTCGCCCCGCGACTACATAGGAAAAACCACCGATAAAAAGACAAAAAACAGCACAGGCGAGCTACCGGCAAGCGTATACAAGAACGCGCTTGCGGTAGACGCAGCCTGTAGTGGTAACCCCGGACAGATGGAGTATCGTGGAGTATACCTCGCCACCGGTGAGGAGATTTTCCACTTCGGTCCCATCCTGGGCACCAACAACATAGGCGAATTCCTTGCAATAGTACACGGGCTTGCACTTTTAAAGCAAAAGAACAGTAGCATACCCATCTACAGCGATAGCCGCAACGCCCTGCTGTGGATAAAACAGCGCTGTTGCAAGACCAAACTGGAACGTTACGCCGAAACAGAGGCCGTCTACGAATACATAGAACGCGCCGAAAAGTGGCTGCGCGAGAACAGTTACAACAACCAGCTTATCAAATGGGAAACAGCCGAGTGGGGAGAAATCCCTGCCGACTTCGGACGAAAATAACAACAACACAAACCATTATGAAAGAGATAGCAATTACAGAATACCTCTGCTTCCTGGCAGCAATGTGCGCAACAAGCATCATAGTGTACCACTCATTCAACAAAGGACTGGCACGCAATGCAAAAGGACAACAATTCCGACGCTATCTCATAGCATCGCTCATAAGCATTCTCCCCATAGCCGTAGCACAGGTACCCGTGTGCAGCGGTGCGGTACTGTTGAATGCAGCAATAGCCCTTTTCTGCGGAGCAAGCTACCCCATAATATTCCACTACAGCAACCACAAGCAGGCACACGATTACGACAACCGCATCGACATCGTGTTCGGCATATACCTCTTCGGTTGGTTGTCGGCATTGCAGATTATCAGTGGCAGCCTGCCCGGTGCTGCAGCCATCGCAGGCGGAGCAATAACCGGACTCGTGGCACTTGTACCCATAATACTTGCCACCATACAGTGGGTACACTATATTATATACGGCAGCAGTTTCGACATGAACGGAATGCAGGCAACCCTCGACACCGACCGTAACGAAACCATAGAGTTCATAAAATCTTTCCCCCTGTACACCACCATAAGCATAGCAGTAGCAATAATAGCCCTTCCCACGCTATGCATAGGAGCAGAGATTCTTGTTGTTGCCAACCACGGCACACACATTACAGGCATCATTTTTGCTGCCGCGTGGGCAATGGGACTATTCGCATATATATGGGTGGGCAAGCGCAGCATGCTCTGCCGCACAGGATTTATGACCCTTTACCTCGACACAAAAGAGTACAGCCAGCGCACCCGTCTCTATGTTGAAGAGATGGACATACGCCTTAAAGACCTCGAGCTGAAGCCTGCAGGCAAGCAGAACGACGAGCCACACACATATATTATGATTATCGGCGAGTCGGCCTCACGCGATTATATGAGCGCATATTTCGACACAGAGTACGACACCACCCCGTGGCTCAAGGAGTGCGACCGCAAGAACTCCAACCACATTGTATTCACAAACGCCTACTCCTGCCACCACCAGACAGTGCCCACACTCGAGCAGGTACTCACAGAGCGCAACCAATACAACGGCAAGCAGTTCTACGAGTCGGTATCCATCATCGACATAGCCCGCAAGGCCGGATACACAACCCACTGGTACAGCAATCAGGGCTGCATAGGCGTTGCCGACACATCAGTAACCCTTGTGGCAAACACCAGCGACACTGCAAAGTGGACTAAACAGGAAGTGAACAAGCTGCAATACGACGGTTCCCTCATAGAGTTCCTCGACGAGGTAGACCCCAGCAAGAACAACTTTGTGGTACTGCACCTTATGGGCAGCCACTTCAACTACATAAACCGCTACCCCAAGGAGCACACCATGTGGGGAGAGCCCGGCGTGCAGGACAACCTGCTCAACTATTTCAACTCCCTGCACTACACCGACAGCCTTTTGAAAGAGGTATACGAGTATGCAAGCAAGAAACTCAACCTTCAGGCAATGCTCTACTTCAGCGACCACGCAGCCGTGCCCGACAAGCGCCGCCCGCCCCACTTCAACGGTTTCGACATGGTTCGCATACCAATGAGCATACACTGCACCGACAGCTACATAACCCACCACAAGGAGCGTTTCGAGGCCCTCAAAGCCCACAAGAAGACATTCTTCACAAACGACCTTGTCTATGAGCTTGTCTGCGGCCTGCTCGACGTGGAGAGCAACCATTTCGATAGCAGTAACTCACTCGCCCACAAAGAGTACAAGTACACACGCGATATGCTCTACACCTGCAACGGCGAGTTCTGTATAAAGAACGACACAGCAGTGGAAACAGAATAAATGAAAAAACATACAAATAAATAAAGAGACGTGTCTGCAGACACGGCTCTTTATTTATTTGTAATCAGCGAAAAGCCTACTTTTCGGCAAGCAGGCTCCCGTAACACTCCATAGTCTCCTTCGCAAAGTTCTCGGGGGTGAATTTAGCAGCCCACTCAAGCCCCTGCGCCACCATCTTCTCGCGCACAGCAGGGAGCATACACTCCTTTATGGCTGCAGCAATTGCCTCCACATCATAAGGCGCAGTATATTTGCTACCGGGGCCACCGGCCTCCTCAAGGCAGGAGCCTGTTGCAGCCACCACCGGCACACAACTGTTCAAAGCCTCGAGAAGAGGAATACCAAAACCCTCGTATATCGACATATAGGCAAAGACATCGGCACAGCGGTATATCACAGGCAGGTCATTGTAAGGAACACCGTGTAACAGGTGAACCCTGCCCTGCAAGCCATTCTGCTGCACATACTCGTCAATAAGCGCAGTGTACTTTGTGCGACGGCCCACAGCCACAAGATGCACATCACTTGGCAGATGTTTGAGTGCCTTTACAACAGAAAGCAGGTTCTTGCGTCTCTCTATTGTACCCACCGACACCACAAATTTCCCGGGCAAAGAGTACTTCTCACGCACACGTGCCTTCTCCTCCTCCGATGGCTGCACCGCAAAAAGCGAGTCGCAACCCTGGTAAATAACCTTTATCTTTGCAGGCTCAATGCCATAATGCTCCACAATATCGCGCTTTGTACACTCGCTCACAGCAATCACGCAGTCGGCATTTACACAGGCACGGCGGAATTTATAGTTATAAATCATTCTGTCTATCGGAGGATAGCACTCGGGGCATTTAAGGAATATCAGGTCGTGGACAGTAACCACGCTTTTAACCCCGGGATGGGCACGGCGTATATTAAGCGGCAATTCATTGCTCAATCCGTGGAAAATCTGCACCCCGTCGTTGCAAATGTCATCGGTAATGCCCCACACACGCCACAGAGAGCGAAAAGCTTTGTTCCAGCGCCCCACAGGCAACACTTTTTTCACAGCCCCGGCAGCAGATGAGAGAATAGAAGAGAACTTCTTGTTGTCAACATCCTTGGGCACATATACAAGATACTCGTTGCCGGGGAAATTCGCGGCAAGAGCCTCAATAGCATAACGGCTATAATTGCCAAGACCTGTAAAATTCTGCGCAGCACGCTTACCGTCGTAACCTATCTTCATATCCAAATCTTAATGTATATTGCAAATATAACACTATTTACGTTTTCTTTTTACAGAGCCAATCAAATTTATTCTTATTTTTGCACTCGCTAACAACAAGCAAAAAGAGAAAAATGCCGACAATAATATTCCCATCGCCCATCTTCGGGCCCATCAAAAGCCGCCGTTTAGGAATCTCACTGGGTATAAACCTCCTACCCGGCGATGGTAAAATATGCACATTCGACTGCATATACTGTGAGTGTGGGCTCAACGCCGAGCGCCGCAGCCACAGTTCCCTACCCACACGCGAGGAGGTTGCAATGAAACTCGAAGAGAAACTTGTGGAGATGCAGCGCGAGGGAGTAACCCCCGACGTGCTCACCTTTGCCGGCAACGGAGAGCCCACCATACACCCGGCATTCCCCGAAATCATTGCCGACACCATAGCCCTGCGCGACAAACTCTGCCCGCAAGCCAAGGTTAGTGTGTTGAGCAACTCAACCCTCATAACCCGCGAAAAGGTGTTCAATGCCCTGAAAATGGTGGACAACAACATACTCAAGCTCGACACCATAAACACAGAATACATAAAGCTCACCGACCGCCCCTGCGCTGCATACGACCTTGCAGCCATCATCGAAAAGATGAAAGCCTTTGAGGGCAGGATAGTTATACAGACAATGTTTATGAAGGGCAGCATTGACGGACAAATCATAGACAATACCACCGATGAATACGTACTTCCCTGGATTGCCGCAGTAAAGGAGATTGCCCCACGCGAGTGTATGATATACACCATAGACCGCGAGACACCCGTCAAAGGGCTGCAGAAAGCCACAAAAGAGAAACTCGACAGCATTGTGGAGAAGCTGCAGAGAGAGGGCATAAAAGCCTCGGCATCGTATTAGTGGAAGAGAGAGGGGAAATACTAATCGAGCAGATGCGCAACGCCGGCATAAGAGGCGGTTATAAAGCTGTAACGCACAAGCTTTCCGGCAGCCATAACCAAAGCCACCTTCCACCAAGTAACGCGCATAACACCCAGCATCACCAGCAACGTTTCACCAAGCACCGGCACAAATGAGATTGCCGCAGCCCAGTAGCCATACCTTTGAATAATCCTGTCGGCACGCTGCATACGCCTTGGAGTAATCTTGAACATCTTTATCACCCTGTTCTTGTCGGCTAGCCAGCCCACGAAAAAGCAGGTAACACCACCAAGTGTATTGCCCAATGTAGCCACAAGAGTGAGCCACACAGCATTCAGCCCCATACTCAAAAAGAATACCAGAAGCACCTCACTTGTAATGGGGACAATGGAGCCCGACAGGAAGGCAAGCACACCCATACCCCAGAAACCATACTCGGCGAAGAATTGAATCAACCCATCCATAAGCAAATTACAGCTATCAGTAGCCAAGCTACATTAAGTGAAACAAAATATATATTGGACACCTTTGTAACCTTCATTGAGAATACATAAGATGCCATAACAGCAACCACCGGCATACGCCACACAAGGAACAGCAGACTGTCGTGCGGAAAAACCAATGTGAGCAGCAGCATATACGCATCGAGCATAAGCAGAAAGAGCAGACGCCTGCGCAGCAAAGGCTTTGCCGGGTACGACGATGTTGCATATATACTGGCAGCAACAACAAGTACCAACACCTCCATCGCCAGAGCTGCACAAAGCAAAGGCGGCAGACAAAGCCCCGTAAAAGGAACAATCGCAGCAAGCGATTGTTTGGCAGGCAACACCAATACCTCCATTGGAGGAAATACATAGATACCGCCACACAAGAGCCACAAGGGTGTAAGCACCCCAAGCAGAGCTGCCGCAATGCCACTTGCACGCGCCACGCGCGCCACAAATATATATGCCACAAACAGGGGGAGCAACAGCAACAGCTGCGTAGCCACGAGCGACGATGCTGTGAGCATGGCAAAAGCCCCGTAAATAACCCGTTGGGGGTTGGCAGAACGGTCACATTCAAGCAACTGCACCACCGCAAGAAGCAACAGCAACAGCGAGATGGCACACATATAACAAGGCTGCACAAACGGCAGCACAGCCGTCAGCCACATAAAGACCGCAGGCAGGAACGGCACACGACGCTCAAACAGATACATATTGCCAAGCACAAAGGCTGCAGCCACATAAGCCAGTAGGGATATTGCACGCGAGGCAATGTCACCCATTTCCCATAAAACAGGAAGAGTGCAGCCCCAGCCAACGCCGCGCACCGCACTCAAAGCCCACAGAAATAACGACACAACAAGCATTCCTACCGCAGGATAACCCGTGGCAACGAAACGCCCCTGTAACGAATTTCTATAAGTCAAAACCTATATCTCCTCTGAAATATTTCTTTTCATATTTAATCGCGTCGGCAGCGCGGAACGATTTCTCCAGTGCCTCGGCACGATTCTCACCATAAGAGCAAGCAGCAATAACACGACCGCCTGCTGTTACCACCTTACCATCCTTCACGGTTGTACCGGCGTGGAAAAGTATACTGTCGGTAACATTCTCAAAGCCTGTCATCTCGAAACCCTTATCATAAGCCTCGGGGTAACCGCCCGAAACAAGCATAACACACACCGCAGTACGGTCGTCGAACTCCACGGTAGCCTGCGACAGAGTGCCGGCAGCAACCATCTCAAAGAGCTCCACGATGTCCGTCTTCAAACGCAACATAACCGACTCGGTCTCAGGGTCACCCATACGCACGTTGTACTCGATAACCATAGGCTCACCCTCTACATTGATAAGGCCGAAGAAGATGAAACCCTTATAGAGGAGTCCGTCACTTACAAGACCTTCAACAGTGGGGCGTATGATTCTCTCATCAACCTTCTGCATCCACTCTTTTGTGGCAAAAGGCACAGGAGAGATTGAACCCATACCACCGGTATTAAGGCCGGTGTTACCCTCGCCAATGCGCTTGTAATCCTTCGCCTCGGGAAGAGTCACATAATTTTTGCCATCGGTGAGAACAAATACAGAACACTCGATTCCATCGAGGAATTCCTCTATCACCACCGTTGCCGATGAAGAGCCGAACATACCGTCGAGCATCTCGTCGAGACTCTTTTTCGCCTCCTCAATAGTGGGGAGAATCAGCACTCCCTTACCGGCACAAAGACCGTCGGCCTTAAGCACATAAGGAGCCTTCAAGCCCTCAAGGAAAGTGTAAGCCTCGGCCTTCTCCGCCGCTGTAAAAGCGCGGTAAGCAGCAGTGGGGATATTGTGACGCTGCATAAAGTCCTTAGCAAAGCTCTTGCTACCCTCAAGCTCGGCAGCTGCACGAGTGGGACCGACAACAGCAATATTTTTCAGTCTGTCATCACTCTGAAAATAGTCGTACACACCCTTTACCAAAGGATCCTCGGGGCCTACAACCACCATATTTACACCATTCTCGAGCACAAACGCTGCAATAGCGTCAAAGTCGCAAACGGCAATATTTACATTCTCGCCCACCTGCGATGTTCCCGCGTTACCGGGAGCAATAAACAATTTCTCGAGTTTAGGACTCTGAGCAATCTTCCACGCCAATGCGTGCTCGCGTCCACCGCTGCCTAAAAGCAAAATTTTCATAGTGATGAATTATTTATATCTGTTTTTAATTATCGTTTATTGTTTCCTCCACGACGGGGAGCCGCTCCACGGCCGCCGGCATTGCCGCCACGTTTGTAGCCGCCCTTCTCACCGCCTTTGCGTGCTGTGTCACCCTTACGTGCAGCATAACCGCCACGCTGTTCACGTTTCTCACCACGGGGTTCACGTTCATTTCTTTTCTCCTTCTCGTCACGTGAGCCTCTTATCTTCTGTGCCGAACGAGTGTTGAAGTAAGACTCCAACTCGCGACGACGACGTTTAGACTCGTCGCTCTCGAGGCCTGAAAATTCGTCGCTCTTACGCTCTGAACGTGAGGGACGAACCTCACCATCGAGCCCTGTGAGGCGCGATTTACGCTTGAGCGGAGCAAAGTCCTTCTTCAAAGTATTGCCCTCCTCACGGAATCCCTTGAACTTACCCTGGAAAAGCTCAAACTTGCGGAATTCGCAATCGAGGTCACCATTATAAAGAGGTATTCTAGCCGAAGCCTTCAAACCAATCTGGTCGAAACAGTCATAACTGCTGCTTATAACCCACGCCTCGTTACCCTGGAAAGCGTGTTTCATACGCGAGCCCAAGTCCTTATACACCTGCAACAGGTTGTCCGACACCAAACGCTCGCCATAAGGAGGATTCACCACCATAATAGCACGCTTTTCGGGCTGCTCAAAATCTTTTATCTCGCGAAGGTTTATTTCTATAATGTCGCTCATCATCGCCGACTTCACGTTCTTGCGGGCACAAGCAACCATACGGCCATCCATATCGTAGCCATAAATCTTGTGGTTGAACTCGCGCTCCAGTGAATCATCCTCATAGATAGAGCGGAAAAGGTCGCTATCAAAGTCCTTCCACTTCTCAAAAGCATAACCCTGGCGATAGACACCGGGAGCAATGTTACGGGCAATAAGAGCCGCTTCGATGGGCAAAGTACCCGAACCGCACATAGGATCAATGAAATCGCACTCTCCTCTCCAACCGGTGAGCAGAATCATACCAGCAGCAAGCACCTCGTTGATGGGTGCAGCACCGGTCTCTACGCGATAGCCACGACGGTGCAAGGACTCACCCGAGCTGTCGAAAGCAAGGGTACATTCTTCCTGCGCAATATGTATGTGGAAAATAAGGTCGGGGTTGTTAAGGCGCACCGAGGGACGACGACCGCTCTTTTCGTTAAAGAAGTCGGCAATGGCATCCTTCACACGGTAAGCCACAAATTTTGAATGGCGGAATACATCGCTGTAGACCACTGCATCGACCGAAAAAGTAGAATTCTCGTCAAGATACTCGCTCCAGTCGACACTCTTTATCACATTATACACCTCGTCGGCATCCGACGCCTTAAAGTGCATAATTGGTTTAAGAATGCGCACTGCAGTTCTCAAATGAAAGTTCGCCTTGTACATAATGGCATTGTCACCGGTAAACGACACCATACGACGACCAATCTGCACATTATTTGCACCCAAATCTACCAACTCCTTTGCCAAAACCTCTTCCAAGCCCTGGAAGGTCTTTGCTATCAATTCAAATTCCGCCATAATATAAATTAAGGGATATATACCCGAAAAATCAAAAAAACGTGAGAGCAACGATTAAAAACCGCGCCAAAGCAACGCTCCACGGCAAACGCATTTGCAACTGCAAAGGAACAAAAAAAAGCGATGCGAAACAACCAAACAAGCTTGATATTTGTAAAGAAAAAGAGTACTTTTGTGGTAAAAGAAGAGAAAAGATAATGCAACAGACCAGCAAGAAAAGAAAAATAACCATCGCAGTAGCAGCAACCGCAATTATAGCAACCGGCATCACCCTCTTGGGCAACGCCGCAGCCGACAAGTTCAACGTACCATACTCGCAGATACCATACTGCGCCGTTTCGCCCACGCTACCCACTGAAATAGCATTTGCAGGGGAGAAAATAGAGCTCACTCGCCAGGACCGCCGCGAAAGACTCGACCGCGAGATACTCGCCTTTACATACTCCCACATAAACACCCTGCTGCAGATAAAGCGCGCCAACCGTCTCTTTCCCGTCGTAGAACCAATACTTAAAGAGTGTGGCGTGCCCGACGACCTCAAGTACCTTATGATTATAGAGAGCAACGGCGACATCTATGCCCGCTCCAATGTTGGCGCCGCAGGCCTGTGGCAATTTATGGAAAAAACTGCACAAGAATACGGGCTCGAAGTAAACAACAATATAGACGAGAGATACCATATAGAAAAGGCCACTCGCGCCGCCTGCAGCTACCTCAAAGAGTCTTACAAGGAGTACGGCGACTGGCTCACCGTAGCTGCCAGCTACAATGCCGGACGCAATAGCATAAACAAGCGAATAGAAGAACAAAAAGAAGAACGCGCCATAAACCTGCACCTCGTGCCCGAAACCTCACGTTACCTATTTCGCCTACTTGCCGCAAAAGCAATATTCAGCGACCCAATCAACTACGGGTTCATAATACAGCACCGCGACCTTTACCCACCCCTCCCTATCGCAAAAACCATAACCGTGAGCAGCCCTGTGAAAAGTTGGGCTTCCGTTGCACAAAAACACGGGCTCACATATATACAGCTGCGCGAAGCCAACCCGTGGATAAGAAACACGGAATTACCGGCAGGCAAGACTAAAAAAAGCTACAAGCTTATTATACCTGACTCGGCACGCCTGCATTACAACCCCGAGGAGACTCGCGCCCACAACCGCAGGTGGGTTATTAAATAAGTTGTTTTTATGCGTGGCGCCTGCCCGTTAATTATAGAGGTGCCGCAACGTTGTCGTATGAGTAGAACGGTGTGTTTGCCCTAAATAAATTGGAGTTGTTGTAGGGGGTAGACCGATGTGTTTGCACTTACTTGCTTTTAAGTTCTCGGTGTTGCGTTTTAAGAATAATATAACGGCAAACCTCGCTCTGCACATCCTCGCCTCTCCCAAAAACAGAGCTACTCCAAACTCTATTTTTTAACGCTGCCGGTTTCTTTTAAAACATTACTTCTGCTGATGATATTCGGGCGCACACACCGGTGCGACCCTACAACGGCCGTGCAGAATAACACACAACCCAAGATATACAAACAAAAAAAGTGCCCCGGGCGGCAAAAGCAGCCCGAGGCACAACTGACAAATTTACATCTTTAATTTAAGCTTATCACTTAACAAAGATTTTCTTACCACCTTTGATGTAGATGCCACCCTTGACCATCTCTGTTACCTTGCGGCCGGTGAGGTCGTAGATAGCCTCGTTGTTTGCAGCACCCTCGCTTGCAATACCATTGATACCGGTGGTGTTACCCTCACCTACAACAATCTTAATCTGGCGGTCAGCAGGTTTGATAGCTGTAAGATCATCATCCGCTGCTGTCAACTCCATATTAACCAAATCAAGTGTCAATTCACAATCGGTAAGGCTCT
>JAZRMX010000031.1:0-27337 GCA_045647885.1 Bacteroidaceae bacterium
AGCGACTGATTTTACTCGCGTGCCGGGCGTTTGGTTCTTTGCGCGACAGAGAACGTCAAAGATATATTTTCAATGAGAGAATAACCGACAAATAACACCGAGAAGTCAAAAGCAAGAATGTTTGGTATCGTATATGGTGAGCGCCCACACCTTTTTGCTACTGAGCCGGTTTGTGTGGTGGTATAGCGCTTCTCTGTGATGTTCTTTTTGTCTTGCGCTTTGTATTGTTGATGTTTTCTATACTAAAATACGGCGAATGTTATATGCTGTTAATGATATACATCATAATTCGCGTCTTTTTATAAATGTTGCTATAATGTTGTATATTATAAGTTTATATAATGGTATTCTTTTGAATATGTTGCGGGTGTTTCCGGGAAACGCCGGTGTTGCCCTCTGTTATGCTTTTAAAGGTTGGATAGCTCTCTTTCTCTTGGTTTTTTAACAGGGTGTAATGCTGTTTTATCTGTTGACTTTGCACTGTAGTGGTGCTTTTAGTAGGTTGTGTCTGTATTGTGCGATAATGGATGTACTGCTGTTCTTCTTTGTGGGGCAATGGTGTGTTTAGTTATATGAGTTTCTTTTCTGAAACAATTTTTTAAGTTTGTTTAATTGTTTGTACTACAGCTATATATGTGTGATTGGCTTAATTGTAACTTTAAACAAATGTCTAATTACTTTATGCTTGTTTTTTAAGTTTGCCTATATGTGGCAAATGTTACTTCTGTGCTTTATTAAGTGTTTGTGTTATTGTTGATTGTGTATTATTTGTTAATCTTTTTTATATGTATGTATGTCCGTATTGTGCGCTGCTGCCCAGTTCTTCTTCTATGCGCAAAAGCCTGTTGTATTTTGCTGTGCGTTCTCCGCGGCTCAACGAACCGGTTTTTATCTGCCCGGAATTGGTGGCGACAGCCAGGTCGGCAATAAAAGTGTCTTCGGTTTCTCCGGAACGGTGGCTTATTATGGTTTTGTACCCGTGTAACCTTGCAATCTCTATGGTGTCGAAAGTTTCGCTCAGTGTTCCAATCTGGTTTGGTTTTATGAGTATGCTGTTGGCGCATATTTCCTTTATGCCGCGTGCCAGGAATTTGCTGTTGGTTACAAAAAGGTCGTCGCCGACGAGGTTGCATCGTTTGCCGAGGCCCTGAGTTAGCTTTTGCCATCCTTTCCAGTCGTTTTCAGACATTCCGTCTTCAATACTGTCAATCGGGTATTTTTCGGTGAGTTGTGTAAGGAATTTTATTTGTTCCTCGACAGTGAGTTGTGCGCCGTTCTCTTCAAAGGTGCTGTAGTCATAGGTGCCATCGTGGAATATCTCGCTTGTGGCGCAGTCGAGTGCAATGGTTATATCTTTCCCGGGTGTGTAACTGCTGTTTTTAATGGCTGTTGTTATGCAGTCAAGTGCTTCCTCAATGCTTTGTACTTGCGGTGCAAAGCCTCCTTCGTCGCCCACAGCTGTGCTGTAGCCTTTTTTGTTGAGTAGCTTTTTCAGTGCCTGAAAGGTTTCGACTCCCATGCGCAGGGCTTCTTTGAAGGATGTAGCACCTATGGGGCGTATCATAAATTCCTGGAAAGAGATGGGCGCATCGGAGTGCTTTCCGCCGTTTATTATATTCATCATTGGAACGGGCAGGGTGTGCGCGTTGCAGCCTCCCAAATAACGGTAGAGTGGTTCTCCTGCAGCTTTTGCTGCTACACGGGCTACAGCCAGGGATGTTGCGAGGGTTGCGTTTGCGCCTAATTTGTTTTTGTTGGGTGTGCCGTCAATTTCTATAATTATTCTGTCTATTTCGCGTTGTGAAAACGGGGATAACCCTTCAATGGCTGGTGCAATCTCTTTGTTTATGTTTCTTGCTGCCTTGAGTACTCCATTGCCGCAATATCTTTCCTCTTTGTCGCGTAATTCCATTGCTTCATTCTGGCCGGTGGATGCTCCTGAGGGTACTGAGGCGCGTGCGGTAATCCCGTTGCTGAGTGTTACTTCTGCTTCCACGGTTGGTGTTCCTCGTGAGTCGAGGATTTCGCGTCCTTTGATTCTTGTTATCTGCATATTTTTCTTTTTTAAGGGGTTGTTATGAGATGAGAACAATTGGTGATTCTTATGGTTTTGCCCGGTAGAGGTTAAATATTGTCTATAATAGTTGTGTTATTTTACTATAATGGTTATTTTTACGTTGTAAAATATATTTTTTCAGATATGAGTGAAGTGAAAGATAAGATGCTGCAACGTTTTTTGAAGTATGTGGCTTTTGATACAGAGTCGAGCGACGATGCTGTAGTTGTGCCTACAACCCCTGGGCAGATGGTTTTTGCCCGTTTTCTTAAAGAGGAACTTGAGGGTATGGGGCTCGAGGATGTTGTGCTCGACGAGAAGGGTTATCTTTATGCAACTCTTCCGGCGAATACTGATAAAGAGTTGCCCGTAGTGGGCTTTATAGCCCATTTGGATACCAGCCCCGATATGAGTGGCAAGAATGTCTCTCCCCGTGTTGTGGAATACGGCGGTGGTGATATAGTGCTCGACGAAAAAGAGAATATAGTGCTTACGGTGAAGGATTTTCCCGAGGTGGCAGAGTATGCTGGGCATTCGCTTGTTGTTACCGATGGGCACACTCTTCTTGGTGCCGATGATAAGGCCGGTGTGGCCGAAATTATATCGGCAGTGGAGTACTTGCAGGCGCATCCCGAGATTGAGCACGGCAAGGTGCGTATTGCTTTTAACCCCGATGAGGAGATTGGTCGCGGTGCTCATAATTTTAATGTTCCTCTGTTTGGTTGCGATTGGGCTTATACTGTGGATGGTAGCGCAGAGGGTGAGATTGAGTTTGAGAACTTCAATGCCGGTTCGGCTACATTTGCAATACAGGGGCGTAATGTGCATCCCGGCTATGCGAAGGATAAGATGCTTAACGCTTTGCGTGTTGCAACGGCTCTTGTGAGTGCTGTTCCTGCAGAGGAATCGCCCGAGTGTACCCAGGGTTATGAGGGCTTTTACCACCTTATGAGTATAAATGGTGGGGTGGATTCGGCTGAAGTGTCATATATAATACGCGACCACGACCGTGCTATTTTTGAGCGTCGTATGGCGTTTATGTCGGCTGTAGCCGAGGAGATGAATGCGCGTTTTGGTGCAGGGGTGGTATCTGTGGAACTGAAAGAGCAATATCGTAATATGCGCGAGCAGGTTGAGCCCAAGATGTATATAATTGAGCTTGCAAAGGCGGCGATGGAGAAGGCTGGGGTGAAACCTCTTGTGAAACCTATTCGTGGAGGTACCGATGGCGCGCAGCTCTCTTTTATGGGGTTGCCTTGTCCTAACCTGTTTGCCGGTGGTATAAATTTCCACAGCCGTTACGAGTTTGTTTCGCTCGAGGTTATGGAGAAAGCTGTTATGACTATTGTAAATATTGTGGCGCTGTTGCCGAATAAATAAATTTCTATTATGCTTAAAGAAGGATTGAAATATACAAGCCGTGTTACGGTTGAGAAGGCTAATTGTGCCTCAATGGTGGGCTCTGGCGGTATGGATGTGTTTGCTACACCCTCTATGGTGGCTCTTATGGAGAATGCGGCGATGAATGCTGTGGCCGGCGTGTTGCCCGAGGGGTCAACCACTGTGGGAATTGAAATTTCTACAACCCACGTCAAGGCGTCGGGTATTGGTGCCGGGATTGAGGCGACCGCAGTGCTTGTGGCAATTGATGGCCGTAAACTTGTCTTTGATATTGAGGCGTGCGATGGCGAGGGTGTTATTGGTAAAGCTACACATACACGTTTTATTGTGGATCGCGAGCGTTTCCTATCGAAAATTTATGGAAAGTGATACTTTGTGATATGGATAAAAAAACGAGCTACGCCGGCGTAGCTCGTTTTTTTTTATTATAATTCGTCGAAGTCAAACTCCTCTATGTCTATGTCGAAAACCTCTTCGGAGAAACGGTCGATTTCGCGACGTTCTTTCTTTGTGGGGCGTCCTGTTCCGCGCATTCTGTCGGTGAAACCGCTTATCTTGCTCATTTCCAGTATTTCGTACTGTTCCTTTGGAGTGATGTTCTCCATAAGCTCGGGCACTAGCTTTGCTCCGACACGGTTTTCGGCTGCTTTAAGCACGCGGAATGAGTATGTTATGGGCGCTTTCTTTACTTTTACCACATCGCCCACGCGTACTGCGTGCGATGGTTTTACGCTGCGTTCGCCAATCATTATGTGGCCTTTCTTGCAGGCTTCAGCTGCAATGCTGCGCGTTTTGTATATGCGCACTGCCCATAACCACTTGTCTATGCGTGCTTGCTCGCTCATTCTTTACCTGCTCCTTTTTTGTTGAACTGGTTCATTGTGCGTGCAAGGCCGGCAAAGCAGAAACTTTTTATTATTTCGGTGGTGGTGGCGAGTTGCTCGTCTACCTTTTTCTGCTCTTCGCTGTCGAAAGCGCCGAGTACAAAGTCTACCTGGTGTCCTTTGCCGAAGTCGCTGCCTATGCCGAATCGCAGGCGTGCGTAGGCTGTGGTGCCGAGTGTTGCAGCTATGTGCTTGAGCCCGTTGTGCCCGCCGTCGCTTCCTTGTCCTTTCAGGCGCAATGCTCCCACGGGCAAGGCAAGGTCATCGACGATGACGAGTACGTTCTCCAAGGGTATCTTTTCGGCCTGCATCCAATAACGTACGGCATTTCCACTGAGGTTCATATAGGTGGAGGGCTTTAGCAGTATGAGCTTGCGTCCACGACACGATGTCTCGGCGACAAAGCCGTATCGCTTGTCGGAAAAAATAGTATTGGATGCCTTTGCAAAGGCATCCAATACTGTAAATCCTATATTGTGGCGGGTTCCGTCGTACTCACTTCCGATGTTTCCCAATCCTACAATGAGATATTTCATCTTCTATAGGGTGAAATTATTTCGCTGCGGCTGCTGCGGCTGCCTGTGATGCACGTGTTGTCTTAACTGCGCATACAAGTGCCTCTTTTGCAGTTACAAGCTCGAGGCCCTCGAATGAGAGATCGCAAACTTTGATTGACTTACCAAGAGCAAGTGATGTAACGTCTACTGTCAAGAACTCGGGGATAGCTGTGTAGAGAGCTTTTACCTTGAGGTAACGCTGCAACTGAACGAGCTTACCGCCGGCGCGTACACCGTCGGCCAATCCCTGCAACTTAACGGGAACTGCCATTACGATGGGCTTCTCCTCTGTGATCTCGTAGAAGTCTACGTGGAGGATAGTGTCCTTAACGGGGTGGAACTGGATGTCTTTCAAGATAGCCTTTGTTGTTGTACCGTCGATTGTGAGGTCTACAACGTGGATATCGGGTGTGTAAACGAGTTTACGAAGACCCTCTGTTGTTACGCTGAAAGTTTTTGTAACGGGTGTGCCGTTCTCGTCTTTCTGTACTCCGTAGATGCAGCAGGGTACTTTACCCTCGTTGCGCAACGCGTTGGTAGCTTTCTTGCCTACCTCGGTTCTAGCTGAACCGCTGATGCTGATTGATTTCATGATTTTAAATGTGTTACTCTAAATTAAGATTAATATTTTGCTTAATTCACCATCACACGATGTCTTAAAGCGGGCGCAAAGGTACGCTTTATTTTTTAAATAAACAAGAAATGGGGTGAAAAACAACCGGTGTGGGCTTGTTTCTTGTCTTTGGCTGTTAGAAATCGATATCGATGTCGAGCTTTTCGGGGGTCTCTTCTTCGGGCTGGGCTGCAGGACGGGGGCGGTATTCGCCCTGCTCGGCAACAACAAAGTCTATAGCTTCTTTAAGGCTTGTTGAGAATTTTTCAAAATCTTCGCGATAGAGGAAAATCTTATGTTTCTCGAATGAAACGGAGGTGTTTTCGCCTTCGCCGGCTACTATTTTTTTACTTTCGGTGATTGAGAGGTACATCTCGTCCTTGCGGTTCTTTTTTACATCGATGTAGTATATTCTTTTTCCGGCTTTTATGGCCTGTGAATAAACTATTTCTTTTTCACTCTCGTTTGTTCCGTTTTTTTTGTAGTCTTCCATCGTTATTTACCTGTGTTTTCTTTCGCGTTATAGGGCAAATGTGATTAAAATAATTTAAAAAAACAAGTGATTTTTGTTATTTTTTTCTTTTCGCAGCCTTTTTCTATTCTCGTTATTGTGAATGTGGTGTATAATGCACTTGCTAATAGTTTTATTATGTCGGGCATTTTTTGTAATTTTGCAGCCGTTTTTCAAGCAGATGATTATGGATGAATTATATATGGTAAGATTGCAGGGGGGAGTGACGCGCGATGTTGTTGCGCGGTTTACGGCTCCTGTTTCACTTGAAATTTTGAAAGGTGAACATTTGGCGATTGTGGGGCACAATGGTGCCGGCAAAAGCCTTTTGGTTGATATTCTACTTGGTCGCTATCCATTGCGAGATGGCGTAATAGAGTATGATTTTTCACCTTCGGCATCGACAAGGGTGTATGAGAATGTAAAGTATATCACTTTCCGTGATACGTATGGCTCGGATGATGCTAATTACTGCTACCAGTTACGTTGGAATACCCACGACCAAGATGATGCCATACCCACGGTTCGTGAACTCCTGGGAAAGGTTGAGGATGAGGCATTTATGCACGAGGTGCTGCAAATGTTTGCCATAGACCATTTGATTGATAAACGTATTGTTCTGCTCAGCAGTGGTGAGTTACGCAAGTTTCAGCTTGCCGAGGCTTTGCTCTCTTCGCCCCGTCTGTTGATTATTGACAATCCCTTTATCGGGCTCGATGTGGCGACAAGGGCGCTGTTATGTGGTGTTCTTGCCCGTCTTTCCGATAAAAAGAACCTGCAGATTGTGCTGGTGCTGTCTATGCTTGACGATGTTCCCGAATTTATCAATTCGGTGGTAACGGTTGAGAATATGACAGTGGGGGAGAAGGTGTCGCGCGACGAATATTTGTCGCACCTCGACATTGTGTATGATGTTGCTGCGATAAAAAATGCCCAGCAGAGGGTTCTTTCGTTGCCGAACAACAAATGTGCTGCCTATTGCGAGGAAAAAGGTGAAGTCGTGAGGCTGAATTCGGTATCGGTGAAGTACGACGAACGTGTGATACTCAAGGAGCTCGACTGGGTTGTGGAGCAGGGCGATGTGTGGGCTCTGTCGGGCGAGAATGGTGCCGGCAAATCTACTCTTTTGAGCCTTGTTTGTGCCGACAATCTGCAGTCATATGCTTGTGATATTGCTCTCTTTGGCCGCAAAAGGGGGTCGGGTGAGAGTATTTGGGAGATTAAAAAGAATATTGGTTATGTAAGTCCCGAAATGCATCGTTCTTATTTGCGCAATCTGCCGGTGATTGATATTGTGGCTTCGGGGTTGCACGACAGTATAGGACTTTATGTGAGCACGCCTCCCGAGGAACTTGCTGCCTGCGACTGGTGGCTCGAGACATTCGGTATTTCTTCTTTGCGCGATAAATCGTTTCTTAAGATATCGAGTGGAGAGCAGCGTCTGGTGTTGCTTGCCCGTGCTTTTGTGAAAGACCCCTCTTTGCTCATACTTGACGAGCCGCTTCACGGGCTCGACACTTATAACCGCCGTATGGCAAAGGCGGTGATAGAGGCTTTCTCGCAGCGTCGTGGAAAAACATTGATTTTTGTGTCGCATTATGAGAATGAATTGCCGAACACAATTACTAAACGTTTGTTTTTAAAGCGTAACAGATAATATTGCATTTACAATAGAAGAAAAAGAAGGTTTTATTTGCTCGTGTCGCGAGAAAATGCGACCTTTGCACACAATCAGACTATATTTTTTATGATTAACAGAGTTCTCATCCGTCTTAAAATTGTACAGATTGTATACGCCTATTATCAGAACAGCGGCAAGAGCATAAAAGCCGCCGAAGATGAGGTTTTCTTCAGTCTCTCGAAGGCTTACGATCTCTATAACTATCTATTGCTGCTCATTCCGGGAATTACACATTACGCAGCCGACAGAATTGCATTCAACAGTATGAAGTTGCGCCCCACCGACAGCGATATTAATCCTAATCTCAAGTTTGTGAATAACCGCTTTGTGGCCCAGCTTGCCGAGAATGAACAGCTATGCAAGTTCGCCGAAAAGAGCAAAGTGAATTGGGTGGAAAATTCCGACCTTTTGCGCATGCTTCTCGATGAAATTGAGCAGAGCGATATATATAAGGAGTATATGGCAAGCGAGGAGTCTTCTTACGAAGAGGATCGCGAGTTGTGGCGTAAGCTATACAAGGCTTTTATCTTTGACAACGAACAGCTCGATGCGCTACTCGAGGAGCAGAGCCTTTACTGGAACGACGACAAGTCAATTGTGGATACATTTGTGTTGAAGACCATTAAACGTTTTGAGGAGGGCGCCGGTGCCGCACAGGAATTGTTGCCCGAATACAAGGATGTTGAGGATATGGGCTTTGCACGTAAACTTTTCCACGCAGCCATAACAAAGGCTGAGGAGTACCGCAAGCTTATGGCCGAAAACTCCAAGAACTGGGATATGTCGCGCTTCGCCTTTATGGATGTGGTGATTATGCAGGTGGCTCTTGCCGAAATCTTTACGTTCGGCGACATTCCCTTGTGTGTGACATTGAACGAGTATGTGGAGATTGCAAAGTACTATAGCACAGCAAAGAGCGGTTCGTTCGTGAATGGCTTGCTGGACTCTATTACAAAGAAACTCCGCAGCGAAGGAAAACTTGATAAATAACTAAAAAAAACAAGAAATAATTATGATTTTACTACAGGCTTCAAATGATTGGGTGCAGATGATTTTTGGCAACCAATATTTTATGATTATTGCAGTGATTGCAATCGTTTACTTTATGATGATTCGTCCCCAGCGTAAGCGTCAGAAAGAGATCGATAACTTCCGCAAAGGTTTGCAGCCCGGTCAGGAGGTTGTGACAAGCGGTGGCATTTATGGCAAAATCAAGGAAATTAATGACAATATTGTTGTTCTTGAGGTTGCACACAATGTGAACATCCGCGTGGACAAGTCTACAATTTTTGCAAATCCTGCAGCGTCGCAGCAGCAGTAATATATCGCAGCAGCCTTGAAGAACAAAAGCATAAAATCTCGGTCGGGAAGCGAATTTTTGCTTTTTCTCTTTTTTGTATTGGTCTCGTGTTGTCTTTGGTTGATGCTTACGCTTAACCAGAATTACGAGACCGATATAAAGTTTAATGTGACCATTAAGGAGAAACCCGAGGATGTTACTTTCACTTCGGAGGGCGAGGAGATTGTTGTGCGTGTGCGCGACAGGGGTACCACGCTTATGAATTACAAGTTGGAGTCTTTTATGCCCATTTCGGTGAATTACTCCGAATTTGTAAATCGCAAGGGGCGTTTGTTGCTTCCTCTGTCGGTTCTGCAGAAAAGAATAAAGAAACAGTTGCAATCCTCCACCTCTTTGCTCTCTGTTTACCCCGATACTCTTGTCTATTATACCCAAGAGAGCGCGGTACGCTTTCCGGTGAAGGTGGTTGGTGAGTTTGAGCCTGCAAGGCAGTATGCTCTGGGCAATGTAACGGTGTCGCCCGACTCTGTTTGGGTGTTTGCTCCCGTGCAGGTGGCCGACACTATGAGAGTCCTTTATACCGAGCCCCGTGAGGAGCGCGAATTGCGCGATACGCTTGTGTACAAAGTGGCGTTGATGGTGCCTGAGAGTGTGAATAGCTGTACTCCCTCCGAGGTTACCGTTACCGTGCCTGTATATCCTTATGCGCAAAAAAGTTTCAAGTTGCCGGTTATTGGTGTCGATTTTCCCGATACATACAAATTGCGTACTTTCCCTTCTCATGTACAGGTTATGCTGAATGTGAGTATGGATAATTATAACAGGATTGATGCCGATGATTTTGAGGTTGGCGTGAGTTATATTGATGTTTTTGAATCCGATAATAACCAGGCTCCTGTGAAGCTGATACGTGCTCCCCATTATGCAAAGGATGTTGTAATTCTGCCTTCGGCAGTGGAATATATAATTGAAAAGCAATGAGTGGTGTGCTTAAATTGGCGATAACCGGTAATATGGGCAGCGGAAAATCTGTTGTTTCCCGTATGCTTGAAATTATGGGTATTCCTGTATATGACTGCGACAGCCGTGCAAAAGCTCTGATGCAGCACGATGCTTTGATGGTGAAGGCTTTGAAGCGTATGTTTGGCGAGGAATGCTATAATTCCGATGGCTCGCTGAATCGCCCTTGGCTTGCAGCACAGATATTTACCGACAAGGAGAATGTTGCTCGCGTGAATGCTCTGGTGCATCCGCGTGTGAAGGAGGATTTCCTTTTGTGGGCCGAGTCTGCCGGCAGTGATATTGTAGCTGTGGAGAGTGCTATCCTATACGAGTCGGGTATGGCTGAAACTGTTGATAAAGTGCTGCTCGTGTGGGCCGACAAGGAGACTGCAGTGCAGCGTGTGATGCGTCGTGGTGGTCTTGCTCGCGAGCAGGTGCTTTCCCGCTTGCAGAACCAGATGTCGGTTGACGAGTTGTTGTTACTGTCGGATTATGCAATCCGCAACGATGGCGAGAGTGCGGTTTTGCCGCAATTGATGGAAATTGTTAATGGATTGCGTGAGTAAAAAACGTTAGTTAACATATTTTTCTTTGCAGTTACGCAGCGATGTTATAAATTCGCATAGTGATATTTAAAATTGAATAATTGAGAAAAATTTTATTTATATGTTTGAAAGAGTTTTGACAATTTCGGGTAAGCCCGGTCTTTATCGTCTGCTGTCGAGCGGACGCAATATGTTGGTTGTAGAGGTGGTTGACGCTACAAAGAAGCGTATGCCTATACATAACAGTGATAAGGTGGTGATGCTTGACGATATCGCTATCTATACCGATACAGAGGAGGTTCCTTTGCGCGAGGTGTTCAGAAAAATATACGAGAAGGAGAATGCAGTTCTTCCTATGGATTTGAAACTTGCTACTCCCGAGGAACTTGTAGCTTATTTCGAGGGTGTTATGCCCGATTATGACCGAGAGCGTGTTTATCTCACACACATAAAGAAGATGTACTCTTGGTACAATATTCTTGTGGCTAACGGTATTACAGATTTTGAGGAGCCTGCCGAGGAGGGTGCTGCTGAATAATTATGAAAAGAGTACTTTTCCTTGTTGCTGTATGCGTGTTCGCTATTAACGCTTCTGCCCAGTGGAATGCGTTGAGCGGTGTTCTTCAGAAGTTGACAGGTTCGTCGAGTGAAACTGCCACAACTGCTACCACCACAACTTCTTCTGCAACAAATAATCTTACTTCCACTGCTACCGATGCCTTGAAGAATGTTCTTGGCAGCATCATTGGCAACAGTATGCCTGTTTCCGAGGCTACTATAAACGGTGTGTGGAATTACGAAGGTGTTTCTTGCGTACTTGAGAGCGAGAATGCCCTTGCAAATATTGGTGGAAGCGCCGCTGCCGGTACCATAGAGAGCAAGCTTGATGGTTACTTGGCGAAGGTGGGTGTTGCTCCCGGTGCTTGTACTTTTGCTTTCCTCGATGGCGATTCTTGTGCTTTCACTGTCAATGGCCGTACATTGAACGGAACTTATGTGTTGAATTCACAGGACAAGACTGTTGCTTTGAATTTCTATGGTTATGTGTCAATGACAGCCCACGTTTCTTATAACCTGTCGAATTTGGAGCTTGTATTCGAGGCTGACAAGTTGCTTGCTCTTATCAAGAAGGCAACCTCTCTTGTGTCGTCGAACTCTGGTACGGTGAGCTCTTTGCTTGGCGGTGTTACTGGTGCTTCTTCGGCCACAACAGGTGCTACGTTGCAGACAGTTTCGGGTCTCTTGGATAACTATACCGGTATGATGCTTGGTATGAAGTTGAGTAAATAAGCCGTTAGATAGCTTTGTGATAACAAAAAACCGGACTTTTAAAAGTCCGGTTTTTTGTTGTTATCGGTTACTGAAGATGAGCATACTTCCGTTGCTGTCTATTCTTATAGGTCGGCTCTTGTCTACATCGCCGGCAAGCAGTTGCTTGGAGAGGTCGTTGAGCAGGTAGCGTTGTATGGCGCGCTTTATGGGGCGGGCACCAAATTCGGGGTCGAACCCAGCCGAGGCTATGAATTTTATGGCTGCAGGGCTTACCTCGAGTGTTACCTCGTTCTCCTTCATCATTTTTATGATTCCTGCAATCTGCAGCTCCACTATCTGTTCTATCTCTCCTTCGTTGAGAGGGGTGAACATGATGGTTTCGTCTATGCGGTTGAGGAATTCGGGGCGTATGTTCTTCTTGAGCATATCCATAATCTTCTCCTTGGTCGCTTCGATGATTTCTTCGCGGTTGTGGCTGTTTATCTTCTCGAACTGCTCCTGTATGTAGTTGCTGCCAAGGTTGCTTGTCATTATAATTATGGTGTTTTTGAAGTTTACGCAGCGTCCTTTGTTGTCGGTGAGGCGGCCGTCGTCGAGTACTTGCAGGAGTATGTTGAAGACATCGGGGTGGGCTTTCTCTATTTCGTCGAAGAGTACAACGGAGTAGGGCTTGCGGCGCACGGCTTCGGTGAGCTGGCCGCCCTCTTCGTAGCCTACGTATCCCGGAGGCGCTCCAATGAGACGCGATACGGAGAATTTCTCTTGGTATTCGCTCATATCGATGCGTGTCATCAGGGTTTCGTCGTTAAAAAGGTAGGCGGCAAGGGCTTTTGCCAGCTCGGTCTTTCCCACGCCTGTGGTTCCCAGGAATATGAAGGAGCCGATGGGGCGTTTGGGGTCCTGGAGGCCGGCGCGGCTACGACGCACTGCATCGCTCACTGCGGTTATGGCCTCTTCTTGTCCTATGACGCGCTTGTGCAGCTCCTCTTCAAGGTTGAGCAGTTTGTCGCGCTCGCTCTGCAGCATCTTGCTCACGGGGATTCCTGTCCAGCGCGATACTACATCGGCTATGTCTTCGGCTGTCACCTCTTCTTTTATCATTGCGCTGCCTTGCTGTGCTTCTTGTAGCTTGCTTTGGGTAGCATCTATTTCGTCGTTAAGGGTTTTTATTTTTCCGTAACGTATTTCTGCAACCTTGCCGTAATCGCCTTCGCGCTCGGCTTTATCGGCCTCGAATTTAAGGTGTTCAATCTCCTGCTTTGCGCTCTGTATTCTGTCGGCAAGTTCCTTTTCCTGCTGCCATTTGGCTCGTCTGTCGTGCTCCTGCTCTTTCAGGCTTGCTATCTCGGCTTTCAGTTGTGCGAGTTTGGTTTCGTCGTTCTCTCTCTTTATTGCCTCGCGTTCAATTTCAAGCTGTTTTATGTGGCGAGAGATTTCATCGAGTTCTTCGGGAAGGGAGTCGCGCTCCATACGTAGCTTGGCGGCGGCTTCATCGACAAGGTCTATGGCTTTGTCGGGGAGGAAGCGCTCGGTGATGTAGCGGTCGCTGAGTGTGACGGCTGCTATTAGGGCGTCGTCCTGTATGCGCACTTTATGGTGGCTCTCATAACGTTCTTTGAGGCCGCGAAGTATGGAGATGGTGCTCATCTTGTCGGGCTCGTTTACCATTACGCTCTGGAAACGGCGTTCAAGGGCCTTGTCTTTCTCAAAGTATTTCTGGTATTCGTCGAGGGTGGTGGCACCGATGGAGCGTAGCTCGCCACGGGCAAGTGCTGGTTTCAGTATGTTGGCTGCGTCCATTGCTCCTTCGCTTTTTCCTGCTCCAACGAGGGTGTGTATCTCGTCTATGAAGAGGATGATTTTGCCTTCGGCTTTTGTTACTTCGTTTATTACGGCCTTTAATCGCTCCTCAAATTCGCCTTTGTACTTTGCTCCGGCTACAAGTGCGCCCATGTCGAGGGAGTAGATTTCTTTGTCGCGTAGGTTGTCGGGTACGTCGCCGCGTATGATGCGGTGGGCAAGTCCTTCTACTATTGCTGTTTTTCCTGTGCCGGGCTCGCCAATGAGTATGGGGTTGTTCTTTGTGCGACGGCTCAAAATTTGGAGTATGCGGCGTATTTCATCGTCGCGCCCTATGACGGGGTCGAGCTTGCCGTTCTTGGCTGCGTCGTTTAGGTTTATGGCGTATTTTCCCAGGGCTTGATAGCTCTCTTCGGCCGATTGTGATTTTACGCTTTCGCCTTTACGTAGCTCCATTATGGCTTTCTCAATGTCGTTGGGTGTGGCTCCTTGTTCTTTTAGGAGTGTTGCCACAGGGCTTGTAGTTTTTATGAGCGCGAGTATGATGGGTTCTACCGACACGAATTCGTCACCGAATTTCTTGGCGCTCTCTTCGGCTTTCTGAAGTACTTCGTTGCTTTGTCGGCTGAGGTAGGGGTCTCCTCCCTGTACTTTGGGGTAGCTTGTTTCAAGCTTTTCAACTTCGCTCTTGAACAACTGTGGGTTTACACCTGCTTTCTGAAGTATGAATGCGCTTATTTGTTCGCTACTTCGCATTATTCCGCCCATTATGTGGGCCGGTTCTATTGCTTGTTGGTTAAGTGACTGTACTCTGTTTACAGCCTCTTGAATAGCCTCTTGGGCTTTAATGGTAAATTTGTTGAAGTTCATTTCTAAGAAACTGTTAAATGGTTAATACTGTTCTTGCAGTTGTCTCTGCTTTCTGCAAATATTGAAACAAATATTGAGCCATCTTGGTTTCTGTGTCAAATTGTCTGCGGCAGCTGACATTTTGGCGGTCTGAAAGGTGCGAGTATAACAAAAGGGCGCAAAAAGAATTTGCGCCCTTTTGTTGTGGAATGTGTGTTTATTATAGCTCTTCGCACTCTTTTATCCACATAGCGAAGCTTGTGTCCGATGTCATGTTCCAACCGGCTTGGGGGCTGAGGTTGCAGCTGCCTACTTTTGGGCCGTCGGGCATACAGGAGCGTTTGAACTGTTGTGTGAAGAAACGGCGCAGGAATGTGGTGAGCCATTTCTTGATGGTTGCTCTGTCGTGTGTGCCTTCAAATGCTTTTTCGGCCATCATTGCTATTTTTGAAGGTGAGAAGCCGTAGCGCACGAAGTTGTAGAGGAAGAAGTCGTGCAGTTCGTAGGGGCCTACAAGGTCTTCGGTCTTCTGTTTTATGTTTCCTTGCTCGTCGGCAGGGATGAGCTCGGGTGAGATGGGGGTGTCTACAATATCGAGCAGGGTGGTGCGTACGTTCTCGTCGGTGCTGTTCTGGGCTATGTGGCGCACAATGTGCTGCATAAGTGTTTTTGGAACCGATGCGTTTACTCCGTACATACTCATGTGGTCGCCGTTGTATGTGGCCCAGCCGAGTGCAAGCTCGGAGAGGTCACCAGTGCCCACAACAATGCCTGAAGCTTGGTTGGCAATGTCCATAAGTATCTGCGTGCGTTCACGGGCTTGTGCGTTCTCGTATGTAACATCGTGGTTGTCAATATTGTGCGCGATGTCCTTGAAATGCTGCACACAGGCCTCTTTTATTGATATTTCGCGTATTGTGGTGCCCAGATGCTGCATAAGCATAAGTGCGTTTTTGTATGTGCGGCCGCTTGTGCCGAAGCCGGGCATTGTTACGGCAATGATATCTTTGCGTTCTTTGCCAATTATGTCGCAGGCTTTTGCTGTGACGAGCAGCGCAAGTGTGGAATCAAGACCACCCGAGATACCTATTACGCAGCTCTTGGCTCTTGTGTGTTCAATTCTCTTGGCAAGCGCGAGTGATTGTATTGTGAATATCTCTTCGTAGCGTTTGCCGGCCTCCTCTTTGGGTATAAAGGGGCTTGCGTCGAAGGTGCGTGTCAGTTCAGCCTTCTGGTCAGCAGCTTGGTCTATCTCTATAATGCGATATGTATTGCATATGGCAGTTGAACTGAATTGGTTGCTTGCAAGGCGCTGCTTGCGCAGTTTCTCGACATCGATTTCCGAAACGGTGTAACTGCTTCTGTTGTCGAATGCTGTGTTCTCGGCAAGAAGAGTGCCTTTTTCATAAATTGCATTGTATCCCGAGTATACGCAGTTGCTTGTCGACTCGCCATATCCGGCATTTGTGTATACGTAACCGCTTATGCAATGGCGGCTTTGTGCTTCAATGCGTGTTTTTGTCTTGTCCTGCGCTCCTGCTTCGGCGCCGGTTGCTGTGGGGTTTGCAATGATTTCGGCTCCGGCAAGTGCCTGCAGGGTGCTTGGTGCGAGTGGTGCTTCGGCATCGTTGCCAATCTCTATTCCCAGTGTGTATGAAGGTGTGCGGTATAGCAGGTTGCTGCCAATTGGTGCTGTCTGCCCGCAAATGGTGGCTACAGCATCGGCAGGGAGGGTAGATGCGCAGGCAAACAACTCTTTGCGGCCACTTGTGGGTGTCTCTTTGGCGTTTATACCTTTTATTTCTCCTTTATATATTGTTACGGAGCAGTTATATAGCTTGTTGTTGCAGGCTACAGGTGTGCCGGCAACTATTATGCTGTTGCTTGCTTTGCTGGCCGAGAGCAGCTCCTGCAGGGCCTCTTCGGTCTTTTGCAGGAAAAAGGGTTGTGTGAAAAGGTCGCCACAGCTGCACGATGTGGTGCTGAGTTCGGGAAATACTATAAGTTCGGCTCCTTGCTGTGAAACCTTATTTATAATGGATACTATTTCTTGTATGTTGAACTTGCAGTCGGCAACGCTTGTGAGCGGTGTTGCTGCAACGGCTTTTATGAATCCTTTTTCCATCTTTCTTGTATCTGTTGGGTTTGTTTCTCCCCGGCGTGGGGTGGGTATATTTGCAGAACACTTCCCTTGTGAGGAAGTGTTCTGTAAATTTTAGTATATGTCTTCGGGTGCTCCCGGGTCGTTGTAGATTGATTTGGGAACAATCTCAAGGTAGTCATGGTTGTACTCCTTGTTACCATCGTCGTTCTCTGTAACGTTCTTCACCTGAACCCACCAGCCACCTTTTCTGGGTGTGAACTCGTGGTTGGTTACAAGGATTCTTCGCATTGCGTTGTTGGTTTCGCGGAAGGGATGGATATTCTCGCCTGAACCATAGGTGATGCTTGCAGGAGCTTTCATATATCCACGGTTACGCAAAGCTCTTTCGGCATCGGCAATCTCACTGCTTGCTAAGGGTACACCATTCTCGTCCTTATCGGAGAACCAACCGATACGGTTCATGTTTGATTCGTCGTTACGCATATCCACGGGGATACCGCATACTCTGTTGTTGAGGTAGAACTGGATCACACCGCGACGGCTTGACATAGAGAAACCGATACGTACTTCATAAGTACCCTGGGGTACGTGGGGCAAACGGTATTCTGCATAGAAACCTTTTCCTTCAATGAGGAACTCGTCACCCTGGTAGCTGGTATAAGCACCTTCGGATGTCTGGCAGGGGGGGAGGTAGAAGATCTCTGTATCGGGGTTGAGGGCTCTCAAACGTTTGCAGAAAGGTGTTTTGTTCTGCTGGGGCATGGGAGTACCGTCACCCGAGGGAATGTATACGAATTTGTTTGACTGTGTCCATCTTACGCGGTTTGTTGTCAACTCGGGGAAGCAAGATATCATATCCCAACGCATACGCTCTTTGATAACGTTCTGTATCATCTCCTCCTCGTTGTATACAAGAATCTTGTCGAGGAAGTGTATTGATGCGTTTGTGGGGCTGATGGTTGAGTGATTCTTCATTGACTCGGGGAACACTGTTGCTGCATCCTCCTGGTCTATCACCTTGATGTTGGTGTGATATCTCATCAAATCGCTGGGAGTGGTGTTGCAGTAGTTGAGGATAACATCGCTCTCGTCGAAAGAGGGGTCGGTGTATGCTTTTGTTACCTTGAGTATGCAACCCTCGTCAATGATACCATTAGATATTGCCTCAAGTTCTTCATCGTTGTATTCCCACTCGCTGTAGGGGAGGTATGTCTCAAAATAGTCGTGCCAGTTGTATCCACGGTCCATGTTCTCGCTGGCCTTGAATGTACCACCGTTCTCGCAGCTCTTGTTTATATAGGTCTGCTCCATGATCCAGTCGCGGGGAGCACCTTTAGCAAAGATGAGCTGACGGTCTATAATATGGTATGCGATATATTTGAACAGAGCGTTCTTGGGGTGAGTGTACTGTCTCTCGTATCCGGGCTCTGAACCATATATCTTTTCAGCGAACTTGGCGAGGTCCTGCCAAGTGTTGATTTCCATTTCGTAATAGTTGTTTTGGGGGTTTGAAAGCACCTCGTTGGGCTCAATGAGCAGTGTGTAGCCAAGGTCCTTGTACTGGGGGAAGGCTGCTTTCTTTCCCTTACCTGTCTGGCCGAACTCCATAGACTCGTCATAGGGGTCGTAGTTTTCGTCCTTGTCCTTGCGGTTAAGGAGGCTGCTGAGACCGGTCTGTACAATGGCATCGTAGAAGATACTCAATGAACCTACACCGTTCAAAATTTCAGCTGCACCCTTCTCCGAGGGGTTGAGTACGCTTGAAACTACGTGGATGGTTCCGTTGTAGGTGAGGATGTCGCTCTCTGTAACCAGGGCGTTGTCTTTTCCACCCAAATAGAAAAGGATGTCTCCTTCGCTTGTGATATCCTGTCTGATCTCGATGTCGCGGTTGTTCATTGAGGGCTTGCGGATTACCGAACCGGAGAAATCGGCGGTTTTGAACTCACCTTCGATAATGTGGTTCTTGGCTATCTTTGTACAAACCTCGGGAGTAAGGTCGTTTACATCGGGCGAAGTGATAAGAGTCTTGTCGTTCTCGTCGACGTTCTCCTTGGTAAGGTAGTTGTTGTACTCGTCGGCTACGAACTTCTCTACTGCGCTGTTGGTGGGGGCGATACAGGTGTATGCACCATAGGTAGACAATGTCTTAAGGATGGTACCCTGTGAGCTGCCGTTACCGATGCTGGCCTTCTCAAGAATCTTGACAAAGTGGCTGAACTGCTCGGGACGGTCCTCCAGATAGGTAGAAATAAGGTCTCCTGTGAACGTAAAGCGGTTGCTCTGGTCCACCTCGTCTTGACATCCTGTAAATGTTCCTCCCACGAATATTGCAAGTGAGAAGAGCACCCAGGTTTTCAAACTTTTTGAAACTGTTTTTTTCATATTGGGTTGTAGTTTAATTATTATTGCGTGTATAAAATATTGTGCATAAATAATTTACCTTGTTTTGTGCCAGCCCGGCAATGTTCTTGTTACTTTGCCGGTGAGTGTATGTGCACAAATCAGTTTCAAATATAGAAGAATTAAATCAATCAAACAAGAAATTTTCTTCAAAATTATTTATTTTTTCCTTTTTTATATATAAATGAGTGGTGGCAGTGCTGTAACTTGTAAAAAAAAGAGCAGCTTGTTGGCTGCTCTTTCTGTCTCTTTTTGCTCTGTTTTTCGTGCTGTTACTTCAGGAATACAAAGTACACGGCAAGTACAAGGAATAGTACTGCAACGAAGTGATTCCACTGCAAGGACTCGCCCTTGAACAGTATTGATACAATGATTCCGAATACAAGGCACGATATTACCTCTTGTATAACCTTTAGCTGTACCAGCGAGAATGGGCCGCCGTTTATGTCGCTGCCTATTCGGTTGGCCGGTATAAGGAATGAGTACTCGAGGAGCGCTATTCCCCAGCTTATGAGGATGATGAATATCATCGGGGTGTTCGATGAGATGATTTTCATATCCTGTAATTTAAGGTTGCCATACCAGGCAAGTGTCATGAAGCTGTTCGATATTATGAGCAGCACAAGGGTTAGGATTATTTTTGTCATTTGTATAATAATTTTACTGTTTCTTCTCGGTTTTTGGTGGCAGCAGTTCGGGCTGTATGTTGCTCATTGCTCCCCACAGATTGTAACGCGCTTCGGGGTTCAGGCTTGTGAGGTGGCCCAGTAGCTCTTTCATCTGCTTGCGATTGCTGCTGTTTTCGTATGGGCAGTTTTTTATTTGTGGCGGAAAAGCGCGCATTTGCGCGTATTTCTCAACATCTTCTTCGGCTGTGAGGCACAAAGGGCGTATTATGGTTATGGGAAATTTTTCCATCTTCATTGCCGGTGCCATTGCACTGAATGCGCCTTGAAAGGTTATGTTCATAAGCATGGTCTCAATGAAGTCGTCCATGTTGTGTCCAAGGGCTATCTTGTTGCAACCTTCCTGCTGCGCAAGCTCAAAAAGTGCCTTGCGACGGTTCCACGAGCAGAGGAAGCAGGGTGAGCGGCGCGTGTCGGTTTCAGCGTTGAAACTTCTTTCCAGGTGGTGGTATGGCACTTGCAGACTGCTGCAGAGGTTTTGCAGGTATTCCTTGTTGCTTTTGTATGGAATATTTACCATCGCTACGTGCGCTGCAACTATGGATATCTGTGGCTTGTGTATGCGGCTTCTTTCGGCCAGTAGCTGCAGCATTGTGAGCGAGTCCTTGCCGCCCGAGAGGGCTACAAGTATTTTGTCTCCATTCTCGAGCAGGGAATAATCCTTTGTCGCTTTGGAGAATCGCCCTTGTATGCGCTTGTACAATTTCTGTTCCTCGGTGAATTTTGCCATCTGCCACAAATTTGCTGCGAAGTTAGTGAATTGTTGCCATAAATTTGCCGTTTGCCTGCCGGCTTTTTTTAAAATGTATTAAAATGTTGTTGAATAAGGTGTGTTTGTTGTATTTTATATTTATATTTGCGATAAATACAAGAGTGTGTATGGTGTTCGCCCCGCTCTTTTTGTTGAATGATAATGGTTCAGTCGATGAGAAGAATAATATATTTGTGTCTCTTTTTTGCTTTTTCGGCATCGTTCCTTATGGCGCAGAACAAGAATGCCGCACGCAAGTTGTTCCTTGCCGGTGAGTATGCCGAGGCAAAGCCTATGTTTGGCAGGTTACTCAAGCAGAACCCCCGCAACAGTGAACTGAACTACTGGTATGCTGTCTGCTGCTACGAAACAAAAGATACCACGGCCGACATTAGAGGAATGCTTGAATTTGCAGCGTCGCGTAAGATATCGAATGCCCACCGTTATCTGGGCGACCTATATGCCGATAGCTGTGACTATGTAACCGCTGCCGAGAAGTATGAGGATTTCTTGGATGTAAGTACCGACGATTCCCTGGTTGCCATCTATCGCACCCGGCTCAATAGCGTGAACCGCCTTTATCGTATGATTGCCTCCACTGCCAAGGTGTGTGTAATTGACAGTTTTGTGGTTGACAAGGATAAATTTCTGTCGGCCTACAGAATGGGGCGTGATGCCGGTTCCATCCACACGGTTGCCGACTTTTTCGAGGAGGAGGACGAGGATGGCGGCTACCTCTCGGCTACTGAGCGCGGTACAGACATTTACTATGCAATGAGCGATGATGTGGCCGGCGATTCCTTGCTGAAACTTTATCATAGCACCCTCGTTGGCGAGCAATGGAGCAAGCCTGCAAAGCTCAAGGGGTTAGACACAAAAGGCAATGATAATTACCCCTTTATGCTTGCCGACGGCTTGACTCTCTATTTTGCCAGCGACGGCGAGGGCAGTATTGGCGGGTATGATATTTTTATCACCCGTTACGACTCGGAAAACGGCCGTTTTCTGCGCCCCGACAATGTGGGCATGCCCTTTAACTCTACAGCTAACGATTATATGATGGCGGTGAACGAGGTTGCCGAACTTGGTTGGTTTGCAACAGATCGTCGCCAGCCCGAGGGCAAGGTGTGTGTCTATGTCTTTGTGTACGGCGATATAAAAGAGCGTTGCGACGTGGAACGTGATGGGTATGACAAGGTTCTTGGCCTTGCACAGCTACGCTCCATAGCCTATACCCAAACCGATGCCGAAGTGGTGCGCAAGGCGCGTCAGCAACTGGCTATGCTGTTTTACGATGTTGCCGACGACAAAAAGAAAACCGGCGATTTCCTCTTTGTTATTGATAATGCGCTCGATTATACTTCGTTGAACGACTTCAAGAATGCCCAGGCAAAGGCGTTGTTCCAGAAGTGGCAGAAAGGCTCTGCGCAATATGAAGAAAATGTAAAGGTGTTGCAACAGAAACGCGATGCTTATGCTGTGGCCGGCGATGCGGCAAAAGCCCGTATGCGCAACGAAATCCTGAACCTGGAGCAACAGGTCGACAGCGATTATTACTCCTTGCAAGAGATGGAGTTCGAGATAAGGAGATTGGAGATTGGTACCATTTATAAGTAACTAACAAATGTTTGTCCTATGGAACTTGTGTTGACTGCTGTGTTTTTGTTTCTAGGAGCTCTGCTTCTGGTCGTTGAGGTGGCGCTTATTCCCGGTTTCGGTATCACCGGTATACTGGGTATATGCTCGTTTGTGACATCCATAGCCTATGCCTTTGCAGTGCTGGGCGCAATTGCCGGCTGGGTTACACTGGGCATTGTGGTAACGCTTGTTGTGCTGTTCATAATGTGGGCGGTGTATGGCAAGTCGCTCAAGAGGCTTGCGCTTAAAAAGAATATCGATTCCACGCTTGAAAACCCCTTTGCGCGAACACTTGTTGTGGGTACTGAAGGCGTGGCAATCACCCGTCTTGCGCTTGTGGGCGAGGCTGAGTTCAATGGCTCGCAGTTGGAGGTGGTTTCGGCCGACGGGCTCATCGATGCCGGTACGCAGGTATTTGTGTCGCGCATGACCGAGAGCGTAATTTTTGTCAAGAGAAAATAAATGGTTTTTTATTGCGGGGTAGCCCGCGCAACAAACAGAGAATAACTTAAATTTTATATATTATGGACTTTGTAACTATCGGAATAGTAACCGTCGCAGTGCTGGTGGTGCTTTCCATTTTCTTTCATTATGTACCCTTCATGCTATGGCTGTCGGCCTTGGTATCGGGTGTACACGTGTCGCTCATACAGCTGTTTCTTATGCGCATTCGTAATGTGCCTCCCCACACAATTGTTGCTGCAATGATTGAGGCCCACAAGGCGGGGCTCGAAAATATTACCCGCGACGAACTCGAGGCTCACTATCTTGCCGGCGGTCACGTCGAGAGGGTGGTGCACGCACTTGTGTCGGCATCGAAGGCAAATTTCGAACTCTCTTTCCAGATGGCTACTGCCATTGACCTTGCCGGTCGCGATGTGTTCGAGGCTGTGCAGATGTCGGTTAACCCCAAGGTTATTGACACTCCCCACGTAACAGCCGTGGCAAAGGATGGAATTCAGCTCATTGCCATTGCTCGCGTTACCGTGCGTGCCAATATTAAACGCCTTGTTGGTGGTGCCGGCGAGGATACTGTGCTTGCGCGTGTGGGCGAGGGTATTGTTTCTTCTATCGGTTCTTCCGAGAATCACAAGGCGGTGCTCGAGAACCCCGATTCAATATCGAAACTCGTTCTTAAAAAGGGACTCGACGCCGGTACTGCATTCGAGATTCTCTCCATCGATATTGCCGATATTGATATAGGTAAGAACATTGGTGCTGCGTTGCAGATAGACCAGGCCAATGCCGACAAGAATATTGCACAGGCTAAAGCCGAGGAGCGCCGCGCCATCGCCGTTGCTCTGGAGCAGGAAATGAAGGCTCGTGCCGAAGAGGCTCGTGCCCACGTTATTGAGGCCGAAGCCGAAGTGCCCAAAGCCATGGCCGAGGCTTTCCGTAACGGTAATCTCGGCATTATGGATTATTATCGCATGAAAAATATCCAGGCCGACACAGCAATGCGCGACAATATTGCAAAAGACTGATGTTTATAGATTTATTTGAGTTGATCATTTAAAATTTGTTGATTATGAAGCGTTATTTCGCTCCTTCGGAGCTGCTCATTGAACCTAATGGGGCAGTGTACCACTTGGGAGTAAAACCCGAACAGTTGGCCGATAAGATTATTCTTGTGGGCGACCCTAACCGAGTGCCCAAAGTGGCGGCGTTTTTCGACGAGCAGGAGTGTGACCTCTCGGCACGCGAGTTCCGCACCATCACAGGTACTTATAAAGGAAAGCGCATAAGTGTTGTTGGTACAGGTATCGGTTGCGACAATATTGATATTGTAGTAAACGAACTCGATGCACTTGCAAATATCGATTTCACAACACGTTACGAAAAGGACGACTTCAAGCAGTTGCAGATTGTGCGCATTGGTACTTGCGGTGGCTTGCAGGAGTATTGCCCCACAGGTTCATACATCTGTTCGGTGAAGTCGGTGGGCTTCGACGGCCTTCTCAATTTCTATGCCGGGCGTAACGATGTGTGCGACCTCGAGTTCGAGGCTGCATTTAAAGAACACCTTAATTGGTCGCCACTCCTTTGTGCGCCTTACACCGTGCCTGCCGACGCAGAACTTGTTGAACGTATAGCACAGAGCGATATGGTGCGCGGTGTTACCATTGCTTGTGGCGGCTTCTTCGGCCCGCAGGGCAGGCAGTTGCGTGTGCCCCTCGCATTTCCCAAACAGAACGAGCTCATTGAATCGTTCGAGTACAAAGGACAGAGGATTACCAACTTCGAGATGGAGAGCTCGGCACTTGCCGGGCTTGCGGCGCTAATGGGACACAAGGCAGTTACCGTGTGTCTTGTCATCGCCAACCGCCTCTCAAAGAACGCAACAGTAGATTATAACGAAAAGATGAAGGATTTGATACAGACAGTGCTCGACCGCATCTGATACCTCACTCTTTCACCACATAGCAAAAAGGGGCGTTGTCCCCTTTTTGTTTATAACCACAACACAAACGTAATAAAGCATTTGAAATGAATGATACAATATGTGCGTTGGCAACCCCGCAGGGTGGAGCTATAAACGTGATTCGTGTGTCGGGCCCCCATGCAGTGGCCATTGTCGATAAAATATTCACCCCTCGCAAGGGTGTCTCACTCGCTCTCCGTAAAAGCCACACGGTAGCCTTTGGCGACATTTTCACCGCTCCCGACGAACTGCTCGATGAGGTGCTCGTGACCGTTATGCGCGCTCCACACAGCTACACCGGCGAAGATAGCGTGGAGATAAGCTGCCACGCATCGCCCTACATCACCCAGCAGCTCCTGCTCACTCTGTTCGAGGGTGGGGCACGCCAGGCCGATGCCGGAGAGTTCACAATGCGCGCCTTCCTTAATGGCAAGATGGATCTTAGCCGTGCCGAAGCCGTTGCCGATCTCATAGCCTCAACCTCGGCAGCATCGCATCGTTTGGCGATGAACCAGTTGAAGGGCGGTTTCAGCGAGCAACTCTCACAGCTTCGCGACAAACTGTTGAAGCTAACCTCGCTCCTCGAACTCGAACTCGACTTTGGTGAGGAAGATGTCACCTTTGCCGACCGCAGCCAACTCCTTGCTCTCTGTTGCGAGATTGACGATGTTATGAGCCATCTTGCAGCCTCATTCAGCATAGGAAATGCAGTGAAGAACGGCGTGCCCGTAGCCATTGTGGGAGAAACAAACACCGGTAAGAGTACCTTGCTCAACGCACTGTTGCACGAAGACCGCGCCATTGTGAGCGACATACAGGGAACCACCCGCGACACCATCGAAGGTATTATGACACTGGGTGGTGTAACCTTTCGTTTCATAGACACCGCCGGCTTGCGCGAGACCCACGATCTTGTGGAAAAGATGGGTATAGAGCGCACCCTCGACCAACTCTCGAAATCCTCTATCGCGCTGTGGATGATAGACCCCTTGCAGGATTCCCAATCCATTGAAGAACTAGCCAAACGCCTGCTCCCAATGTGCCGTGGAAAACGCCTTGCCGTTCTTGTGAACAAATGCGATGTGGTAGATCCCATAGCCCTCTCAAAAGTGATGCAATGGGGTGGTGAAATGGTGAAGAAATATGGCGATGGAATAGAGTGGAACGAGAGTGACCTTTGGGCAATTTCGGCACGCCTTGCAATAAACATAGACCACCTCGAAGAATTCCTCGTTCGTGCCGCGGCCGTTCCATCAATATCGTCGCACGATGTTGTGGTTACCAACGCCCGCCACTACGAAGCCCTCAAACGTGCCATCGCCAACATACAAGCCGTTAAGCAAGGCCTTGCCGACGGGCTCAGTGGCGACCTTGTGAGCGAAAGTCTGCGCGCCGCTCTCCGCAACCTGTCGGAAATTGTGGGCGAAGTGACCTGCAACGAAGTCCTTGGTTCTATATTCGCAAATTTCTGCATCGGCAAGTAAGTAGTTGATTATTAAATAGTTAAATCAATCATAAATGATTAATATAGCACTCTTTACGGGTGCTATTTTTATTTGTGCAAGCATCGTTGTTAATCGTTGCTAAGCCTTTTTACGCCTGTTTTTGTACCTCCTGTGTACCTCGCCACTTGAAATGCGATTTTGCGTTGGCGAGGTGATGGAAAAATGAGACGCTGTGAGACACAGTGAGACACAGAGATACATTTTTGGCGAAATTAAAAGATAAATGAAATGGCTAGTAACATCAACATTCAGAAAAAATGCGAGTGGTGTGGCAAATTATTTATTGCCCACAAAACCACGACACGATGCTGTTCGCATCGTTGTGCTAACCTTGTCTACAAAGAAAGAACAAGGCAAAAGCGTGTTAGCGAATTTCAGACAATGGTCAATCAGCAAATCGAAAAAGAGGATTGCATTGACAAGGATTTCTTTACCCCAAGCGAAGCCGCAAAGTATATCGGTATAAGCAGGGCTACCTTTTATAGGTATCTTGAAACGAATCTAATAAAATCGGTTCAGCTAAAGAGAAAGACTATTATCAGGAAAAGAGACATTGAGGCTCTGTTTGATAATGCTTCTCCTTACAAAAAGCATCTACCAAGAAGCAAGCAAAGTATCACCGACTTCTACACCACAGCCGAGATTAAAGAGAAATTTGGTGTTAAGGAGTCGTGGATTTATGAGATTGCGAAGGAGCATAATATCCCTCGCACATTCAATCGTGGCAGAACATATTGGAGCAAGAAGCATATCGACTCCTACTTTGCCAAGAAAGCTCCTGATGCGAGCATTACAGAGTGGTACAGCGTGGCAGAGTTGCAGGAGAAGTTCGGTATGACGCTATCGGCAATCTACACCTTTGTATATAAGAATGTAATCCCCAAACGCAAGGAGGGCAAGATGGTCTATTACTCGAAAAAGCATTTCGATATAGCAAAAGGTATCGCCACACCCGAAGAGCCGCAATACTACACCATACCCGAAGCGATGGCGAAATACAACCTTACTCGCGACCAGCTCTACCACTATGTGAAGTATCACAACATCACTCGCATCAAGGTTGGCAAGTACACCAAGATTTTGCGCTCCGAACTCGACAAATTCTTTGAGCCACCGAAGATTGAGTAAAGTTACTTGATGGTGATTGATGCCACCATCGGAACACCAATTTAATTTGCAGCAAAAAGTATAAACAATAAAAGTATACATAGCCATGACACTATCTTTCACAAATTCATCCTTGCGCCAAAAGGCGTTACGCAACGACCGTATTTCACTCTATCTGGATTACTACCCTGCAATCCGCAACCCCTACACGATGAAGATGAGCCGCCGAGAATTCCTCGGTATTTACCTC
>JAZRMX010000032.1:0-18944 GCA_045647885.1 Bacteroidaceae bacterium
AACAACGTTTACAACATCAAAATAATCAAGTGTGCCTGTGGGGAGCAGAAGGGAGTAACCATCTTTTTGCATAGTCTTTGAAATTTATTGACAGCAAAAATAAGAATTTATTTTTTACCCCTCAACTTTTTACGTTGAGCCGGAAAAATACACAATAAAAAATAGGCTCATTTATTTGAGCCTATTTTTTATTTAAACATTCACACAATCCACATCATCACACCTCAACCACCAAACCATCGTAGGCAAGGCGAATATTTTGAGGCAAGCACTTTTCAATCTTCGCGTGCAGGCCTATATGGTGCATAAGATGCGTAAAATATGTAACGCGGGGTTTTATCCGCTCCACCACAGCCAACGCCTCCAAAACAGTCTGATGCGTGCGGTGGGGCTTGGAAAAACGCAGAGCATTTATCACAAGTACCTCTACCCCTTTCAGTTTTTCAAGTTCCGACGGCTCTATATAACTCATATCGGTAATATAGGCAAGTTTGCCAAAGCGATAGCCTAAAATGGGGAACATTCCGTGAAAGACACGAATGGGAGTAACCTCAACCCCGGAAACCATAAAAGGATTTCCTGCGCACACGCTACGCAGAGTGATATTGGCAACGCCGGGATATTTCTTATGGCTGAAACAGTAAGGATACATTGAGCGCACCTGCATTTCAGTTTCCCTGTCGGCAAAAATAGGAATCTCACGAGAACGCGAGAAGGGGCGCAAATCGTCAATACCGGCAGTGTGGTCGTAATGCTTGTGTGTAAGAAGCAGCGCATCAATCTTCTTGAATGGATTGCGCAGAATCTGTGTACGAAAGTCGGGACCACAATCTATGAGAATGTTCGCATCGCCACACTGCAACATTGCCGAACAACGCAAGCGCGCATCGCGTGGGTCACCCGATGTACAAACCTCGCACGAGCAGCCTATTTCGGGCACTCCGGTGGATGTTCCTGTACCAAGAAATGTCAACTTCATTTTACTTCACCAATAACATTTACCTCCATATTGAGTTCCACACCAAAACGCTCTTTTACCGAACTGCACACAGCTGTGGCAAAATGCAACACATCGCAGCCTTTAGCACCGCCACGGTTTATTACAACAAGCGCCTGATGTTTGTACACTCCAACCTTTTCGTGTGGCGTACCCTTCCAGCCACACTGCTCTATGAGCCACCCTGCCGAGAGTTTCACTCCGCCGGCAGCAGCATACTGCGGCATCGCAGGGTATTCGGCAGCAAGTGCTGCAGCCTTTTCTGCCGTTACCACAGGGTTCATAAAGAAACTGCCGGCACTGCCTGTTTCTGCAGGGTCAGGTAGCTTTTCGGAACGTATTTCACAAACCGCACGACGTACATTCTCTAAAGTTGCGCCACCGAGTTGCTCCACACGCTCCTTCAAATTACCATATCCCAGCTTGAACTCGCCATTCTTCTTTAATTTGTATGTAACGTATGTAATTACATTCATTCCTTTCTCTTCGGCCTTGAATATGCTGTTGCGGTAAGCAAAACGGCAATCACTCTGCGAGAACACACGCTTTGCGCCATCGGCAATGGATATTGCTTCCACCTTATATATAAGTTCGCCGGCCTCTACGCCATAAGCACCCACATTCTGCACAGCACTGGCACCAACCTCACCGGGAATCAAGGAGAGATTCTCAAGCCCATACCAGCCGTTTTTCACGGTGTACTCCACCAAGGAATCCCAATTCACTCCACTACCCACACGCAAGTAAACAAACTCCTCATCCTCTTCAGTTACAGCAATTCCACCTATCGACGAGTGCAAGACCACACCTTCGTAATTACCTGCAAACAACAGATTACTGCCACCACCAATTACAAGCAAGGGGCGCTCCACCCCGCCAGCAAGCAAAGCGAGCAACTCTTCTTCGGTTGAGAAATCCACAAAACGACGCGCTTCGGCATCAATGCCGAATGTGTTATGTGGCAACAGGGAGTAGTTTTTATAATCTTTTATCATAACGCTTCAAGTTCTTAAGGGTTACATACCCACCACAACCTCAAAGAGGTTCTCACGCGAGAGGTATTTGCGTGCAACTTCCTGTAAACGCTCGGCCGATATATTTCTCACGGCATCGATATAATGGTTAACACTATCAAAGCTCTCGCCCGACAACCAGGCATTTACAAAGACCTCAGCCTTTGCTATAAGCCCCTCGTACTCGCGGCAAAGCTCGCCCATAATATAGTTGCGCACAAGCTCCACCTCCTCGGCAGGGATAATTTCGTTACGCAAACGGTCAATCTCGCGATACACCTCAACCAACAATGGCTCCACATACTCCGTAGCAGCCTGCGAACTTATCATAAAGGCATTGCGTTCGCCGTAGGCATCAATCTCGGATATTATATCGTAAGTATAACCCTTATCCTCGCGTATATTGCTCATAAGACGCCCACTAAAGTAACCGCCGAAGAGCACATTGAGTACACGGAAATCATAAATATCGGGGTGAGAAGCCGGCAAGGTAAAACATCCTATTTTAACCGCGCTCTGCAGAGTATCTTCCATAGGCACGCGCACCTTGCCTTTATACGTAACGGCATCGGGAATGGTAATATCTACGCAAGGAGCATCACCCCAGGACTCTTTACCGAAGGCCACAGTTACCGCATCAACAACCTGCTGTTCACAGGTTCCGGTAAGAAACAACGTGCAGTTGTGCGACGAATAAACAGAATTGTAATACTCAACAAGGTCGGTACGGGTGAGATTGTTGTAATCCTCCTCTTTTATTATGCTTCCTAAAGGATGTTCATCGCCCCACAAGGCGCGTTCAAAATAACGTTGCGCCACCACATCAACCTTGCGGCTGTTTATCAGAAAATGGGCTTTGTTGTTATTACGCACCACAGAGAGGTTCTCCTCGGGGAAAAGCGGATTCTTTACAAAATCCTCCACCACCGGCAAGAGGCTGGCAAAATGACGGGCGAGTACATAAACTATAATATGATTGCACTCCTGCGATGAGTACATATCAATCCAGGCACCGTAATAATCGAGTTTCCTTGATATCTCGGCTGCCGTGTAGTTTTTACTTCCCTCGCGCAGCATACGGTTTGCAAAGAGAGCCTGCAAAGGCTTGCTCTGAACCGAGTAACCGCCTTTAAAAAGGATATCAAGCCTCACAACGCCTTTATTCTCTCCCTGCAAGTGATGGAGAGAAACGCCATTTGGCATCACCGTAGTTACCGGCAACGCCAAATATTCAAGGCTCATAGGCTTTATCTCGGGCGGACAATGCATCTTTAATCGTTCCAGGCAAATCCTATGGATGCTGCAAATTCCTTTGCACGCTCCAAATCCTCGGGTGTGTCAATACCGATGGTTTCAATGTCGGTAACACCCACTTTAATCTTGTAACCATTCTCCAACCAGCGCAACTGCTCGAGCGACTCGGCTTTCTCCATGGGCGACTGGGGAAGTTTGGTTATTGTCTCAAGTATATCGGCACGGTAAGCGTAGATACCCAAGTGTTTATAGAAAGTGTGATTGTCGAGCCAAGCCTCTTTCTCAACACCACGCAGATAAGGCACTACCGAACGGCTGAAATAGAGTGCAAAACCCTCTTCGTTAAGTACCACTTTAGGTGAATTGGGGCACTCAAGACGCTCCAGTCCGTCGGCCTTCTCAAAAGGCTTCACAAGTGTTGCAATATCAGTGTCGGGGTTCTCAAAACAAGCAATAAGAGCTTTCACCTGCTTGTGCTGAATGAAAGGTTCGTCACCCTGAATGTTCACAATAACATCACAGTCAAGGTTCAAGCGCTTGTAAGCATCGAGGCAACGCTCGGTGCCGTTCTTGCAATCCTCCGATGTCATAACCACGTTACCACCAAAGCTCTCGACGCACTCTTTAATGCGCTGGTCATCGGTAGCAACATAAAGGTCATCGAAACAATCCTTAACCTGCTCATAAACACGCTGAATAACAGTTTTGCCGCCCAGCAACGCCAAAGGCTTACCCGGGAAACGGGTCGATGCGTAGCGTGCCGGAATAATTCCTACAAATTTCATATATTCTTATTTATTGAAACAAATCATCAAAACCACCCATCTTCACCTCTTCTTCCTCCTGTGCGGGAACCAACAAAGAGTTTGCACAAGGGTCAAAGCCGAGAGGGATATCAAAAGTATCTTTCTGCGAATAAGGCAACGACTCGTCGGCATATACCTTATTCATATACAAGCCCCATATGGGTAGAGCCATAGAAGCACCCTGTCCATCACTCATACGGTCAAAGTGAATGTCGCGCTCCTCGCCACCAACCCAACAACCGGTAACAAGGTTAGGCGTGAAGCCCATAAACCAACCGTCGGAGTTATTCTGTGTAGTACCGGTCTTGGCACCCATATCGGCTGTAATCTTATATACGCGGCGTATGCGGCCACCGGTTCCTTCGTTCACCACAGCACGCAGCATCTCAATCATCTTGTAAGAACTCTCCTCGCTGATAACCTCGTTCTTCTGTGCCGAGAATGTTGCCACAATATTTCCCTGGTTATCCTCAATGTGTGTCACATAAAGCGGAAGCGTACGTATACCTTTGCACACAAAAGCAGTGTAGGCGCTTACCATTTCTGAAACCGAAGCATCGCACACACCCAGGCAGAGCGACGGCGTAGCCTCAATCTCTTTATTACGCAAACCAAACTGGTGAACAAGTTTCTGCAAAGAGTAAGGGCTGAGCTTGCTCATAAGGTAAGCAGAAATCCAGTTATTGGAATTGGCAAGACCCCAACGCAAGGTTACCATCTCGCCATAACGGTTCTTCGATGTATTCTTAGGGCTCCACAGCTTGCCATCTTCGGTTATAAGAGTCTGTTCAATGTTGCGAGTCTCGTCACAAGGAGAAAAACCGTTCTCCATCGCAAGCGAATAGAGGAAAGGCTTAATGGTTGAACCCACCTGACGACGACCCACATTTGCCATATCATACTTGAAGTAGTTGAAATTGGGGCCACCGACATATGCCTTCACCTCACCCGTATGAGGGTCCATTGAGAAGACACCAGTGCGCAAGAAATATTTGTAATAGCGCAAAGAATCCATGGGCGACATAAGCGTATCCTTCATACCCGAATAGCTGAAGACGCGCATATTCTCTTTAGTGTTGAATGCCTTCACAATCTCCTCGTGGGTAGTGCCCGCCTTTTTCATTTCGCGGTAACGGTCGCTCTGGCGCATAGCGCGGTCCATTATCTCCTCAACCTCCTGAACGGTAAGCTCGTCGGTAAAAGGAGCAGTCTTCTTGTTCTTCTTTGCAGCAAAGAAACGTTTCTGGAGGTCATCGGCAATGTGTTCCTGCACCGCCTCCTCCATATATCTCTGCATACGGGAATCAATGGTTGTGTAAATCTTCAAACCATCGGTGTATACGTTATACTTGCTGCCGTCGGGCTTTTCGTTCTTGTTACACCAGCCAAAAAGAGGGTTTGTTTCCCAGTCCAGAGAATCTTCGTAGAACTTCTGCATCTGCCACCCACGATAGTTCTTCTTTTCGGGTTTCTTTGCAGTCATCACGCCACGCAGGTACTGGCGGAAGTATGTTGCCAAGCCGGCTTTGTGGTCGGTTGAGTGGAAGTCGAGTTTCATCTCTGTTTGTTGCAACTGCTCACACTCACGCTCGGTGAGGTATCCGGCCTTCTCCATCTGTGAAAGCACCACATTGCGGCGATCACGTGTCTTTTCGGGGCGGCGACGCGGGTTGTAGAGCGAGGAGTTCTTGCACATACCCACAAGCATAGCAGCCTCCTGTATATTAAGTTCGCTGGGCAATTTACCGAAATAAACATTTGCAGCACTCTTTATACCAACAGCGTTGTAGCCAAAGTCATATTTATTGAGGTACATGGTAACAATCTCCTCCTTTGTGTAGTGACGTTCGAGCAGCACGGCAATCACCCACTCTATAGGTTTCTGGTAAAGACGCTCAATCTCGCTGCCCGACACCTCGGAGTACAACAATTTGGCAAGCTGCTGTGTTATGGTACTGCCACCACCGGCATTCTTCTGCATTAAAATACCGCGTTTAACAATAGCACGCATCACCGAACGGGCATCTATGCCGGAGTGTTCCACAAAACGTGCATCCTCGGTGGCTATGAGTGCTTTTATAAGATTGGGAGAGATATCCTTATAATCGACATATACACGGTTCTCCTTGCTGTACGACCAGGTGCCCATAGTCACTCCGTCGGCCGAAATAATCTGCGAAGCGAATTTATATGAAGGATTCTGCAGTTCTTCAATATCGGGGAGATAGCCTATCCAGCCCTGCGAAATTGAGAAAAAGAGCGAGGCAACCAAAAAAATCACAGCCGCAAACAGCAACCACAAGTATATACAGAATTTTTTTACCATTGTGTCGTGTGTTAAAACAATTTTGAGCAGAACGGCAGCTACCGTAGCCACACAATACCGCATCATATAATAGGCTACAAATTTACAACAAAACAGCGGAAAAATCAACGTATTTCAAAAGAATAGTAAACCAATTTTGAGTATCAGCATTTTACAACACAAAACAACCCGGCCACAACAGCACGCCCGGCGAACCGACGCCCACAGGCCACCACACAATCACGCGCGCAAACAGAGCCACGAAAAGCCACGACAGCAGGCATTAAAAAAAAATAGAAGAATTTCTCGCGCAATACTACACTTTTTTCAATTATATTTTCATATCTTTACAAGAAATTGAGGAGAACACAGGCAAAGCTCATTCCCTCGGCCTTGTATCAGGAACAATACAAATAAAAATAAAAAGACTTTACCGATGAAAAGCAAATGTTTAGTATCCATCAACGACTTGTCGCGCGAGAAGATTCTATCCCTCTTGGAGACTGCCGAAAAATTTGAAGCAAACCCCAACCGCGACATTCTCGCAGGCAAAGTAATAGGTTCACTCTTCTTTGAACCCTCCACACGCACTCGCTTGAGTTTCGAGACAGCCGCAATGCGACTCGGTGCAAGAGTTATCGGTTTCAGCGACGCAGCAACAAGCTCAGCAAGCAAGGGCGAAACACTGAAAGACACTATTATGATGGTATCAAGCTATGCCGACGCCATCGTTATGCGTCACAGGCTCGAGGGTGCAGCGCGCTACGCCAGCGAAATATCACCCTGCCCCATCATAAACGCAGGTGACGGTGCCAACCAGCACCCCTCGCAGACAATGCTCGACCTTTACTCAATCAAAAAGACACAAGGAACACTGGAGAACCTGCATATACACCTTGTGGGCGACCTCAAGTATGGCCGCACAGTGCACTCTCTGCTGCACGCAATGCGCCACTTCAACCCCACTTTCCACTTCATCGCCCCCGAGGAGCTGCATATGCCCGAGGAGTATCGTGAGTTCTGCCGCCGCAACAACATCCCCTTCACCGAGACAACCGAGTTCAACGAGGAGGTGATAGCAAGTGCCGACATCATATATATGACACGTGTTCAGCGCGAGCGTTTCAGCGACCTTATGGAGTATGAAAAAGTAAAGAACTGCTACTGCCTAACCAACGCAATGCTTGCCGACAGCAAGCCCAACCTGAGGATTCTGCACCCCCTGCCACGTGTAAACGAAATAGCAAACGACGTGGACGACAACCCCAAGGCATACTATTTCCAACAGGCACAGAACGGCCTCTATGTGCGTGAAGCACTTATATGCGATGTACTTGATATACAAATCTAAACACACCCACAGCTATGAATAAAGAAAAACCGGCTTTGCAAGTGTCAGCACTCTGTAACGGCACCGTAATAGACCACATACCCGCCGACAAACTTTTTGCGGTAGTAAACCTTCTCGACATCCCCGCGATGCAGAACAACATTACCATAGGCAACAACCTCGACAGCAAGAAACTGGGCAAGAAAGGCCTCATTAAGATAGCCGACAAATTCTTCACCGAAGACGAAGTAAACCGCATCTCCCTTGTTGCGCCCAAAGCAATACTGAACACAATACGCGATTACAAGGTTGTAGAGAAAAAAGAGATTAAGATGCCTGCCGAGCTGCACAACATTGTAAAATGTGCCAACCCTGCCTGCATTACAAACAATGAACCTATGGCAACCCACTTTTACCTCACCGACGCCGAGCGCGGCATAATAAAATGCCGTTACTGCGAGAAGGAGACCAAAGTGAGCAAAGCCAAACTTTTATAAACCGAGGAGCAATGAAAGTAAACTGGAAACCTGGCACAATGATATACCCGTTGCCGGCAGTGCTTATAAGCTGCGGCGACACCCCCGAGAACTACAATATGTTCACAGTATCGTGGGTGGGTACCGTGTGCACCAACCCTGCAATGTGCTACATATCGGTGCGCCCCGAACGCCACTCCTACCCCACAATTAAGGAGACAAGAGAATTTGTCATAAACCTCACCACAGCCGAAATGGCACGCGCCACCGACTGGTGCGGAGTGCGTTCGGGCAAGGATTATGACAAAGCCAAGGAGACAGGGCTCACATATGGTCCATCAAAAGAGATAAAGGCCCCCATAATTATGGAGTCGCCCTTGAGTATAGAGTGCAGAGTGAAAGAGATTATTCCGCTTGGCACGCACGATATGTTCCTTGCCGAAGTGGTAAACGTTCAGGCCGATGACAAATACCTTAACCCCGAAACCGGCGAGTGGGATTTGTCGGCTGCCGACCCTCTGGTATATGCCCACGGCAAATATTTTCATTTGGGAGAATTTATAGGCAAGTTCGGCTGGAGTGTAAAAAAGAAATAGTATATGAAGTACCGGAACCTGTTTGCAGCACTTATAATGCTCCTTATCTGCGTCACTGCCGGTGCGCAGGATAGGAAAGAACCATTAAGGATAAATTATGGAGTCAAAGCAGGCTTCCAGGCCATAACATACAACAGCATAGACTTTGACATTGCAGGATATAGTTTCAACGACAATACCATACAAAGCGACAAAGTGGGATTCTTTGTAGCCCCATTCATACGCTTTACAAAAAACAACTTCTACCTACAGACCGAGGCCGCATTAGGTATCACATATCACAACTACGACTTTTACGAAACACAGAATGCCACAGGTTTCATCCCCAACACATCGGAGTACCAGCACAAGACATTCTGCGCGAAAGTTCCTTTGTTGTTAGGATACAACTTCATAAACTACCCCTATTACGGGATGAGCGTATACACCGGCCCACGTGTAAAATTCATCTTGAACTCCATCAGCGAGCAGGAATTTTCCCACTTCAAATATGAGGACTTATACGAAGATTCAAAAAAAACCGAGTGGTACTGGGAATTCGGACTTGGCATTAAAATATACAATGTAATGATAGATATCACATACGACTGGGGATTCCACCGCAACAAGAGCAACATATACTCCCCTGCCCAAAATCTCATTTTCCACAGCAAAAGAAGTTACAACGTACTCAGCTTCTCAGCCGGGTTTATCTTCTAAAAACCTAAGCACACAACCCTATACAAGATAAAAAACCGGAGTCTCATTAAGAGACTCCGGTTTTTTATCTTGTATGCTTTTAATATCAATAAGCGAACAAAGGATATTCTGCCATTACCTCATTGACCTTGCGGCGAACAGAAGCAATTACCTTCTCATCCTCGGGTGCGTTGAGCACTGTCTCAATCATCTCTGCAATGAAAGGCATCATATCATCCTTCACGCCACGAGTAGTGATAGCGGGAGTTCCCAAGCGGATACCCGATGTCTGGAATGCGCTGCGTGTATCAAAAGGAACCATATTCTTGTTGGCAGTAATATCGGCAGCAACAAGAGCCTTCTCTGCAACCTTTCCAGTAAGTTCGGGATACTTGCCACGCAAGTCAACAAGCATTGAGTGGTTGTCTGTACCGCCGGATACAATGCCGAAGCCACGGTCCATAAGCTCCTGAGCAAGAGTAGCTGCATTGAGCTGAACCTGTGCCTGATACTCTTTAAACTCGGGCTGCAAAGCCTCGCCGAAAGCAACAGCTTTAGCTGCAATCACGTGCTCGAGAGGACCACCCTGGATACCGGGGAACACAGCCGAGTCGAGCAACTGCGACATCATCTTGACCTCACCCTTGGGAGTTGTCTTGCCCCAGGGGTTGGGGAAGTCTTTACCAAGCATAATAACACCACCACGAGGACCACGCAAAGTCTTGTGAGTTGTAGAAGTAACAATGTGAGCATACTTCAAGGGGTTGTCGAGCAAACCGGCAGCGATAAGACCTGCGGGGTGAGCCATATCAACCATAAGAATAGCACCAATCTTGTCGCAAATCTCACGCATACGTTTGTAATCCCACTCACGTGAATAAGCCGAACCACCACCGATAATCATCTTGGGACGCTCGCGAAGGGCAACCTCCTCCATCTGGTCGTAATCGACACGGCCGGTCTCAGGGTTCAAGTTATACTCACAGGGAGTATAGATAAGACCAGAAGTATTTACTGCTGAACCGTGTGAAAGGTGACCACCGTGAGCAAGGTTCAAGCCCATAAATTTATCACCGGGGTTAAGAACAGCAAGGAACACTGCAGCGTTAGCCTGTGCACCAGAGTGAGGCTGAACATTCACCCACTCGGCACCAAAAAGCTCTTTCAGACGCTCGCGTGCGATATCCTCTACAATATCAACAACCTCGCAACCGCCATAATAGCGTTTACCGGGATAACCCTCGGCATATTTGTTAGTCAAACAAGAACCCATAGCCTGCATAACCTCGTTACTTACAAAGTTCTCCGAAGCAATAAGCTCTATACCTTTAAGCTGACGGCGATGCTCCATCTCTATCAGCTGAAAAATTTTATCGTCGCGTTTCATAATTTATGTTTATTTTTTATATGTTTAAAAATTGAAAGTGCGAAGATAGTCAAATATCTGTTAATCGAGCAGATAAAATCAAAAATCTTATCAACAAACTTTACATTTTCTTCGCAGATAGAAAAAAAACACAAAAAAGAGTTTTAACAAGCATCAATTACAGCACAAGACTTAGAATACTTGCCAAAAAACGAAACAAGCGTTACCCTTCGATATTGGTACCGTAATATTCGTTCCACTCTTTAAGCACCTGCTGCCAGTCAACAGCCTCACCATCGGCAATAGCCTCGGCTTGGCGCAAGGCCTCGTCGTGCTGTTTCTTCTCGGCGTGTCGCATCTTCATCTCCTCAATGGTAGCCTCGTCGAGTATATATATACGACCACGACGCACACACTCATCAAGGTCTAAAGGACCAAATGCCTTGCCTTGAATGTTAAAATCGGATATATTGAATTCGAATACCGTGCGCAAGGTGTGGCGTATCATTTTCTGCTGGCCACGATTGGCCGACATTTTGCTACCAAGCAACTTGCGTATAATTTTTATTTCACGTTCCGAAAATTTCTTTCTTCCCATTATTCTTCTCTGTTTTATTAACAGAAAGCAAAATTACAAAAAACTATGGCTTGTTCTATAAATTGAACAAAAATGATTAGTTAAGATTATAAATAATACTATAAAAACGGGTAAACTTATACTTTATTCAATGTAAATTCAAAACAAAGCCCACCATTTGAGCGATTACACGCTATTATTATACCACCGTGGAACTGAACCGCGTGTTTTACAATAGCAAGGCCCAAGCCCGTACCTCCCAGCCTACGCGAGCGTCCTTTATCAATTCGATAGAAACGTTCAAACAATCGTGGCAATTGCTTTTCTTCAACGCCACAGCCATCATCTTCAAAACGAATTTTGCAGTATTTGTCATTATTCTCAATTAAAGAGATATAAATATTCTTACCTCCGGAATAAGCAATGGCATTCTCGGTAAGATTACGGAATATTGAGCCAATCAACGAGAGATTACCCTCAACAACAACCTCTTCGTTAAAATCGGAATGCAGTACAAAGCGTTCATCCTCGGGCAGAATATCTAATTCTCCGGCAATTTCATCGATTATACTATTTATTGCAACCGGTTCTTTAGATATAAGCTGGCTACCATCTTCCATACGGGTAATAAGCGAGACATCTTCAAGCAATCGACGAAGGCGTTCATTATGGGTATAGCACTTCTCTATAAGCCCCTGACGTTTATCATCACTTAAGTCTATTCCGGAAAGTAATGTTTCCAAACACACCTGTATGGATGCAACCGGGGTTTTTAGTTCGTGATTAATATTGTTTGTCAGCTGTTTTTTTATGCGTATTTTCTCCTGTTCCTCTCGCATTGTAGCCTCGTATGCCATATCCCTGTCTTTAATGGTCTGCTGCCACTGAGCATATAATTGTACAATATGGTTGGAGATTGAACCGAGTTCATCGTTGGAAAACGGCTCGTCTTCATCAAAAGCCTCACCTTTTTCAGCCTTTGCTGCAAAACGATTCAGGCGTTCAATATTCTTGCCCAATCTGCGAGTCGCAAAATAGGCTAATACACTCATTGTAAGACTAACGACAACCATCACACCCAAAAACGACCAATCCGCCCTTAATAGCTCTTTTAAAGAGGACGAATAAGGAATTGCCGTGCGAATAACCATCTTATCACCTTTTGTTGCAGAATAGAAATATTCACGACCATCACTTGCCGATTGTCTACTTATATGATAAGCAGAACCATTCTTCAAGGCCTGAGAAACCTCGGGGCGATAACGATGGTTGTCCAAGGAATCGGAAGGAAGAGTGTTGTCGTATACAACATAGCCGGAAAGTGCAATTATAGAGATACGCAATTCATCAAAAGGCTGTTCGTTTCTTGCTATATAATCTTCATAAGAAAAACCATTTTCCACAGCCTTAAGCAGATTCTTATTATATAATTGCAATTGCTCATTCAAGAAATCGGATTTATATTGCTTCTCGCGCAGATATTGAAAACCAATAGAGCATAATATAATAGTCCACGAGAATGCGAGCAACATAAGGAAAAGTCGCTTATGATATGATAATCTAATCGCGGAAGCCATAACCAAAACCTGAACGTGTTACAATATAGGAGCCATACGTTCCAATCTTGGAACGCAAACGAGTAATATTCACATCTATGGTACGGTCAAGCACCACCACTTCATCGCTCCACACCTTGCTTAAGATCTGCTCGCGTGAAAGGATTTTTCCACGGTGGGAAATAAGATAAGCCAATAGTTCAAACTCTTTACGCGCGAGTTTTATCTCAATACCATCCACAAGACAACGTTTGAATTCCAAATCGAGTTGCAGCCCCTCAACTTGCAAAATATTGTTTTTCTCCACAGCTATATTATTCCCCTTATATCCGCTTGCGCGACGCAATACGCTCTTTACCCTCGCAATTACATTGCGTATGGTATAAGGTTTCATAATATAGTCATCGGCACCAAGGTTAAGCCCCATAATCATATCATCTTCTGTGTCGCGTGCCGTACAAAAGATGATAGGTATATTGGCGGTACTCACATCGGTCTTCAGCATCTTTGCCATTTTTATACCACTTATTTCCCCCATCATAATATCAAGAAGAATTAGCGAATACTGTTTCAGGTCAAGAGTCAATGCCTGTTCTGCACTGAAGACTATATCTACATCATAACCTTCATTTTCAAGATTCAATTGCAGAACTTCGCAAAGAGTCTCCTCGTCATCAACAATCAATATACGTTCTACAGTCATATTCCTTATTATATTATTTATGTCGCAAAATTATAGAGAATATTCGGTATTATGATTGCGAGAAAAAAGATTTAATGAAAATGTAATATTTTCTGTAATATTTATGAAACATTATTGTAATTTCTTTGCACTCGACAAATTAAAACTATATGGATATATTACAATTGTTTACACTTTTGGGAGCATTGGGAATGTTCCTCTACGGAATGAACTTGATGAGTTCCGGATTACAAAAGGCCGCAGGCGAGCGTTTGCGTGGATTCCTCTCGGCAATGACCTCAAACCCCTTTAAAGGAGTTTTAACAGGATTAGGTATTACCTCCATTATTCAATCCTCGTCGGCCACTACCGTAATGGTGGTTAGCTTTGTAAATGCAGGGCTACTCACTCTCACACAGGCTATCGGTGTGATTATGGGTGCCAATATTGGTACTACAATCACAGCTTGGATGGTATCTTGGCTGGGGTTCAAGGCCGACATATCGATACTTGCCATTCCATTAATGCTATTCGGTTTTCTCTTTTCTAATTCAAAGAAAGATAAGCGTAAAAATATAGGCGAGTTAATTGTTGGCTTCAGCCTTTTGTTCTTAGGTCTCTCATTTATGAAGGAGTCGGTACCCGATTTGCGACAAACACCCGAGATATTGGAATTTGTTACAGCTTGGTCGGCTCACGGTTTCGCTTCGGTATTACTATTTCTTGCCTTTGGTACAATTCTTACACTTATATTGCAATCATCTTCGGCCACAATGGCCATCACCCTCATTATGCTGAGTATGGGATGGATACCGTTTGATATGGCCTGCGCAATGGTACTTGGTGAGAATATAGGTACAACCATTACAGCAAACATAGCTGCGGCTGTTGGTAATACACAAGCAAAACGCGCCGCTATGTCGCACACAATCTTCAACCTCATCGGTGTCGTTTGGGCTTTGATTTTATATCGTCCATTCTTGAATATCGTGGGATATACCACAGAACACCTTTTTGGGCTGCCCAATCCTGCTGCAGAAGGGTTCTATGTCACAGATTCAACCTCTGTAGAGGGCACTGCTGCGCTTTACGGTTTATCGATGTTGCACACAATGTTCAACGTGGCCAATACATTGTTGCTGGTGTGGTTCACAAAATGGATAGCAAATGCAGTGTGTTGGATTATCCGTTCGCCCAAGAACCGGGAAAAAGAGGTATTCAAACTCAAATATATATCTGCAGGTTCTCTATCTACCCCCGAACTGTCGGTAGAGCAAGCATTTGACGAGATAATACATTTTGCTCAAATATCAAAAAACGGGGCTATATATGCAAAGGAGGCAGTTGCAGAAACTGACGCCGATAAATTCGAGGTATTGAGAAACAAACTTGTGAAATATGAGGAGATTTCGGACCGTATTGAATATGAGATTGCATCGTTCCTCAATGGTGTGTCTGCCGGGGAAGTAAGCGAAAGCACTTCACTTAAAATAAAGGCTATGTATAAGATTGTGGGTGAGCTTGAGTCTTTGGGCGATTCGGGTGAAACTATCAGCCGCATACTATCAAGAAAAAACATACACAAGAAAAGTTTCGATAGCGAAGCGCTCAAGAACCTTAATACAATGTCCGATGCTCTCCTTGCTGCGTATGATGTTATGATTGCCAACCTTGTTGCCGCTCACAAGGGAGAACTTTTGGATATTACTAATGCGTATAATGCCGAGGAGCACCTCAACACCCTACGCAACAACTACCGTGATGCAGTTATTGAGGAGATGGAGAACGGTACAAACAATTATCAGACAATGGTCTATTATATGGATATAATGAACACCTATGAACGTATGGGTGACTTTATGATAAACGTTTCGCAAGACCTCGAACGGGGATATATTCACAAATAACAACTCAACATTCATATTTGCAACATCGTGCTGCTCCTGCGTGGGCAGCACGATGTTTTTATAATCGCTTTTAAACAACTTCTTAACATATCTCTAATTTTTTTGAAACAATTATGAAACTTTAGGTCAATACTTTTGCAGTGTCAAACAAATAAAACATTTATGACAATGAAAAGAAAAGTAATCTTGGCAGGTCTTTTAGCCTGCATCGGTATCACTGCACAGGCGCAGGATACTAAAGTTGAAGAGCCTAAGGGCAAAGCGATTGTACAGGTATTCGGAAATTTCCATTCCGGATTTGGGGAAACCAACGATGACCGTGGATTTGAGTTGGAGCGTAGCTATTTGGGATACGAGTATAAACTTAAAGATGGTCTTTCTGTAAAAGGAGTAATGGACATAGGTAAATCGAGCGATGTTTCCGATTATCAACGTATCGCATACATCAAGAATGCAATGGTCTCTTGGAAGAAAGGAAACCTAACATTGAACGGCGGTCTAATCTCAACCACCCAATTCAATTTCCAAGAAAAGTTCTGGGGTTACCGTTACATTATGAAATCGTTCCAAGATGAATACAAATTTGGCAGCAGTGCCGATTTAGGTTTGTCTGCATCATACAAGTTTGCCGATTGGGTATCAGTTGATGCTATTATAGTAAATGGTGAGGGATATAAGAAAATCCAAAAAAACGATGGTCTGAACTACGGTTTAGGTGTTACACTCACCCCCGCGAAAGGTTTTCAGATACGTCTGTACGGTGGTTTAAACGAGAGTGGCGAAGAGGATAAAAAGGATGTTTATAATATGGCAGCCTTTGCCGGTTACAAGTGTGACAGATTCACTATCGGTGCAGAGTATAACCATATGCTTAACGCTTCAAACACAAAAGGCAATGACCAGTTCGGCTATTCAGCATTTGCATCGGTAAAGGTTGTAAAGAATGCCGATATTTATGCACGATTCGACGACTTATACTCAAAGAACGATTGGAATATATCAAAAGATGAACAGGCTGCAATCATCGGTGCACAATTCAAGTTGGGTAAGTATGTGAAAGTTGCTCCAAACTTCAGAATGAGTATGCCTAAAGCTGATGGAAGAAAAAATGAATATTCTGCATACGTAAATTGCTATTTTGGTTTTTAATAACACACTTTAATAAAGAACAATATGAAAAAGTTTTTTTCATCAGTAATGACATTGTTAGTCGCCCTTGCAATAGTATCTTGTGGCGGAAGTACAACTAACGAAGGTCGTAAGGCTCAGGAACTTTCAGGAGCAGGTGCCACATTCCCTCTTCCTTTCTACAACGTGGTTTTCGAGCAATTTGCTCAGGTGAATGGCGACGCAGTAGCCTATGGTGGTATCGGTTCCGGTGGTGGTGTGCGTAATCTTCGTGACAAGATTGTGGATTTTGCTGGTAGCGACGCTTTTCTAACCGACAAAGAGATGGCTGATATGAACGCTGTGATTCATATTCCAACTTGTATGGGTGCAGTGGTTATAGCATACAACCTTGATGGAGTAAACGAACTCAACCTTTCGGGTGAAGTCATTGCCGATATTTTTGCAGGCAATATAAAGATGTGGAACGATGAGCGTTTGGCTGCACTCAATCCCGGTGTAGAACTCCCTGCCGAGGCTATTATCCCGGTATTCCGTTCTGACGGTTCAGGTACTACATTCGTATTCACTGACTACTTGACAAAGGTGAGCCCTATGTGGAAAGAGAAATTCGGTGCAGGCAAGTCTGTAAACTTTCCTTCGGGACAGGCTGCAAAGGGTAACCCAGGTGTTGCAGGTGTAGTCAAACAGACAAAGAACTCTATCGGTTATGTAGGCTCGGAGTATGCCTTTGCACAGAAGATTGCATACGCAAAGATTCAGAACCAGCGTGGCGAGATTGTTGAGCCTACAGCAGCAAGTATCTCAGCTGCGGCTTCAGGCGAGATTCCTGCAGATACACGTTGCTCAATTACCAATTCCAATGCAGCAGGAGCTTATCCTATTTCAACTTTCACTTGGATGATCATCTACAAGGAGCAGAATTATTCTGACCGTTCAAAGGAGCAGGCTATGGCTACACTCGACTTGTTGAAGTACATCCTCTCTGATGAGGCACAGAAGATTACCTCCGAGGTACACTACGCTCCACTTCCTGCAAAGGCAAAGGAGTTGAGCTTCAAGAACCTGAAGACTGTTACATTCGACGAAGTAGCAATACTGCAATAACAGAGTTTTATGAACGATAAAATATACAGAGTAATATTATTCATAGCAGCATTGGTTGTACCCACTGTGTGCGGGGGCGTAGTTTACGCCCTCGTCACTGACGCGTATGATGCGTTTGAGCATTTCGGTTTTTTCAAGTTCCTCACTTCGTCGGAGTGGAGCTACACCGAGGGGGCAGAGCAGTACGGTGCGTTGCCATTCATAACCGGTACGCTGATGACCACACTTTTGGCACTTATCTTCTGTATTCCCTTTTCACTACCTGTTGCACTGTTCGTGGGCGAATATTTCAAGGGAACAAAGATTGCTGCTGTACTGAGTACCGTAACTGACCTGCTTGCAGGTATTCCATCAATCATCTATGGCCTGTGGGGATTCTACACCTTACGTCCGATTATTATGGCATTGGATATTTCGGAACAGGGTTCGGGTATTCTCACCGCCTCATTGGTCTTGGCTATTATGATTATCCCATATGCAGCATCGCTTAGTGCAGAATTTATAAAAATGGTACCGAATGACCTAAAGGAGGGTGCATACAGCTTGGGAGCGACGCGTGCCGAGGTTATCCGCAAGGTTGTGTTCCCAGTTGCAGGTTCGGGAATATTCTCATCATATATATTGGCCATTGGCCGTGCATTGGGCGAGACAATGACCGTGACGATGCTTATTGGCAATACCAATAATATCCCTAATTCAATCACCTCTACCGGAAACTCAATGGCATCAATCATAGCCAACCAATTCGGCGAGGCTGATGGTCTGCGACTCTCATCACTCATTGCCATTGGCTTGATACTATTCCTTATAACAGCAACAATAAACATGGTGGGAAAGATAATGATTAAACGTGCAAGAATATCTTAATCTATGACTACATTCAAAATAAAAAATCGTTTGGCAAAGGATAAACTGATGCTGTGGAGTGTATGCGTTCTTGCAGCGCTCACGGCCGTTCCTCTGCTTGCTATTTTGGGAGAAGTTTTATTGCGTGGTTACGACCAGCTATCGTGGGCCTTCTTTACCGAACCAACTCCTACAGCATACAAAGCAATGAAAGCTATCGAAGCGGGAGAGCCCATTCCAGGCGGTATTGCCAATGGTATTATCGGCACAATGATAATGCTGGGTATGGCGGTTGTCGTTGCCGTTCCTATAAGTCGGAT